>NZ_CP108848.1:0-117122 GCF_045207325.1 Streptomyces sp. NBC_00846 | reverse complement strand
CGTCCTGACCACCTTCGACGAGGACGACCACATCTACGGTGCCCTCCGTGCCGGCGCGAGCGGTTTCCTGGTCAAGGACATGGCGCTGGACGACATCCTCGCGGCGATCCGCGTGGTCGCCGCCGGCGACGCACTGATCGCGCCGGGTGTGACGCGCCGTCTGATCGCCGACTTCATCGGGCGCCCCGCACCAGCCCCGGAGCGCTCCCCACGGCCGGTCGAGGGCATCACCGAGCGGGAACGGGAAGTGCTGACCCTGATCGGACGCGGCCGGTCGAACACCGAGATCGCCGAGGACCTCTTCATCACGGTGGCCACCGCCAAGTCGCACGTGTCACGCCTGCTCACCAAACTGGGCGCCCGGGACCGGGTCCAGCTCGTTATCACCGCCTATGAGATGGGGCTCGTCACCCTGCCTCGCTGATGGTGTCCCCGGCCCCCGCGGTGAAGCCGGAAATACCCTGTCGCTCACGTCTCGGGCAGGAGCCGTCGAAGGAGCAGGCGCCACCACGCCACCCTGCGGCTGTAAACAGGACTGGCCGGTCCCAGGCTGGCGCGAAGGCTTCGCGTCTGATGCGAACACGATCCGGCTGTCGAGGCGACTGGACAGCCGGCCGGCATGGCCGGTCCCGCGTGCCAGGCCGCGAGGGTCAGGGCCAGGCCCCGGCCTTCGTTTGTCATCCGCACCTCATCCTCGGACGGACACCCGGTAGTACGCCCTACTTCGGCGGCTGGAAGCCGCCGATCTTGTGCTCGAGTAGTTCGGCCAGCCGCAGCGGGGTGCGGTCCTCGAACATCGGGCCGATGAGCTGCACTCCCACCGGCAGGCCCTCGGGGGACTGGCCCGCTGGTATGGCGGTGGCGGGTAGGCCGGGCATGGCGGCCAGACCGGCCCAGACGAGCTGGTCGAAGTACGGGTACTCGACGCCGTCGATGTCGATCCGGCGTTCCAGCGGATTGGGGTTGTGGTCGTGCGGGAACGCGGGAGTCGGCGTGATGGGACACACCACGGCATCGAACTCGGCGAAGAGCTGCCGCCAGCCGTGACGGTGGAGCTCGCGACGGCTGTTCGCCTCGATCCAGTCGCTGTGGCTCAAGACCATCCCGCGCAGCAGCGCCGCATCCAGACTCTGGTCGTCTGCGCTCAGTTCGGCGGCGCGGGTCCGCAGCTGCTCGTAGGAGTCGACGGGAAAACGTGCGACAGAGCCCGAAAACAGCAACTGCCTGTAAAGCATGGCGGCTTCGGTCAGATCGGGCAGCAGCGGAGTGTGCCGTTCGACGCGGGCGCCACCGTCGGCAAGCGCGTCGACCACCCGGTTCACGCCCGCCCGCACGGCGGACCCGGTCGGAATGAGCGGATGCTCCTCGAGCACCAAGACCCGGAAGTCGCCGAGCCGCTCGTGGCGCGCGGGCGGCAGCGTCACGTCGTACGCCACACCGTGCGTCAGCGGGTCCGGTCCGGCCATGACGTCGAGCAGGAGCGTGAGGTCGCGGGCGGTGCGCGCCATCGGACCGACGACGGCGAGGTCGAGGTCGACCGGCAATGGCGGTGTCGGCGGCGCGACCATGCCGCGGGTTGCCGCCAGTCCGAGTGTCGGCTTGTGCGCGTAGATGCCGCAGAAATGCGCGGGGGTGCGCAACGAGCCGGCGAGGTCGGAGCCGATGGACAGCGCGCCGAACCCGGATGCCAGGGCCGCCGCTGATCCGCCCGAGGACCCACCCGACGTGCGACCGTGATCCCACGGGTTGTTGGTGGTGCCGTAGATCTCGTTGAAGCTCTGGATATCTTGCAGCCCCACCGGCACATTGGTCTTACCGAGCACCACCGCGCCCGCGGCCTTGAGCCGCGACACCTGGACCGCGTCCTGGGTCGGCATAAAGTTCGCCTGCGGCGGCATGCCCCAGGTCGTGGGCAGCCCGGCGATGTTGTAGGACTCCTTGACCGTCACCGGAATACCCAGCAGCGGCCGGTCCTCGCCGCGGGCGCGCGCCTGGTCGGCACGGCGCGCGGCGGCCCGCGCACGGTCGAAGTCCGGCACGCAGATCGCGTTGATCACCTTGTCGTCCCGCTCGATACGAGCGATTGCCTCGTCGGTCAGCTCCACCGATGTCACTTCACCGGCACGCAAGGCGGCCACGAGTTCTTCTGCCGTCGGAAAATTCCACTCCATGAATCCGACCGTACTGACCTCTGGAAGAGGTCATAAAATGCCGATTCGCACAACGGGATAGATGTCTCAACTCATCATGTTGCTCTCTGGCCACTGAAAATTCGCCCGACCGCTGGCCATGGCGACGGCCTGGCGCACCTACGGAGATGGTCACGACGGAGGCGCCCCAGCGCCCCGATCGATGGCGATATGACACGGGCACCCACCCCAACCAACGCTTGCCGCGCACCGTGATTCTCATAAACGGGGGGTTCTTGGAATGCTTTCTTGGAACCTCCTTGCACCGGTAGCTTTCGAGGCATGACTGACGAGGAGTTCGACGCCCCCGCCGCCATCGAGCGCCACCCCTGCCCGACCTGTGACGTCCCGGCCGGGTCAGCGTGCCGCACCGGTACCGGGAAGACAGCGGTGAAGTACCACACCCGCCGCCTCCAGCTCGTGCCCCACGTCGCCGAGGAACTCCACGTCCTCACCCCGCCCGACCGAGGCCCCGGCAAGCGCTGGGCGCTCGGCCCCGAACCCGACGGGGCCGAGCCCACCGAGCCCGCGCCGCTGGCGGCGGGGATCACTGCGGTCCGCATCGGCTACGCCCGCTGCAGTACCGCTACTCAAGAACTCCAGTCCCAGCTCGACGCGCTGGAGCCTGTCTGCTTCGAGGTGTTCCACGAGAAGATCTCCACCCGCGTCAAGGTCTGGCCCGAGTACGAGAAGGCCGTCGCGATGGCCTGCCGCTTCAAACGGCTGCACCCAGAAGTCCAGGTCGTCCTGACCGTCCACGAGTTCCGCCGTCTCGGCCGCGGCACCGACCTTCTCGTCACCGTCGAGGACCTGCGCAAGGCCGGCATCGCCCTGGAGTTCCTGAGCGGCCCCATCACCGGCCTGTACGACCCCGGCGACCGGCATGGCCAGGGCGCCATCCTCTTCGGCGTTCTCGCCGCCCTCTCCGGCGCCGAACGCACCTACACCCGGGAGAAGACGCTGGAAGGCCAGGAGTCCGCCCGCAAACGCGGCCGCACCGGCGGCCGGCCACCCTCCCTCGATGCCGACCAGATCGAGTACGCCCTCACCGTGCGCGCCAAGGGCACCCCCATGAAGGAGATCCAGCAGAAGACGGTCATCACCCGGGGCAAGCACAAGGGCAAGCACCCCAGCCTGCCCACGCTGTACCGCACCCTCGCCGAAGCCGCCGAACAGCGCTCGGTGGCTTTGTTCGCGAGACCGGTTCTCGCGAACAAAGCCAGATGGATTCCTCGACGTCGGTGGCGGTCAGGCCGTCGACGCCGGGAGTCCGGGCTCCCCGGTTGCCCGCGACCCGGTCGAACGCCACCAACAGCGTCGCCGGGTCGTGCACGAGGTTGAACAGGTCATCGAACCGGCGGCCGGGATCGGCCACCGTCCAACGGTGAAGCTTGGTCTGCATCTCCAGTACCCGGGCCCGAGGACCCGGAGCTCCGCCATTCGGCGGGGCGTCTTCCGGCATTGCAGCATCCTTCCCTTCTCGATACCGCTGCCGCCCTTCCCCAAGTGACCGGCTCTCCCGGCCTCGGAGTACTACGGCGGCTCCGCCCCGTCCCGGACCGATCAGCGGTCGATGCGCTCAGCCCAGTCGGCCTGCCGACTGTGTCCCTGCGGCATCGCCACGAGTACGCCGCAGGCACTTTAAGAGACGTAAAACGCCGGTTCCTCGCGTACTCCTCTCCATCACGCTTGCCGGACCCGCCCCATCTGGCAGTACTGGACACGTCCCGGCTTTGTCAGGGCCGCTCTCACCCTCCCCGGCATCACCCGGATCAGGCTGCCCTCAGCTTCAACCCACCTGCTGCGACAGCGGGTTGGTGCAGGTCTTCCACCTCCACTCGAACCAACAGCGCCTCACGGCGCAACCAAGATATGTGCCAGAACCCACTACTGCTCGATAAAGCCAGTGGTCTGGCCCACGTACCGGACCCGTCCGGTACGTGGGTCGGTCAGCGTGTACAGCGTGCCCGTGACCGGCGCGGTATTGATGATCGCCACTACTGGTCGCCCTCGTTGGTGCTGTCGACGCGCAGCATGCTCAGAGCGTCTGCGCGGCGCCCGTCGTCCGAGCGCTTCCCCGCCCGGCGCCGCCCGATCTTGCGGTACTTCTCCACCATGTCCGTTCCCGACCAGTCACCGGTGATCTCCTTGATCTCCCCAGCCGAATAGCCCTGCGCGCCGAGGTCGGTGGGCACGCCGGCACGCAGACCGTGTGCAGTGACGTCATCGGCCACGTCCAGGCTCGCCTCCCGTGCGACGCGTTTGACGATGGCGTTGACTGACTGCCGCGACAGGCCCCACCCCTTTGGGCTGGGCGGCTGAAGGTTTCCCCACTGGTCGATCCCGCGCAGCAGTGGCAGATGCCGTCCGCCCTGGCCATGCCCATTGAGGTCGTCCAGCCAGGTCCGCACGGCGGCCAGACATGCGGGGTCGTCGATCTCGTACTCACGGCCGGTGTCGCTCTTGTCGTTCTTGCTGACCCGCTTGATGGCCACCAGCAGGTCGGACGAGACGAAGTCCAGGTCACCGATCCGCAGCCTCGACAACTCCGACGCGCGGGCTCGCATGTAGTAACCGAGCAGCAGCAGTACCCGGTCGCGGCGGCCGTCCGAGGTCTCGGCCCGGCAGGCATCGAGCATCTGCCGCAGGCGTTCCAAGTCGACTGGCGCGGAGGACCGCTGCCCGCGGCCGGATGCCTGCCAGGCGTGCCGATGGTCCTGGTACACCTTCAAGGCCGGCGCCTGGTCGGGGTGCTGCTCGAATCCGGCCCGGGCATTCATGTGCCGGATTGCGGCGACGGTCAGTCGGATGGTGCCCGGGTCGATGTCCCGTTCCACCAGCTCGGTCACGTAGGACGTGAGGTTCGCCGCAGTAGTTGGCGGCCCCGGCGTCCGGCCCTCCTTGAGGCACCAGTTGGAGAACGCCTTGAAACGGGCCTCGTAGGTCTCGCGGGTGTTGGCGCGGCCACTGTTGGCCAGGGCACGCTCGGCGGCCGGGGTGAGGCGGTGGTTGATGTCTTCGACGACTGCAGGGAGCGCGGGGCCGGTGTCGATGAGTTCCGCGGTGACGATCTCGTCGGCGTCCGGAATGGCCGGCAGGTTGCTCATGTGGTTCCTGTTCCCTGCGAGTGTTACTGACAGGCTATCGAATCCCTTTACATAAGGGCAGTTATGGAAAGCGTTCGAATTGTTCGATTCTTCGCCAGGAGCTGTTTTAAGCGAAACCGCATCAGGCCCGACAGCACAGCTCACGGTCCAGGCCCTCGTCCCGCGGGTGGTAGTCGCCGCGGCAGCCGCACGGGCAACCGCCCAGCAGCTTCTGGTCACACAGGCGGCGCGCCTTCGCGAGGAACAGCGTGTACGGAACGGGACCGATGGTCGCTTCAAGTTCCCCCCTGGACGCCCCAACTCACTTGCCAGTGACCGGTATTGACCTCCGGGCTGCGCTTGACCGTGCCGAGGAACACGGAGTCGGGGATGTCCTTGCACTGCATGCGCCGACGCGTCGATGAGGCGGATCCCACCTGTGAAGCCCATGTCCTCACGGTCCCACGGTACGCGGGTCGGCCACTGCCCCGGCTCGATTGCCTCAACCTCGGGGTAATGAACCTGAGTTAACGCCTGACAAACGAGGAGTCCTCCCGTAGTCTCGTTATACAGGCATTAATCCACGTCTGTTGCAACGGGAGGGCCCATGAAGATCACTGTCACCATCGACGAACCCACCGGCGACTTCCAGGACCGGCTGCTGGCTCTCCTCGCCGAACATGCCGCCCACGTCGAGACCGACACCACCTGGACCGCCGAGCGCGCCGAGCGGTACTACCTGGCCCTGCCGGCTCGCGCGCGCCGGATCGTCAAAGAGGCCGCCATTCGCGGCGGATACGTCGACGCCGACGACCTGCGCGACGGCGAGGACAGCAGCCTGAGAGGGCACAGCGCCTCGCTCAAACGAACTCTCGACCGGGGCGCGCGCGTAGGCGACTGGCCCGACGGCATGCAGCCTCCGATCGAGGCCCAGGGGCCCGGGTTCGGCAGGGTTGTCGGCTACAGCATGCCCAAGCACCTCATCGACGTGTTCCTTGCCGCCGCCAACAAGCCCTCGCGTGACTGGTAGACAGCACCATCAAACCTGACCGCACCACCGAGCACGGGGGGGGATTCCCAGGTCGGCGGTCGGCCGTCGTGTCCGACGTTGGGATTCCTCGCGCTTGGCGCGGAGGAAGGTGAACGTGAGGTCGATGCCTTCGACCTCTCCGAGCTCGACGAGGTGCTGGCGCGGGACGCCGCCTGCCTGCTGGACGTCCCCACCCACAAGACCGGCACCTCGTTCACCAAGCCCGTTGACCCTCTGCTGGGCAAGGCGATCGGGGCATGGCAGGAACTCCGGCCGCAGCAGCCGAAGATGCTGGACCGCAAGACCGGTAAGCAGGTGGACTTCTTGTTCGCGCACCGGGCGAAACGCCTCGCGAAGACCTACATCAACACCGCGGTCATCCCCTCGCTCTGCCGAAAGGCCGGCGTCCCGACCGCCGATGTCCGGGGCAACATCACCAGCCACCGGACCCGCTCCACGATCGCCAGCCAGCTCTACAACGCCAAGGAGCCGATGACGGTCTTCGAGCTGCAAGCCTGGCTCGGTCACCGGAGGCCGGAGTCCACCCAGCACTACGCCAAGATCACCCCCGACACCCTCACGAAGGCATACGTCGAGGCCTGGCTACTTCGCCCGCAACGTCCGCACGGTCGAGGTCCTTCTCGACCGCGACGCCATCACCTCCGGGGCCGCGACTGCCGGTGAACCATGGCAGTACTACGATCTCGGTCACGGGCTGTGCTCCTACTCGATCTTCGAACAGTGCCAGCACCGGATGGCCTGCGCCCGCTGCGACTTCTACACCCCCAAGGAATCGACGAGATCCCAACTCGTCGAAGGCGAGGCCAACTTGCAGCGCATGCTCGTGAGCATTCCGCTCACCGAAGAGGAACGCGCCGCCGTCGACGACGGCCAGAGCGCCCTTGACCGCCTTCTCGGGCGCCTCGCCGAGGTGGCCACCCCAGCCGGCCCGACCCCGAACGAGCTCCGCGCCGAACCCGGCCGACCCCTGCCACTGACCGTCCGATCACCACCTGACACCACCGACCGAAAGTGCTGCTGACATGCGACCCACCCTCTTCACCATCGACTTCCCAGGCCCGGGACGACTGAGCACCATGGCCAGACCCCGTTGCAATGACTGGCTCGAAGACGAGATGACCGCGCTGAAGAACTGCGGCGTCGACATCCTGGTCTGCGCGCTCACCGGACCCGAACTCGACGAACTCGGCCTCGCAGACGAACCCCGGACAGCCGCAGCAGCCGGGCTGCAGTTCGTCGCCATACCCATCCCCGACCTCACCGTCCCCGACCTCACCACGATCCTGCCCACCCTGCACAGACTCGCCAAACAGCTACACGAAGGCGCACACGTCGTCACCCACTGCCGAGCCGGCATCGGACGCTCATCGCTCCTCGCCTCCGCACTCCTCATCCTCAACGGCGTCGATCCCGAAACCTCCTGGCACCAGATCGAACGAGCTCGCGGGCTCGCCGTCCCGGACACCGCCGAGCAGCGAGAGTGGACGATGAAACTGCCCAAATGGGCATGATGTTGACACATCGGATTCCACGGAATCTGCGACTACCTCGCCGACGTCGAGATGCGCAAGGAGATCTACGAAGGTTTGCAGGTGGTGGAGAACTGGAACTCCGCGAACAAGGATCTCTTCCACGGCAAGGACGGCGACCTGGCCGGTGCGGACAAGGAGTCCCAGGAGGTCAGCATGCTCGCGCTGCACCTGCTCCAGTCCGCGCTGGTGCACGTCAACACGCTGCTGATGCAGGAGGTCCTAGCCGATCCGAAGTGGGCCGACAAGCTCACCGCCGCGGACCGCCGGGCGCTGTCGCCGCTGTTCTGGACCCATGTGAATCCGTACGGCCGGTTCGAGCTGGGCATGAACAGCCGCCTGGACCTGGAGCTTGCGGCTGCGGTGACAGTGCCTGGCCCACGCAGTCCGCAGAGCGAGGCCTCAGCTACAAGGTGACCCGAGCTACTGCCGGATAGTCGTAGAGCCCGGGAAGGTGCACCGAGAGGCTCGTCGGTAGGCAGCGGCCGTGGCGGCCGATACCGTACTGCCGGACAGCCGAGGCGAGGGCGTGGATCAGCTCGGGGTTGCGGCGCCAGCGCCCAACTGCCGCTCGATCTCCGCGACCGGGAACGGCGTCTGCTTGCTCTCGGTGAGCAGACGGCGGAAGAAGGAGTGCAGGACGACGGTAGGGCGTGCGTGCCGGTCGATGATGGCCGTGATCTCGGGCGGGATGTCGCCAGGTCGCCGGCCTGCGATCCAGTCGTGCAGGAAGACTTCGCGTTCCGTGTCACCGCGCACGCCGTCGAGCAATTGGTATTGGAGCAGGTGGCTCGCGGTGTAGCAGTGGTCGTACGCGAAGTGGTCCGAGAGGAAGTTGGACTCGTCCGCCGAAAGGTCGAAGCGGGAGCTCAGGGCAAGTCCGAAGTCAGCGAAGTAGAGCTGGCGGCCATCGGTCAGGATGTTGGCAAAGTGAGCATCGAAGTGGACAAGTCCGCGAGAACTCATGAAGGCAGCTCCGCTCGCCAGAGCTTCCTCCACCCAGCGGAAGAGCGAGCCGTCCCCGCCTTCCGGCACGGCGGTTTTGCGGTGGTCGGCCAGCCATCCGGCGAGTGTGTGCGGCACGTGCTCCAGGAAGAGCACCAGGCTGCACGAGGACTGGCCGATGGCCTCCAGCCGGTCACGAACGGCGGGTGATCCCTCCCAGTGCGCGACGGCCCCCTCCAGGCCCCCGAACTCGTCGGTGAATCCTTCGGGAGGGGAGTCAGGCAGAACCCGCCAGTGGTACATCAGGGGGAATCCCGCGTACTCGTCGCCGAGAACCCAGTTGGTGGTCATGGTGTGCACGGCAAGCTCCCGCCAGGCACCGAACCCGGCCGAGCCCACCCCGTACTGGTAGAACATCGGCAGTTCGAAGACATTCGCCGTCGACCGCGCGTTCTCCGGGCGCAATTCGGTTTCCGTCAAGGGGATCCGCTTGACGAAGACGCGCGTTCCGTTGATGTCCAGCTCTGCCGACCTGCCGCCGATGCCCGACCCGAGCGGGGTAGCGGCTGCCACTACCTCCCCGAGTCGGTGGTCGCTCAGCAAGGAGAGCTGAGTGCTCACGGTCCCGTAATCAGCCAGGCGCGCGGGGCGCAGCAAATCCTGGTCCAGCATCGACGGCTCCTCGGTGCCCGAACCCGGGCTTCGGCAATTTCACGTACGGCGCCGACCTTACGCTGGCAAGGTCAGCCACTCTCATAAACGACCCTTGCCCGGAGCGAGATCGGAAGCGGTCGGCTGTGAATGTTCGTACTCGCGTGCGCGGATGAGCTGGGGTTTCGCGCGCAGTGCAGGGAACTGAACTCTCCCGCGTCACGAAGTCGCCTGCACTACGGTCAAGTTGGCCGTAGTCGTGTGCGCGTTGCGGAGGGGGCCGGGTGGCGGAGGGACCGGTGGCCGAGCGTGGGGTGCTGACCGCTCCGGCCGGTGTGTGGGATGCCGCGGTACGGCAGGCCGAGGTGAGGGCGGCTGCCGGATGAGGTCGAGGCGATCGTTGCGGAGGTGCTGCGTAAGCGGTACCTGACGCGGCAGCGCCGGAGTATGGCGGCCGTTCACCGGGAGATCGCACGCCAGTGCCGCCTTGGTGGGCTGCGGGTTCCGTCGCGGGGGTCGGTGGTGCGGCGGATCGCGCGGCTGGAACCGATCTCTTCCACGGTCGCGCGGGAGGGGAGCGAGGCGGCCCGCCGGTTGCACGGCCTACGTCGACCCTGCCACCGGACCGCTACTACACGGCCGCCCAGCTGGCCCGCCTCAACCGCGCCATCGCCCTCAAGGACCTCGGCTTCACCCTCCAGCAGGTCCAGGAGATCCTGGACGAAAGGTCACAACCGAAGAACTGCGCGCCATGCTCCGGCTGCGACGAGCCGAACTGGAGGCTGCAATGACGGCTGCGGCTGCCCATCTGGTCCAGGTCGAGGCGAGGCTCCGCTCGATCGAGAGCGAGAGGCAGATGCCCAGCAACGACGTTGTACTGAAAAGCCTGCTGAGCGTTCGAGTGGCCGAACTTACCGGTGTGGCACCGGACTTCGACACCATCGGGCCGGTCATCCAGCCGCTGTGCGACGAGCTGTTCCGGCGTCTGGAGGCGGCGGGCATCGCTCCCTCCGGGCCCGGTATCGCCTACTACGAGGACGCTCCGGACGGCGGGGTCCTCATCCACGCGGGCGTCGAGGTCTCCGTTCCCCTCAGGGAGGATGACGGCCTGCGGATCGTGGCCCTGCCGCCCGTCGAGCAGGCGGCGACCATCGTGCACCGCGGCTCGGTGGGGACCGTCCTACCCACCATCCAGACCCTGGGCCGCTGGATCGACGCCAATGGCTACCGCTCGACCGGCTACCCGCGGGAGGTCAACCTGGAGTGCCCCGACAACGACGAGCGGGTGACCGAGCTCCAGGAACCGGTGGCCAAGGCCTGACGAGAGAGGAGTCAGCTGGTTTTATCCGCGAATCGTGGAGTGCGGTTGTACGCGGGTTTGGGTGTCACCCAGATCCACGTCTGCGTGATGTTCACGAAATTTGTCGCACTTCCCTGAGCGCCGGGCGCCTGGCTGGCACGTCAGTCCAACGTCTGCGTCAACTCGCGCCGACTCGGTGAGTGGACGATGTGGCCGTAGGCTCCGTTGACGATCGGCATGTAAGGCGGGACGTGGCCGCACTCGATGTCAGCGATGATCGGCACGTTCAGGGAGCCGAGAGCATCCAGAACGGCTTCGTGCTGGCTGAGAGAGCTGTGGTCCGGTGCGCTGGTCCGGCCGACGAGAATCGCGTTCGCGCGGTCGAAGAATCCGGCGAGCCTCATGCCGTGCAGGTTTCGGCAGATGGTGAAGGCGTCCTGTTCGGCTGCCTCTACGTAAACGAGGAGCCCCTCCGGGGACTCGTTGCGGGCGAAGGTCGTGACATCGAGGTAGGGCGTTCCCGCGAGATTGCACAGCGTCTCGATGCAGCCGCCGATCAGCCTGCCCTCAGCCTCCACGTCGCCACCGTCATCGAGCCGGGTCCAGGTGCCCTGCGAATCGAGCGTGTACTCGCGTATCTCGGGGAAGGCAGCGAAGTCGTCGAAGCCCGTGGCCCGGTGGCGGCCAGGCGGGGTCTGTGTGAACCGGTGGCCCGCGGGCGCGGCGACGATGTCGAGCCACGAAAGCAGTCCTTCGGGCACGCGGTAGGGCGTGTCCATGAGGTTGTTGCCGTGGAGAGTTGCCGTGCCGGTGAGCAGTGTCAGCGGTGTGATGAGGGTCGAGATGTCGGAGAACCCGACGAGCCAGGTCGGCTCCGCCTCGCGCAGCCGGTCCCAGTCGAGCAGCGGGATCAGGTCGATCGCGGTCTCTCCGCCCCATGGCGGCACGACGGCCCTGATGGTGGGATCAGTCAGCATCGACATCAGTTCGCTTGCGCGGTCGGCGGCCGAGGCGCTGACGTGTCCGGAGCCGTCCATACACTGCCCGACGACGACCTCGTACCCGCGCGCCTGCACGTCACGGACCGCGACATTCAGCCGCTCACGCAGTTCCTTCCCGACTCCGCTCGACGGAGCGGAAACACCGACACGGTCACCGGGACGCAGGGGGCGCGGGTATCGAACTGGCATGCACCGGATCCTGGCACAGCGTCGTGCCCGGACGACAGCGAGTTTTCAGCTTCGAGGACACCTAGTCAGTCCTGACGGGTGACGCCCCTTCTCGTGAACATCCGCGGCCACCGGGGTCCGGTGATGACACCCGAACCGATGGACAAACGCTGCCGCTAGAAGTGAACGAAGCCAGGTCAGCCAGCACGCTGGCTGACCCCAGCATGATCCGTCGTCAGCGAGTGCAGCCAACTTCGGACATCAGCGCAGCCGACCAGTCCGTCGGCGGTGATCACCCCCGGCCGGGCACCGCTGGCCCGAGCAGGTCCAACGCCTCCTCCCAACGAAACCGGTCTGCCCCGCCGACGGCCTTCGGGCGATGAGGTTCGTGCGAGCCGATGAGGACGCCCATCTCCTGCAAGCGGTCCAGGCTCTCCCGGTAGGCGGGGTGGGCGGCCTGGGCGGAATTCAGGTACGGGAGTGCGGCCGTGGGGATTCCGAACCCGTATGCCTCGCAGAGGATGCCCAGGGCCAGGGTGTCGGAGATTCCGGCCGCCCATTTGTTGATGGTGTTGAAGGTGGCCGGGGCAACCGCGATCGCGTCCGCCGGAGGGAGCGGCCGGGGGTCGCCAGGACTGCGCCAGGCGGAGCGGATCGGGTAGCCGGTCTGGGCCACGATTGCGTCGGTGTCGATGAAACCCAGCCCCTGCGGGGTCGCGATGACGCCGACGTCCCAGTTCTGCTCCTGTGCTGCGGTGATGAGCTCGCCCACGTCGGCCGCGATGCCGGATGCGCACACGACGACGTACAGGAAGGACCTGTTCTGCTGATCGGACTTGTCGGTCACGCCTGGACTCCCAATTTTTCGGCTGCGGAAGTGATGCAGTGCGGGCAGCACAGAGGCAGCGTCTCCTGGCCTGCGTCGAGGACGGCGCCTGTCCTACGGCACAGCGCCATCGCCGGCCCTGTCCGCCTGTCTCCGGCAGACGGACAGGGCGGATCGGTCGAGCAACTGGGCGACATGCTTGCGCAGAGGTGCTTCGAGTTCCAGGTTGTTGCCGCGCTCCGTCCCGTGAAGGTATTCGCCGGCCACCACACGTGGGGAGAAGCTGCCAGAGGCCGACTGCAGCATGGGCTTGAACGCGTGGAAGCCCCGGTCGGCTACGGCCGGGGCAGCGTGTCGGCGTGCTTTGAACCGTGACCCCCTATCGGTCGATGAAAAGTGACCCCTTCCGTGATCAATCAAGTGATCAGTCTGGCTCCATGGGAGTCAGGTGGAAGAGGTGATCGGTGTGGAGGACTGGGCTGAGATCCGGCGTCTCCACCGTGCGGAGGGAATGTCGACCAAGGGGATCGCGCGGCATCCGGGGATCGCCCGGAACACTGTGCGGTGGGCCGTGGCCAGCGACGATCCGCCGAAGTACCGGCGGGCGCCGAAGGGCTCGATCGTGGACGCGGTGCTCGTCCGCGAGGGCTACCGCGCCGACCCGGTGCTCTTCGACCCGGACACGGTGGCGGCGGGCTCGACGTTCGAGGCGCCGCGCACCCTGCCGGTGGACATCCCGCACGTGCTGATCGACGGGCGGTTCGTCATCGAGGACGGCTGCCGCACGGACTAGTTCGCGAGCCGGTCCGTACGGCGTACGCCCTCTGCGGACTAGGCCTGGGGCTTGGGGAGTTCACATCCCTTGCGGCCCAGGTCGAGCTTGCTGCCGTCGACGACGCACGGCACAATCCCGTAGGTCTCCTGCGCGTAGTGAGTGTCCTGGCGGACGGTGATGCGCCCCTTGCGGTCGACCTCGCAGGGGTTGTTGAGCGTGCACTGCTCGCCGTCCTCGTTACCGGTGTTGTTGACGGCGACCACGCGTCCAGTGTGGTCGTCGATCACCGGGGAGCCGGAGGTGCCACCGATGGTCTGGCACGCGGGCGTGTAGCGCACCGAGTCCTTCCAGGTCCACCAGTACTCCTTGAGCTGGTCCACGAACCCGTCGATGGAGCACTTGTACTGCTTCTTCCAGTACCCCGACGTCACGGTGATCTCGGTGTTCTTGCGCGGGTGGCGCGGGTCGAGCAGCAACGGCCGTATGTGGTACTTGCTCTCGATCTCGGCGTAGGTGGTGGTCGTCCGGTACAGCGAGATGTCGGTGTCGGTCATCGTCGCGTACGAGATCTGGTCGGCCTGGAGCGTGCCGAGCACCCCGGCGTCCTCGTCGAGGAGCTTGAACGTGCGGGTGGACGGCTGGTCCACGATGACCTGGCCGGCCTTCGGGAAGCCGCTCTCTATGCAGTGTCCGTTGGACAGCACGAGGGCGGGGTCGTCGGGCTGTGACTGCGGGGTGCGCACGACGGAGCCGGAACAGTTGCTGAGCGCGACGGTGCCGGCGAACGTGACGGGCGCGTCGTTCGGTCTCGCGCGGGTGCCGGCGTCCCCGCCCGCGGTCTGGGCGACGGCGGGTGCCGCGCCCGCGCCGACCAGGGCGAGCGCGAACGCCGCGCCGGTGAGCGCCTTGCCGATCCTCGGTGAGCGACGTGTCGTGTGTGTCATCGGTGCTGCAGGTGACATTGGGTGGAGCCCCCTTGCCGACGCCGGGTGTGACGTCTGTGGCCGATGGTTGACGTGCGCATTCTTCGGTGCCGACGGGCGGCGGGACAAGGGGTGTGTTCAAGTCCGTGTCCCGCCGCGGCCCGCGGGCGCGGCAGACGCGGACACGGGCCAGCCGCGGTGCGCATGCGGACCCGAACTCGCGCTCGGTGTCCGCGACTTGGTGTTCCCCCAGGTCACGTCGGCTCCGGCGGGGCCGCCGGAGCGGCGGACGGGGGGTGCCCCTATGGGCTTCTGCGGCCACCGCCGGCACAAGGCCAGCACCTGGCCGGACGGATACGTCTGCCGGACCTGCTACGACCGCGCCGTCCGCACACGGGGCACCTGCCCGGAATGCGATCAGGACCGTGGGAAATGCGCCGCGACCAGCCGGGAAACGCCTCGCAGCTGATGTGCCGACTCGGCCTCGGCGAGATCCCGCTGACCCACGACGCCTTCCACGAGGTCCAGCCCTGGCAGGCCGCCGCTCAGCTGGAAGAGCTCCTGATGACGTGCGGAGTCCTGGCTATGACGGGCGCCCGCCGAACTGCCAGTTGTGCACCTCGATGTCGGCGTACCGGTCCGGGGTCAGGGTGGCGCGTGCCGTGTCCGGGTCCGGCGCCCGGACCAGCGCCGCCGTGCCCAGCCAGGTGGTGCCGTTGTCGGACAGCAGCGGCCCGTAGGCGATCAGCTCGTTCCGGTCGGGCGGCACCGCGAGGTCGGCGGCCTGTCCCGTGCCGAGGCCGAGCACCAGGTACCGGCTGCCGCCAGTCCGGCCGCCGGGGAAGTCCCACATGGTGCGCCCCAGCGTGTTGCGCCACCGTCGCAGCAGCACGTCCCGGTAGACACCGGCCTGGTAGTTCGGCTCGTCGAAGGCGAACGCGCGGGCAGCGGCGGGATCGGGCAGGTCGACGATGTGCACGCTTCCGGTGGGTGTGTCGCCGTCGTCGGCGAGAGTCGGGCCCCGGGCAATCATCTCCTTCGCGTACTGGTCCATGTAGGACCAATGCTCTTCCCCCAGCTCGTAGCGCAGTGGCAGGGAGGCAGGCCGGTCGCGGTGGTAGCAGAGGAACTCCATGCCCAAGGATCTCTTCCAGGAGGTAACAAGATCGAGCGGGTTTCACTGCGATGGCTGCTCGGCGGCTTGCTCCAGCAGGGCCCGTGCGGAGTTCGCTACCAGTGGTTGCAACACGGCGTACTCGTATTGCCCGACCTTGATCCGGCTGGCGGGGGTGCGGAAGATCAGCCCGTTTCGCTTGGCCCAGGTGAGCGGCGACCGCAAGGCGACGAGTTGGTCGTGCCGCTGGTGGCCGTGCAGTGTCTTGATGTAGGTGAGGACGTCGCGGAGTCGGTGGGCTCGACGTAGCCCTTCGGGAACCGTGCCACCGGCTCACTCCGGCGGCAGCGGTCGGCCGTCCCGGCGCTCGGGGACCACCGATCGTGGGGCGGTCCCCGCGCCAATCGCTGCTCGCTCCCTCTGCTCCGCCTGCTCCGGGCGGTGGAAGCCGCCGACGAAAATGCTGCTGCTGCCGAACAGCACGGGCCCCAGTTGGGCGCGGGCGGCGTAGAGGGCGGCGGTGCAGCCGGCGGGGCCGGAGCCGATGATGACGACACTGCGTATCCCGCTCACGCCGTGGCCTCCGGGGCGATCTCTGCGATCAGGCCCTCGACGAGGGTCTTGATCTCGTCGCGGATGGGGCGGACGGCTTCGATGCCCTGTCCGGCCGGGTCGTCGAGCTCCCAGTCGAGGTAGCGCTTGCCGGGAAAGACGGGGCAGGTGTCGCCGCAACCCATGGTGATGCACACGTCGGACTCGCGGACGGCGTCGATCGTGAGGATCTTCGGGGTCTCGGCGGAGATGTCGATGCCGACCTCGATCATCGCCTCGACCGCGGCCGGGTTGACCGCGGCGCCGGGGTTGGACCCGGCGGAGCGGACCTCGACGCGGTCCCCGGCCAGGTGGGTCAGCCAGGCGGCGGCCATCTGGGAGCGGCCGGCGTTGTGGACGCAGACGAACAGGACGGACGGCTTGCCGGAAGACTCGGCCATGGTGATCGTTCTCTCTCGTCGCATGGCGGGACCAGCCGCCAATGACTTCAACCCACGCTGACATCAGCAGGCAATGATGTGAAAGTATCAGCACATGCTGACTTCAGTCGATCCTGACTTGATCCGGGTGCTGGGCGATCCGCTCCGCCTCCAGATCGTGACCCTGCTGGCCCGCGAGACGCTCTGCACGACGCACCTGGTCGAGGAGACCGGCGCGAAGCAGACCAACCTGTCCAACCACCTGAGGGTGCTGCGCGAGGCCGGTGTGGTGGAGACGGAGCCGTGCGGCCGCTTCACGTACTACAAGCTGCGTCCCGAGGTCCTGGCCGGCCTCTCCGAGCAGTTCGCCGCGCTGGCCGAGTCCGCGCGTACCGCAGCCGAGAACAAGCGAGCCTGCCCGTGACCACCGAGCGCACCACGACGGCCCCCACTGCCGACCAGGCCGCAGGCGGAGACGACTCGATCGTCAAGAAGCTCTCCACCCTCGACCGCTATCTCGCCGTGTGGATCCTGCTCGCCATGGCCGTCGGCCTGGGGCTGGGGCGGCTGATCCCCGGGATGAACGACGCACTGGCGAAGATCGAGGTCGGCGGGATCTCCCTGCCGATCGCGCTCGGCCTGCTGGTGATGATGTACCCGGTGCTGGCCAAGGTCCGCTACGACAGGCTCGACACCGTCACCGGCGACAAGAAGCTGATGGTGTCCTCGCTGGTCATCAACTGGATCGTCGGCCCCGCCGTCATGTTCGCCCTGGCGTGGATCTTCCTGCCGGACCTGCCCGAGTACCGCACCGGCCTGATCATCGTCGGCCTGGCCCGCTGCATCGCCATGGTCATCATCTGGAACGACCTCGCCTGCGGCGACCGCGAGGCCGCCGCCGTCCTCGTCGCACTCAACAGCGTGTTCCAGGTCATCGCGTTCGGCCTGCTGGGCTGGTTCTACCTCGACCTGCTGCCCCGGTGGCTGAACCTCGGCGACGGCCAGGGCCTGGATGTCTCCGTGTGGCACATCGCCCTCAACGTGATCGTGTTCCTCGGCATCCCGCTGCTGGCCGGCTTCCTCACCCGCCGCATCGGCGAGCAGAAGATGGGCCGCGAAGGCTACGAGCAACGGTTCCTGCCGAAGATCGGGCCGTGGGCGCTGTACGGGCTGTTGTTCACGATCGTCGTCCTCTTCGCCCTGCAGGGGAAGACGATCACCTCGCAGCCGCTGGACGTGGTCCGGATCGCGCTCCCGCTGCTCGTCTACTTCGCGATCATGTTCTTCGGTGCCTTCCTGCTCGGCAAGGCCCTCGGACTCGCCTACGACCGCACCGCGACTCTGGCGTTCACCGCGGCAGGCAACAACTTCGAGCTCGCCATCGCCGTCGCCATCGCCACCTTCGGCGTCACGTCCGGCCAGGCCCTGTCCGGAGTCGTCGGCCCGCTCATCGAGGTACCCGTCCTGATCGGACTCGTCTACGTCGCGCTCGCCTGGCGCAAGAAGTTCACGCCCGCAGCACTCACCACCCCGGGAAGGGACGACTGATGCACTGCCTCGACTGCCGCGCCGCGGGAACGCACAGCCCCACCGTCGGCGTCTGCCAGGGCTGCGGCGCCGGAGTGTGCGCGACGCATGCCCGCATCGCGGCCCGGAGCGTGCCGTTCACCGTCCGGTCCGCGTCAGGGCGGTGCGCCGGGACGGTGTGGCGTACCTGGCGCGCTGCTGCCCGCCCGACTGCACCGGCTGACCCGCGGGCGCGGGCCGTTGGTCAGGAGCGCAGATCGAGCATGGCGGACATGGCCGCCACGACGGACGGGGCGACCCGGTAGTAGACCCAGGTCCCGCGCCGCTCCGAGGTCAGGAGGCCGGCCTCGCGCAGCTTCTTCAGGTGGTGGGAGACGGTCGGCTGAGAGACTCCGACGTCGGAGATGTCGCACACACACGCCTCGCCGCCCGCATGCGAGGCGACCTTGGAGAACAGGCGCAGCCGCACCGGGTCCGACAGAGCCTTGAACATCACGGCCATCTTCTCCGCGTCACCCTGCGAAAGCTCCCCGGCGGTGATCGGCGGGCAGCACGGCACCACAGTCCCCGCGTCCAGGACCGGCAGCTCCACAACTTCTGAATTCGACATGGGTCTATGTTGACACTCGTCGATACCGAGTGCCAAGCTTCAGACATCGACAGCAATCGAAACAGCGGTCGCACTGGCCGCCTGTCCCGGAGGACAACATCGCCATGACCACCACTGCAGACCTTCCGGTTGTCGTCATCGGCGCCGGCCCCGCCGGGCTGGCCGCCGCCGCCCACCTGGTCGAGCGCGGCATCGAACCGCTGGTCCTGGAAGCCGGTCCGGTCGCCGCCGCCGCGGTACGTGACTGGTCGCATGTGCGGCTGTTCTCCACCTGGGGCGAGGTCACCGACCCGGCCGCCGAGAAGCTCCTGGCGCCGACCGGCTGGACCAAGCCCGACGCGGCCACCTACCCGTCCGGCGGGGACTGGGCCGAGCAGTACCTCCAGCCCCTCGCCGACGTCCTGGGTGACCGCGTCCGCTACACCGCCACCGTCACCGGGGTGTCGCGCACCGGCCGCGACCGCGTCGTCGACGCCGACCGCGAAGCCCAGCCCTTCATCGTCCACTTCACCACTGCCGACGGCGGTGAGGAGCGTGTCTTCGCCCGCGCGGTCATCGACGCCTCCGGCACGTGGACCACCCCGAGCCCGGCAGGGGCCAGCGGCCTTCCCGCCCTCGGCGAGAAGACGGCGGCCGACCGCATCACCTACCGCGTTCCCGACCTCAAGGACTCGGCCGTCCGCGCCCGTTACGCCCGCAAGCGCACCGCCGTCATCGGCTCCGGCGCCTCCGCATTCACCGCCCTGGCCACCCTCGCCGACGTCGCGAAGGACGAGCCCGGCACGCACGCGGTGTGGATCCTGCGCCGCGGTATCGGCGGCTCCACCTTCGGCGGCGGCACCGCCGACCAGCTCCCCGCCCGCGGCGCCCTCGGCCTGGCAGCGAAGGCAGCCGTCGACAACGGCCACGCCGACGCGGTCACCGGCTTCCGCACCGAGGCCATCGAGCGGGACAACGGCGGCCGTCTCGTCCTGGTCGGCGAGGACGGACGCCGTCTCGACCCGGTGGACGAGGTGATCGTCCTGACCGGCTTCCGCCCTGACCTGTCCTTCCTCTCCGAGGTCCGCCTCGGCCTCGACGAGCGCCTCCAGGCCCCCACCGAGCTGGCCTCCCTGATCGACCCCAACCAGCACTCCTGCGGCACCGTCTACCCCCACGGCCACCGCGAGCTGTCCCACCCCGAACCCGGCATCTACCTGGTCGGAATGAAGTCCTACGGCCGCGCCCCGACGTTCCTGGCCATGACCGGGTACGAGCAGGTCCGCTCCGTCACCGCCGCCATTGCCGGTGACACCGAATCAGCCGACCGCGTCGAACTCACCCTCCCCGAGACCGGAGTCTGCGGCGGCGCCGGACTCTTCGACGACCCGGCCGCCGGCCAGGCCGACGGCGGAGGATGCTGCGCCGCTCCGGCGCCCGCTCTCGTACAGATCGGCGTCGGTAGCACTCTGCCAGTCACTGCCACCGAGGAACCGTCGTCCGGCGGGTGCTGCGGCTCCTGAACCACCCACCGCGCCCCGGTCTGCGGCGTCAGCACCGCCACACCCCTCAACCGGTCCTGCTGGGACAGCCGCAGGAAGCCGCCCGACCCAGGGTGGGTGAGCTAGCCGTTCTCGGAGTGGGTACGCCGGCGCCGCCGCAGCCGTGCTGTCACCCACATCGTCAGTCCGACAAGGGACAAGATCACCGTCCCTCCAATGATGGCAGGGACGGCCGCCATGAGGAAAAAGGTGAGCAGCAGCTCTGCCCACGTCGGCTCCTCGCCCATCGTGCTCCCACCCTGCGCCATAAGCGCGACGACGCCAACAGGCAGCGATCGGTTCCGGATGTGCGCGTCGGATACGCGGGCGACGCTGGATTCGCGTTCCGCCGCCTGTCGTCCTGCCGACCAATACGGGGCGCAGCGGAACGGTGATCCAAACGAAACATCCTACCTGCTGCGGGCTCCCTCCGAAGCCGGCACGGGCGGAGCTCAGACGAACCGCAAACGTGCCTCCGCAACCTGCCCCGAACCCAGGGAGACTCAGCCGCCTCCCGTGCGAGAGACGGAGGTTGGGAGAAATCTGGGAGATGATCCTCTCCTGAAGGGTCCGTCGCACCACCTGAGACCGATGGAGCCCGAGCCCCTGACCTGCATAGATGCCACAGTGCGCAGGTAGCGGCCCTGGCGGAACCTCATTCGGGACAAAGAGACGGCCGGTTCAAGTCCGAGCCCACGACCACTGGATCCACCGCAGGTGAGAACGCCCCGCACGCGTGAGCGATGCGTGAGCGGATGGCGGAGCACCACCCTTCATGAGCAGGATCAAGCGTCCTGCCGGGTGCTGCTGACCTGCGAGGACAGCATGCCCGCCCCAGCGTCGACGCGGTCGCCCGGCACGTCGCCGAGCGCGCCCCCGCCGCCCGGCGGAAGCGCTGACGCCTCAAGATCAACTGTTGGCGGCTTCTGGGCTCACCTCGGCGACACACGAGGAAGCGTGCACGCTGCCCCTCGTAACCCGGGACTGGTTGCCGGCCCTGGCGCAACCGACGGTTCCTAGCCAGTCCTGTGCAGCGCACCTTCGGGGGCCTGAGCGGGAGTTCTACGTGAAGGCGAGGACTGCGGTCGCGGTTCGTCGGCACGCCGCTGAAGCTGGCTTCCGCGTGGCTGAACCAGCGTGCTGGTCATGGCCCGTACCCGAAGACCTGGACAGCTGGAAGGTGCCGAAGGGCTTCGCCGGTGAAGGAGTTGAGCTGCCGCAGGACGTGGCCGACCACCTGCGAGCCATCGACCGCACGTCCGAGGAGCGAGCACGCGCTCTGCTCTCGTGGTGGCAAGACGGTCGCCGCGCACTGTGCAGCAGCCAACAGTCTGACCTGGTGGTGGACCACGACCACGAGACGGGCCCGGTGCGACCACTGTGTCCCAGCTGCAGTACCCGCGAGGGGATGAACAGCCTTGACCCAGGCCCGTCTGCTCGTTGTCGCGGACACCACCCGACGATGATGATGGGTATTCAGCTGCGCTACTGGGACCCGTTCCTCAAGGCGTACGCCAAGCCTGAGCCCTCTCGAAGCCGGAGTTGGGACACCGCGGCGGGACTGATCCGATGACGACCAGCGGGAGACGACGATGAGCCCCCAGCAGTACAGCGCCTCGTCGGTCCGGCAGTTGGCGGCGGTGGTCGACGGGATGGTTGGGCGGGTGTCGGAGGGTCGGTTGCGGCAGCTGCGGATGGTGGTCGGGATGTTCGACCGGGCGGTGGGCCGGGAGGAGATGCCGGGGCGGGCCTCCCGGGCCGCGCAGCAGTTGTTCACGTGGGCGTCGTTGCGCGCGTTCTGGGGGCTCGCGGTGGAGGGGCAGTTGCGGCACTGGGAGAGGGATGTCGGGAAGCCGTTGCCGGAGTGGACGCAGCGGATCGTGCGGGACTGTCTGAAGATTTTGGCCCTCGAGGTCCTGCCCGCGGGGAAGACGGTGCGGTTGCCGTCGGTCGCGAATCCGGAGCCGAAGGCCACCGTCGGTGGGCGGTCGTTGGATGTCCTGTACCGGGGGATGGTTGATCTGGCCGGGCAGGGTCCGCTGGAGCGGGACGGGGCGACTCTGTCGTACGAGGACCGTACCCGGCTGCTGGCGATTGTGGCGGTGATGCTGGACGCTGCCCCGCGGTCCGGGGAGCTGGCGGCGCAGTCGATGGCCGAGCTGGCTGCGGGCGAGGAGGCGGTGGCGGTGCGTCGGCGGCAGCAGAAAGCCCCGCCGAACCGGGTCGAGGAGATCGCCGCCCTGGCCGAGGTGGGTACGGAGGCGGCCCGGTCGGTGCTGGGCGGCTGGGTGGAGCGTGTGTCGGAGGAGACCCGGAAGCGGGTCCTGGCCGCGGTTGCCGAGCTGCAGCCGTTGCCGGAGGTGGAGTGGTACCCCCTGCGTGAGGGCTCGCAGGTAGCGGTGCGCCGCTGGTTGAAGGTGCGGCAGCAGCTGGTGAAGCCACTGCCGCTGGAGGGGGCGGAAACCGCTTTGTGGGTGTCGATCGTGCCGTCGAAGGCGGGCCCGCCAGGGGTGCCGCTGCGTGCGCAGGGGTTGCGGCAGGCGTACGCGCGGGGCATCACGGCGCTGAACCGGGTGATGGCCGGGCAGCACGGGTGGGAGCCGTTACCGACGACGATGGAACAGATCCGGCGCTCCGTCAACGCGGTGCCGTCGAAGGAGCTTCCGGCCGGCTGATACCGACGGGCGGTCAGCGCGACTTGCCCGTACGGTCGGTGTGGGTGCCCTGACAGGACGGTGCTCACCGGGTTGGCCCCGCGGTCACTTCGCACGTTCCGCAGGGCCAACCGCTATGTGCGGGGTCAAAGCATCCAGGGGCGGCCACCGAGCATGATGGCGAAGACCGCAGCGGCGACGGAGATCTTGCCGAGCCGGAGCTGCAGCGTGAGGTGGAAGCCGCCGACACGGATCTTCAGGTAGGCCGGTCGCTTGCTGCGGCGGTTCTTGCGCTTGACGTTCGGGGTGCGTATCAGAGGGAACGTTAGTACGGGTCCGGGCGGCCGGACCGCGGCCGTCGTCGGACCCCCGCTTGTGACAGGACCGGGACAGACGCCCCGGCCGGGGCTCCATCACGCTGACGCTCGAACCAGCGCGAGCCTCGATGGAGCGCCGGGTTCCGTACGGTGAGGGCGCGTTGTGTCGTGTCCTCGTACGAGGTGGGCGCGGCAGGTGGCGTTCAGCCGGGACGGCAGGACTGTGGCCACCGTGGGCTACTCCCACGACCAGGGCTCCAGTTCCGAGTGGACCGTGCAGCTCTGGGACGTGGCCCGGCACAAGGCGCGCAAGGAGCTCTTCCGCGCCGAGGAAATCTACGGCGTCTCGTACAGCGCCGACGGCAAAACCATCGCCACCGCCGCCAAGAACCGGAGGGTCGAGCTGTGGAACGCGTCCGACGGCCGTGCCACGGGCAGCGTCGACGAGACGACCAGCGTGCCGGTCCAGAGCGTGGAGTACAGCCCTCGCGGCTCCACCCTCGCCGTGTTCGACGGCGATGTGGTCCGGCTCTGGGACATGGCCGAGGACAAGCTGACGTACCGGCTGGTCGGCAACCACTGGAACGTCCGGACCCTGGCGTTCAGCCCCGACGGCACGCAGGTCGCCACGACGAGCTCCGACGGTGTCGTGTACCTGTGGAAGACCCCGGCGTCCTGACCGGATCCGCACCGGCCGGGCCGGGCGCCATTCACCCTCGGGAGCGGTTCACCCACCCCGCGTAGCCGCCGTGTCAAGGAATTCATGGTTCAGCGCTCCAGGATCGAGGACCAGGCGCCCCAGGAGACGGGCGGCGGGGCCTCGGCGCAGCCACTGCAGGACGCGGTAGGGGTTTTCCGCACCGGTCAGAACGACGGTGAGGGGTTGGAGTGGCCGGGCCACCCTTGCGCCGTCTACGGAAAGCAGCTCGGTCACGCGGGCGGTCAGGGTGCAGCGGGGGCACCGGTGGCCGGAGTAGAGGTCCGCCGGCACGCCTGCCCACAGCGCTGCGACACGGTACGGGGACTCCTCAGTCAGGGGGTAGGGAGATCCGCTGGTGATGCCGGGCCGGGCGGCGCCCGGCGTGCTGCCGGTGGGCCGGGGTCAGGAGGCGGGCGGACAGTGATGCCGCGCGGCCGACAGTGATGCCGCGCACGGCTGTGGCGAGCGCCTGGCGGCGGTTGTCGAGCAGGTGTTCCGCCTCGCCTGCCCACCTGCCAGTCGGTCAGATGCTGAGCTCCGCCGTAGGCGAGGATCGTGTCCGTCACCGCGACTCCGTGCGGACCGAACCCGGTCTTCACCGCCTTCGCTCCGGTGCCGGCCTTCGGTCGTGGCCACAGCTCGTTTCCTTCGGCCAGAGCCTTCTGCCCTGCCAGGGTCAGGTAGGAGTGGCGGAGCAGTTCGCGGGCCGTGCGCAGGACCGTCGCCGCGGCCCCAGGTATCGGGAAGGGCTGCAAGGTTCACCGGAATTTCTGCGGCGCGTGTCCGGTGCAGAACGGACGAGCGACGAGAACAGGCCAACGGCACATGCCGGGCGCGCTAAACAATTCCCGCGCGCGCTCCATCAGATGTGGTGAACCCCGCAGCTCAAAAGGGTGATGTGCCCGGATTGTCCCCCATGATGACGTCGTCTCGCCCCCTCCCCCAAGGAGTACGACCATGTCCGCGACGACCGAGCCCAACGTCGGTTCGTTCACCCTCGGCGGTCCGCCGACCGCCGAACCGGCCAGGCCCATCGAGGTGCCGGAGCACGACGAATGGTCCCTGCCGAACGGCTTCGCCTGGGTCTTCCCCGGCGAGGGCAACCGTAGCGGTCTCGTCCGGCCCGTCATCATGGCCGACGGCTTCAACCTCGGCCGGAGCGAGCTCGACTGGCTCTACCAAGGGCTGGAGGGCGGCAGCTTCCCGTTCATCAGCGAGCTGCGTCGGCGCGGCAGGGACGTGATCCTGCTCGGCTTCGAGGAGCGCAGCGCGTCGATCCTGGAGAACGCGCAGGCGGCCGAGGCCGCCATTATGCGGGCCATCGCCGAGCAGATGGGCGACACCCGCCTGGTCGTCGGCGGCTTCAGCATGGGCGGCATCGTCACCCGCTACGCACTGGCCAAGCTGGAGACGCAGCGGATGGACCACCGGACCGCGCTGTACTTCTCCTACGACAGCCCGCACCGCGGCGCTTCCATCCCGGTCGGCGTGCAGGCGTTCTCCCACTTCATCCCCTTCCCGAACGACTTCGCGAAGCAGATGAACAGCCCGGCCGCGCGCCAGATGCTGTGGCGGCACTACGACAAGGACACCGACAAGATCGGCATCGCCCCGGAGCGCTCGGAGTTCCTGGCCGCCCTGGACCGGGTCGGCAGCTGGCCGCAGATCCCGATGAAGATCGCCGTGGCCAACGGCCGTGCCGACGGAGTCGGCCTGCCGGACGTGAAGCCCGGCGAGGCCGCGCTGCGGATCGACCGGATCTACCCGGGCACCACCTTCTACACCCAGGCCCAGGGCGACGACGTGACGGCCGCCTACCTGAACCGCAGGTTCCCCAAGGCCGAGAAGACCATCACGACCAGCGGCTTCCCGGAACTGGACGGCGCGCCGGGCGGAACCCTGCACACCTACAAGATCCTCGCCGACACGATGGAGAAGCTCGGCGGCAAGGCGGACCTGCGGCACGAGGACGTCTGCTTCGTCCCCTCGGTCAGCGCGGTGGCGATCCGCGACATCGAGAAGCATGACGACCTGTACGCGAACATCGACGGACTGAGCCCGGAGGAGAGCGAGCTGGACGACTTCTACTGTTCGCCCACGACCACCGCGCACACGGCCATCACCGAGGAGCTGTGCACCTGGCTCGTGGACCGGCTCCCCGACTGATCCCCGTCATGCGCTGACCGGGGCCGCCGTCCGCTCACACCAGGCGCACGGCGGCCCCTTCGTCGATCCGTCCGCCGCACCACCGGCGCGTAGGCCCCGCTTCGGACTGGTCTGCCGGCCGAGGCAGTCGGCATCGCGCCCGGGAAGGTGTCCGACGACGGTGGAGACTTCGCTTCTCGGATGATGCTGCTGGGCGGACAGTTGAAGTGCTCTCCCGGCTGAAGCCGGGAGATTCCTGCTTACCTTGCGGTAGCGGGCTTGCAGGCGTCCCCGAAGGACTCCGCCGCACTGACAGCTACTGGTGGGCTCGCGTATTCAACTGTCGCGAGTGCGTGGTGAGCGCAGGCGGGGTTGATCGCTCTCCGTACGTGCCATGGTCAACTCTCCGCCTGCTGTCGGGCGGGGGCCGGCGGCTACGACTCGGCCACGACGATGTAGAACGTCACCGCTGCGAGGAAGGGCCCGCCGGCCAGATGGTCCAGCCAGCGTCGTGCCGCTTCATCGGTGAAGTAGCCCGCAGTAACAGCACGTTGTGTGGTGCGCTCCAGTCCGAGGATTTTGTCAGCGGCCTGGACGTCCCGGAAGACGGGGGTCACCGGGATGACCGTGGGCACTTCGAAGCCGGCCTCTGCCGAGAGTCGCGGAAGTTGCCTGCCGATGCGGGCGTTGCGGATGACTTTGTCAGTGACGTACTGAGTGTAGGAGTGCGACAGGTCGCTGTCCGGGTGGTCGATCGTCAGGGTGTCCCAGTCGGGCTCGCCCATGACAATCCGCCCGCCGGGCCGCAGCACGCGGTGGATTTCGCGAAGCGCCAGGACAGGATCGGTGACGTGCTGGAGTACTCGGTCGGTGCGCGCGCGGTCCGCGGTGTGGTCAGCCAGCTGGAGGTCTTGAATGTCGCCGAGGTGAACGGCGACTGTCCCCTGTCCGGCGGTGCGCTCTCGCGCGGCGTCTACTGCGGCCTGGTCGTGATCGACACCGATCACTGTGCCTGTGGCGGTGACGGCTTCGGCAAGTGCGTTGAGGTCGGTGCCGGGGCCGCAGCCGAGATCCACCACCGTCTGGCCTGGTCGGACGCCGAGCTCATCGAGCATGCGTCCTTTGTAGGAGTGGCCCAGGTCGGTCGCGGCGAGACGATCGAGGTAAACGATCGAGTCGGGAGTGACGTTCTCGAACACCGTTGAGGTCATGACCACCAGTCAATCAAATTTCCCGGCTCTTCGCGGGGGCCGGCCTGGTGGTGACCTCCAGTGGTCTCCGGAGGCGTATCGGCTCCAGGTGCCTCCGGCCTCGGAAGCCGGCTTGGCCGTGGTGACCCGGTGGTAGCCCAGAGCCTCCGCGAGACCGGGACGGGCATCTCCAGCACGTGCTGCCGGATCGCGGCGGTGCGGCCGGCGGTGGTGGGGATGCCGAGGTCGTCGAGGAGCGCCGCCAGGACATCGGGGTGGAGCGGTTGCCCGGCTCGGCGACCGGGGAACAGCCACCGGCAGGCGTGGTTGGTCGCGGTGTTCATGTTGTCCCGGCTGTCGATCCAGCGGAGCAGGAGTTCCGCGAGCGGTTCGGGAACGGGGGATGGCGGCTCGCCGAGCCGGAGAAGGGTCTGCTGTTCGGCGCGGGTGATGTCGTCCAGCGTGAAGCGGACGACGCGGCTGAGCGACTGGGCGTAAAGCAGGACGATGCTCCCCGCGACCCGGGCTCGCAGAGGCAGGCTCGGGTCGATGAGAAGCCGGCCGATCAGCTCCAGGCGCTCGGTCTGCGGCATCGGTGTGGCCCGGCTGATCTGCACTGGAGGCAGCCGGAAGGGCCGGGTGAGCTTGCTGGCTGAACACCACTGCAGGAAGCTCCGGATGGTGTTGCGGGGTATTCGTTGTGCTCGGCGTGCCAGGCGTCGATGCCGGTCTGCAACCAGCCGCTGACTGTGCCCAATCGCTTCAGCTGAAGCACTCGGGTTGACCTGTGATCGCTTCTCCAGTCCGGCGGCAGCTACGTTGTGGAGGCAGGTCGCTACGCGGCCGAGCATTCGAGGATGCGGCCATCGCTGGTACCGATGAGGAACCGGCCGGTGGCTGTGACGGTGAGAGCGGTCGGTACGGCGGAGACCGCGCCGACGGTGAGGTGCTGCCGCCAGCGCACCGTGCCGTCGCCCGCGGTCGCCGAAGGTCCGGTCGACGGAGAGCGGGATAGTCATAGCGTCGATCTTCGCGAGATCCAGGAGATCATCGGGAACCTGGGCCCACGCCCAAAGCCTCGGCTCACGCTGACATGCCGCATGTCGCCAAGCACTGACATTCCCATGTCGCCCGACACCAGTGTCGGACTGTCGGACGACATCAGGATGTCAGCGGCTGACGACATGGAATGTCAGTGGTGGACGACATGCAGATCGCCGGCATCAAAGCGGGGAACTCTGGCCGATTGGGCCAACTATGAGGGGCCGTGCACGGTTCGGCTTCAACAGTCGAACACCGACCAGCAGATGTCGTTGCGCAGCCGCTGGTCATCAAGTACAAGCTCGCGGATCGCCTCCGGGAGCCGATTGCGCTGCCACTGGCACTCGAGTCGTCCCGCGGTCTCGCTCTCGCCTTCCGGTGCTGCTGCACGTGCGGCCTTGATCGCGTAGGCGGCCGCGCCGAGCTCGTGCGCGGCGACGTGGGCGACGGCCCCGGCCTGGCCGGCGGCGTACGCGGCATGCCGCGCTGCCCCACGCAGGTCTCTGGCTGCCCCCATCGCATGGCCGCCCGCCGCGCGGGCCTGCATCATCTTGACCTCGCCACGCACCCAGGCCCGGGCATGCTCGATCGCCTGGCGTGGTCGCGGGTCCCCGGGCTGGGCCGACTCGAAAAGGCCAAGGACGTGCTCTGCACAGGCGGCAGCCCATAGAGCGAGGAGACGGTGATCCGCATCAGCGAGAGTCCCACCACGGCGGATCGTCACGAAGCGAGGGTCGCGGACCTTCGGGAGGATCATGACGTGCACTCCCTCCTGCGCACATCGACGCCACTCGCTGCGGTGTGCCCTGACGACCGGTCAGCCGCCTGGCGCAGGGAATGATCCAGAGTGCTCGTCAGCCGGGCGACACGACTGCCGTCGCTTGTCGCGGGCGGGTAGCGGCAGAGCACATCGATGAGCACCGGTGTCGCACGCTGCCGCGACCGTTCCAGCAGGGCATCCCCGATCGCGGGATCACCGCCTGCCTCCACCTCCCCGATGCGCGCAGCGCTTGCGCAGGCCCGCAGGATGTGGCCGACCTGGCCGGCCTGGGCGATGGGGTGCAGGTATGCGGCCGAGGCGGCGTCCCCGGCGGATCGCGCGGCCAGTCGCGCAGCTTCGGAGGGCGCGGACCGGGCGGCTCGATGAGCGTCGAGGGAAGAGACGCGCTGCAATTTCGTCCTGTTGGCACCGTTGATGAACGCCCAGGCCGCGTCGATCGCCGCACGGGGGCGCGGATCATCGGGAACAGCCTGCTCAAAGACCGACAGGACGTCCTCTGCGTGCCGAACCACGTAACGCGCCACGACGCGCAGTTCGTCCATCGTCAGATCGAAGTCTCCGGACACGGTGTGCGTGCTCTGCGTCATGTACCTGGATCGTATCCTTGAATGCTCGGTGGAGACTCTGCAACGAATCCTCCGCTCACCTGCGTCGGAACCCTCAATCGGAGGTCACATGCGGCCCGTGGACCTGGCTCGTCGCCATGGCCTCTCCACGCAGGCGGTCCGCAACTACGAGGCCGCCGGCATCATCCCGCCGGCCCACCGCAGCCGGACGGGGTACCGGGACTACAACACCACTCATGCCGCCGGCCTCGCGGCCTACCTGGCGCTCGTCCCTGCCTTCGGCTACTCGACGAGCCGAAGCATCATGCATGCCGTCACCGGCGGCCAGCTCGAGGAAGCACTGGAGTACGTCGACGACGGGCACGCGCTCCTGGCTCGCGACCGCAACACGCTACGAACCGTCGAAGCGGCGCTCTCACATCTCGGAGCCGCCACCCCGGATACGACGGCCAGCACTCGGGCGCCGTACAGCATCGGTGAACTCGCTCGCCACCTCGCGCTCAACGCGGCCACCCTGCGAGCCTGGGAACGAACTGGAGCCCTCACCCCACAACGTGACCCGCGCACCGGGCACCGCCAGTACCTCGCGCAGGACGTGCGCGACGCCGAACTGGCGCACCTGCTGCGCCGAGGAGGCCAGCCTCTGGGCACCATCGCCACCGTCCTCGGAGAACTCCGCGACGCTGGCAGCCTCGAAGCGCTGGCCAGGACTCTGGAAGGGTGGCGGCGCGACCTCACGTCCCGCGGAATGGCCCAGCTGTACGCCGCCGGTCAGCTCTCCACCTACCTCGACGCCTTGGACCGATCCGCGAGAACCAACTGAGCCCCAAAGCACGAACCCCACTGACATTTCCGATGTCGGGACCACTGACATTGCCATGTCGGACGACACCAGTGTCGTCTGCCATGGGGATGCCAGTGGGTTCTGCCATGAGGTGTGTCAATAGGTAGTCGTCTCGTTGGAGTCGAGGAGGCGAAGGCAGTACTGGACGTCGGCGGCGAGGACGGCGGTGTCGCCCTCGGTATGTACGAGGAGGCCGGAGTCGAGGTGGCGTTTCGCCGCTGCTCCCCGCACCCGCGGGGATGGTCCCGGCGAGTACGTCTAGATCAAGAACACCACGTCCTGCTCCCCGCACCCGCGGGAATGGTCCCAAGCTGCGGGGGCGCAGTATTACGGCGTAATACTCGACGGCCGGCCAGCAGTGCGGTTGCAGTCGGGTGTCGGCGAGGTCTGGTTATTACGCCGTAATAACCAGACGAGGCAACGTCAGCTCTGCCCACAGCACGTCAGCCGCATCGAGCCCGTCCACTACGACCCCGAACACCGCGTCCTCGAACACCGCCCCTCCTCCCCCGCCCAACTCCCGCTCCTCAGCGGACTGCCGAAGGCAAAGCGGCTGTCGTTCCTGTCCGACATGGACCAGCTCGGTGAAGCGGTTGAGCGGGCCTGTCGGCGGCTGGACCCGGCATTCCGACGGGTGAATCTGGAGATCCTGGGGAACACGGACCCGTTCCTGCATGCGCATGTGTGGCCACGGTTCGAGTGGGAGCCGGCCGATGTGGTGGGTGCCCCGGTGTGGCTCTATCCACGTGAACGGTGGAGCGACGAGCAGTTCAGGCTCGGTCCGCAGCATGACGTGCTGCGGGAAGCGATCGGCAGCGAACTGGACCAGTTGCGCCTAATGGCCTGACGGTGGTGGGCCCACCGGCCGTCAGGTCGGCGGGCCCTGTTATCGGTGACGGTCAGCAGATTCAAAAAGCGCCATCAGCACCCGCGGGGATGGTCCCACCGCCCCGAGCGCGAGCGTGGTCCGGTCGGTCTGCTCCCCGCGTCCGCGGGGATGGCCCCAATGCGGGGGCGCAGTATTACGGCGTAATACTCGACGGCCGGCCAGCGACGCGGTTGGCGTCGGGTGTTGGCGAGGCCCGGTTATTACGCCGTAATACCGGACGAGGCAACGTCGGCTCTGCCCACAGCACGCCGGCCGCATCGAGCCCGTCCACTACGACCCCGAACACCGCGTCCTCGAACTCCGCCCCTCCTCCCCCGCCTACGCCGCCCAGCTCCGGCTCCTCAGCTGCCAGCTCGCCAAGCAGCTCCCCGCAGCCGCCGAGTCTGTCCCAAGCTGTGGGGGCGCAGTATTACGGCGTAATACTCGACGGTCGGCCAGCGACGCGGTTGCGGTCCCGTGTTGGCGGGGTCCGGTTATTACGGCGTAATACCGAACGAGGCGCGCGTACCCAGTGCTGCCCTGCTCCCCGCACCGGCGGGAATCGTCCCGCTTGGAGGGTGCGAGCGCGGACGCGCAGCGATCCCGGCGAGGGGAGATCTCCGCCCCCTGTGGCCGGCCGCGGCCGGCCATCTCGTGGGGCGGCGGCTCCAGCCAAGTCGGTGGTGTGTGCACGGGGGAGGGGCGTGCCGTCTTATCAATCGGTCGTGCGGGACCGGAACACCCCGGCACAGCAAGACGCGTCGACCGGGTCTGACCACACACGACAAGCGGCCCTGCTCCCCCGCCACTGGGCGGAAGAGCAGGGCCGCTTGTGAGAACTACTTCTGCTCGGACGCCATGGCCTCGGCAGCCCTCATCCTCTTCGTCTCTTCGATCTTGTAGTCCACCAGCAGCTCCGTCAGCCTCCGCCTGGTCGGCACATCGAGCTCGGCAATGATCAGGCCGGACAACATCTCCGGGTCCTGAGAGGGCAGCCGGACAAGGCCACTTTCAGAGCGCTGCGGAGGGATCTCATCGGACTCCTCCGCGTTCTCAGTGGTCTTCTCCGACGGTCCGCTTTCGTCAGCGCCCTTTATTACGCCGTAATAACCGGGGGTCGCCTCGGGCGAACTCTTCTGCTCGCCTGCTCCTCCCTGTCCTTGAGAGGCAGGCGTCTGCTTGTCACCGCGAGCTCGCTTCTGCACGGCCCGCGCCTTCTTCTCGGCCGCTTCCTGTGCCTGCTTCTCCTTGAGGCGCCGTAGGTGTGCTTCCTGCTCGTCGGCCTTCTTCTTCCCGACCTGGCGGAGCAGCGCCGCGGACTCCTGCCCGGACTGCAGTTTCTGCTTCAGGTCGGGCGTCAGGGTCAACAGCGCAAGGCGCTGGGACACCCAGCCCTGAGAGCGGTGGAGTCGGGCTGCCAGGGCCTCCTGAGTGCCATGGACCTTCAGCAGCTGCTTGAGGGCTTTGGCTTCGTCGAGGTGGTCGAGGTCCTGTCGGTGGATGTTGGCGACGAGGGCGGATTCCAGTATTTCGTCGGGGTTGCTGCCGAGCTCGTCGTCGAGCATCACCTTGATCTCGGCGAGGCCGGCTTCCCGTGCTGCCGCGAGGCGGGAGTTGCCGTCGATAGCGACGTAACGGGTGCCAGTCTCAAGGTCACCTTCGCGCCCGGGGTTGGCCTCAACGTATGCGAACCGGCCCATGATGCTGATTGCGGTCTTCTGGCCGTGGTCTCGGAGGCTGGCGCTGAGGTCGGTCAGGTCGCCGAGTTCCGACCGCGGGTTGTCCGGGTTCAGGCTGATGACACCGACGGGAAGCGTGACTGGCGGCGGTGCTCCTTCTGTCGGGGCAGCGGTGCTTGCGTTGATTGCGGCGCGGCGTGCACTGATTCCCTGTGCCTGCCCGAACGATGAACCGGCGCCGAGCTTGCTTGCCTTGCTCATGAGATCTCCCGGGCCAGGGCCCGCATACCGACGGACTGGTCACAGCGGGGCGAGTACGCGAGCAGGGGCTGCTTCACGCGTACTGCTTCCTTCTGCTCCTTCAGGTCTCCGATGATGCCGACCACCCGCGGATCCTTTATGTCCATCCACGACTGGAGGGACGAGGTGGCGATGTAGCCGCGCCGGGCGTCGTAGTGGTTCACGACGATGCCGAGATAGTCGAGTTCCAGGTGCATGTCGTTCCGCAGGTCCTCGATCTGCGAGGTGAGGAGCCCGTATGCGTCGGCGGAGCTGTCTTCGGCCTGGACGACGACGAGGACACCGGAGCTGCCCGGGGCCTCTCCCTGGCGGCGGCGTCCGTAGTAGGCGGCCGCGTCCATGCTCATGCCCAGGCTGGGTGGGCAGTCGATGAGGATCGCGTCGTAATCGCCCTCAACCGCGGACAGCGCCCTCTCGAGGGCGGCTTCCCGGGCCCGTACGCCGGACAGCTTGACGTCCAGGAGGAACGCGTCGGTGCATGCGGGCAGGAGGTGGAGACGGCCCCCGAACCGGGGGTCTTCGATCGGGACGATGAGGTCGCGGAGTTGGCCCTTGGATTCTCCGGACATGTGCTTGGTGAGGCTGTCGCCATCGAGCGGGAGCGGCTCGTGGCCGAGCTGCTTCGTGAGGTGCCCCTGGGGGTCGAAGTCGACCAGGAGGACCCGTAGTCCAAGACCGGGCAGGTCTTCGTAGTCGAGGGGGGAGTTGGCCTCTGCGTCGGAGAGAGCGGCGGCGAAGTGCTTGGAGATCCGCACGGGGTGAAGCTGGTTGGCGTCTTCGGCGAGAGCCTCACCGGTTCCTGCGGCGATGGCGGTCTTGCCGACTCCGCCCTTCTGGTTGCAGACGATGATCCGCTTGGCGTGTTCCGGCCGGGCCACCGTGGGCGCCGGGTTGGTCTCCAGCCACATCTGCACGGACTGGGCCAGCCCTTGGATGATCGAGACACCACGCGCGGCACAGTCATTGCGGAAGTCGTCCCACTGGCCCTGGGGGAGAAAGGTCGCGAACGACTTGGCGCCGGCCGTGTCGATGGCGGCAAGGTTGGAGCCGAGCCGACGCCATGCCTCGATACCGGCTTCGACTGCGTGCTGGATGTCGATGCCGTGCTGGGCTGCCCGGATCTTCAAATCCTGCTGCAGCACGGCGGGCAGCTTGGAGACGACCTTGTCGCGGTCGCCGGGGGAGGGCGAAGTCATGCCAGACACTTTACTAACGTCGAAGATCAATGGAAGCACCGACACGTTAGCTCTTAGCTGCCCGCGGGTGAATCGGCATCACCCGCGGGGTATTACGCCGTAATAACCGCAGCCGCCGCCACCTCGGACCCCAACCGTGTCCCGCCCCCGCCGTCGAGTATTACGCCGTAATACTGCGCCGCTGGTCCTCCATCAGGTCCTGGTCATCCTCGAAGGGCTCTACTGTCACGTTCGGCTCCAGGAACAGTCCCTGGTACTGCGGCTTGGGACGTCGGTCAGCGCTGTCGCGGTCCGAGACCTGCGGCTGGTGGGGGAGTTGAGACATGACGGGCTCCATTCGGACTGGGGGTGAGCTGATGGCTGGGGTCATGCGACATCGAAGGCGCGGGGGACAGGCCGGCCTGCCCTCGGTACTTGTAGGCCGTGGCGGCCTGGATGCTTGCCAGGAGCGGGTCGGGGTTCTCGATGGCAGCTGACTTCTCGAGTTCCTGGCGGGCCGGCTGCTGGGGTGCGGTGTCAGGCATCGGGTCCTCCTCAGAACGCCGGGGTGAGAGTCGGGGTGGTGCGGGACATGACGAGGGCCTGGTCGACGAGCTTGTTCGTCAGGAGGCGGCGGGTGTCGCGGTCGCCGAGGGATACGAGCATGGCCCGGACGTACGCCGGGTCTGCGGCGTAGGCCCGGTGTTCCAGGACTTCGTCGCGGGTGAGGGTGGTGATGTCGAGGTCGCCCGCCTCGTGCTCGGTGCATTCGGCGGCGTGTGCGGGCTGCTGGAGGACGGCCCGGATCTCGGCCATGGCCTCGTCGGCAGTCCGGCCGGCAACGGGCTGGGCGGGCTGGTCGTATCCGGCGTGGCGGAAGTGCTCCTGGGCGCGGGAGTCTTCCCACGCGGTGACCATCGAGCGGCGGCCGGCGGGGTGGGCGTACAGCAGGTGGACACCCTTGATGCGGTGCGCGAGGAGCCCGGACGGTCGGCGAGCTTCGGCAGGGTCGATCGGGCTGTGTTCCTCGGCAGCGGCCTGTACTTCCCGCCAGGTCCATCCGGCGTCAGCGCAGTGCCGGGCAATCCACGAGATGCGGGGGGTCGATGCCTGCTGCAGCCATGGCACGTTGGTGACGAGTTCTTGGCCGAGCTGGTGGCGGCGACCGATCTTGTTCAGGTTCTGCGGCCCGCGGGTGGTCTTCTTCCGGGTGGGGTGACTGGTGCTCCCGCTGGCGAGCTTTGTCTCAGAGGGAGATGTGGAAGTACCGGTAGGAGAAGACGCTGAGGTACCACCCTCCATTGGGGTGCAACGCCCCCGACCTGAAACGGGGGTCCTGGAGCGGCGACGCCGTACCTTGCGGGCGGCCTTCTTGGCGAGCTTCCCGATCAGCTTCAGGCCCTTTTCGGCGATGCCGGTGGGGCGCCGCTCGACGCCCTCACCGACTGTACGGATCCCGAGCGCCTCGTCGAACTCGAGCGGGATCACCCGCTCGAACACCGATGCCTGACGAATGCTGCCAGTGACGCGGGTGCCCTTGGTGCGGTACACGAGGAGACCGGCCTCGCGGAGCATGTCGAGGTGGTACTGGACCGTGCGCTCGCTCACTTTCAGCTTGCGGGCGAGGTAGTTGATGCCAGGCCGGCACTCGGCGAGCGCGGACAGCTCCTGCGCGATGAGCACGGTGGTGGGCCCCCACTTCGGTCCGTGATTGCGGGATGGGGCGTAGAGGCCGGAGCCGCCTACCCAGTGGACGGCCTGCATCCAGGAGTAGGGGCAGGTCGTGATGCGGCCGGTCGTGGTGGAGACCCACTGGGCAGCTGCGAGTACGCGCAGGGCTCCTCCGCGACCGGGTTCGCCACTGTACTCGTACGCACGTTCGAATGTGTCCTGCGGGTTGTTCGTGTCGCGAGGAGTTTGCTGGCACGGGATGCGGCCGGAAGCAGGGGACTTTTGGGGTGAATCGGGCGTTCGGGCGTGCGGAAGCTGACAAGTGGGGTTCGCGTACGGCACTATGTACCTCGTTCCGGTCGTACGGTCCGGGACACCAAAGGACCCGGTTACGGGTTTGCGGTTCTTGGAGAACCTGAAGTCGCTCGACCTGCTCGGACCTGGTCGCCAAACCGGATCTGAGAGTCGGGCCTTGGCTCGAAGCGTCAACTTCGAGCCGTAGGAAGTGGCCGCGCACGGTGCACTAACACCAGCGGCCGGCGGTAGAGGAAGTGCCCCCGCCAGGGGGCCCAAGACCTCCCGCTCAGAACGTCGCTACGTCACCTGATCTCCCTTACTGGGTGAGGTCTGCCCCTGTGCCTGTCCGGCCAGGAAGTCATTGTGGAACCCGCCCCGGGCGGCGATGCGCAGCATGTCCTGCGTCCAGTCGCTCGAGCCCGTGGGGCAGTCCAGGGTCCCGTTCCACCCGGGGCGGTAGTCGGGGTGGTGGCGCCACATGCGGGTGAAGCAGCGCATCGTGCTGCACGGGAAGCCGTTCGAGCCGTGGCAGGTGAAGCAGCGCGCCCAGTTCTTGCCGTCGCGATCGACATAGGTGGCGTGCTGGGTGACGGCGAGCCTGAGGGAGACGATCCGGCCGACAGCCTGATTCTGCTCCGGCCCCGTCGGCCGGGCCTTGGCAGCGGTCAGCTCTTCGGCCAGGCGCGCGTTCACGAAGTCCTCGGCGAGGAACTCCCACCCGAAGCCCGGGTCATCGGGGGCGAGGTAGGCGAGGATGTGCTCGCTCTGGGCGGTCATGCGATGGCGCGGGTAGTGGTGACAGGGCACGTGCGGTGCGTCGCCGGTGTGATCTTCACGGCGGACTGCCGGGTCCCACTGTCTGTATCCCGGGTGATCCGGGTACTCTTCGTCATAGAGCTGGCACCTTCATTCGTAGGGACTGGGTGGTGTCGGCGGGCCCCGTGTCCTGATGCGGCAAACATCGGGACAGCTGCGTAAGCAGCAAGCGGGGCCTTTTGCCGTTGTGGGTGACTCCGTTCGGCCGGTCCCATATCTGAGTGGTCGTCTGGCGTCAGGCCCAGCCTATCGCTTGGGAACTCCACTTGTCTCACCCCTCGTTAATCGTGTCGTTGATCGGACTTGTCATCAGATAGTCAGCTCATCGCGTGACTGTGCGGGCGACGATCTCTGGCCTATAGAAATTCACACCAAGTAACGTGAGTTACCTCTATCCAGGTCGTGTTGGCGGGCTCGCTCGGGGCGTCGGTTGATTCCGTCGCGCCGCTGGGCTTCTGGTTCAGCACAGGGGGACTCCTCTTTCTGTCCGGGTTCGCTCTGGAGTGCAAGCGCAAGAGACTTCGACCGCCGAAGAACAGGCCGAACTCCTCTCATAAGGGAGTTCGGCCTTTCTGCTGAGGGTCAGGTCCAGCCGTGTTCTGTCATTGCTCTGCCGTCGCCGTCCAGGTACCCGAGGAGCCCTTCCCTGGGGTATTCGATGATGTCCTCGGGTAGGTCGTGCACGGTGTGCCACTCCAGGGCCAGGCACTTGTCCGGTTCCCGGTTGACGGGCTCTCCGGTCCACTCGGTGGCCAGGAAGAAGAACCCGATGCGTTCGACGGTGTCGCTCTGCTTGTGGTGCACGACGTGCACCAGGCGCAGGTGTGCAGGGTCGACCGATACCCCGGTCTCCTCCATCAGCTCACGGGCGGCCCCGTCCGGCAGGGGCTCGCCCTGATCGAGCTTGCCGGACGGCAGGTGCCAGCGGCCGTATCCGTATGGGCCGCCGCGTTGGGAGAGCAGCAGCTTGTCGCCCGTGCGGAGGATGACGTGGGTATCGATGACGGGTTGTGCGAGTTGCGGTGTCATGGTCCCTGAGAGGTTGTTGACGGTGATGGGGCAGTCGACGCTACCGGCGGATCAGGGATCGCGTCGGCGATTGTGGCCGCAACCTCCGTAGGGGTGGCGGTGCCGGTGTTCACGACGAGTACCGGCACGCCGGCCGACCGGAGGGTCAGGGCGGTCTGGTCGTAGAGGCTGACTTCGCGGCCGGGTGCGGTTGGGTCGCGGTGGAAGAGAAGAACACCCGCACGCTCGGCAAGCTCGACACCATCATCGACGCCCTGGAACAGGCTGGACCGCAACAGATCGTGGCCGGCGGAAAGGTGACCGATCTCGATGCCACCGGCTGACAACGCCCGCTTCCTCGTCGAAGCCTCGAAGACACGCAGCAGGCAAGCACGTGAGCGCGCCGAAGAAGCAATCAAGGCGGCAGCCCGCCGTAACGAACGGCCCACCGTCGTCGGCATCGCGAACGCGGCCGGTGTCTCCAGGTCCTGGCTATACACGCAGACCGACCTCATCACCGCGATCAACCAGCTCCAGCAGCGAGCCCCGGCTCCCCACCGCAGTCCTCGGCACGCGGCCAGCGACGCCTCCCAGCAACGCAGGCTGGAGACCGCGCTCGAACGCAACCGACAACTCCGCGACCAGGTCGCCGACCTCACCCGAAAACTGGAGACCGCCCACGGCGAGATCCGCCGCCTCCGCGCGCTGTCGAGCACGCCGGTGGGTGGCGCGAGCAGCTCACGGTGAAACTCTGGCAAAACCGACGACAGCCCGACGCACCGGAAGAGCTGCACCGACCGCCCTCTACGCTGCCGATCATGACGCAGAGCCCTATTGAACTGGTGATCTTCGACTGCGACGGCGTGCTGGTGGACAGCGAGAGGATATGCATCAAAGTAGACGCAATGATCATGGCTGACCTGGGGTGCACGTTCACTGAAGCTGAAATCATCGAGCGGTTCGTGGGCTCGTCCACCGAGGTCTACACCGCAGCTGTCGAGGAACGGCTCGGACGGCGCCTGGAGAAGGGCTGGCAGCAACAATACGAGCATCTCTACGATGCGGCCTTTGAGGCCGAACTGACCGCTGTCGATGGCATCGCAGAGGCTCTGGGGCGCCTCACCACTGCCGTCTGCGTCGCCTCGAACGGTGATCACGCCGGCATCCGCCGAAGCCTGGAAATCGCTGATCTGACGGGCCACTTCGAGGACCACATCTTCAGCGCGACCGACGTCCGTCGAGGCAAGCCTGCACCGGACCTCTTCCAGCACGCCGCACGTTCCATGGGGGTACAACCCGAGCGATGCGCGGTGATCGAGGACAGCGCATACGGGGTGCAGGCAGCTCGGGCCGCTGGCATGCGGGCCTTCGGTTACTGCGGCGGCCTCACCCCAGCCTCGCGGCTGGAGGGAGCAGGCACTGTCGTATTCGACGACATGCGCGACCTTCCCGAACTGCTGGTGACCGCCGCCGTCTAAGTTCGCACTGCCCCTGGCCCAGAACTGCTGAAACGACATGTCCATCTCGCGAAGCAGCACGTCAGACCAGTCCCTGCGATTGGGAGATCGACATAACGTCAAAGGTCAATACGCCGTTGCAAAGCAGGGTCCAGCCCAGGACGTCGTCTCGTGCCACGGTTCTGGCAGCCTCGCGATCCGGCGCGTCCGCGGTGGGGCAGGGAGTCTGGTGCTGGCACATGTACGTCGCATTCCTCTCGGACGTGCTGCGGTGAGGGCCCTCTCCGGCTGAACCTGCGAACCGCTGGGGGAGCGGAGTCGGATTGCTGGAGAGGGGGTTTCGGGGCGGAACTGTTGGGCAGGCCGGTCGCCCTCGATTGGAGTGGGAGAGGGCGACCGGGGCTCACACCCGTGATCGGCGGGGGAGTGTGAGCCAGTCCTCCGTGCTGTCCGCCGATCGGCGCCCGCCGGTGCAGGGCAGGGCGATCGAGGCGGAACCGGAGGACCCCGATGGAAGGTCGTTTCCACGGAGCGACAACGCAGCTGCGTGGAAACGACCGGTTCTGAGGTGTCATTCGACGTCCTTGATGTACCGAGTCTCGATCAGTTCCTCGACGAGTTCGAAGGCCACGAAAGCCATGCGTCGGGCCATCCCGACGGCCTGCTGACGGTCGGCTGGTAGACGTGCATCCTGCATAGGGCGTCCTCGCTCGATGAGCTGCGCCATTTCATCGGTGGGCGGGAACTTGGTGTCGGCTACCGCGATTGCGCTGAGCCTCTTCAGATAGCTACGCAAGCGTTCGACAAGCGCCGGGGTCGCGGCCTCGGGCGGCGGCTGGTCTCCGATCGTCGTGTCCAGGTCGTCGAAGATCGCCTCGACGTCGAGCGGAGACCACGCGGTGATCCGCTTCAGGACGTGCCTCAAGCCGTCCTCGTCGAGCGGAGGCGTCCACTTCGGGACGTTGGGCGTAGGAGAGGCGACGCGTTTATCCCGAACCGGGGCGGTGAGGGAGATCGTCATGCCGGTACCAGCCCTGGCGTCATACGTGCGCGCACCGTCTTGCCGACGCGCTCGTGGCACAGGAACCAGGACAGTTCACCGCCGAGCCGACGGAGCGTCCAGAGGCCGCGCCTCTCCTGGCCGGCTGCGGCTTGCCCGAAGTCCCGGAACTGCGGAATCGGATCACGTACGTCGATGGTCAGCTCGTGGTTCTCAGTGATTGCGAGCTTGAGCTGCACTTGCCGGTTTTCTGCCGTCGGGCCCGGGTCGGCATGGTCCACGGCGTTGCGGACGAGGATTCCTACGACGGTCGTCGCGCCTTCGACGTTCCCGGCCCACTTGAACATCGTCAGCCGTGTCCGCGTGTGCAGGCGAGCCAACTGGGAAGCCGGGGATAAGAGATCAAACGTCCTCGACCACTCCACGGCGACCGGTGAAGCGCGGAGTAATGGTGCTCGGGCGGGTACAGCATCGCCTCGACTGGGGCGGTGCTGGGCCGTAGGTTGGTGTGTAGTCGTCATGGTCGGCTCCATGTCGAAGTGGCCAGTGACGACATGATGACGGCACGACAAGGCCCCAACTGACAGTGAATTACTGTTAGCTGGGGCCAAAGATTTACTTAGAGCAGCTTAGCGCGAGGAGCTGAGCCAGGAGCCGTAGGAGAGGAAGCTGTCAGGAAGCTGGCGATGGGCAGCTTCCAGGCCCTGGTACGTTTCTCTGATGGTCGGGTGATACTTCGCCTGCTGGGGCGCGGTCTTCCGCGCCATCAGCAGGTTGCTGAACGCCCCGTCCAACTTGCCCGTCCACATCTGGGCACGGGCCACCTCAGCGAAGTGGTGGCTTGTACGCGACTTAGGCCAGTCGCCCGGAATGGCGATGTCGGCTGACGCCTCGACGGCTTCGCCGTACTTGTCCAGCTCGGCGAGAACTGCGACCCGATGCACCTTGACATTCGTCGGCCCGTACGCGAGCCAGTGAACCTTCACAGCCTCGCCAGTCTCGCCAGCGATACGTTCGGCGCTCAACAGATGTTCCTGGGCGCGGTCCTCATCGTGGGCGCGGCCAGCCATCACCGCAGCCCCGAGATGGAGTTGCCCTGTGACGATCTGGCGTTCACGGCTTGCATCGGCTTGTTGCAGAGTCGAGAGCCCCATGGAGATAAGGCGGTCGCCTGTGCGGTACTGCCCCTCCCGCAGGTAGGTGAGAGCACGTAGGTAGTGGAACATGCCACCGAGTACCGCATCCGAGCCCATCTGTGCAGCCCAGTCCAGACGTGCGAGGGACAGAGCGGCCAGGTCAGGGAACCCCAGCTTTGCAGCAACGTCGTACGACGTCCGGTAGAGACTCGCGAGCGTGAGCCACCCTTCGTGCACCCTCGCTTGATGCGCCGCCGTCGTCGCTTCCTGGATGAGGCCCGCGACTTCACTTGCGGCCATCTTGATTTCGCCACCACGAACGGCGGCGCACAAGCGCTCAGCCTCTGTGTTCAGATCAGCAATGCTTCGTGCGCTGATCTCGGGATCTACGCCGAGATCGTAGACGTCCAGAGCCTCGCGAATGGGCCTTATGAGCACGTCCAGTTCATCGGCCCGAAGCTCGTCCGCGTAGGGTTGCCCAACGATTGTTGTTACTGACACGCCCAAGGCCCGCGCGAAGCAGGCGGAAACGTGCGGAGTGAGGGGGAGCACGCCCCGCTCGGTCTTCGTTACGAGGCTGGTTGACACACCTGCCAGTTCAGCAAGGGCCCTCTGTGTCAGGTGGCGCTCTCTACGGAGGCGCGCGATGCGTGTTCCGGTGTGGTCGTGCGGCAGAGCATGCATACTGGCTCCTGTTCTGACTCGACAACAGAACAGTACCCGCGGTCGGCTCCGGGGGTACACGATCAGCCCCACCCCTCATATGGGGGTGGGGCTTTGTGCTGCGCAACAACTCGTCAGTTGCAGCGATTGATTCTGCAGACGCCCCCAGCCAGGTGGCGCCGCCACCTCCCGCTCACGAGGGGCGTGAGGGGCGACTCCCTGATCCGCGGATGGTCAGGGAGTGCGCCAGGACCGCGTCCTTCGCCCGCGGAGCGTGCACGGGCACCTTGCCGAACGGGTCATGCTGGGCGTCCTTGGCGGGGCGCACGTACACCTTCCGCGGGATGGGGGAGCCCTTGGTCCAGCGACCCGCCTCCTCGAGCTCCTCCTCGGTGGCCCCGTTCATGCCGAGGTCGGTGGCGCCGCCGGCGCGCAGACTGTGGGAGAAGACGGGGCGGCCGTCGGTTGTGAGCCCGGCGTCATAGAACCACTTCTTCACCCGCGCGTTGACCGTTTGCGGGCGCAGGTAGTCACCGCGCTTCTTCGCCTTCTTCGCCCGCGTCTGAGCCTGGATCCACCGGCTTGACGTCTGTGGATGACTCTCACGGAAACGAGGAAGTGCCTTGTGACCTGCGATGATGGGGTTTCTCTAGGACCACATCAGGCACGATCGACAAGGCACTTCCGAGATGCAATCTTCCCATGCCGCCGCGATGGTCTCCGCACGGTTCGATGACCCGAATCTCGTCGCGTACGGCGGGCTTGAGCCGGTGGCGCGTCTGGCCGAGCGGTGCGGACTGCCCGCGCTGGTCGAGGGCCTGGTGAAGCTGCCGGTCTCGAGGGACGGCACGGGTTCTTTCCCGGCGGCGAAGGTGATGTCGCTGGTCGGCGGCATGGTCGCGGGTGCGGACAGCTTCGATGACATGGACCGGTTGCGGCACGGCGGACTGTCCCGGCTGTTCACCGGGGTGCGGGCGCCGTCCACGCTGGGCTCGTTCCTGCGTTCCTTCACCCACGGTCATGTGAAGCAACTGCATGCCGTGGCCCGGCGGTTCCTACCCGCCCTGGCCGCGCACACCGGGCTGCTGCCCGGCGCGCAGGCGGTGGCTTATGTGGACATTGACGACACGATCCGCCGTACCTACGGCTATGCCAAGCAGGGTGCCGGTTACGGATACAGCAAGGTCAAGGGCCTGAACGCGCTGCTCGGGATCATCTCCACCCCGCTCGCCGCACCGGTGATCGCTGCCACCCGCCTGCGCAAGGGGCCCACGAACTCGGCACGCGGTGCGGCCGGGTTCGTTGCCGAGACCATCCGCGCCGCCCGCACCTGCGGGGCCGGCGGCCTGCTGATCGTGCGTGCCGACTCCGCGTTCTACGGCGCTGACGTGGTGAACGCCTGCCGGGCCGCGGACGCCCGGTTCTCCGTCACGGCGCGGATGAACGCCTCGGTCAAGACCGCCATCGCGGCCATCGGCGAGAGCGCGTGGACGGCGATCAAGTACCCCAAGGCGGTCTGGGACGAGGAGGGACAGTGCTGGATCTCGGACGCGGAGATAGCCGAGACCACCTACACCGCCTTCACCTCCAAGCCAAAGAAACAGCAGGTCACCGCCCGATTGATCGTGCGCAGGGTGAAGCGGCTCAACCCCGCGGCCCTGCCCGAGGGACAGGGCACGCTCTTCGATACCTGGCGCTACCACGCCGCGTTCACCGACTCCCCGCTCACCCTGATCGACGCCGAGCGTGATCACCGACGGCACGCCGTGGTGGAGCAGGTGATCGCGGACGTCAAGAACAGCGCCTTCGCGCACGCCCCCTCCGGGCACTTCCAGGCGAACGCCGCCTGGCTCACGCTCGCCGCCCTCGCCCACAACCTGACCCGCGCCGCCGGGGCCCTGGCCTGCGCGTTCCATGCCCGCGCGACCACCGCGACGATCCGCGACCACCTGATCAACGTCCCCGCACGTCTGGCCCGCTCAGCACGCCACCTCACCCTCCACCTGCCCCAACACTGGCCCTGGGAAAGCGAGTTCATCCAGCTGTTCACCGCCACGCACGCGCCACCACCAGTCGGCTGACGCTCCCTGAAACGACCCGCCCGAGAGGGCCCGATACCTGCAGACACGTGGAAAAGCTGGGCAGACCAGCGGACACCCGACACCCGAAACCACCGGTCAACTCCGCGAGGACCAAAAATCCGCCGAAACCCTCACCCCGAAATCCACCCGGTGGATCCAGGCTGAGTCTTCCCTCGTAGCGTAGAGACCGTGACTGCAGGGGAAGTTGGGAGTCATGGCGGAGAAGAGGCGGAAGTTCGACGCGGAGTTCCGTGAGGGGGCTGTGCGGATCGTGACCGAGACCGGGAAGCCGGTCGGGCAGGTCGCGAAGGATTTGGGGATCAACGAGACGACGCTGGCGAGCTGGGTCTCGCGGGCCCGCAGGGTCGGCGGGGCCGGGGCCGGGACCGTGAGTCCTGGCGACGGCCCAGCACCGTGGCGGCCGTCGGGCCGGAGATCACCGAAACGGGCGGCGCCGCATCACCAGCGTTGACGCCCGGCGAGGCGGCGTCGGTGAGGTAGCCCGCTGCCGCGGTCTGCTCAGGAGTGGGCGGTCGGTTTGCGGGGCGGCGGGATGGCCCGAAGCAGTTCCCACAGGGGTCGTGAGCCGGACGCCCACGCTGCGAGGGTGTGGCGGTCGACGACGTGCAGGTGCTGCTGCTTGGCGAAGGCCACGGCGGGCGCTGTGACCCGGCCGTTCGTCACGATCACCGCGATGTCGGCGCCGTGGACCTGGCGGGCGGTGCCGTTGAGGACCTGAAGGTCCGGCGTGCCCACCGAGACGCCGGCGAGACCATTACGGCGGTGCTTGCACTGGATCACCCAGCGACGTCCGTAGGGATCGGTGGCCTTCACATCAGCGCCCAGGTCTCCGCCGCCCCCGACCCGGACCGCGTCCCGGCAGCCGTCACGGCGCATCAGATCCCGCACCGCGTCCTCGAACTGGGAGTGGTGCAGGGCGTCCAGTTGGGACAGGTCGTACCGCAGACCCTGCGCGCGGACCGCTTCCCACCGCGCTCTCTGCTGCTTCTGGTAGAGCCAGCCGCCGCCGGCCAGCACCGCGAGTGCGCCGATGACGATCAGGATCCACCAGTGGGCCAGCAGCCAGTTGACCACGGACACCACCAGGGCGATGCCCAGTGCCGCGGCCACGAGGAGACCGATCAGCCGGTCGTCTGCGCGCTGCCGCCGCTTGCCCGGCCTCCGGGAACGGCGCCGCGCCGGCGGGCGCCTGGTCGTCGCCGCCCGTCCCTTGCGTACGCGGGAGCTCATCGGCCGGCCTGCGTGACGCCGCTCGCGAGCTCCCCCAGGAAGTTCAGGATTCCCTGGCCTGCCGGGGTAGGAGCGATCAGGACGCCCAGCGCCAGGACGATGACCACGGTCAGCTTCTCGTCGAAGCGGCTGCGGGCCTCCGTACGCCGCCGCAGCCGCCAGACGACGACGACTGCGAGGAGCACCGCCACGTTGATGGTCAGCAACCCGACCAGACCTCCCCCAACGACCAGCCATCACCACGCCAGGACGGCAGCACGCCACCCCCAGCCTTCTTGTGTAGCGGCGCCTCGGTGCTGCTGGAGGCGGGTTGCCGACGAATGGCACAAAGCCATCGGACCTGGCTGAATACCGCGGCGGATCAATCGTGGACGTGCACGGTCACGTACAGCTCTCCGGCGGAATCACACCCGCTGGGCAACGGCTGACGCGCTGGTTCCGGTGAACAGGGCGAGTTCCCCGGTCATCGGGCCTGCCTGCCGCGTACGGTGGGCCCGGCCGCCGAGCCCTGTCCGTCGCGGTGAGGACGGGTGCGGGCATGGGGGACGGACACGGCATGGGAGGAAGAACGGGATGACGGAGGCCTCGGCGAGCGAGCTGGACGAGCGGGTACTGGGGCGCAGGTGGACGGTGCGTCTGGACGCTGCCGGTCGTGGCAGTGCGGCGGTGCGCGTCTCGTGCAGCCGTCCCTCCTGTGCCGAGCAGCGTCTGCCGTCCGCGGCCGTCGGCCGTGCGGCCGCGGTCGCCCACCTCAAGGCCCACCTCCGGGCCGCCCCCGGGCCTCGGGCCCAGGCGTACTGCGCGTGCAGGGCCGAGAGCTGTCACACGCACGTCCGTCCCGACGACCGGCAGATGCGTGCCGAGCCCTGGCGGTGCGGCGGGGCGGTCGTCCTGGCCGTGGTCACCGACCGGGAAGGCCGCTGGTGGCAGGCCCTGGAATGCTGTTCACGCTGCGCGGCCGCCACGCCCGGCGCGAAGACAGTCACCATCACCCCGGCCGCCACCGGCCCGACGGCCGACGCCCCAGCCACCGCCGACCGCCCGTCGACCGCTCCCGCGGGCGACCCGCAGTTCTCCGACCGCTCCTCATCCCTGGCCGGCCCCCGGGAGGTACCGGCACCCCGCCCCGCGCCGGCCCGGCACCGCCGTCCGTACGGGAAGATCGCGCAGCGGGTCATCCCCTACGATCTGCGGCCCGTCGTCCTGCGCGACGAGCTCGCCGAACTCGGCAGTCTCTTCCGCGCCTACCAGCAGCGCCCCGAACCCGACCTGGCGCTGCTCGCCGACCTCCACACGCGCAAGGCGCGCGCCTTCGCCACCTGGGCCGATGTCACCGGCGACACGCGCCTGCGGCTGGACGCCCAGCGCGCCGAGCAGGCCGCCGCCGCCGCCCGCTTCCAGCACCAGCAGCGCACCGGCCGCAGTCCGGACAGCGATGAGCCGGCGGTGACCCGCCTGCTGACCGCGCCGACGCAGTGGGAGCACGCACGGGCCGTCCTCGCTCACGTGGCCGACCACACCCCGCTGCCCGGCCCGGAAGCACGCCTGCTGGTGCTCATGCTGACCCTGCGCACCGCGCACACCGGCACCGGCAACCTCGTCGGGCAGGACCTCACCACCCTGGGTCTGACCGACCCGGAGCACCTGGTCGAGCAGCTGACCGACTGCGGCTGGCTGAGCATCCCCGGCACCGTCGGCGACCTTCTCGCCTCCCGTCCGGAAAACCCCAGCCCCGTCACCGTCCCATCCCTCACGCCCCACGGGGACAGCCCGGGCCCGTTCACGTTCGGCAAGAAGATGCGCCCCAAGCTCAGCGGGTGGGCCCAGAAGATCGTCTCGGACAAGAAGCTGCGCAAGGCCAAGGCCACCGCAGGCACCCGGCTGCTCGCCCTGATGCTGGCCACCCAGACCAGCACCGACGGACGACTCGGCCCCTGCGGCCAGGGCGTCGGCCTGGACTCTCTGGCCTCCTGGTGCCCCATGGGCCCCGGCGAGCCGCAGCACCTGGTGGACCAGCTGATCGAAGCGAACTGGCTCGCCGAAGCCGTCGTCACCGACACCCACCTCACCGGCCGGCTGACCGAACGCGTCCTCCCGCTCACCTGCCCCCTTCCCTAGCGAGTGGAAAGAGGACTTGAAGGTCAAGAAGCGCACCGTCACCGGGCCCGAAGGGAAGAGCGTCGAGGTCTCCAGCCGGCGGCTCAATGCCAAGGACGAGCTCATGCGAGTCCGGGCGTTCTACCTCGACATCGCGCAGTGGGCAGCCGAGGAACCAACTCGCTGGGGGCCCTGGGCCGTGCCCTGCCCGATCCGTGACGACGAGATCCACATGGCGAAGGAGCGCAAGCGGCGCAAGGCCCGGATGGACCAACGCACCCGCGAGCGGCTGCCCATCCTGCCCATTCTGGTCAGCACGACCGATTTCGGCGGCGTGCGGCCGCCGAGCTGCTCCAGGCGGCGAAGACGGCGTCGGGGATCAATCAGGCAGCGGTTGGCGGTAAGCCCGTCTTCGGCCCTGGACCACGCTGAGCGCGCCGGAAGAAGGTGCGTGGGATCAGTCGGTGTCGAGGCCGTCGATCAGGCGGTTGAGGAACCGGGTGAAAGTGGCTTCGGGGGTGAGGGTGCGTCCGGGGGCGGAAAGGGCTTCGGCGAGTTCCGGGTGGCAGCCGTCGGCAGCGACAGCGGCGAGGTAGCGGGCCTCGGCTGCGGCCCGGTTCGGGGATTGTGAGGCCGCGGCCTGCGTGATCTCGTGGGCGACGTGTCCGGCGACGAATGCGGTGAGCTGGGCGAAGGCCTCCAGCTTCGCCGCACCGTCCAGTCCGGTGGGCCGCAGGACGGCGAGCGCGTGTTCCAGGAAGGCCAGCGTGTTGGGGCCCGGAACGCGATGGGTGGACAAGGCGGCGGGCAGCCAGGGGTGGCGCAGCATGTGTGCGCGCTGCAGGTGGGCGATGGTCTTCAGATCGGCACGCCAGTCGCCGCTGGGTGGGTCCGTGACCGTCAGTTCGCCGCTGACGTGGTCGACCATCAGTTCCAGCAGTGTCTCCTTGTCAGGGGCGTAGCTGTAGAGCGACATGGCACCGGCTCCGACCTGGGCGGCCACCCGCCGCATGGTGACCGCTTCGAGCCCTTCGGCGTCCGCCAGGGTGGCGGCTGCCACGATGATCTCCTCCCGGCTGAAGGAGGGCCTGCGGCCCCTGCGGGGCTCGGTGGGACGCAGCCAGAGCTGTTCGGGGTCGACGCCTGCGGCGCCGGACCCCCCGTCACGGGACACGGTCTCGCGCTCCTTTCCCTGGTTGTTGAGGCGGCTCCTGCGAAGGTCATCCAAGCATCCTCTATTCTCGTACACCGTACGGAATAGAGGAGGGGAACGATGCCACCACGCACGCCCGACGCCGTGGCCGGACCGGCCTGGGTGCCACCTGCCGTAAAACCGCCGCTGTCCTCACGGATGATGAGAGCGACCTGGCGGGGCCTGCCGGCGAAACGGCATGAGGTCGGATGGGGACCGGGGCTGGTGGTGCCGGCCGCCGACAGCAGCCCGTTGATCACTGATCACTACTTCCCGCGCGCGGAGGGCGACTTCCCGACCCTCCTGGTCCGCTCCCCCTATGGCCGCGGCCTGCCATGGTCTCCCCAGTACGGCCTGCTCTTCGCCGAACAGGGCTTTCACGTGGTCCTGCAGAGCTGCCGCGGCACCGGCGGTTCGGGCGGTGCGTTCGACCTGTGGCGTAACGAGGCCGCCGACGGGCAGGCCACGGTGTCGTGGCTGCGCGAGCAGCCCTGGTTCAACGGAACACTGGGGACCGTCGGCCCCAGTTACCTGGGCTACGTGCAATGGGCCCTTGCCCTGGACCCGCCGCCGGAACTGAAGGCAATGGTGGTGCAGGTGGGCCTGTACGATCCCTACGCCCTGTTCCACGCGGACGGTGCGCTACGCCTGGAGAACGCCCTCGCCGTCGGTATGGGCATGACCTACCAGCACCAGGGCATGGGACCGTTCCTGAGGGCGACGCTGCGCCTTCAGCGTCGCCTGCGTGACGTCACCACCGCGCAGCCCTTGCGCGGGTCGTACGTGTCCGCCCTCGGGGACGAGGTGCCCTGGTTGGACGACGTCATGACGCACCCGGACCCCAAGGACGCGTACTGGCACGGCGCGTCGCTGGCGGAGCCGGCGGAGCGGCTCCGCGTGCCCACGAGTCTGATCACCGGATGGCATGACGCGCTGATCGACCAGACTTTTGGGCAGCATGACCGGCTGCGTCGGGCCGGATGCGAGACCGCTCTGCTCGTCGGTCCCTGGACCCACACCTCCGCCCTGCAGCAGGGATGGCCCGAGGTGTTCGCCGAGAGCCTCGCGTGGCTGCGCGCCTACCTGTGCGCCGACGCCTCCGGCCTGCGCCCGACCGCGGTACGCATGCACATCGGCGGCGAAAACGCCTGGCGGGACCTCGACGAGTGGCCGCCGGCCGCGGCTGCCACCTCGTGGTACCCCCTCTCCGGCGGGCATCTCACCCAGCAGGCCCCCACGGACTCCGCACCCCTGACATCATTCCGCTACGACCCGGCCGACCCCACCCCGTCCCTCGGCGGCCCACTGCTCTCCCGCACCGCCGGCCCACGCGACAACAGCACCCTGGAAGCTCGAGACGACGTCCTGACATTCACCAGCCCCCCACTGACCGAGCCCCTGGACATTCTGGGCCCGGTCTCCGCTCGGCTGAGCATCTCCACGGACACCGGCCACGCCGACGTCTTCACCCGCCTGTGCGACGTGGACCCACAAGGCCGCTCCGTCAACATCTGTGACGGACTGGGCCGGCTTCGGACGACTCAACATGTGCTGTCGCAGGTCACCGCGCCGATGAGCTCCACCGCCCATCGCTTCGCCGTCGGCCACCGCATACGCTGGCAGATCAGCGGAGGCGCCCATCCGCGCTACGCCCGGAATCCCGGCACCGGGGAGCCGCCGGTGGACGCCACCACCTTCGCACCGGTGCGCATCGCACTCCACACGGACTCGGCATTGATGCTTCCCCGCAGCTCCGGGCTCACGTGATTCTCCGGCCCTGCGGAAACGGCTGACGGGCCGGGCCGCCAGGCCCGGCCCACTCCTCCGCGCCGCCCCCATCGCCCGTCCAGGTCAACGGCGTCCGGGTTGCCCAAGGGCCGCAGGCCTTCGCCGGCAGGGGAGAAGCGCGGAACCTGTAGCGGCCCACGTAGTTGAGGTTCGCGTGACGCAGCAGGGAGAGCCGGGCCGCATCTTCGGCCCGCCGGCCATCGGCCATGGGCTCCGAGATGCCGGGCTCAGCCAGGAGGAAGCAGCTCCAGAACGCACGGCACCCGCCCGGCGAGCCTCGCGGGGCGGGTGCCGTGTAGGTGCAAGTTCAGGCGGGGGTGATGTTCTCCGCCTGGGGGCCCTTCGGGCCCTGGGTGATGTCGAAGTTCACCTTCTGGCCTTCCTGGAGCTCACGGAAGCCGGTGCTGGCGATGTTGGAGTAGTGAGCGAAGACGTCGGGGCCGCCGCCGTCCTGCTCGATGAAGCCGAAGCCCTTTTCCGCGTTGAACCACTTGACGGTTCCGCTGGCCATTTCGTCCTCCAAGGAGATTGAAAATCGGATCCCGCACCATGCGGAACCCGGAGGTGATCGTCCTGGTCCTCGGAGACTCTGAACAGCAGAATCGCCCGTGCGCACGCTCACGGGCGACGTACTTCGGAACCATGACAGCTGCCCCTGACGCTACACCGGCAGTCCCGCCCTCATCGCGGGAACGCTCAGGTGAGAAGGGGCTCGAGTTCCAGCAGCCGGCTGATGACCGTGTCGGACGCGAGGCCCGGGGCTGAGGAACAACCACGGGCAGATGACCGCAAGCGGGCGCAGACGCTGGAGAAGCTGGGCATGGTCCGGTGCGTCGCGGACGAACGCTTCCAAGAGAACCTGGCGGCGGCCCGGGTGTATTTCGAGGAGCACCGGACGCTGTGCGCGCCGCGGTCGGCGAGCGCGCTGGACAAGTCTGCCTCCGATGCTTCATGGGCAACCGATGTGCAAGAACGTGACCGTGCGGGGCGACGCCATCCATCCCATGCCACCGGTCGGCGGGCTCGGCGGCAACGCCGCACTCTACGACGCCAACGCACCGCGCCGCGCACTGATCGCGGTCAGTCGCAGTGAGCAGGAACTGCTTCCCGCTCTCGCCGCCTACGAGCGCGCGATTAGGCGTCGTTGATCGTGTAGTCGGTGTGCGGCTGCCCACTGTCGTGGATGGGGAGCGAGTGTCACGGGCTGTGGTCGCGCCCGTCCCGTGGGGCGAAGGCTGCGAGGGCGTCGGCGTCGGTCGCGCGAGCGTGCAGGAAGTAGTCGGCCCACTCGGTGATGTCGGGGTAGGACGATTCCTGACTGAGCCGGGTGGCTGCGGCTTGGAGGTCGAAATGCGTGGTGCGGAGTTCGACGCCCGGGCCCAGGAGGGCCCAGTGTGCTCCGGTTCGTCCCTAGGGCATGCCGATGCTGCCGGGGTTGATCACGAGTCGGCCGTGGGCGAGGCGGACGAACGGCATGTGGGTGTGGCCGCAGACCACGGTGCGGATGTCGGTATCGAGTCCGTTGAAGACTTCCTTCCAGCGGTCGAGGCGGGAGTCGACCAGGACGACCTCCTCGTCGTCGCGAGGGGTGGCATGGCAGAACAGCACCTTTCCCAGTCCATTCACGGACAGGGAGAGTGACCGTGGAAGCGGGCCGAGAAGGTCGAGATGGTCCTCGCGGAGCTGTTCGGCTGCCCAGGGGGCGATCGGGTCGGGGATCGTGTCGCGTTGCCCCCGGCGGTATTCGAGGAGTTCGCGGTCGGCGTTGCCGCTGATCCAGATGACGCGGTCGCCGAGGCTGGTCAGCAGGTCGAGAACCTGGGCCGGTTGCGGGCCGGCGGTGATGTCGCCGGTGAGCACGATGTGATCGGCGGTGCTGACGTCTGGTTCGGCGAGTACTGCCTCCAGGGCCGGCAGGACTCCGTGAATGTCGGACAGGACGGCTACTCGGTTCAGCATGGTCACCACTGTGGGGTGAAGGCAGCCGAGCGTGTGTCATCTTTCGCCCGGCGCGTAGTTCAAGGGGGTGCCGGTCAGCGTGTGTGGTCGGCGGGTGCGTAGTTCTTCCAGGGGGTTCCGGCCTCGGTGGCGATGCGGGTGGTGCTCTTGTCGTGGGAGCCCAGTGCCTGGGCGATGACCGGCGCCGGGGCCTGGAGGGCGAGCCGGCGGATGGCGGAGGTGCGGCCTTGCTCGGCCGGGACGCCGAGTTTCCGCAGCGCGTCGCGCGAAGTGCCGGGGTTCATCGGCCGGCTCGGGCGGCGGCCTGGAAAGAGCCAGGGCGAATTCTGGTTGATGGCAGGGTGTTGGCGGGCAGGGCCTGGAGGTAGTCGAGCAGGAGGGTGGCCACCGGCTCGGGGCCCGGGGCTATCTCGGCGGTGACGTTTGCACTGGTCACCGGCTCGTAGGGTGCCGGGAGCCGTAACGCCGGCGATGGCCCCTTCCACGCGACCGAGCAGGGCGTTGCGGTCCTTGTCTTCGGGCAGAAAGGCCAGGATCGCGGGCTGGTAGTCCATGACGAGAAGTGCGGCCTGCGGGCCTCAGCGGTGAGTTGCGGCGTGTCATGAGTCGCTGCGGACCAGTTCCAGCTCGTGCTGCGACGTCTGGTCCTGTCGGGGAAGCAGGAGCGGACTGGTGAGGATGAGCAGTCCCGCGACCGTGAGAGCGGTGCGTGGGCTGGTGACGTCGGCGAGCAGCCCGCCGAGCGCGGTGAGGGCGGCGATGGACGCCTGCTGGCCGATCGACCAGGCCGACAGGGTGCGTGCGACGAGATGCTTGGGGGTGTGTTCGAGCCGGTAGGTGGCGAGCACCGGGCTGTACAGGCTCATGTTGATGATGATCGCCAGCTCGACGGCTATCACGGTGACGAGGCCGACGACGCCGGGACGGATGAAGGCCAGGCCGATCAGCCAGATGGCGCGCAGGGTGCCGACGGTCCGGAAGACCCAGTGCTGGCCGTAGCGGGCCACGACACGGCGGGCCAGCCGCGAGCCGATGAGTCCGCCGAGGCAGGGGGCGGCGAAGGCGAGGCCGTACTGCCAGGGTGGGAACCCGAGCTGGCGAAGCAGGAGCACGGCCAGCAGTGGCTCGGTGGCCATGATCAGACCGGCGACGAGCATTTGGTTGAGGTAGAGCGGCCGCAGACCGGGGTGCCCCATGATGTGCCGCCAGCCGTCGAGCAGTGCGCCCGCCCGGAGCGGGCTCTTGCCGGTCGTTCGCGGCGCTTCTTCCTGGCCGCGGATCGCGGTGATGCCCAGCGCGGAGAGCAGGTAGCTGAGCGAGTCGGCCACCACGGTGGTGACCGGCCCGAACAGGCCGATCGCCGCCCCGCCCAGAGGTGGCCCGACCGCGATGGAGCTCCAGTTCGTGGACTCGAACCGCGCGTTGGCGACGAGCAGGTCGTCCGGCCGCACGAGGGCCTTGAGGTAGGCGCCGCCGGCCGCGTTGAAGGCGATCTTGGCTGCGGCGACCACGGCCGAGATCACGAACAGCTGGACGAAACTGAGCCGACCGAAGGCGTAGGCAACCGGGATCGTCGCCATGGCCGCAAACCGGGCCAGGTCCATCGTGATCATGACCGGGCGCTTGCGCCGGAACTCCACCCACGGCGCGAGCGGCACCGCGATCAGCGCGCCCACCGCCGGCCCCACCGCGGACAGCGCGGACACCTCGGCGGGGCCGGCATGCAACACCAGCAGGGCGATCAGCGGCAATGCCCCGAACCCCAGCCCGGACCCATACGCGCTCACCGCATATGCCGCCCACAGCCAGCCGAACTGCCGACCCAACGGTCTCCTGCCCACCGTGCTCAGTGCGCTCCCCTTGAAGTCCCACCCGAACAAACTGACGTTGACCAATGAGAGCTAAGTGGGCAGGACAACAGCAGGTCAAACAACTGACATACCAGCCATTTACAACCATCAGTTGTTCAGTAAGGTGGGTCGGCGTGGATCTCGAAGTAGTACGTACGTTCGTTGCCGTCGCGGAAGCGGGCCAGTTCCAGAAAGCCGCCGCTGACCTGTCGATCACCCAGCAGGCTGTCTCCAAGCGCATCGCCGCGTTGGAGAGCAACCTCGGCGTGCGGTTGTTCACCCGCGCCGCCCGCGGCGCCGAGCTCACCATCGATGGGCAGGCGTTCCTGCCCCACGCACGCGAGCTGCTGCGCGTTGCCGAGCGTGCGGGTGCGTCCGTGCGTCCCGGCCGCCGTCCGCTGCGCGTCGACGTGATCGCCTCGCGCAGCGCGCAGTCGGGCCTGATGCGCGGCTTCCACCGCGCACACCCCGAGATCGACCTCGACGTGATGATGCTGTTCGACATCGAGACGGCCGTCACGGCCATTCGCTCCGGTGCGATCGACGTGTCCTTCCGCGCCGTCGCCGCGCCCGGCCGGCCCCTTCCCGAGGACATCGAGGCCGTCCGGGTGCTCGACGAGCCGCTCCAGCTCCTCACCGGCCCCGCCCACGCGCTGGCGGGCGCCCGGTCGGTGACCGTCGCCCAGCTCACCGGGCACCGGATCTGGATGCCCGGCATCGCCCCCGGTACCGAGTGGGGTGCCTACTACGACGACCTCGTCGCCGAGTTCGGCCTCACGATCGAGGTGACCGGCCCCAACTTCGGTTCCGACGCGCTCCTCGACACCATCTCCGACACCCCGGCCCTGGCCACCTTCATGGGCGAGCACACCCGCCTCATCTGGCCCGCCGACCACGGCCTGCGCCGCATCCCGGTGACCGACCCGATGCCCGTCTACCCGCACTCGCTCCTCTGGCACCGCGACAACCCCCATCCGGCGCTGGCCGCCCTCCGTACCCACCTCGCCGCCACGACGACCGGCAAGGACGCCGCCGGGACGTGGGCACCGGGCTGGGTGATTCCGCGCTGAACGGCCCCCGCCCGCGCGGCCGGCCCTGCCGGGGCGCACGCGGTCAACGGCGGGCGTCGCCGGGGGCGAGCAGGCTGGTCAGCTCGGAGATCCCCTCCGGGGAGGGCTTGAAGTAGCGGCGGACGTTCTCCGGCTCCTTGTGCCGGGACTTCGCCATCAGCATCAACAGCGAGGCACCCTGCTCGCCGAGATGGGTCGGGGCGGTGTGGCGGTACTCGTGCAGATCCCAGCCCGTACCCGGCCCGCGCAGGGCGGTGTGCTCGTCGAGCAGGGCGCGGGCCTGCCCGTACGACAGCCGGGCCGGCCCGGTGTCCGGGCACACGTCGCGGGGGCTGACGACCTTGCCCGGCCCCGGGCGGCGATGGGTGACGAACACCGGCCCGCGGGTTCGTCCCCTGAGCAGCCGGGCGTGAATGTTCGTACTCGCGTGCGCGGATGAGCTGGGGTTTCGTCGCGCAGTGCAGGGAACTGTGAACTCTCCCGCGTCACGAAGTCGCCTGCACTACGGTCGAGTTGGTCCGTAGTCCTCTGCGCGTTTGCGGAGCAGGCCGGGTGGCGGAGGGACCGGTGGCCGAGCGTGGGGTGCTGACCGCTCCGGCCGGTGTGTGGGATGCCGCGGTACGGCAGGCCGAGGTGATCGGGCCTCTTACCGAGAAGGCCGGGGTGGGGCTGGCGGATGCGGATGAGGCCGCCGCGATGCCGGGGATATCCCGGCGTCAGGTGGATGTGCTGGTGGGGCGGTGGCACGCGGGTGTGGGGGCGGTCTTATGACGGTCGACTTCTCTTCGAATCAGTCGGCGGCTTCGCATTGCCTGTGGTCGTAGCCGTCGCGATGGGTGAGGACCTCCTCCATGTGGCCTTCCGCCCATTCCTTGATTCCCCGCATGACTCCCTGGAGCGAGCGACCGAGATCGGTCAGCTCATAAGTGACGGTGACGGGCACCGTGGGGGTCACGGTCCTGGTCACCATCCCGTCGCGCTCGAGTGAGCGCAACGTCTGCGTCAGCATCTTCTGGCTCACGCCCGAGATCCGGCGTGACAGCTCGGAGAAGCGCATGGGCCGCGGTTCGTCGCCGGAGGCAGCCCCAGGACGGGGGCCGTCCCCGCCCAGGGCGGCGAGCACAAGGGCGACCCACTTGTCGGAGATTCGCTCCAGGAGTTGGCGGCTGGGGCATGCCGCGAGGAATGCGTCGTACTCCGCTTTGGCCACGGCCCGCCGCTGGGACGCGGTGCTGGTCGGCATAACTCATCTCTTCCGCTCGGTGACTTACGCACTTCAAGGTGCCTACTTCCCATTGGGAAGCAGGTGCCTCCATGGTGGTGCTGCACCACAGCGATGGCAAGACCACCTCACAAGGCCTCCATGAAGGAGCAGATGGCGATGAATCAGATGACGTCTCGGCGGGCCGTGGTCCGTGTGCCGTCCGGGCCCCGGTCGATCGAGACCGTCGACGTCCCGGTGGCTGAGCCGGGGTCGGCGGAGATCCGGGTCAAGATTGCCGCCGCAGCGATCAACCCGGTCGACCTGGGGGTGGCCGGGGGCGTCTTTCACCAGCTCGGATTGGTACACCAGCCGGACTGCACCGGTCTCGGCTGGGACTTCGCCGGCACTGTCGATGCCGCCGGACCCGGCGTCGAGCTGCAGGTCGGCACCCGTGTTGCCGGGTTCATCGACGGTTTCGACCGCGACCACGGATCCCATGCCGAGCACCTCCTCGTCCCCGCCGCGAATGTCGCCGTCGTTCCGGACGGCATGGACCTGGTCGAGGCGGCGACGGTGCCGCTCAACGCCACCGCCGCAGCCCAGCTCGTCGACCTCCTCGGTGAGGCGTCGAGCGAGGCTCGGCGCTTGCTGGTGACCGGCGCGGCCGGTGCGGTGGGCGCGCACGTCGCCGTACTCGCCCAGGACCGCGGCTGGCAGGTGACCGGGATGGCCCGAGCGGCCGACGAGCCGTTCGTCCGGGGCCTCGGCGTCGACTTCGCCACCGATCTCGGGCAGGGCTGGGATGCCGTTGCCGACGCCGGAGCCCTGCAGGAGCACGCCTTACGGACGGTGCGCGACGGTGGCCGTTTCGTCGGCGTGCAGCCGGCCTCGCGGCTTCCCGAGGAGCGCGGCATCGCCGTCGAGGTCGTGTTCGCCCATCCCGACGGTTCGCTTCTCGCCCGATTGCTCGCACGGGTGACGACGGGGGAACTGCCGGCTCGCGTCCACGCCGTCGTGCCGCTCGACGAAGCAGCCGGTGCCTACCAGGCGATGGCCAAGGGCGGCGTCCGCGGCCGGATCGTTCTCGTCCCGTGACAGCGCGGCGTCGTCTCGCGACTCGGGCCGTGACCGCGGGGGCCCCCGGAACCCGATCGATGTCCTTTGGGTCCGGCGGATCGGCGGTCGATGTGCTCGCCGGCCCTCGAGAGGAGTCCTTCGCCCGGATCGCCGCCGCGGGCGAGCAGGACGCCGAGCACCTGCACGAGATCCACTTCGTCAAAAAAGATTCCCTCAACGGACAGGACAGCTGATGCTCACCACCAGTGCCACTGTTCTCGCCGGCCTGCTCGGCGCGCAACCCGACGGCCTGCTCTGCGGTTGGGGCCGCAGCCAGCATCGCCCACAGGCGTTTCTCGGCCCGCTCGCGGGAGCCGGAGACCAGGCGTTCCAGCACGGTCACGCCGGGCAGCACCACCTTTTTGTCGACCAGTCGCTTGGTGGCCAGGTCGAACAGCAGGGTCGGGCGCTCGGAGCCGATCCACGCCCGCTGGTACATCCAGCGGGCCAGTGAAAACCACTGGTCGAACTCGAACTTCGTGTACCCGTACCCCTCGCGTATCTGCTCCTGGTGGTCCCAGCGGGCCTCTTTCGTGCCGTAGCCGGCGAACTCGACCGGGTCCAGGCCAAGCTGCTCGGCGACGTAGTCGACCACCACAGCGGGTACGTCCTCGGGGTTGTTCAGGAACGTCCCCAGATATCGGACGGTCCCGAGCTGGACCGCCCAGCCGATTCGGTTGCGCGCGCCCTTGGCAGCCATCGCCCGGCGCCGGGTGGTCTGGTCGAGCAGGAAGGACCCGGCGAGCTGTCCCTCGTCCGGGTCTTCCGCGAACCGGCCGAAGCGCCGTCGCTGGTTCTCGCTCAGAAAGTTGGTGGGCACCGCGCGCTCCTTGATCGTCAGCCTGCTCTCGCGCGCGACAGTCCCAGCCCCTCCAGCCGTTTGTTCGGTAATCTTCCATTCTGGTCCGGATCATCACCCCATCTGGTAGGCGGACTGCTGGCCGTGGCTACCGGGACTGTCTCTGGCCCGCACGGCTGGCTGGCCCGGGAGCCCGCTGTCATCGCAAGTTCTGCGGCCGCGTTCATACGAACTGCCCGTTCAGGGGCGGGTGATCCGGCGCGCGCGGATGCTGGTGTGGAGAGCCCAGGCCGTCAGGAGTACACAGGCGACGACGGCCGCGATCCGTACGGCGGTCCAGGTGCCGGTGGCGACGGCTCCGTCGAGTTCGGGGTTCCCGGGCAGGCGCAGGTTCATGTCGACGATCGCGATCAACGGAACCATCAGACGGAAAGCGAGTCCGCGCAGATGCGGCTGGCGCGCCAGGGTTCCGGCCCACCCCAGCAGCGGGCCGAAGATGCAGGCCGCCACCCACCACGCCATCGCGTTCCCGATGAAGCCGGCCCAGTCGATGGGCAACGACTCCATCTGCTGGCTCCCTGCCGTCATGTCGAAGACCCGGAACTCGCCCTGCCCCATCTTCACCAGGTAGTACGCAGCCACCGCCACCACCAGCGAGGCCGGTGCCAACCACACCGCCCGCTTCCATGACCGGCACACCAACCCGATCGCGAACGCGAAAGCCGCCCAGGACCACCCCGCGCTCGCCACCAAGTGCACAACATGCCCCGCCGCTCCGCCGACAGCCTCCCTCCCGCCATCCGACCTCTGCCGCGTCAACACCGGGCCCAAAGCCCCCAGAACAGCCCCCGTCACCAGAGCGACGGGAACCACCACACGCACACGTGCCCAAGTCATATCCATAGCCGAAGATCATCAGCCAGCCCGCCCCGGACCACCACCCTTTTCCAACCCCACATCTGCAGTCCTCGCCTTCACATCCACACGTAACCGCACATCCCCCGCTCGCGACAGCGAACAGAACCCCGCTCGCACACCCCACCACCGTGAAAGCGGCCCACAGGCCAAGCCCCCTCTCGCCAGCACAACAGGCCAGAGCCCACCTGACACTCCACCCCCGGCGTCACTGCTCCGGTCTGCGGGCGGGCACTGCGCGATGCCCGGGAGGCCCTGCTGGAGCAGCGTGCGACCTGGATGTCAGCCAGGTGAGAGAGCCGCCGCGTTCTCCGCCTTCGGCCGCTTGCCCGGAGCAGCCGGTGCCCGACCGGGCTCAGACAGGCAGTGGCAGGCCCACATATCCGGCCTTGGGCCAACGGAACAGCCAGTATCGGTGAGATTGATCATGGTCTCCGAGGTGGCCCGGATAGGCTGGCCGACTCCTTCGCGCTTCCCTGTCCCGGTAGGCCCCCGGCGGCCTGGAGGGCGGCGAAGTCGATGTGCGCCGCGGTCACGGCTTCGGGGTACGCGGCTCGCTTCTCGTGTTCGGCCAGGGCCCGGTAGATGCTGGACAGGCTCGGGTTCTGCCCCTTGCACTTGCCGGTGGGGATGATGAGGTCGGGCTGGATCTGCTCGACGGTTTCGCCGCCCGTACGGCGGCGGAGCACGGTGTGCAGCATGTCGTCGGTGATGACAGGGGGCCGGCCGCCGTGTTTGCCCTTGCGGGCCGCGGTGTCGAGCCCTTCCAGAGTCGATTCCCGGATGTTCTCGCGCTCGGTCTCCGCCATCGCGGCGAAGAACGCGAACAGGAGGCGGCCGTGTCCGGTGGGATCGTAGATCCCGGCAAGGGGACCGGCGAGCATCTCCAGGACCAGGCCGTGGGCTGCGAGGTGGTCGGCGAGCGCGGTCAGCTCGGCTACGTCGCGGCCGAGCCGCTTCATCTCGTACACGGTGAAGATCACCCGGCAGTGCGGGGCGTGCGCCTTGATCTCCCGCGCGGCGGCGAGCGCGGCCTCGAACTTCGGGCGGACCCGTACCCGGGTGCTGATCTTCTCGGCGAAGATCTTGTCCCGGGGGATGTTCTTGGCGGCGAGCGCGTCCAGCTGGCTCTGGAGTTCCTGGGTCAGGGTCGAGCAGCGGGCGTAGCCGATACGGATGTCCGCGCTCGGGATGTCCGGGTCGACGGGCGCGGGCGCCGGTGTGCCGGGCCGCCACGGCTGCCCCGGACCCCGGTCGGCCGGGGTCGGCACGCGCAGAAGCTTGGCGAGGTGGGGCACCTTCGTGAAGCGGCCGGTGTGGTAGGTCCCGGCGACCGCGCCGGAGCGCGAGCGGCAGGGTGAGCCTGGCGATGCGTGACAGCGCGGACAGGGGTGGCGCTCGACGTCGTCCGCTTCGGACGCGAGTGCGATTTGAGGGTCCGTCATGACTCCAGATACTGTCACAAACATTTCCCAGAACATGCCCGGTTCCCCTTTTGAGTGAGAACGAGTTGTGACAGTGATTCCGCGATCCGGAGCCCTTCCGCCGACCATTCCCGATCTTGCTCCGGGAAAGGTTCGTTTGTGAGAACCGCCCGTCAAAACTTCTGACAGCAAAACCGGTTCTCTGCTCCGTTCCTACTGGGCACCCGAGACCCGCTCGCTCGATCCCACGGATAGCCTCATTCTGGCCAGCCGCCAGGCCCTAGCCCGATGGAACGGCGAGCGAGAATGACCCCCGGCGCGTGCATGAGTGCCCTGCCCACCGGCGCGCTCAAGATGGTTGACGCGAAACTCGCCTACGACACCCGGGCCTACCACCTGGAGCACGTGTTCCTGTGACGCCCGCTGCCCCAAGAGTCGGGCCCCGAGGATGTCATGGCTGCTCCCCGGGGCCCGTGGTGCGTCCAAGACTTGGTCAGAAGCGTATGCCCCGGACCGTGCTCAGTACTTCGCCCTTGGCCCCCTCTGCTGCTGAGGTGTCACCGCGTCGGCGGGAGCTGCTGCCGGTGCGGGTGTCGGCGTCTGCTGGCGCTGTTTGGCTTGGGCGGCCACCTTCCGGGCGAGGGCCTCCGCCTCGTGGAAGCGGGGGTTGGCTTTGTTCACGAGTCGTGGCTCTGGCTCAAGTTCTGTGATGCCGTCACGTTCTGTGCTGGCCATGCGTGATCGGCGCCCGTCATTCCGCTGCCGCGGGCCGAACTGATGCCTGACGGCTACGCCGGCTCCGGGCGTGGCTCTGTTGATGACGAGGAGCAGCGTTTCTCGGGCAGTTCGGGAGGCCCGTACGCACTCCAGCGGGCCCGAGTATCGATGAGTCCGGACGGCACCCTCCGGGGTCGGCGTGACCAGATGCCCGTCTGAACGCCCTCGCACCGAGGTATACCGAGGTCAAAGATGCTGGCTACGGGGTCAGGTGGCCGGGTGGACTGGCTCCGTAGCCGGCGCAGAGGTTTCCGTGGGCAACTGCCTCCCGTACTCGTCGATACCGGGACCGGGACACCGAAGGCGCCTCCCAAACCCATCGAGAAGCGCCTTCACTGCTGCTCGATAAAGCCACGGGCGCGAGTCAGCAGGCTTCAGTTCGTACGGACAGAGCTGCGCGTGAGGCTCCTTCTGTGGCTGCGAGGCGCCCCGGATCAGGGTGCAGCGGTGGTGACGGACGTGGGAGGTGCGCCGTTTCGAATACGACGCGAAGGCGAGAGCGTGGTCAACGTTGCCCGCCAGAGCTTGTGCAGTGTCCGCGAAGACCCAGCCCGTCGCGTACACGCTGCCCATGCTGAGCCACTCCATGAAGTTCCCCCTCTGAACTGGACAGCCTGATACTGGGACGGATCGGTCCCGGAGGAAGCAGTCCAGGTTGAGTGGCAAGAGCAACATGAGCAAGCGGTACACGTCGGAGTTCAAGCGGGACGCGGTGGCACTGGTCCGGTCGTCAGGGCGGAATGTCACCGAGGTCGCCCGGGAACTCGGTGTGAGTCCGGAGGGGCTTCGCGGCTGGGTGAAGCAGGCGAAGGCCGACCGCGGCGAGGGGGCGCCCGGCGCGCTGACCACGGCGGAGAAGGAAGAGCTCCAGCGGCTGCGCAGGGAGAACCGGGAACAGCAGCAGACGATCGAGATCTTGAAAAAAGCAGCGGCCTTCTTCGCGAAGGAGACGATGAAGTAGGCACTCTGTGCCGTTTCATCGACGCGGAGAAGGCCGCCGAGGCCAACCCCGACGGCTACAGCGTGGCTTTGCTGTGCCGCGTCACGGGGATCAACCGCTCCACCTACTACTCCTGGCTGGCGGCCCGGCCGGCAGCGGCCGAACGGCAGTGTGCCGAGGATGAGTTGACCGAGGAGATCCGCGAGATCCACGCCTCCTCACGGGGTGCCTACGGTGCCCCGCGCGTGCACGCCGCGCTGCGGCGCAAGGGCCATGCGATCAACCGGAAGAAGGTCGAGCGGATCATGCGCGAGCGCGACATCCGCGGCGTCACCCGCCGCAGACGCCGCCACCTGACGCAGCAGGACACCAAGGCCGCACCGGCTCCGGACCTGGTTGGCCGCGACTTCACCGCTACCCGGTCCGGCACGAAGCTCGTCGGCGACATCACCTATCTGCCGACGATCGAGGGCTGGTGGTATCTCGCGACCGTCATGGACCTGGCGACGCGCGAGGTGATCGGGTACGCGATGGCCGAACACCACCGTGCCGAGCTGGTCACCGACGCGCTGCGGATGGCCGCCGGCCGCGGCGACCTTCAGGGCGGCTGCATCATGCACACCGACCGCGGAAGCGAATACACGAGTGGCGAATTCCGCCGCGAGCTGCGGGAGTTGAACCTGAGACAGAGCATGGGACGAACCGGCATATGCTACGATAACGCCGCAGCCGAGAGCTTCTTCGGTCTACTGAAAGCGGAGATCGGCACCGCCGTCTGGGAGAGCCGTGAGGCGGCCCGCGCCGACGTCTTCCGCTTCATCGAGGTCGAGTACAACCGCACCAGGCTCCGCAAGCACCCCGAGTTCGGGTACCTCACCCCACTCGAAACCCGAGCCAGGCTGCAGCACGAATTTACCCCCGCAGCGTAAACAACCGCTGTCCAAGATCAAGGGGGAACTTCACCATACGGATTACCGGTCTGCTCAGGACAGTCTCGAACCAGGCAGCGCACTGCTCGGCGAGCTGTTCCGCTGTCCCACTCGCGTGGAGGGACCCACGCTCGGGCGTCTCGTGCAGGTTGAAGAGCTGGTCGCAGACCTTGCCAGCACGCATATACGTGCCGTGAAAGTGCACCGCCCATTCGCCGAGTATCAGAGGCGGCTCGGTGTCGCTGAGGGAGACATAAACCAGCAGCGATGAGTCGTCCTCAGGCCGACCTACGCTGCTGCATGTCAGCGGCACTCGCCAGGAAGCGGCCCTGGCCTGCAGGGTCGCGATGAAGGCCAGCTCACCCGCATCGAAGTCCCAGGGCTCCTCGCCGTCCTCCTCAGGATCCTCAACTACGAACCACGGGTTGCTGTCCACGAGCCCAACCCTAGACCTCCACCACAAAAGTTGTGCCAGAGCCACTTGAAGTGAACAGAGCCACGGGGGTGCTTCTTGGCGAGGATCTGCCGGCGGTGCTGCTCGGCGATGGCCAGCGCGGCGTGGCCGCGCCAGTCGGCGGCTTCCTTTCGCGGCGGCCTGGGCGGTGCCGTTGAGCTGACCCAGCCGTCCGCTCCCGCATCTCGGCTCAACCCCACCGGCCTGTTCTCCCTAGACGTACGAAGTCGGTCAGCGGGTGCTCGGGCACCGAGTTCCCCGTACCGAGACGAGTCGGTGACCTGCCGTTTCTCTTGCCCAAGATCAAGATCTGGCGGCTTTCTGCCGTATCTCGGTCAGCCCCCTATTACCCACGGTGTGGTACCGGTCCCCTTGGTCGTCGACCGCTCAGCCACGACGAGACTGGGCCCGTAGCCCTCGGCGACCAATCCGGCCCGCAGTACATCGCGGCAGCAGGTGCTCCCCGCCCGCCACATCTGGCCGTGTGGTCGCCTCACGCGCCCGCATCCGTGACGGTGTGGGTACGGCGGCCAGCCCGCATCCGGAGTCGTCTGATGGCTGCTCAGCTCATGCACCCCCACCCCTCTCGCCGCCAGCCGTCTTTCACAGCCCGGCCGTGCCGCAGTCGCGTACGGTCCGGCCACGGAGGATTACGGACATTGGGCGTCAACAGCCACGGGCTAGCCGAGCATTCGACCTGGTGACCCGGACCGGCGGGACTGGGCCGGCGACTCGCCGGGGGTTGAGGAACGTCGGCGTCGGATCGTGCGGCAGCGGTAGGTCGGCGCGATGCCGCAGATAACAAGGTCGCTTCACGCCCCGATCGGATTACGTTCCGAGAGGTCGAGAGCCGTCGTACCGCAGATATTGGGGTGTTATCTGCGGTAAACGGTCAGCCGGCTCGCCGCGCTGCTACACGTGCACCAGGCGTTACGTAGCGGAAGGCGTGCGCAGCGGTGTGCGGCCAACCTCGATGGCCTCAGCCGCCTCCTCCTCGTCGTAGCTGACGGTTCCTTCGCCGCGGTACTCGTCGCACTTATCCCAGACGAGCTCGGGTTCATCGTCGTCGGTGCCCCGAATGACTTGCACAGACCCGTCGCCGTCGCATTCGTCGCAGGTGAACTCGTATTCGCCGGGTACCAGTTCCATCGCGTTGTCCCTCCCCAGGAGCATGTGGACTGTGATCCTAGCCAGCCGCGGAGGTAGATCGTCACGGAGCGTACAGACGCACGATCTGACGCCGATGTTCCTCAAGCCCCTCGCCCTGACGGATCGTCGTACGGGGGCCCGGCTACAGGGGGTCCCCGTAGTAATCGCCGCAAAAACAACGGATATGGCCTCGTAGTCCTAGCTCGGACACCAGGGAGCAAGTAACCCGCCGGTAGGTTTTCGCGAGTTCACCTGCGGCGACGGACGGCCGGGTCGCGCTCGTCAACGTGCTGGGCAACCGCGTCGACGCCGGGCCGGGCGCACCTCTCCAGGGAACGCCCCTGCTCTCCGGCGTGGCCGTCCAAGCGGCCCTTGTCCTGCACCTCAACGCCTCCGCACAGATATGCCGGGCAGGCCGTACAGCTCACTTATTGCAACCCTCTTGCTATTACAAGTAATAAGCAGAAAGCTGGGCCAGTCCTTACTGCCGACCCAGGAGGCGGAGCCCCGTCGTGCCCAAACTGATGCCGGATTCCGGCCCACAGCGCGTCATCGCCGCCTCGAACTTTGTCTACACCGTCGGCAGCGGCCTCTATCTGACCGCTGGAGTCCTGTACTTCACCGAGGCAGTCCACCTTCCAGCAACTCAGGTGGGCCTCGGACTCGGCATCGCCGGTGTCGTCTCGCTGGCCGTGGGCATCGCTGTCGGTCATCTCGCGGACCGGCACGGAGCACGCGGCGTCTACGCGATCACCCTCGTCGTCCAAGCGGTGGCCACTGCCGGCTTCGTACTGGCAGACAGCTTCTGGCCGTTCGTCATCGCGGTAGGCACCGCCACCGGCGCCAAAGCGGCCGGATTGGCCGCACGCAGTCCGCTCATCAGGCACTACGGAGGGGACCGACCTCAGGCATTCCGCGCCTATCTCCGCGCCGTGACCAACGTAGGCATCTCCCTCGGCGCCCTGCTGGCGGGCTGGGCCGTCCAGGTGGGCACCCTCCCCGCCTACCAACTCCTGGTCATCGGCAACGCGGTCGCCTTCGCGGCTTCCGCAGCGATCCTGATCTACCTGCCGCCGGTCAAACCTGTCCCCACCGCCGGCGGCCCCCGCTGGATCGCCCTGCGGGACCGCCCCTACCTCCTGCTCACCGCTCTCGACGGCATCATGGCCGTCCAGTTCAAGGTGCTCACGGTGGCCATCCCGCTCTGGCTGGTCACGGCCACCACCGCCCCGCGCTGGCTCATCTCGGGCACCATGCTCATCAACACCATCATCGTCATTGCGTTGCAGATACGAGCCAGCCGCAGCATCGATTCCCCAGCGGCCGGCGGAACCGCCTACCGCCGAGCGGGCGTGGCCTTCCTCGTCTCCTGCTCACTGATCTCCCTGTCTGCGGGGATACCGGCGTGGGCCGCTGCCACGCTTCTCATGACCGCGATGGTGATCCACACGATCGGCGAGCTGTGGCACTCCGCCGCAGGCTTCGAAGTGTCCTTCGCCCTCGCCCCACAGCATGCCACCGGCCAGTACCTCGGAGTGTTTGGCCTGGGCGCCGGACTGGCTGAAGCCCTCGGGCCGACCCTGCTCATCTCACTCTGCATCACCTGGGGCCGCCCCGGGTGGTACGTCGTAGGAGCGCTGTTCACCCTGACGGGCCTGGCAGCACCACTCGCCGTCCGCTGGGCACAACGCCACCAGCACGCTCAGCAGACACACCCAGAAGTCGCGTGGAAGGAAGCAGCCGCCTGAAAGGCTCACTAGGGCAGAAGGCGCGACCACTGGGTTCGCTGCGCAAGTCCCTCGGAACCTACCGGTGGGTTACTTGCTCCCTGGTGTCCGCGCTAGGACTACAGGGGGTGTGACCGAGATACGCGCCAAAGGGGCAACGGGATGATCTTGAAGCCCTGATCTGCTCGGATTTACGTGCGGCGGCGTGCAGCGGGGTCGCGTTCGGCGACGTGCCGGGCGACCGAGTCGACGCCGGGGCGGGCGTACCGCTCCAGGGAGCGGACGGAGGCGTGGCGGGAGCGGGCCAGCAGCATCGGGGTCGAGGTGCCGTCCTCGGCGTTGTGTGTCAGAGCGCTATGCCGGAGCCGGTGCAGGGTACAGCCGTCCAAGTCCTCAATGTCCTCGGGCGAAGCGAGCGGGTTGGCCAGCAGCCGGGTGTTCTCCTCGAAGATTTCCTCAGCGCGGCGGTAGGAGAGCCGGCCCCGACCAGTCTCCGGGCACACGTCCAGCGTCGGCGTTCCGGCCGGGGCCTTGCGGTCGGTGAGGAACAGCGGGCCGCGGGTGCGGCGGGCGATGAGCCGGGGCAGGAGCTGGGCGGTGCCGGACTGCCAGTGAATCCACTCGGTCGCCCCGCCCTTGGCGGTGATCTTCCCGCGCTTGTCCTGCGGGTAGAGGTCTTCCACGTTGAGGCACAGCACCTCGTCGGCCCGTGCGGCGGACTCGTAGAGCATTTTCCACTGGGTCTTCTCCCGCAGCGCGACGTCGAGGCGCCACAGGGCGGCGATCTGGTTCTCCGCGAGAGCCTTGGTGCGGTCGGGCGGTGCCGGCCGCCGCTCGATGCCGATCGTGGGATCGCCTTCGATCCAGCCTTGGCGCTGCCACCAGCCGATCGCCTTGCGGGCGATGGACAGTTCCCGGTTGACGGTGTCGGCGTCCATCTCGTCCGCCCGCGCGGCGGCCAGCTCGGCCAAGACTTCCGGCAGCGCCGGGTCGTCGATCGAGGTGATGGGGAAGACGGGCGATTTCGCGCCTCGGCGGGCGGGCCCGGTCGGCGCGGGTTCTCCGGTGAGCATCCATCCCCACGTCGTGAGGGAGATCCGGTAGATCCGGGCGGAGGACTTCGCGATGCCCGCGCCGGTGAGGTAGCGCTCGACCGCCGCGGTGTACGACGCGGGCGGGGCGGACAGAGGTACGACCCGAGCGCGCGGCAACCGAAGTGCGCCCCCGCTCCCGCGTTCGGTCACCGGTTCGATCGTCACGCCGTCCCGCCCCTCCGACCCTGCCGCAGTAAATGCGTACACCTCGCCCCGGCGGCCGGAATGGCCCGCCGCAGGTCGCGGTGATCACGGTAGGGGCTCTGCCGCAGTAAATCCGGCATTTACTGCGGCAGTTGCGAACGCGTTTCCGCGATCGAGCATCCGCCCGAATGCGGTTCTGCTGTGCGGACTTGAGGGGAGGGGACTGTCAGTGCCCGGCGCCAGCATGCTTACCTGGGTCATGCCCCAGATCCTCCGTCACGGGCAGGCACTCGGCGAGCAGGTCGACGACGTCGCGCCAGGCTCGCTGCGCGTGCCGTGGGTGGTAGCCGACGCCGGGGACCACAGGGTGGCCGACCGGCGGGTGGTGGAAGGCGTGCAAGGCGCCGCCGTAGACCGCGAGGCGCCAGTCGACGCCCGCGGCCTGCATCTCAGCGGTGAACGCGTTCCGTTGCGCGGGCGGCATGATCGGGTCTTCCGACCCGACCCCGGCCCACACCGGGCAGCGAATGCGCGCCGCCTCGCCCGGTCGGCCCGTGGTCAGTGCGTTGACTGTCCCGATCGCGCGCAGGCTGACGCCGCCGCGCCCGAGTTCCAGCCCTACGGCGCCCCCGGTGCCGTAGCCGACGGCGGCGATCCGGTCGGGGTCGGTCCGCGGTTCGGTGCGCAACACGTCGAGCGCCGCATGGCCGATGCCCCGCATCCGGTCGGGATCAGCGAGCAGCGGCAGGCAACGGGCCAGCATCTCCTCGGGGTCGCCCAAATAGCGCCCGCCGTGAAGGTCGAAGGCCAGCGCTATATATCCCAGTTCGGCGAGAGCATCGGCCCGGCGGCGCTCGACGTCGCTGAGCCCCATGCCCTCTGGTCCGAGCAGCACCGCAGGCCGGCGGTCGACACCGGCCGGGAGCGCGAGGTGCCCGATCATCGTCAAACCGTCGGCCGGATACTCGACCGTACGCGTCGTAATCGTCGTCATGAGACTGGACTGTAGTGATCGTCGAGCCCGGTCCGGCTGGTGTTCTGCCGCTGGCAGAACAGCGCGGGTATCCCTCTGAAATACGGCGAGGGCTCACGAGAACCGTCACAAACCCCGTCCCCACGGCAGCGCTATCGGATCACCTGCCCAGGCCACGGTGTTGGAGGCTGACCCTCGCAGCAGGATTCTGGGGTCTACCGGCCCGCTCCCGTGAAGGGCGTCACCAGCTAGTTCACCTCACGGTTCAGGCGGCCTGGCCGAGGCCGGCGGGGGTCAGGTCCTGCTCGCGCAGCGGGGTGAAGTCGACGTCGAGTTTCGGGTCGTACGCCTCGGGCTGGATGCCGAGTTCGTGGGTGCTGTACTCGCCGAACCGGTTGATGTGTTCGGTCAGGTACGGCGAGATGTGCGCCAGGTCTTCCGGGTCGATCTCCCATCCCTCCTCCAGCAGCTGCCGCACGATCTCCGCGATGTCCAGGGCGTTGTGGAAGATCACCGCGTTCGTGAGCAGCGCGTTGAACTTCATCGCCTTCTCCTGCTCGATGGGGTCGTTGTCGGCGATGACGCCACGGTTGCCGAAGCCAATCCACTGGGAGAACCGGTTGAACGACTCCACCTTGTTGGTCGCCGCCGTCACCCGCCGGCGCAGCGGCGCGTCGGAGAGGTAGCGCAGCAGCTGCACAGTGCGGATCACGCGGCCGACCTCGCGGAAAGCGGCGTAGGTGGCGTTCTTTCGCGACCCGGAGCGCAGGCGCTTGAGCAGTGTGGAGGAGGAGATGGTGCCCTCGCGTACGGAGACGGCCACGCGCATCAGGTGGCGGAACTGGGACTCGATCAGGTCGAAGTCGATGATGTTCTTGCCCGGCTCCCCGAACAGGGCGTCGATGTGCACGTACTCGCTCTGCTTGGAGGGCCGGTAGAAGGTCAGTTCCTTCCAGTTTCTGATCCTGGGCATCAGGTCGAAGCCCAAGAGGTGGGCGAGCGCAAAGACAGGGAAGCTCTGGCCCTGCGTATCTGCGTGCACGGTGGTCGGCTGCACCTCGCTGGTGTTCTTCAGCAGGCCCTCGATGATGTAGACGGCCTCCCAGACGCCGCACGGGATGAAGTGCGTGAACAGCGCGATGTAGGTGTCCGAGACGTGGTGGTAGGCGATGCCGCCCGGCTTGCCGTACCTCACGCTCGTCTCGGAGAGCAGGTTGTCGAGGTACGTGTCCATGTGGGTGCCGTCCGCCGCGACGGCGGTCCCGTCGCCCCACGCCTGCGAGATGTCCACGCGGGCGTGCGCGTTCACCAGGTCGGCGACCGCCTCGTTCAGCAGCACGATCGAGAAGTGCTTGTTGGCGACGTACGACAGCTCGTGTCCGCTTACGCCGGGGATGTGCCGGGCGGCCTCGTACGGGCCCATGTTGGTGCCCTTGACGAACGTGACGATCACATAGCGGCCCAAGGGGTCGGTGAGCTTGGGCTCGTTGCCGGACGGCGGGCCGAAACGGCGCCACCACTCCACCCAGTACGCGGTCCGGGCCACGATCCCCATAAGGGAACGCTCCGGCATCCTCGCCTTGATCTCCTGCTCCAGCCGCTTCGCCGAGGGCCGCTGGCCGTCAGCCCGGAACGCCTTCAGTGACGGGACGCCCGTCTCCGGATCGATGACCAGGCCGTCGTTCTCCGGGTACCCGGCGTCCGCCGGCTGTCGTACGGGCAGGCCCGTGCCCTGCTGGATGCCCACACCTCGGTCGGCGGGGCGCCGGGCACGGGCTGGGACCTGCACGAGTACCGGCATTCGGGCCTTACGCACCTGGGTGAGGCCGGGGCCAGCCTGCCGATGCTGATGGCGAAGTCCCGGCACAAGAAGCCGGGGAACGTACGGAAGTACTTCCACCCCTCGGCGGAGGCGATCGCCGAGGTCACGAGTCTGCTCGCGCCGGGGGACAGCAGACGGTGAGGCTCTACAGGCCGGGACGCCGTGGGAACTCGGCCGCTATCTCAAGGCCCGGGTTCGCTGCTTTGCCTACGGCGTAGGCCAGACCGTATCCACCAGGGCAGACCCGTCAGCCCAGCAGCGCGAGCAGCCGCCCCAGCGCCTCCATGACGGGCCTGCCCACCTCGCCCACGGTCGCCGCGATCTGCGAGACGGACGCCAGGATCATGCCGCGCTCACGCAGGGCGGCCCGGTCGGGGGTGAGCGCGGGCAGCGCGTTCTCCACGGTCTGGGCCTGGTCCGGGGTGAGCACCGGGCGCAGGTCGTTGAGGAGGCGGGTGAGGTCCGTCACGGCGGCTTGGAGCTCGGTGTCCTGAGCGGTGCCGTCGTTGTGGACGACGGTGCCGTGGTTGATGCCGATGACCTTTTCGCCGCCGTTCACGTTGACGACGTCTCCGTAGTAGTTCGATGTGTCGCTCATAGTTTGATCCCTGTGTTTCCTCTGCCGCCGTTCATGTTGACGACAGAACCGAAGTTGTTCGTCGTGTTGTACTGCTCGAGGACGGCGGAGAACTCGTATTCCGGGTGGTCGATCGCGTACACGATCTGCCCGGCGATCGCCCGCAGTTCATCCATGGTCGGCAGGGTCAAGACCACCCTAGAACCGCTGTTCAGCTCGACGACCAGCACCGGCTTCCTCGACCCGAGCAGGACGGCGCAGACAATGACCAGGGTGAACAGGGTCAGGACGCCCGGGGCAGGGCCGCCGCCCCCGCCGCCCCCGTCCGTGGAGTCGAGCCAGGCGGAGACCAAGAAGGCGAAGACCACCAACAGCAGGAAGTAGACGCCGGCCTTGCCCCAGGCGGGCTTCAGCCTGAACACTTCGACCCAGCTGACATTGCGCAACGGAACCGCCGCCGACCCCACCCACAGGATCTGCCGCTGGACCCGGAGTTCCAGCGGCTTTCCCCTGCGGGGAGGCAGCGGCATCGGCGGTATCTGAGGAGGCGGCTGAGACGGGGGCCGGGGCGGAAGCTGTGGCGGAGGCCCGGGAGGTGGTACGCCGATGCCGCCTGTGTGATCCATGGTCCCCCCCGTGCTGTCGTCACAACCACCCGCGCAGTGCGTGGCGCGGGAGCATCATTAAGCCTGTGCGGGGTCGTGGGACGGCAGACGAGATACGGCCAATGTCATCGTCACTCGTCGTCGGCGGCGTCCGGGTCCCGCAGCGGCCGCAGGCCGCCGGGCAGGTCGGGGAGCTGGAAGGAGTACCGGCCCAGCATGTTGATGTGGTGCCGTACGAACGGTGAGAGGCGGGCGACGTCCTCGTCACGGACGTCGAAGATGTCCGCCCGCAGCTGGTGCACCGCGGCGTCCATGTACCGGGTGTTGACGGCCTTGGGGAACATCGGTACAGCCGTTGGCGCTGAGATTGATCATGAGGTCTGGCTGCGGATCTCCGTGTTCGGGTGGGGCTGGGCCTGGAGACGGTCGCGGAGGTCGATCTCCTCGGGGGCGAGCGAGTCTTCTGGCCGGCGGATGCGGGCGGGCTTGGGCCGCAGCGGCAGGCCGTCGTCCGCCGCGGCCTCCTCGGCTTTAACAGGGCAGTTATCTGTAGGACGACTTCAGCCCCGTCCGGCCGCTGATGCTCCCTCAGCCGCTCACAAGGGCCGACCTCGGCTTAGCATTGATCCACCGATCTGGTGGCTGTGGATGACTCTTCGGGAAACAAGGAAGTGCCTTGTGACCTGCGATGATGGGAGTTCTTGAGGCTTCCAGCACGCACGATCGGCAAGGCACTTCCGAGATGCAAGTTTCCCATACTCCAGCGGCGGTCTCCGCCGCGTTCGATGACCCGAATCTGGTCGCGCATGCCGGGCTGGTTGCGGTGATGCGGCTGGCCGAACGGTGTGGACTGTCGGGCCTGGTGACGCAGAAGGTGAAGCTGACCGGGACGACGAACGGCGCGGGGGCGTCGGCGGACGCCAAGGTCAGCAGCATCGTGGCCGGCATGGCCGCAGGGTCAGACAGCATCGACGACCTCCACGTGCTGCGGCACGGCGCGATGCGGACCCTGTTCCGAGGGGTCCGTGCCCCGTCCACACTGGGTACCTTCCTCCGTTCGTTCACCCACGGTCACGCTCTCCAACTCCACGCTGTCCACCGCAGGTTCCTTGGCGAACTGGCCGCGCACACGCCGCTGCTTCCCGGCTCCGGCACGACGGCGTTCATTGATGTCGACTCCACCCACAAGCGGGTCTACGGCCGGACCAAGCAGGGCGCCGAGTACGGCCGGTTCAAGGGCATCCGCACCCTGCACCCCCTGCTCGCCACGATCTGCACCCCGCATTCCCGGCCGGTGATCGCCACAGTACGGATGCGCCGCGGCAAGGCAGCCGATTCCCGTGGGGCCCCGAAGTTCGTGAGTGAGGCGCTGGCCACCGCCGTCGAGGCGGGCTGCACCGGCACCCGGATCCTGCGAGCGGACTCGCAGTTCTACAACGCCGGGGTGATCGCCGCCTGCCGCCGGTCCGGAGCCCACTTCTCGATCACCTGCGGCATGAACCCCTCCATCAAACGGGCCGTCCACAGCATTCCCGACGACGCCTGGCAGCAGATCACGTACCCGACCGCGGTGCCCGATCCCGAGACCGGTGAACTCATCTCGGACGCCGAAGTGGCCGAGATACCCCAGTACACCGCCTTCGCGAGCCGCACGAAAGCGGAAAACGGGTCACCGCGCGGCTGATCGTGCGCCGGGTCCGTGACCTGGCCACACCCGCCGTTGTGGGTGAGCAGGGCGAGTTGTTTCCCGTCTGGCGCTACCACCCGTTCTTCACCGACCAGCCCGCACAAACCCTCCAGGCCGAACGCGAACACCGTCACCACGCGGTCATCGAGAAGGTCATCGCCGACAGCAAAGCCTCCGCCCTGGCCCACCTGCCCTCCGCACACTTCAACGCCAACGCCGCATGGCTCACCCTGTGGGCGATGACCTACAACCTGCTGCGGGCCACCGGCGCACAAGCCTCCGCCTTCCACGCCAGGGCCACTACCGCCACGATCCGCACCCACCTGGTCCACGTTCCGGCCCGGATCGCCCGCTCCGCCCGCCGCATCACCCTGCACCTTCCGCACAACTGGCCCTGGCAGCACGCCTGGACACACCTGTTCTCCACCGCCCACGGACCGTCCGGCTGATACGAACAGCCCCTGCCCACCCCGCCCGCAAGGGCCCGACCCGAACCGAACCGTGGAAATGCTGGGCAGACCAGCGGACACAACCTGCCCTCACCCGGCCACCCGACCCGAAGCCGATCAAAACCCGACTCTCAAACCACCTCGGTGGATCAAGGCTTAGCGCACGATCTGACATGGATGTTCCTCAACCCCCCTTGCACACTGGATGTACGTCACCACAGATCACCTCCTTCACCCCTTCCGCGCTCCTTACCGGGGAAGGACAGGACGATCCGCAGAATTCGTGTCCGGGGCTGTCGGTGCGCGCCATGATGAGGGTGTGGACTACAGCCTTGTGATCGCCGCCGCCCAGGCCGCAGGCCCCTGCCCGCTCGGCGGGGAAGCCGCGTGGGGCCGCCGGGTACATACCCTCACCGTCGACCTGCACGTGATCGCGAAGCAGGCGGCGCAGGACGTCGACCGCCTGGAGAGCGCGAAGACGTTCGTCGCGTTCCTGGAGAAGGTGGAGATCGAGGAGACCAGCCGCCGCGGCCTGCTGACCCTGCGGCCGCCGTCCGGCGATGCCGAGAACATCCGCACGGAGCAGGAGGAGACGGACCGCGGTCGCCAGATGATCGACCGTGCCCGCTCCCTCGTCGGCCGGTGGGTGCTCGTCTACCGGTACAACGAGGAGAAGGCCGGCAACCGGCAGCACAACGTGCGCATGCTCGCGCACCTCGTCGACCTGGGCGACGGCGCGATCTCCGTGAACGTGGCGAAGAAGGTCCTTCTCGACGACGCCGATGGTGTCGTGGCACGCGCTCAGGGAGCGTGGGAGAGTGCAGGCCTCCCGGGCACCGGTACCGTGACGGTGGCGCAACTGGAGAAGGCGCGCGCAGAGCTGCAGGGCTGAGCCGCACCTGCAGCGCGGCCGATCGACCGTGGACGTGTCAGGACCCGTCGAACCCCCGGAACTCTGATAGAGCGGAGGTTCGATAGGAAGCGTCATGACCACAAATGGACCAGCCCAGCGCGAGGTCTCTGCCGTACTGGACTGCCCGCCCGCGCACGTGGGCCGGTGTGCTCGCTACGCTGCCAGCAAGCTTGGCACCACTACGGCTTGGTAGTAACCCCGCTGTGCGGCAGTGCTCCGCCTGTAGGCCCCGGTCTCCTATCTCTGACCCACGGTGCAAAGTAGCGACAGGGGTCGCAGCGGTCAGGCGCTCGTCAGTGCTGCCGCCTGTTCGTCGTGTTCGCGTAGCATCCGCATGACGGTGGCGGGTGAGGGGTGCTGTCCCTTCTTCGTGCCCGTGGTGATGACGAGCCGCTTGGCGATGTCGCGCAGGCTCATCTCCTTCTCGTCGCGCAGGTGGAGGGCCATGGAGAGCATGTCGGGGTCGGTGACGCCGGCGCCGCCGATGGTCTTGCCGCGGTTGCGGGCGGACTCGTGGCCTTCGAGGGTGCGGTCGCGGATGTACTCGCGCTCCATGCCGGACATGGCAGCCAGCACAGTGAACACGATGCCGGAGGGGTCGTGCGAGCCCTTCAGCTCCCCGGCGAGGAATTCCAGGCCGACGTCGCTCGCCTTCAGTTCCTCGGCGAGCATGGCGAGTTCGATGCCGCGGCCGAGCCGTTTGTGTTCGTGGACGACGAGGGTGACGCGCACGCCGGAGGAACGGATCTCCCCGGCGAGTCTGACGGCCGCCTCCAACTCGGGGCGGATGGTAGCGCGGGTGGAGATCTTCTCCGAGAAGACCCGGGTCACCCCGGCCTCAGCAAGGGAGTCGAGCTGTGCGTCCAGGGACTGCCGGGCGGTCGAGGCGCGGGCGTACCCGAGTCGGACGTGTCCGACCGTCTCGGCGCCGGCGCTCGCGGGCCGGGGGAGCTCGGTCCAGACCGAGCCCGGCTTGCGTACGGCAGGGGTCGGGATGCTGAGGGCCTTGGCGAGTTGGGGCACGAGGCGGAAGCGGGCGGTGTGGTACTGGATGGCCACCTTGGCCTTGCCGGTCCGGCACGGGGAGCCCGCGGGGGCGGCGCAGGTGGACATCGGGCAGGCGTGCGATTCCACGAGCTTGAAGTCGTCGTTCACGCCCCAGACCGTTTCATGGGGGCGTTTCAGACGTCCAGTCGTTTGCAACAACTCATGAAACATGATCGCCGCAGGTGGACCTCCGGGCGTCGGGGTGTTTCACGAGCGGTCGCTTATGAAACAAACCCGGCCCGGGGAGCCTTGCGCTCGCGCTTCGGCTCTCCGGCACCAGCGCCGGGGGCGCTTGCTGTATTCCGGGAGGGCCCGCCGCACCGGCGTGGCCCGACAGGGAGAGGACTCCGGGGTAGACGAGATCGACCCGTGCGACGACGCAGCGCAGCAGTTGGCCGCAGCCAGGAACCGAACTGCTGCAGCGCACGTCTCCCGCACCATGATCTCAAGCGAGCGCCAAGAGCACGCGATTTCCACCAAGCTGGTCTCGCCGTCCGCAGTGAGTGTGGATCCGTCGAAGACCAACGACTACAACAGCTTCGCCGAGGCGTACACGGCCGCAAACGAAACCAACCTGGTCAATGCCTACTACGAGCGGCCCGCGATGCTGGCCCTCGCTGGAGACGTGGCCGGCCGGCGGATCCTCGACGCCGGCTGCGGCTCGGGGGCCCTGTTTGCCGCGCTGCGCGACCGTGGCGCCATTGTGAGTGGCTTCGACACGAGTGCCGGGATGCTGGAGCTGGCTCGGCAGCGGCTCGGCGACGGTGCGGACCTGCAGGTGGCGGACCTGGGCAGCCCGCTTCCTTACTCTGATGACACGTTCGACGATGTCGTCGCGTCCCTGGTGCTGCACTACCTGGAGGACTGGGGGCCGGCGCTGGCCGAGCTGCGACGCATACTCAGGCCCGGCGGTCGGCTGATCGCGTCTGTCGACCATCCCTTTGCCATCAACCTCATACACCGCGAGGCCGGTCGCGAGGCCGAGTGCAACTACTTCGACACCACCAACTGGACCGAAGAGTGGACCATGGGCGGCCAGACCGCCCTGGTGAGCAGATGGCACAGGCCGCTGCACGCGATGATCGAGGCTTTCATCGGGGCCGGTTTCCGGATAACGGTCATCAGCGAGCCGGATCCTGATCCCGCCGCCCGCGAGATGTTCCCCGAGGCCATCGCGGCCAAGCCGCGCTTCCTGTGCTTCCTGTTCTTCGTCCTGCAGGCCGAGTAGCAACCAGAACGACCTGACCGCTGGGAAGCGGTCAGCTGTTCTCGTCGTCGGCCGCTTTCTCGTCGGTGCTCGGGTCACGCAGCGGGCGCAGCCCGGCCGCCGGCGGGCGGGTGAAGGCGTAGCGGCCGAGGAAGTCCAACGCGGCTTCCAACGAGAGCTGACCTACGACGGGCTCCGGGCCGCCGAAGCCAAGGACAAGAAGGGCGGGCACCGCCCAGCCGTCCCAGCCGACAAGACCGACACCGTCCGCACCGCCTGGCGGACCACGGTGGCCGGGTTGTGCGGGCGGCCGGTCTCCTGCAGGACCTGGAGGGTGTCGTTGTAGGTGTTGCGGAGCACGCCCGCGGTGAACTCCAGCTGGTCCGCCTCCAGGTGCGCCAGGTGTTCGACGATCGCGACGCGGTCCCGGGCCGCGTAGGCGCGCATCAGGTCGAGCGCCCGCCACGCGGCCTCGTTCATCCGGGGGTCGGTGAGGTCCTGGAAGTCCTGGGTGTTCTTCATCGTGTCCCCGTGGTTGATCGGGCGCTGGTGTCCGCCGGTGTTCGGGGGCGGGGCACGGCGGCGACCGCCCCGAGGTCGAGCCGCTTGTCCATGTCCAGACGGAAGGTGCCGTACGGGTTGACGTTGGACCAGAACAGCGCGGTCAGGCCGCGCCGGTCCTCGTCCGAAAGCTTCTTCGCCCACTTCGGCTCGGCCAGGACCTGCTGGAGCAGCAGCGTGTTGACGTGCACGAGGCTGGACTGGAGCAGGTGTAGCGCGAGCATCGACGTCTCGGCGTGCTCCCTGTCCGGGCCGGTCAGGGCACCGTCCTTGCCGTAGTGGAGCACGGTGTTCGCCGAGTTCCAGTTCTCCACGACCTGGAGGCCGCCGTGGATCTCACGGCGCAGGGCGGGGCTGGCCAGGTAGTCGCAGGCGAAGATGGTGCGTACGGCGCGGCCGAGTTCTTCGAGCGCGGCGTAGGCGGGGTGCTTGGGGCCGCCGCGGGTGAAGCGCCGCAGCACCTGCTCAGCCTCCGCCGTCCCCAGGCGCAGGGCGGTGGCGTACTTGACCATCTGGTCGTACTGCTGCTCGATCAGGTCCCAGCGGATCGGACGGGTCAGGGAGCCGCCGAGCGCGGGCCAGCCGGGCGGGGTGTCGTCCGGGCGGTAAAGGCGGATGCTGCCGATGTTCTTCAGCCGGGGCAGCAGGCGGAAGCTGAGCAGCTCGGTGAAGGCGAATCCGACGACGCTCGCGCCGTGGGTGTCGACGTAGTTCGACTCGATCTCGGCGTCCGTGCAGTGCCGCAGCAGGCCCTCGATCATCGCCGCGACCTCGGACGACGAACAGCTCTTGAGCTGGGAGTAGATGCAGACGTTCTTCCGCTCCACGTGCCAGTAGATCATCACGCCGTTGCCGCCGTAGCGGGCGTGGTACTCGGTCATGAAATTCGAGGACCAGGACCCGAACTTCTTCGAGTCCGACGCGCACGCGGTGCCCTGCCCCCACCATGCGGCGTCCCGTGCGGCGAACGTGCCGTTGACCATCTTGGTCACGGCGGCGCGCAGGTTGTCGACGGTGATGAAGTGCCGGCGCACGTGCCGCAGCGCGGCCTCGCTCTCGCCGTGCTCGCCGGTCGCCACGATCGCCCGGATGCCCATGTTCGTGCCCAGGGCGAACAGTGCGAGCAGCAGGCGCCGCTGGAGGGTGGCGCGGTCGATGCGCTCGTACGCGGCGACCGAGGAGAACTCGTCGGTGAAGCCGGTCAGGAAGTCGGCGTTCTTCAGCACGTCCAGGAGATCGAGCACGCCCCACCGTCGTACGACCTCGTCCTTCAGGGCCGCCAGGCCGGTGGGCTCGTCCAGCAGCTCCAGCTTCGGCACGGTGATCCACGGCTCGCCCTTGCGGGTGGCGACCTTCACCCCGCCCGCACTGCCGTCCGCGAGCGCCGCCGACAGCCGGTCCAGAGAGTCCGTCATCCGCTGCTTCGGCCCGGCGACGAACTCCCCGGGGTCCTCGGGCTGGCGGATCGCGGCGTAGTGCACGGTACGGGCGGACTCGAAGTCACCGGGCAGGTCGTCCTCCGGGTCGCACCACCGGGCCGCACCCTCGACGTAGATCTCGCGGCGCCTAATCGCGTCCCGCACCGCCACCAGCACGCACAGCTCGTACGGGATGCGCTCGGTCCGGCCCTTGTCGTCGACGACCGCCTCGCGCCAGTCCTTGCATACGACACCGTCCATCGGCACCACGTCGGACGCGTCGTAGAAGCGGGTCTTGCCGTCGACGCCGGCGTACTTCTCCAGCAGTGCGAGCGCGTCCATCACCGGCCGGTAGGCGGTGTTGTTGCACCTGAAGCCCAGTGTCCGCAGCAGCGGCGGCAGCATCTGCCGGTAGTACGAGCTGTAGGAGGACCGCAGCGTGGTGCGGACCTTCGCCTTGAACGCCTTCTCGTTCGCCTTCGCCTCGGTGATCAGGTCGCGCAGCGTCTTCTCCCCGACCACCGGGTACAGCACGGCTCGTACGGTCCCCTCGGGCCGTCCTACCGCCGCGTCGGCGAGCTTGAAGAGGATGCCCTCCTTGCCCCGTACCTTCTTCAGCTCCGCCGTCAGCTGTCGCTCGACCCGCCGCTCGGCACGGGCGTTGATCTTGTGGACCAGGGCGACGAGCAGTTCCACCAGGGCGTCGGTGATCTCCGCCTGGCGGGACGCGCACAGGGCGGCCAGCAGGGTGGTCCGTACGTCCTCGCCCGCATCCCGGAAGTCCGAGGGGTACATCTTGATCGCCCGCGCCCGCCACGCGGTCACCAGCTTCTCCGAGCAGTTCGCGAACACCCCGTCCGGCAGACCGAGTTGCCGTACGGCGGTCAGCTTGACGATCTCCGTCAGCAGCGAGTCCAGCCCCACCGCGCCCGGGTCCCGCTTCAGCGAGGCCAGCAGCGCGGTGCCGTCCTCGTTGCCCTCCACGACCAGCGCCAGGAGGCGGTCGGCGCACACCTCGCCCAGACGCGCGACGGTCTGCGCGCAGAAGACGCGGTCCGCCCGTGCCCGTGCCGTGGCCACGATCCGCTCGACACGGCCCGGGGGCTCGATGCGGTCACTGCGGCACTGCACGAGCAGGGCCTCGCGCAACCGGTCCTCCACCAGTTCCACCGGGCAGACGTCATCGGCGAGCCAGGCGGTCAGCCGTTCCTCGTCCGCGCGGGTCGCGGGGCGGAACCCGAGGGCCTCGCGGATCTGCGTACGGTGCCCCTTCGCCGAGCGGGACGACAGGTCGTACTTCGCCAAGTCCTCCGCCGACACCTTGACGACGTCGGCCACGTAGTCGACCGCGGCCTGCGGGAACTCCTCCACGAACTGGGGGAACCGGCCTTCCAGCTCGAAGAACTTCAGCATCAGCACGAAGCCGAGCCGGGTCGGACCGGACTTGTTCGCGACCAGGTCCCAGTCACTGCCTACCGGCGTCCAGCACGCCACCACGTCCTCGGAGGACCACTCCCGACGCATGAACGCTCCCCCTCCGCCGACAACACGTTCGGCCTAACGAGGTGGCCGACCACGAAGCAACGGGCCCGGACAAGGGAGCGACGGCTACTTTGCACCGTGGGTCAGAGATAGGAGACCGGGGCCTCCTACGCCGGACTCGCCCCCACCACCAGACAATCCGGGACCTCCATCCACGGTGAACACGCCCCACGAGGAGGAAACCGACAACTCAAGCGCGCCATGTTCCTCTCCGCCTTCGCCTGCATGAACGCCGACCCGGCCTCCCGCACCTACTACGACAAACAACGCGCCCGCGGCAAAACCCACACCTCAGGCCCTCCTTCGCCTCGCACGCCAACGCATCAGCGTCCTGTTCGCCATGCTCCGAGACGGCACCTTCTACGAACCCCGCACGCCCAGAGGCGTCAAGCTCGCCGCATGACCCAGCAAGCCCGAACCGACGGAGGCGCCTTGACGAAGGACATAGAGGCACCCCCCGCGAGCGAAGACCAACTCAAGAATCGATATAACAGCAAGAAGCACCACAGCTACTGCGCCGGCCTGTGGGCCCGGTTCCGGGAGGCCAGAGGGGCGTGATGACCGTACCGGATCGGGACGTTGCGTTTCGGTTCGACACGGACCGAAACGAAAGCAGCACTTGCACGGGGAGGAGAGGCTCTCAGGCTTCTTGCTGTTATCCAGAATGCGGATACTGGGTCCGTACGCTGTTGCGCATGCCGACCGCCCGCCTGCACCCCGCCGACGCCTTCACCGCCGTCAACGGCTTCCTCGACGAGCTCGAACAGCGCGGGTACGTACACGAGACGCGGCGCCTGCGCGGCCACCTCCTCAACGAGTACCTGGAACACGCCCTGGGCGAGGCGAAGGCAACCACCCTCACCACCGACGAGCTCATGGACCTCGTCCACGCCGACGCGTGGCTCGCGGCCGCGGCCGCCGGCGAAACCCGCCGCCGCAACACCCTCCTCGGCCCCGACGCGGCCGCCGCCTACAACTCCCAGCGCGCCCGCATACAGACCTGGAACGCCTTCGCCGAACACCTCGGCCTCCCCCTGCGCCTGGAACTGCCCCCAGCCGCACACGGCGACTGGCTCGAACCCGAAGAAGCCCACAAACTCCTGCGCACCCTCGCAGTGAAGCGCCCCGTCGGCGCCAACGCCGCCACCTCCCTGCGCACCGCCGCAGTGGCCGCACTCGTCGCCGCCACCGGCCGCTCCATCCCCGACCTCCACCGCCTGGACGTCACCGATGCCGACCTGGACCACCGTCCCTTCCCGCAGATCGAGCTGGACAGCGGGCCCCACCCGCTCGACAAGGAGACCGCCGACATCCTGCGCCGCTGGCTCGACGTGCGTGCCGGCATCACCGAGCAGCTCGAAGGAACCGATCCCGGGTACCTGTGGATCCCGACGAAGCCCGGCCGCCCCCGCGACGGCAACGAACCACCGAAGCCAGGCCTGACCCGGGCCGCAGTCCGCACCCTGCACGCCGCCCACCGCACCCTCGTCATGCAGGTCTTCGGCGCACCGATGCGCCCCGGCGCGCTGCTGCTCTCCCGGCCAAGTGCGCGACATCCCGTGAGATTCCCTGAGCCCTGCTGAGTCCTTGTCCCTGTGGCCGGGGGGGCCTTCGCGGGCAGGACGCGACGCCAACGAGTGTCTCGGCACCTACATGACCCGCGTCAAGGACCTGCAGTTCCTCACCGGACCTGACAGCCGGACCACTGTCCATGTTTAAAGCTTGTTTCTGCGCCGACGCGCCGATTTCGTCGAGGCGGACACGCAGAACCGCCCGTCCGACCGACCTGACGAATATCTGGAAGCCTGGGTCTCTCTGGGTTGTGTCCCCGACAGGCGCGACTCACGAGGAGCCGGGTTTTCTGGCCCACAGGGGCACTAGCGATTCGGAGGTACTGGCCCCGCCCGCCGCACGGATGCGGCGCTGGTCAATCTTGTTTCCTATGCCTCTCCCTTCCGGCGATCGCCGCCGCCGCGGCGCCGGCGGCACAGCCGGGGACCAGCACGGCGACGGCGACAAGAGTGGGGTTGACGAAGACGGGGACCAGGTCGTAGTCGGCGTTGCACTTGTTATGCAGCGGAAACCACTGCGACGGCTCGCGCCAATACTCAGTGCGGTAGGCGTCGTCGTAGCCGACGCCTAGCATCTGGCACGTCTCCTGGGAGTCGAGGCCGCCGGAGAACACTCCGGCGAACCAGGTCGCGCAGCCCACGCCGACCAGCACGACGGCGGGAAAGGCCCACCATCCGGGGCGCGCCCAGCGCCGCTGGACCATTCCGCGCACCGTCTTCCAGACACTCAGGCAGAACAGAGCCAGAAGCAGGGGCGGGAGAAGGACGGTGGCAACAACCGAGAGGGCTTTCACTTCACCACTCTTGTCTCTTCGTTCATCTGCGAGCCGCACGGGACGTGGTGGCCTTCAGGTACTTCTCGTGGTTCGGTTCGCTGCCCGCGTGCAGCGCGTCCGCTGCTCGGTCCGGTCCGAGGCGAGGAGCATGCGGTCACCGCACCGATGGGTGCTGGTGCGTGGCCCAGTGTTCGGTGGCTGTGATGCCCAGCAGCACAACGTCGTGGTAGCTGCCGGCGAAGAATTCATGCTGGCGAAGCCGTCCCTCTTCGACGAAGCCTAGTTTGCGGTAGAGAGCAAGGGAGGCGTCGTTGAACGCGTAGACCTCTATTTCACACTTGTTGTAGCGCTGCTCGGCGAACATGTAGGTGAGGATCAGCTCGGTGGCCTCAGTCGCGTATCCCCTCCCGCGGTGATCCCGGGCGATCTCGATTCCCGCCTTGAAGCGTCCCGCACGGCTATCGGTCTCTCCGACTGTCACAGACCCTGCGAACACACGGTCAGCCAGCACCTCGACTACCAGCCGGAATGCTTCACCCCCTGGCGGACGCCCCGCCCGCTCAGCAGTCCAGGAACGAAAACCCTCGTCTGAGCGTGGGGGGTCGACCAGGTCGGCGTTGCGGACATCGACGGTGTTCCGGGCCAGGTCACGAAAGCCCTCCCAGTCTTCCGGCTCGACACCCCGCAGGCGTATCTTCTCACCGGTCCACATGTCACTCATGGCGCCTACCACTTCAGTCGGTTGCAGGCCGCTGACGGCCATGCACTCAAATGCTTACACGGTAGCGGTGAGGTGCGGTCGCGTACTGAGTGGGCGCTGCTCTAAACGCCGCTTGTGCCTGCCCGTCGCTCAGCGTGAGCACACAGCAGGCCCCGGGGCTTGGGAGGAGACATGCCCGTTAACGCTAAGCCGGTGATCATGGGCGACCAGCACAGGCGGTCGGTCCGGCTGCGGGGTTCGGTGGAAGGTCCCTGACCGGCTGCGGGCGCCGACAGCTTCCTGGTCATGCCCGTGGAGTTCCTGACCGACGAGCAGGCGGCGTCGTACGGCAAGTTCGACGAGGAGCCGACCCGGCCGGAGCTGGAGCGGCTACGCCGGCCGAATCGGCACTCGCTGCGGTGTGCCCTGGCGGCCGGTCAGCCGCCTGGCGCACGGAATGATCCAGAGTGCTCGTCAGCCGGGCGACACGACTGCTGTCGCTTGTCGCGATCGGGTAGCGGCAGAGCACATCGATGAGCACCGGTGTCGCACGCTGCCGCGACCGTTCCAGCAGGGCATCCCCGATCGCGGGATCACCGCCCGTCTCCACCTCCCCGATGCGCGCAGCGCTCGCGCAGGCCCGCAGGATGTGGCCGACCTGGCCGGCCTGGGCGATGGGGTGCAAGACCGGCGGCCAGCTCGACGAAGCACTGCGCAGACAGACGGTCCTCCTGCTCGGCGGTGACGGAGCGCGCAGGAGAGTGGAACTGTGCCCCGCTCCCACCTCACCCGCCACGCGCCCGGCGGCTGACTGGTCCGGGCTCCGGCCTGGTGCCTGGTGAAGGCGGTCGGTCTACTCGGAAGGGAGCCGCCGGGTGTCCACGTGCATGCGTGCTTCGGCTCCTGGTTCACCGGGCACTTTTTGTACGGGCCCGGTCCCTGGCGTGGCCGACTGCTGTTCGAGTGCGGTCATGACGGCGGGGGTGGTTGCTTGGTCGGCTGCGGTGATGTGGAGGTCGGCAAGCCCGGGCTCTCTGAGGTGCTGCGCGGGGTTTCGGTGCCATGCCCGTACGGCTGTATACCGCCCTCGTCGACGCCTCCACGCACCTTCGCGGTCCCGAGCTGGATGTTCCGGGAAGGGATATCCTTGGGGCTGGAGGCCGGACGAGAATCCCGGCCCGGTTACGGCGGGCCGGGATTCTGTGTTGTGCGTCTGGCCCAAGGGCCCGGGCCCGGTTACGGCGGGCCGGAGTTCTCCAGCATGCGCATCAGGCGGTTGCTGGTTTAGTAATCGCCGAAACCGCCGCCCTCGCCGAAATCGCCGCCCTCGCCGTGGTGGCGCTTGACGACGCGGAAGCTGGCGATGACTCCGTTCTTGACCTTCACGCCGTCATTCATCTTCTCGTGGTGCTTCTTCTCGTGGTGCTCGCCCTTCTCGAAGTCCTCGTCCTCGTCCTTGCCCGGGCGGACGTTGTTGGCGGAGCTGCGGGGGCCGACGGTGGCGATGGGGGCGCCGTTGTCGCACACGGCTCCGCGGAAGACCTCGACCTCGTTGCGGCTGTCGTTGCGGATGTTGAAGCTCTTGGCGCCCAGGCCGCTGACGACGGTGATGCAGCCGTCGGGGCGGCCGGAGAACTCGCGCTCGTTGATGTGGATCCGGCCCTCGTAATGGCGCTTGCCCTCACGCTCGTTGCCCCGGCGCTCGTTGCCTTCGTTGCCCCGGCCTTCGTTGCCCCGGCCTTCGTTGCCCTTGCCCGTGTTGCCGCCCTCCCCGCCCATGGGGGCCTGGGCGAGGACGGAGGCCGGGGCCTCCTGGGCCTGGGGGGCGGGGACGGCGGAGGCGTAGGTGATGCCGGTCGCGGTCAGTGCCGCAGCGGCCGCGACGGCCGCCGCGATCGCGTGGGAACGGGTCATGATCATGTCGCTTGTTCTCCTTCTCGGACTCAGAGACAGTCCCGCTGTAACAGCCGGTGCGTGATTGAACGTACTAACACCCCCTATTTCTGTCATATCGAGCAAATCGGGACCCCCGGCTTCGTGGGGCTGATCGGGTATGCAGAGCCCCTTTACACCACTTTGAAACGGAACTGACTAACCGTCAAAGTTACTCAAAACGTGGGAGATTGAATGACAGTTAGCCCTTGCAGGTGATCTTCTGACGTCCACTCACCCGCTGTGGCAGTGGGGCGCCGGGAAGTATCGGCAAGTCGCTGCTTGACATGTGGCCTGCCGTAGGTTCCAAGAAGCCACGTGAACGGTGGCTGCACGACGAACGTGACCGCGCATAGCAGGATTCGTCCAGGCCGGACGGTGACCAATACCGGCGGGCACGGCCTGCCCGCCGCGGCCTGGGCCGACCGCCCGGCGTGCCCGGGTGTGAGTAGTTGAGGCACAGGAAATCCCGGTGAGATTGATCTCGATCGGCTAGCACACCTGCCAGGAGCCTCGCTGGGGTTCACGGAAAGCCCTCCGGTTGGGCATCAGTGCAGGCTACGGTCCGGCCGTGCCGGTGGAGTTTCTGACTGATGAGCAGGCCGAGGCGTACGGGACGTTCACCGAGGTGCCCACGCGCCCGGAGCTGGAGCGGTTCTTCTTCCTCGACGATGACGCCGTGATCTGATCGCGCTGCGCCGTACAGACGCGCACCGGCTGGGCATGGCGGTGCAGATCTGCACCGTCCGCTACGTCGGGCGCTTCCTGGGCGAGGGCCCACTGCCGGTGCCGTGGGAGGCCGTGGAGTACCTGGCCGGGCAGCTTGGCATCGCCGACGCGTCGTGCGTGAAGCGGTACGCCGAGCGGCGCTCGACGGTGTACGAGCACGCGGCGGAGATCCAGCAGCGGTTCAGGTACCGGGACGCATGATCGAAATGGGGAACGCGAAGGGGGTTCCCCTGTCGGGGAACCCCGGCACACCGGCTGCGGAAGCAGGCCCTCTCCTCCCGAGGCTGCCACGAAGTGACAAGTAACTCAGCGTGTAGTTAGGGCCTTGACTTCTGTGTGGAATTCAGGAACTCCCTTTCCGCCTGCACGGTCGGATTTTCGTCCCGCCCCTGCTCGATCTCGGCCGGAGTTCCCTCGGTCTCCAACTCGGAGATCCTGCGATCCATCTTCTTGTCCTCGGCGTACTTGCGGTACTTGTTCACCCCGTACGCCACCCCCGAGGCCGCAGCGAAGCAGGCCATGTAAGTGACCGCCGACTTCTGCCCCTGCGCCCGGTAGAACGCCCTCAGAGCATCGGGGCCGCCGCGTTCACCTGCTTCCTGAGTAAGCCTCGTCCAGGCGTTGCCCATGCGTCCATTCCCATCTCCGAGATAGCTTTCGGCTCCGCGCCGCTCCGGTTGATGCTGCGGCGCCGGCCGTCGGCTGGATGCTACTGGCCTCCGGTGCCCGCTGACTGCCACTTCGCGCACCCGAGGAAGCGGCAGGCGGTCCGCCGGGCGCCGGACGACCCCTGTGGCCATACGCGGCGAGGTGCTGCGCGCCACCGAGCGCCGAAAATCTGCATGCGGGGTCAGTGCGCCACCGCAGGTCAAGCTCGACCCCGGCCGCCGGCGCCCTGCGCCCGCTGCGCGACCCGGACGCGCCCGAGCTGGACGAGGACGACGACGGCAGCGAGGACCGAGCCGACGCTTACGGGGTCCCAGTAGTTCTCGCGGAAAAAACAACGCTAAGCCGTGCGACAGCCCATTGATCTGGGCTGATGGCCGTGCTCACCGTCGGGCGGCAGATCATGGTCGAGCCGCGAGGAGCGGCTGGACGAACTACTGCCGGCCGCGGTGCGGAGCTCGAAGCGGATCAAGGCCGACCCGGCCATGGCGAACCTGCGCGACACCGGGTTCCCTGCGTAAGAACGCCACAGGATAGTGCAACGCCACCTGTCGTCCCGGGAGTTCGGGGATTTCTGTCTGTGCCCATCGTCTGGCCGGGTAGCGGTGGTGCTCGTCTGCGTTGATCGAGTGGGATGGGAGGAGCCGATGGCCACCAGGGTGTTCTCGGATGAGGAGTTGGAGGGCTTACGGTCCTTTCCGGCGATCGGCAAGGACGAGCTGATCCGGTACTTCACCCTCACCCCGGCCGACGAGGCGTTCCTGCGGAAGTTCCGCCGGGCCCAGAACGTGCTCGGTGCCGCCGTGCAGCTGTCCGCCCTGCCCTGGCTGGGCTTCGTCCCCGACAATGTGCCCGCCGCTCCGCCCGCGGCGGTCGGCCGCCTGGCCCGCCAGCTCGGGCTCGCCGTCGCCGATCTGGCGGGCTACGGCGAGCGTGAGCAGACCCGCACGGACCATCTGCGGGAGATCGCCGAGTATCTGGGGTGGAATCCGGCGAAGGCCATCGAGCTCAAGGAGCTGGATGAGTTCCTGCTGGCCCGCGCGATGGAGCACGATTCCCCGAGCCTGCTGTTCAGGCTGGGCTGTGAGTACCTGCGTTCGGCGAAGGTGATTCGGCCGGGTGTGGTCTCGCTGCTGGAGAAGGTCGCCACCGCCCGTGAGGCCGCCGAGCGGGAGACCCATGCCCGCGTGGCCCACCTGCTGTACCCCGAGCGGACGCAGGGGCTGAACGGGCTGCTGGTCGTCGATCCGGAGCTCAAGTCCTCGCGGCTGCACTGGCTGGTGACCGGGCCGGTGCAGGCGTCGCCGACGAGCGTGGGCGGCGAGGTCGAGAAGCTGAGGTTCCTGCGCGGCCTTGGCGCGGACACTCTGGACCTGTCGTCGCTGCCCGCCGAGCGGCGCCGCTACCTGGCCCAGATCGGGCGCCGGCTGACCGCGCAGGCCCTGGTGCGGCGCGAGCCCAACCGGCGCCATCCGATCCTGCTGACACTGCTCGCGCAGTCCTCGGTCGACGTCCTCGACGCCGTGGTGCAGCTCTTCGACCAGACTCTGTCCGGCTCGGAGTCCCGCGCCCGGATCAAGCTGCGCGAGGTGCTTGCCGAGAGGGCCAAGCTCTCCGAGGACCGGCTCGCCCTGCTGGACGAGATCCTGCCGGTGCTGGCCGATGCCGGTATCCCGGACGAGGCGGTGGGGACGCTGCTGCGCGGGAAGATCGGCATGTCCCGGCTGCGGGCCGCGCACGCCGGGGCCACCGTGCGGCTGCCCAAGGACCACGGGCACCTGGCGCTCCTGGAAGGCTCCTACACTTACATCCGCCAGTTCGCGCCGAAGGTGCTTCAGGCGGTGCGGTTCAAAGGCGGCACTGAGGCGAAGCCGCTGATCGAGGCCCTGGAGATTCTGCGGGAGCTGAACGCGACCGGTGCCGCCGCCCAGGTCGTGGCGGGCGTCGTGCAGTTCCTCCAGGAGCGCGAGGACCTCGTCGCGGGCGGTGGCGGGCCGAGGTGCCGGCGGGCAGGTCGGCGCCGTAGGAGTCGAGGATCAGGCCCAGCGAGCGCGGCCGGGCGGCGAGGCCGGGCCCGTCGAGCTCGCGGTGCCGGGCGACCAGCTTCTCGGCGGGGCAGCGCGGGCCAGCTGCGGCCACTGACCGTGGAGACGGGCCAGAGACCACACGGCGTCGGACAGGCGCGGCTCGTTGGCGCGACACCAAGCGTCACCGGCCCGGTTAGCGGGCCCGCTCGGCGCGCTGGCGTTCCGGGCAGCGGTCGCTGCGGTAGCCGGCGGCGTCGCGTTCAACCTCCGACTGAGTGCCCGTTGCCTGATCCGGGTGTTGTCGTTGCCTGAGCGAGGGGCGCATAAGGAGGGGGCTTGCATGCCTTCTCTGCTTCCGACGTGCGCCTTTCCCCTGTGGCAACAGGGGTGGATCCTGTCTCTCCCGGCCAGCGCAGCAAGGGGTCACCGTGACGGCAAGCAGCCCCAGCGACAATTCCGCAGCGTCCCCCGAGCCCGAGTCACAACCGCCCGCAGGCAGGCGAAGCAGGCGCAACAGCGCGACGACACTGGCCTACGCCGTGGCGGTCGTCGGCGCCGTGGCGGCTGCCGTCGTGACCCCGCTCGGAGATCACGTAATGAAGGCTTTCCTCGACGAGCCGACCTGTCCGGGTGAAGCCTGCGACGGGAAGAACCCGCAGAACCAGGGATGCGGCGAGGACGCGCGCACTTTCAAGCCCGCCGTCGGTAACCCCGCCCTCCTTCAGCTCCGCTACAGCGAGAACTGCCAGGCGGTATGGGCGCGGATCGAGCGGGGCAGCCCGGGGGACCTGGTTACAGCCGAGGTCACCGGGGGAGCCAAGCGCACTGCCGAGATTGAGTACGGGGACGACAAGTTCACCGGCATGGTGAGTGTGGGTGACGGCGAGTTCCAGGTCATCGCCTGTGCGGTCCCCAGGGCCGGTGGGGAGAGCACTTACGAGCGCTACTGCATTCATGCGACCGAGGCGACCGCCTGGCGGTGACCCGGAGGGGCGTCAGCAGGACCAGGTGTGCGACCTGAGGTAGGTGTTGGCTCTGGCGCGCCTTACAGGTCGGCGAGACCGCCGGGGAACAACGCTGCGGCCGTCGCGGGTAGCTCGTCGATCTCGGCGAGCGCCTCGGCCAGGTCCTTGCGGGCCCGGGCCAGTTCGTCGGGGATCTGCCCGGCGCGCTCGTCGTCCGTGGAGAAGACCGCCGAGCAGGCCAACAGTGAGAGCAGGGCGCTCGCAGCACGGGCCGCCGCCGCGACGACCGGACCGCACCCCTGCTTGTCCAGCCCCTTGAGCACGTGGGAGACCTGGCCCGTCTGCCAGTGCAGTGCCCCGATCACGCCCGGCCCGTCGGCTCCGGAGGCCCTGATCACCTGCTGGCGTGCCAGCATCATCTCCTGCGCCCCCGCGCCCCGGACGAGCATGTGCCCCTCGGCGAGCATCCCGACCCCGATCGAGGCGCCGTACAGCGCGTTGGCGAGGATGGCGGCCAGGACGTGCTCGCCGCCCACCCCTGCGGCCTGCTGCTCCAGTTCGTCGGCGGTGGGTGGCTGGGCGTACGCGCCGAGCGCGGTCATTGCCGCCGAGACGGAAGCGGCGCTCGGTGCGGGTGCAGGGGTCTGGTGCGGGTTCGGGATCGACATGGGCCGGACCGTAGCGGCATCTCCGGCGAGGAGAGCGGCTTCCCGCCAAACCCGCCCCGGCTGGCAGGAGCGCGTGATAGCCCGAGCCCTTAGCTTTACGATCCGACGGGGACGGACGCTATCCTCCGGCAGAAGCTGGACGGCGCGTTCGGGTAGCGGGGCAAGCGGTGAGGCAAGACGGCGCCTTGAGCCAATACCTCAACGAAACCTGCCACTGTCTGTGGTTCCTTGATGGCAAAGCGTGGCTGAGCAATACGTTCCTGGGGCACGGCCGAACGCGCAACCCCTACTTGAGGAGCATCTACGTGCGCCGCATACTCGTGTCCATCCTGACCGCGGGATTCGCCGCCGCGCTGACCGTCGCCGGCCCGGCCTCCAGTGCGTCCGCCTCAGCCACCGGCACTGCCGCCTGTCCGAGCGGGTACCTGTGCGTGTGGGATCAGATCAACTACCAAGGCAACATGTACAAGTTCTCCGGTTCAAACTCCTCGTGGGCCGCCTGGGCGATCAACAACCACGACTCATCCTGGTACAACCACGGCACATCGGGGCTGAACGCCTGCGTGTGGCAGTACGAGGGCTACTTGGGCAGCGTCAAGGTCATCAAGGCCGGCACCTCTTCGCCGAGCGACTCGGCCCACGCCCACCTCGGCAGCTCCAACAGTTGGGGTAACTGCTAGGCGCTGACCGGCCGGATCCCCGGCGGTAACTGTCCGCCGGGGATCCTGGGCCGTTCGTGGGCTGCGGGTTCGACGGTTGGGCGCGCTCGACGCGGGTCTCCTACTTCTCGACCGTGCGGGACTGGTAGCCGGTCCGCTCGCTGATATCCAGTGGTGACATGCCGTCGATCTTCCACGGCCGCCGCAATTACTCACACCCGGGCCTGCCGGGCGTCAGCACATGGCCCCCGACGCCTTGGACCTGCTCGGGTCCGCACGGCTAGCAAGACCCTCCTCCTGAATGAAGCCGACTCAAAAGACGGGCGGTGGGTCGATGTACTTTGCGAGGAGGCGAACGTCTTCCCAGCTCGCGGTGACGAACGCGCATGATCTCTTGTCCCAGCGGATCTGCAGCGTGAGGGTCTTCGGGGGGGTCCCTGAGGCCCAGTCCGCCGCCAGGGGGCCCGGTTCACTGGGATTGAGGGTGCCCTGTGCGACTGTGCTGTCGTCAGTCTTCAGTGTCCACTGAGGGGAGATCTGGTGGCTGGCGCACTCCGCTGCCGGCTCTATGCGGAGCTTGCCCCGGACTCCGACTTGGACATGGTGATTCTGGATTTCAAAGGTCGTGCTGATGTGCTGGGTGGTGGTCCAGCGCATTTCTTTGATCTTTGAGCCGTCAGCAGCGATGCGGGGCCTTGATCCGCTTTTGTATGCGAGATCCGGGGGAAGGCCCGGAACCAACCAGCCGTTCAGCGCGAAGCTGACGGCCAATAAGACCATGGCGAACCTCCATCGTGGCCCCTTCCCCTTGCTAACTGCCGGCCCCACCGGCAGGGCCTTCTGTCGGTAGGCCCGACGCCGCTGGGCATCCGCAAGTTGCTTCTCAAGTTCCCGCGCGCGCTCTTCCCCTACGTGCTCCTCAATCAGTTCCACGATCCGGCTGAGCAGTTTCTCACTTGGCGCCCTAAGTCCGCGGATAGTTCGGGAAAGCCCGCTTGCACTCATTGAGAGCAGCTCGGCGATATCTTTCTGATCTAGCGGTCTTTTGCTCCGCTTCTCCTCTTTGAGCCGCAATGGAAGAGCATCGATGACTGCGGGAGGGACGTGTTCCTGAAGCTCGCCGACCGCAGCATGCAGGAGTGAAGCGACCTCCCGCAGCTCTGGTTTCGGTTCTTCTTTCTTGCTTTCCGCTTGCGCCGCTCTGGCCACAGCACCCCCAGTGCCTCTGCGATTGCGGGGCTGCGCAACCGCGTCCCGGGTTGCGCAGCCCTTCCGCAACTGCTCCTGCGATTGCCAGATCACCTTGGCAACGATCCGCCCTTCCTGCAACGACGTGCACCTGGCTGCCTGGTATCAGGCCTGCGCACAGGGCGCAGCAGAGCGGGAAGGACACGAGTGACGATGAGCTTGATTCAAGGGGCGGCGGGGGTGCAGGGTTCCCCGCCCGGGCAGCAACTACTGGGACTGGTGGATGGATTGCCCTGGCCGGTCTATCTCGTACTGGGCGTATTGGCTGCACTGATGACGGCCTGGGGCCGTTGGCTGCGTTACCGGATTTCTCGGCAGGCGATGAAGCGCGTCGACGGCAAGGACGTGCTGGCCCTGTTGGAGGTGATACATGGCGCGGGCCTCAACTCCCGGAGGAGGAGGCCGTACTAACGGGCCACGGTTCGCCGGATGTTGACACCACAGCAGGACGGCCCTCGGAATGCGCCTGGCGGGCCACAGGCGCGCTGAACTCGCACTGCCTGCGGGAAAGTGCGGGTCTACTTCCGGGGGCCACACGAAGCGCGTCTTAGCTCCTCGACCCCCAACAGGCCCGAGATGGGGCGTGAAGGGGGTCGAGGAGCGCCGATCTCCGTGTCGTTGTCGGGGAAGTGTCGATCATGCCCCCTGAGCCGCACAAGGCCGCTCAGGGGCGCCCCGCCCCGTTCTTATAGGTCGCCGCGCGAAGCGCGTCTGTTGTTCATCGGCGGAGCCGGTGGGGCTTGGAAGGTCGTGCCCGAAGGGCTCCGTATTCATGCTCTGACCTGCACGTACGTTCCCAGGGACGCCCCACGCGCGGCCCCGGCACCCGTCAGGGGGCCGGGGCGCGCCCCTTCCTCTGGGTTATTAACAGGCCCTTGCGCTCAGGCCAGGAGACCGCCCGTACGAAGGGCAAGGCGATCGGTGGGGTCAAGGTCTCCGACGAGGACATGCTCGCCACCGCCCTGCGCCTGCGCGACGACGAACGGCTCTCGCTGCGCGAGATCGCCTCCCGCCTCGTCATCCGCACCGGCAAGAAGCGCGGCCAGCACCCAGCCCCGGCCACCGTCATGCGCATGCTGCGCGAATACGATGAGCAGACAGCCACAGCCACTCTGGAGCCCACGGCCTGACCTGGGGCTCAGTCCTTAGCGTTGTTTTTTCGGCGAGAACTACTGGGACCCCCTTACGGAGGCCGGCGGTCCAGCCTTCGAGTAAGCGGCCTCGGGGAACCCGGTGGTCCCGGCGAACTGGCACTTCTCCCATGCGGACTGGCGAGAAGCCCCCAGCGGGTTCGGCTGTGAGTCGTTGCGGTACAAGAAAGTGCCGCTGAGATTGATCATGGTCGACTAGGCGGCGCGCGCCGCCTGACCGCGCTCCGGCGATCACCCGACAAAGGCGGTGCGGAGAATGTCGGGTGATCGGGGCCGGTGTCGCCGCACGATGGGGGCATGGATGACACGACCTTGGTATCCCGTTTCCTCCGCGACGGCTTCGTGAAGTTGGAGGGCGCCGTCGCGCCGCGCGTGGCCGCGGACTGCGCGCGGCTGCTGTGGCGGGAGACGGGCTGCGACCCGGACGACCCTTCGACGTGGACGCAGCCCGTGCGCTGGGTGGGCGGCATGGCGCAGGGACCGTTCGCCGCCGCACCCAACTCCCCGTCCCTGCACCACGCGTACGACCTGCTCGTCGGCGCGGGACGCTGGGAGCCGCGCTACTCGCTGGGAACGTTCCCGCTGCGCTTCCCGCACGGGGAGGAGCCGGACGACGCGGGCTGGCACATCGAGGGGAGCTATCTGCCGGAGGGCGAAAGCTGGTACTTCACGAATCTGCGCTCCCAGGGCCGGGCGCTGCTGATGCTGTTCCTGTTCAGCGAGGTCGGTGAGGAGGACGCCCCGACACGGATCAGGGTCGGCTCACACCTCGACGTGCCGAAGGTGCTGGAGAAGTACAGGGAGGACGGGGCGAGCGGGCTGACCCTCGCCCCCGATCTGGTGGCGGCGTCCGACCACCGGCCACTCACCCTCGCCACCGGGTCCCCGGGCGACGTCTTCCTGTGCCATCCGTTCCTGGTGCACGCGGCGCAACCGCACCATGGGGTGCGGCCGCGCTTTATGGCGCAGCCGCCGCTGATGCCGGCAGCACCGTACGAACTGGAGCGGGCCGACGGCGCGTACTCACCCGTGGAGATTGCGATCCGCCGGGGCCTGGGACAGGACACCTCCGGTCCGGACGGGGACGGCACCGACCGTAGCGCCGAGTAGACGTGCTTCACGACCATCGCTGGCAAAGTGGCCGTGAGGGAAGAGGAAGGAGGCCGGGCGTGCTGGAGCGGCTGAACCAGGCCATGGAGCACATCGAGTGCCATCTCGACCAGGCCGTCGACGTGGAGGAGCTGGCACGCCTTGCGGCCACCTCGGAGCACCACCTGCGCCGGATGTTCTCCGCGCTCGCGGGCATGCCGCTGTCGGAGTACGTCCGGCGCCGTCGGCTCACCCTCGCGGGCGCCGACGTACTCGCGGGGCGTGAGACGTTGCTGGAGATCGCGGTGCGCTATGGCTACGGCTCCGGCGAGGCGTTCGCGCGGGCGTTCCGTGTCATGCACGGCATCGGACCGGGCGAGGCCCGGCGTACCGGCGCCGCGCTCAACTCCCAGTCCCGGATGGCCTTCCGCCTCACCATCGAAGGGAGTAGCAGTATGCGGTACCGCGTCGTGGACAGGGCGGACTTCACCGTCGTCGGGTTCAAGACCCGGGTACCGCTGGTGCATGCGGGGCCGAACCAGGCGATCATGGACTTTGTCCGTGGGATCGACCCGCGGACCCTGGAGCGCCTGGAGAAGCTGTCGGACCAGGAGCCGCACGGCATCGTCGCGGTCTGCGACGGCATGGACCCCAGCCGCGCCGAGGGCACTGAACTCGACTACCACCACGGCGTGATCACCTCCGCGGCCGCTCCGGAGGGCACGACCACGTTGGCCGTCCCGGCCGGCACCTGGGCGGTCTTCACCACCTCCGGGCCGGCGCCGCAGGCCATCCAGGAGCTGTGGCGGGACGTGTTCACCGAGTGGTTCCCGTCGAACCCGTATCGCACCCGCACCGGCCCTGAGATCCTGCGTACCCGCCTGTCGCCGGAGAAGACCGAGGCCGACGCCGAACTGTGGCTAGCCGTGGAGCCTGAGCGCTGCTGAACACAGCGGCAATCCCCCAGGCAGGCGTGTGCGAGCGATCCGGTTGGCCTTTCGCGCCAACCGAACCAGTCGGACCCCGGCAAGATCAATCTCAGCGGCACTCTGTCGAGCGCTTCGACATGGTCCCCGCCTGTCGTCAAACGAACGTTTGACGACAGGCGGCCGACGCGTCCAGGGGTCCATTACTGGTGGGCTCTCGTATTCAACTGTCGCCGGTTCTCCGAGGAACCCAGCCATCTGGTGACCTTGTGTGATCTCCCGAGGCGTGTCGGCTCCAGGTGCCTCCGGCTTGGGCGGCCAGCTTGGCGGTGGTGACCTGGTGGTAGCCGAGGGCGTCGGCGACGACGGGTGCAGGCATCTCCAGGACGTGCTGGCGGATCGCGGAGACCCGGCTGGCGATGGTGGGGATGCCGAGGTCGTTGATCAGAGCCGAGAGAGCGTCGGGGTGCATCGGCTGTCCGGCCCGGCGCCCGGGGAACAGCCAGCGCGAGTCGCGGTTTGTCGCGGTATTCATGTTGTCCCGGTTGGGGAGCCAGCTGAGCAGGAGATCGGCGACCGGTCCGGGGACCGGGGAAGATGGTTCGCCGAGCCGTAGGAGGACTTGGTCGCCGTCGTGGATCACGTCGTCGACGGTGAGGCGGACGACGCGGCTGAGCGGTTGTGCGTAGAGCAGGACGATGGCGGCCGCGACGCGGGGCCGGAGCGGCAGGTCGTGATCGGTCAGGAGGCGTCCGAGCAGGTCAATGCGTTCGTGTTGCGGGAGCGGTGTCGCTTGGCGGATCACTGCGGCGGGAAGACGGAAGCGCCTGGTGAGCTTGCTGGCCATGCACCACAACAGGAAGGGCCGAATGGTGTTGCGGCCGTGCCCGGTGTGCTCGACGTGCCAGGCATCGATGTCGGTCTGACGGCAGGTGGGCAGGGTGAGGCCGTGCTCGGCGAGCCATCCAAGGAACGCCGTGGCGTGCTTGACCTGGTCGCCGGCATAGCGGCGGCTTGCAGGGGTGAGCGGCTTCTTCTCCGCCCGGGTGCGGAGGTTCGGCAGGATTTCCCAGGTGGCGAATCGGCGGACGAGTTGGGCGTGGTCCGGGTCGGTGATGTCGGCGAGATGGCCGACGAGCCACCGCTCGAAGGAGCAGATCTGCTTGTCGACGGCGGGGAGCACGCCGCAGGCCATCAGGAGTTCCCGCAGGTGGGAGGCTGCCCGCCAGGGCTGGAGAGGGTGGAATGCCTCGTGGGTCAGCTCGATCTCCCCGAGGCCGAGGCGCCGCATCAGGTGTTCGGGCGAGTCGGTCCGTCCCTTGCGGGTGTAGAGCCAGGTCAGGCCGGACAGCGGGTTGTCCATGGCGAGCAGGGAGTCGGCGAGCGGGACGAGTTCGGGGCGGATCCGGCCGGTGCCGTCGTCCAGGAGCTCGGTGAGGCGGTCGGCGAAGGTGCAGCGGGTGCACAGGTGCCGGGCGTGGAGTTTGCCCTCGTGTCCGCAGCGGACGCACTGGTAGGAGACGGTGAAGCCCGCGCAGTCCGGGCATATGGACGCGTGGTCGTCGGCCCGCAGGCCGGGCAGTGCGCGGTCGGCGCCGCAGCCGGGGCAGTGTCCACGAACCCGTAGGGCCTTGTCGTGACAGGTGCGGCAGACATATCCGTCCGGCCACCGTGCGGCAAAGCAGCCGTGGCGTGTGCAGCGGGAGCATGTCTTTTTGTGCCAGCGCTCGTATTGCTCGGCGGTGGTGTAGGCGGGGCTCATGCGTCGGGCAGGATGCGGGCCGGGCGGGGACGCAGCTTCGCGACGTTGTCAGCGGGCGGCGCGGGCAGGTCGCCGGTGGCGGTCTTGCGGACGCCGGCGTTCTCGGCGGTGGTGGCCACCAGGTCGGCCGGAGTGCAGGCCAGGATGTCGCAGAGCGCGGCCATGACCTGCAACGACAGCCGTTCCGGCGTGCCGGAGACCAGGCGGTGGATCTGGGAGGCGGACAGGTCGATTCCGCGCTCGCGCAGCAGCGGTACCAGTTCGGTGGCCGTGAAGATCTGGTGCTTGGCCATCACCTCACGCAGCCGCCAGGTGTAGCCGACCTTGCGTTTCATGCCTGCCTCCCGGTCTGGGTCTCAAGAGCGGCGGCGATCGTGGCGTCGAGGTGCCGGCGCAGGGTGCGGGTGCGGAAGTCCGAGGACACGCAGGTGTAGATCGAGGTGGTGCTGGCGTGCTCGTGGCCGACCTTTTCCTGGACGAAGCGCGGGTCCCAGCCGTCCTCGATCAGATGGGTGACGTATGACCTTCGCAGCGAGTGGAAGTCCAGGCCGTCGTCCAGGTCCAGGGCCTTGCGGTAGGCGATGAAACGGGAGTTCAGCCGCTGGCAGCCGATCCGGGCACCGCGTTCGGAGGGCCAGAGCGCCGGGTTGTTGTCGGTGCCGAACAGGGGACGGACCTCGGTGGACCACTCGTCCAGGACGTCCGGGCTCCAGCCGAACACGGTCAGTACGCTGCGGCGCTTGGGCGGCGAGCCCTTCTTGGCCTTTCCGAAACGGACCAGCAAGCGGCCGTACTCGCCGTGCTCGGCGCCGTGCGGGTTGCGGCCGAAGTCCGCGGCGTCCAGCATCCGCGTCTCGTTGCGCCGCAGCCCGTAGGCGTAGGCGGTCTTGAACAAGGTGGCGTCGCGAAACGCGGGCAGCCAGCCTTTGCGGCCGAAGGCCCGGATCCGGGCGACCTCGTCGTCGCAGTGCGCGAAGAAGGCGTGCAGTTCGGCCTTGGTGAACGCGCGCTTCCTCGGGTCCGACTCGTTGTCCTGGACGTGCACCGCGGTGTTCCACTCGTGCACCACCTGGACCGGGTGGGTGCCGAACCGTTCCTCGCAGGTCGCGGTCCACTCGTAGAGCGGGTCGGTGACGAAGTGGCAGAACGCTCGCACGGCCTCGGAGTACGAGCGGATGGTGGAGCGCTTCAGGTCACGCAGTGAGCGCAGGTCACCGAGCCATTCGTCGACCATCGCCGGCGTCCAGTGCCACGGGTAGGTGTTCACGTACGCGGCGAACGCTTTCACCGTGTTCTCCCGGCCCTCCACCGTCGTCCGGGCCAGGTTCCGTGCCAGCTGCTGGTTCGCGAACCCGGTCAGCATCGCCGTGAAGACCTGTTCCTCCGGACGCAGCAGCGCGACCCCGTCGACCAGAAGCAGCCTCGCCGCCCCCGGTATCGACCCGTTGAACCCCACTGATCCACCACCCTCCGCGACTCGCATCAGATGCGAGAAAACCGCATCCTATGCGAGTCGCCAGAAGGGCCGCAGGTCAGCCCCCCGGGTCGGCGCTGTCCGCGCCTCGCCAGCCGCTATCGTGAGCGTCAGCGCAGTAGCTCAATTCCCCGGTCAAGCCAGGTGATTGATGCCCTGGACGGCGACGATGCGCATACCGTCGCGAGTTCGCATCAGATGCAATTGGCGGCGCTTGTAGTTCTCGCCGAAAAAACAACGCTAAGGACTGGGCGCCAGGTCGGGGCGCTTACCGGAACCCCATCCGGGCTGGTCAGTGGCTGTTTGCTGGTAGATTATCCGTATATGTGACTGATAGCGCCTGACGGCCAGAGTTCGGGAAGCGACGGCGCGAGCGCTGGAGGCGGGGCTTGTCACCACTGGAGGCCGACGGGCATTTGGGCCTGTTGGACCCAACGGGCCTGACCAGCCTTGACCCGGGAATTCCTACGCCCCGGGGAGCTCCTCGCGGTGGGCGGCGTAGGGGACAACCGGCCTCGGTACTGGCGGGGGGGGCGCGTATTCAAGTGTCGCCAGTTCTGGCGCTTGGGAGACGGGGTAGTGACTGTGCGCGTTCGCCGGGAGGCAGGGGTTGCGTATTGTCAGGGCCGCAGGAGCCTGACAGCAAGGAAGCACGGAGCCTGGTGGAGCTTGTTGTAGGCCGTTTCGTCTTGTTCTCGCAGGCCGGGCGTCGGGCGAGGCTCGATGAGTCTTTCCAGCATGAATCCGGCGACCAGCAGCTCGTTCAGGAACGTTTCCAGCGGCATGCGCTGGTAGTGGACTGCCAACGGCCCCCCGGCGAGTGGGCGGTCAACCCAGTCTTCGGCGTAGTACGAGCCACCGAATTTCCGCCAGTCAGCCGTCGGGTGGGTCGTCGAGGCCAGCAGCCACCTCCCGGACGCAGTACGCGTCGTAGGTCGCCGAGGAGACGCGGCCGATCGGCGATGTGGTGGAGCATCAATGCGCACACGACTCCGTCGAACGACGCGTCATCGATGAAGTCCAGCGGCTGCTCCGCGTCGTGCATGCGCAGTGCGGCCCGGTCACCCAATCGCTCCCGCGCGTGCTTCAACAGAGTTGCGCTGCCGTCGATTCCGACTACCTCGGCACCACCTGCCAGGAGTTCGGCCGCGTAGTGTCCGGCCCCGCAGCCGACATCGAGAATCTTCAGCCCGCCAACAGCCCCTGCTAGCGAGAGCATCGCCGGCCGGTCGGTGTATGCGTTGTAGGGGCTGGTGTCGGCGTTCTTTGCGAAGTAGTCGCCGACTTCGTCGTGGTAAGCGGTCTCTGCAGGCATCGTGACAGCATCGCGCCGGTGGCTGCCAACCGCGAGCGGTTTTGTGCAATCGCGGGCGCGTCTCGTCAACGGCTGATTCGACTTGGGGTCTGATGCTGGTGCTCGTTCTCAGCTGTCGCCGGTTCCCCGAGGTACCCAGCCTGCTGGCGACCTTGCGTGGTCTCCTGGGGCGTATCGGCTCCAGGTCCCCCCGGTCTTGTTGCGGAGGCGGCTGGTGGTCTTGTCGTGGTAGCCGAGAGCGTCCGCGACGACGGGTGCGGGGAGTTCGAGGAGTTGCTGCCGGATGGCGGCGCCGCGGGCGGCGGCGATCGGAATTCCGACCTTGTTCAGGAGCGCGGACAGGTGGTTGGGGCCGATCACGCACTCGCGTCCACCGAGCCCGAGTACGACTCCCTCGAAGCCGCCGTGAGGTATCGCGATTTCGTCGCGGCCAGCGGGGAGGACTTGGCCAATCCCGACCTGTCGTTCCTCGGCGTCATCGTGTCGGCATACGACATGCGCATCGGTGCCCACGTCGGACAGCTCGACGGCGCACGGCAAATCTTCGGTGACAGCGTCTGGGGTGTCGTCCCCCGCAGGTCCCTCATCACCAACGCCGACGAGTACGCACAGCCTCTGTCCGACGTCAGCGACAGCAGCGAAGTCCGCGCCGTGTACGAACTGCTGGCTCAGCGTTTCGTGAAAGAAGTGACCCCCGCATGAGCAGGAAGCGCAACATCCCAGACTCCACATCCGTTCTCGGCGGGCCCGCTCAGCAGCCCAAGCTGGTGCCATCGGTCCAGCCCCTCCTCGTCGGAGACCGCAACCAGGAAGACCAGGACCAAGGCCGCTCCACTAAGCCGTCCGCTGTCACGAAACGGCCCCCGCGCCGCCGGGGCCGGCCACGCGGTCCCGAGCGGGTTGCGATGACCGTGCGCATCCTCAAGTCGACCGACCGGAAGTTGACCGTGGCGGTCGAGGAGACCGGGCTGAACCCGCAGAGCATCGTGGAGGACGCCCTGGAGGCGTACTTCCGGCGGCTGAAGATCCAGGACCCCGGTGCAGAGACCGGCAAGGAGAGTGCCTCCTGACGATGTTCGACGCCGCCTCGCTGCCGCCGCTCTGCGTCTGACCAGCCCGGCCGGCCCGCGTTCCCGCGCGCTTTTCCGCAAGCGGGAACGCGGGCCGTTGACTGTTCTCACCGAAGCAAGTCGCCGTCTCATCCAATCCAGCCGCCCAAACGGTACGGCAGAGCCGAAGCGCGGTAGCTGGCACAGCGGCAGGTTCGTGTCGCGCTGGGCATGGTGACCTGGCTGGTGCCGAGCCTCCAGTAGGGTCCGGTCATGACCACTGAGCATCCCAACTCGTGGGCTGCCGAGGCGATCCGGCGAGTAGAGGCAGACGGTCGGCGTCTGACACCGACGCCCCTGCGCCCGCTTCCGCTACCCGCAATCCGGGACGTCGAGATCTACGTCAAGGACGAGTCCGCGCATCCCACCGGCAGTATGAAGTATCGCCTGGTGCGGGCCATGTTCTGCGAGGCGATCGCTAGCGGCGCCATCCGGGCGGACACGCCGGTAATCGCTGCTACGGGTGGGTCAGTCGCCGTCGCCGGAGCCCACTTCGCGAGGCTGCTGGGTCTGGTGTTCACCGCCGTCGTACCGGCGAAGACCTCTGTGGACGTCCTGGCCAGGATCGAGAGGGAGGGCGGCCGGTGGCAGGTGGGTGAGCAGCCGCCGGCCGCGGTGCAGGGGGAGGCGAGGGCGTTGGCCGAGCGGCTCGGTGGCCACTTCCTGGACCATTTCACTGACGCGGGGCGAGCGGTAGCCGGGTGGGGTGAGCCAACGATCGCCGACGAGGTCTTCGTTCAACTGAGCGGGGAGCCGCACCCCATCCCGAAGTGGATCGTCACCGGTGCCGGAACGGGGGCGACCTCGGCAACAATCGGGCGCCACCTGCGGCGACACGGTCATCCGACTCGGCTGGCCGTGGTGGACCCGGAGAACTCCGCCTATTTTCCCGCGTGGGCGAGCGGCTGTGGCGACTACACCACGGGGATGCCCTCGCGGATACCTGGCATCGGTCGCCCACGCGTCGAGCCCGGCTTCCTGCCGGCGTTGATCGATCTGGTGATCCCGGTACCGGACGCGGCGTCCATTGCAGCCCTGCGGTGGCTTCGCACTGCTGCCGGGATCGAAGCCGGGCCGGCGACCGGCACCAACTTCTGGGGGACGTGCCACCTCGTGGCACGGATGCGCGAGGCGGGGACGCAGGGCAGCATCGTCACCATCATCGGCGACACCGCTGATCCGTACCAGAACACCCACCTCAACACGGCGTGGGTGCGTGCGCGAGGCCTCGACCCCACACCGTACGAGGCCGAGATCGAGCGGTTCGCCCGCACCGGGGAATGGCCGGCCGGGTAACCGGCCTCGGGGAACATCGGTACAGCGGTTATCGGTGAGAACGATCATGATGGTCTAGCACAGTGATCCACTTCGCCGCTGGGGTTCGGTGAAATGCCTCCGTGCCTGCTCCGGGGCTGGTTACGGTCCGGCTCGTGCCGATGGAATTTCTGAGTAACGAGCAGGCCGAGGCGTACGGGACGTTCGCCGAGGAGCCGACGAGGCCCGAGCTGGAGCGGTTCTTCTTCCTGGACGACGTGGACCGGGACCTGATCGCCCTACGGCGGACGAAGCACCACCAGCTCGGGTTCGCGCACACCGATATCGGCGACGGCAACGGCCCCTCCGGAGAGGGGCCGTTGCCGTGAGCTTTCAGATCAGACCGTTGTTTGGTCGTCTCCCGGTGACTGTGGCTCGCGCCACCCCGCACGAGCACCATCCAGGGCGCGGCGGCTGCGGGCCAGGGTTCGACGCACGGGCCTGCGGAGCGCTGCAAGCACCGCAAGGGTGAAGGCAGCACCTAAGGAGCCAAGAAACTCCGGAACAGCAGAGCGCAGCAACTCGTACACGGGCATAGCAGCACGCGCCAGCGGGGCCGAGCGCGTGCCTACTCCTTCGTGTACTCAACTCGACACTGATAAGCGGCACCTGTGCGTCCCGGCCCGAAGACCCCCCGTCTTCCGAAGCAGCCGTTACCAGCTGCCCAGTTCGGCACTGGCGCCATGATTCATTGTGTTCGATGGACAACGCCGACTGTGCCCGTTTCGCGAAATCGCACATCAATCTCACGGCGCAGGAAGAGCCTGGCCAGTGCTGCCCAGCACCAAGGCCGACGGCCTGCCTCTGCTTGCGTGCTCCGTGAGGCACGTCGGGAGGCCGCGCAAGGCCGATACAGCGCCAACTCGGCTTCCGCCAACCGCAACGACGTCCGACCGCGCAGTGACCGCTCCTGTCAGCCTCCGTTTCCGGTGCTGACTGTACCCACGGCATGGCTCAGCACGAAGTCGCGCGCCAGGCGTGCGGCCTGCTCACGGGCCTCGAAGGTGATGCCGTGCCGAGTACGCGGCAGGATCACCAGACGTGCGCCAGGGATCTCCGATGCCGTGAGTTCGGCGACCTGAGCGCGGACGATGGGGTCCTCCGCGCCATGCAGCACGAGAGTAGGAGCCGTGATTTCATGCAGCCGGGCAGTGCAGTCGTGGTTCTGAATCGCTGTCATGCGGCGTGCGTCGGCGTCTACGGGACGCCCCCGCAGGGCGCGCTTGGTGTCGGCGACGAGCTGCGGGTCGTTCGCCTGCCCCTCGGGTGTGAGGAGCAGGTCCAGCACGAACTGCGCCCGCGCGTCCGGCCCCATGGCGACGATGCGGTCACCAAGGCTCTCGGTCATGGTCCAGCTCGGGGTGGCGCCTGACAGTATGAGAGACGCGACCCGCTGGGGGTAGTGGATCGCCAGGTGCATGGCGATCGCTCCGCCGTACGACACTCCCAGAACATGCGCGCGCTCAAATCCCAGCGCGGCAAGGAAGTCGGCGCAGTCAGCAGCTTGCCGAACGGTGTCGTACGGCTCGGGCCCGTTGAGTGTGTCGCCGGTGTCACGCTGGTCGAAGCTGATGGCCAGGATTCCAGCGCCTAACAGGGGGCGGAAGGCATCAAACTGCCCCCTATGGCTCTCCCCGCCATGCAACAGAACCAGCGGTTCACCCTGGCCGGACTCAACGTAGGCAATATCGATGTCGCCGACTTTGACGTGCTGAAACCCCTCAGAACTCACGCGCTCACCTCCACAGGCGTGCGTCCATCGCCTCGGCGAAGACGGGATCGGCACAGGACGGCGGGCTCGCTGCCACCGAGCGGTGGGAACGCTCGATCATCTGGTCACTCACTCTCCGATCGCCTCAAAGCTGAGTACAGCATGGGAACCGGGCATTGCCCAGTCGCTGGTTCACCTCTGCCCCGACCACTACTCCACAAACGAACCATTGGCTCGTTGGCCGGTATAGCCGCACCCGTACGAGGGCGTTGTCAACTTGTTCGGGGCGGGGGTGTTGAGGGCGTGGTGGGGCCGGGTGGAGGCCTGATGGTCAGGCTGCTGCGGGCAGGTCGGCGGTGCCGGTGACCTGGTTCCAGATGGTGAAGCGGGTGATCATCTCGGCGCGGTACTCGGACGCGGCCATCAGATGTCGGCGGGGCCGGAAGTGGGGCGAGATCTGGCTGAAGGCGGCGAGGAATTTCTGGGCGGCGCGGCGTGAGCGGAAGTACTTCATCGCGCGTTCGCGCTGCCTCGTTGGCCGTACGCCGTCACCTTCGCCGGTTCGTGCAGGCCGCGGTCGACCCGTAGGGCCGCCGCGTGCGCGTTACCTCCGGGTGCCGAAAACATAAGTGATCCTCCGGGTGGGCGTGCGATGATCCTCCGATGCCCTCACCCGTGGAATCCGTCGCCGCTGCCGTTTCCGCCGAAGTCGAGGACCTGCTCGCCGGGAGTGGATACCTCGCCGCTTCGACCCCGTCCGCGCGCTGGCCACGCCCAGAAGCGTCAAGGCGCTGATCGGCCCCAACCCAAGGGTGATCGCCGACGACATATGGGCGAAGCTGCTGTGGGCCGGACTCAACGTCGATCCCATCCCGTCGCTCTGCCGAAAGGCCGGCGTCCCGACCGCCGATGTCCGGGGCAATATCACCAGCCACCGGGCCCGCTCCACGATCGCCAGCCAGCTCTACAACGCCAAGGAGCCGATGACGCTGTTCGAGCTGCAGGCCTGGCTCGGTCACCGGAGTCCGGAGGCCACTCAGCACTACGCCAAGATCACCCCGAACGCGCTGGCCAGGGCCTATAACGACGCCGGGTACTTCGCCCGCAACGTCCGCACCATTGAAGTGCTCGTCGACCGCGACGCGGTCGCCTCCGGCGCCGCCGCCTCAGGTGAGCCGTGGCAGTACTACGACCTCGGCCACGGCTGGTGCACCTACACCTTCTTCGAGCAGTGCCCGCACCGCATGGCCTGTGCTCGCTGCGACTTCTACACCCCGAAGGACTCCAGCAAGGGCCAGCTGCTGGAGGCGAAGGAGAACCTGCAGAAGATGCTCGCCAGCATCCCGCTCACCGACGACGAACGCGCCGCCGTCGACGAGGGCCATCGCAGCCATGGCCGAGGCGGGCAACGACATCGTGGTCGACCATGTGCTCAGCGAGCCGTGGCGGCTGCTCGATTGCCTGACGGTGCTGCGGCCCGAGGACGTCCTGTTCATCGGCATCCACTGCCCGCTGGACGAACTGGTCCGCCGCGAGCTGGCCCGGGGTGACCGCCCGCCGGGCCTTGCGGCGCACCAGTACGACACGGTTCACCGTCACAGCGACTACGACCTGGAGTGCGACACCAGCACGGCGCGCCCACGCGAATGCGCCCAGCGGATCAAGGAGTTCCTCCCGCACCGCCCCAGCCCCACTGCTTTCACCCGCCTCCGTCGGCGCTACCTGACGGACGGCAAGCAATCCCCGACGGCGCCCCAACTGCATGCGATGAACGAACTTTGAGTGGGCGCCGACTCAAGCCCCGCCCCAAGGGACGGCCCCTCCTCGCGCGGCAGGAGCTTGACAAACCTGATTCCACAGAACCTGCGACTACCTCGCCGCTCCCGGCCTGCGCCGGGAGATCCACGGCGGGCTCCAGGTCGTGGAGAACTGGAACTCGGCGAACACTGTGCTCCACTACGGCAAGGACGGCGCGCTCACCGGCCCGGACAAGGAACACGCCGAGACCTCTATGCTCGCCCTGCACCTGCTCCAGTCCGCGCTCGTGCACGTCAACACGCTGCTGCTTCAGCAGGTCCTCGCCGAACCCGCCTGGGCGAAAAAGCTCTCGGACGAGGACCGGCGCGGGCTCACCGCTCTTTTCTGGTCCAACATCAACCCGTACGGCACCCTCCGCCTGGAGATGGACAAGCGGCTCGACCTCGCGCCGCTTCTCTCGGTGCCCCGTCCCCGCACCCCGGCGGACGCCTCCGGCCAGGCCCTGGCGGAGCCGAGGTGAACCCCGTGCCGACGGGCCGGTGCCTGTACCGGCCGGGGCCCCCCGGGACAGCCAATATCGGCGAGATTGCTCTTGAATGGTGAGAGGACCCTGTCGACGCCGCGAGGGGCAGCCGGGTCCCGGCTGCCCCTCGCGGTTACTCCCGTAGTGGGACTGGTGTCTGTCAGGTCACTCGGCGGCGGATCCACCAGGCGCAGAACCCGGTCAGGGCCAGGGCGAGGCCGAGGTAGAGCCCGGTTTCTGCCCATTGGAGGGCCCAGAAGTTGTCGGCAGGCTGGTACGTCACCTGCTGCTTGTAGCCCAGGGCGCCGAGGTCGGCGACGCAGCGGTCGAATTGCTGCAGGGTGGGCGGGCCCGACTCGGTGTGCAGGCAGTCGGCGAAGGACGACGGCACGGTGGAAGGCTGGCCGGCGGCGTTCAGTGTCTGTTGGGAGGTTTCCCAGGCACCGGGCACTTCGGGGTGCGCGACGATCTGCTTGGCGCCCTCCTGGATGCTGATGGGGGCGCCGCCGGGCTCGATCGGCACGGTGGTCTGGTCCGTGGCGGCAAGGTGGGGCCGGATCCACATCGGCACGACGATCTGGACGGCGGCGTAGAGGGCGAACGTGGTGGCCATCGCGGGCAGGGTGCGGCGGATGACGAGGCCGAGGGCGACGCCCAGGACGAAGGCGAAGGCGGCATGGGCCATGGGGACGACGCCCCGTGCGGCGAAGGCCACGGGGTCGAGCCGCGGGAAGTACGTGTCCGTCGCGCCGCCGCCGTTGACAGCCCGGTCGATGGGGCTGCTCCACCAGCTCACCGCGAGTGCGGCCAGTCCGGCGACGGTCATGGTGGCCGCCGCACCAAGGCCCAGCTTGGTCGCCAGCCAGCGCGTGCGGGTGACGCCCTGGTTCCACGCGAGGTAGTGGGTGCCGGTCTCCAGTTCACGGGAGATCAGCGGCGCGCCCCAGAACATCCCGATGACCGCCGGCACGGCGAGCACGACCAGCAGTCCGGCGTAGTAGAGGGTCTGGTCCGAACTGGAGACCTGGTCCACCAGGCTGCTGCCGGCCGTCCGGTAGAGGTCGGCCAGTTGCGGGCCGGTGACCGCGAGGGTGGTGGCGAGGGCGGCCACCGCGGCGAACATCACGGCGGCCTGGGTGCGGAACTGGCGCCAGGTCAGCCAGATCATCGGAGTACCTCCAGTGCGGGTCGGGTGTCACGAACCGCATCGGCGGGCCGGGTCATGTAGGCCAGGACGATGTCTTCCAGACCGAGCGGGCTGACGGTCCAGGACGGATCGTGGACCGCGGTGTCGGTGCGCACCAGGACGGTGGTCTGCCGGTCGGTGTGGCTGGCGGTGATGACGTGCTGACCGGACGGGAGCGTGTCCGGGTCCCGGCGCGGGCCGGTGAGCCGGTGGTGGCAGGCGACCAGGTCGTCGATGTCGCCGGCCACCTGCACCCGGGAGTCGACCAGCACGATGACGTAGTCGCAGGACCGCTCCACATCGGAGACCAAGTGGGAGGAGAGCACGACGCTCAGCTCGTGCTCGGCGACGGCCTCCATCAGGTCCTGCATGAACTCCCGTCGGGCGAGCGGGTCCAGCGCCGCGACCGGCTCGTCCAGGATGAGCAGTTCCGGGCGCTTGGCGATGCCCAGGGTGAGAGCGAGCTGCGCGCGCTGGCCGCCGGACAGCTTGCCGGCCCGCTGCTTGGGGTCCAGGCCGAGGTGACGGATCCGGTCGTGCGCCAGGGTGTCGTCCCAGTTCGGGTTGAGGCGCTTGCCGAAGTCGAGGTGGTCGGCGACGCTCAGCGCGGCGTAGACCGGGGTGTCCTGGGCGACGAAGCCGACCTTGGCCAGCTGTTCCACGCCCTCGGCGGGACGGCCACCGCACACCTCGATGGTGCCGGCCGTCGGGGTCAGCATGCCGGAGGCCAGGTTCAACAGGGTCGACTTGCCAGCGCCGTTGGGGCCGACCAGGCCGACCACCCGGCCGGCGGGGACGTCCAGGTCGCAGTTCTGTAGCGCCCAGCGCTGCTTGAACCTCTTGCCCAGGCCCTGGGCTCGTAAGACAGCGCTCACGCTACGTCCTCTCCGGCGGCGTTACGAAAGGTGTTCATGAACAGCGCCTCGATGCTCTCGTCGTCGAGCCCGGCAAGGCGGGCCTTGGTCAGCCAGCGCTGCAGGTCCTTGCGGAGCGGTCCGTGCGAGGCGAGCGTGGCGTCGGCCAGCGTCCGGGTCACGAACGTCCCGACGCCGGGGCGGGCGGCCACCAGGCCGTCGTGCTCCAGCTCGCGGTACGCCTTGAGCACCGTGTTCGGGTTGACCGCCATCTGCTTCGCCACGTCCTTGACCGTCGGCAGCCGGTCCCCCTCCTCCAGCAGGCCCAGGCGCAGGGCGTGCCGCACCTGCTGGACCAGCTGCTGGTACGGGGACAGGCCGGACCGGCTGTTCAGGTGGAACTCAATCAACGGTTCCTCCATTTATCTAGTTGCCTAGCACTATAGCCCTCTACGTCGACGGGTAACACGGCTCCGTCGAAAGGGCCTGGCGGCAAGCCGTACCCGCGCCCCACTTCTGGGGTGTATCCGGTCAGATTTCCCGGCTGGGAGAAGAAGCCGTTACCGCAGCCGACGGTTTCTTACCCGATCCGTTTCCCCTCGCCCGGGGGTGAGCGGTGACGGCGCGGTGGCCCCGTAAGCGGCGTCCGAGCAAACGCCAGCAGCGGCAGCGCGAGCAGCTGCTCGGCCTGGCGGTCGGCGGCCTCGCGGCCTTCGCGCTGCTGTCGGCGCTGGTGTCCTGGTTGTCGGCGAATCCATGGGTCCTCGTCCTACTGGGGGCCGTCGCGGTGGTGGCCACGGCATGGTGGGCGCACCGCCGGCAGCAGCAGCTCCTTTAGGAGCGAACCCAGCAGCAGGGCCTGCGCTACGCGCTCCCGCAGCTGGACGCGCTGCACCACCGGGACTTCGAGTACGCGGTGCGTGACCTGATGCGCCGCGACGGCTGTACCGACGCCCGGCAGATCGGCGGGGCCGGGGACAACGGTGCGAACGTGCTGGCCACCGACCCGATGGGGCGGACCTGGGCCATTCAGTGCAAGCACCGCAAGGCCGGTGACCGTGGCTCGGCGGTCGGTACCCCGGACCTCCAGCGGGTCGACGGGTGCGCCCGCCAGCTCTACGGTGCCGACGTCGTCCCGGTGGTCACGAACGGCCGGTTCTCCGCACGCTGCGCACCCTTGGCCGCGCAACTGCACATGCACCTGGCCGATCGGCGGACTCTCGCGACCTGGTCCAGCGGCGGGCGGCCTCTGTGGGAACTGCTACCGAAGGTGCCCCAGCCTCGCAAGGGCAGGTAGACGGGTGTAGCGCTGAGGTTCTGACCGCGCGATACCTCCTGCCATCGAAGCCCGTACAGTCAACGAAGGGCGCCCGCAGCCAGCTCCAATGGCTGCGGGCGCCCTCTCATGTGCGGGGCGGGTCAGCCCGCGACGACGTCCTTGTCGAGGTCGCGGTGGACCAGGTCGACGACCAGGTCGTGGTCGGCGAACTCCTTGGCGGCGCCAGCGAGTCCGTACGTGGCGGCCTGCTCGACGTCTCCGGCGACGACGGCGCGCAGGGCCATCGCCGTGGAGGCTGACCTTTTCCGGACTTAAGCTTTGGTGTCTGTGGAGCTGCTGGGAAGATCGTGTTTCATGACTTCCGCCGCCTGGAGTACTCATGCCATCGAGCTCAAGCCCCACAGTGTGATCAAGAGGTTTCGACGTGGGAGCCGCGAGGAGTGCGAACGGGAGTGGCGGGCGCTGACCCTGCTCTCCGCGTATGCGCCGGGCTTGGCTCCTGCTCCGCAGAGCGCAGACCTTGCCGCTGAGGAGCCGGTCGTGGTGATGTCACGGCTGCCGGGTGAGCCGCTGCGGGGTCAGTTGCTCAGCGAGCAGCAGCTCAAGGCGCTGGCCGTGGCAACAAGCGAGATGTATGCGGCGGTGCCGGCCGGTGCACTGGAGAAGATCCCGGTCCGGCCCGGCCAGCAGCATGAACTCATCGCCAAGATCCGCGCTTGGACACCACGGGCTCGCCCCCGCGTCAGCACTGAGGTGGGGAAAGCCATGGATTGTGGCCTGGACTGGTTGGCTCGCTCAGGCTTCGAACAACTCGCTTCGCCGGACGTCCCGCAGGTCTTTGGGCCAGGTGACGGGAACCTCGCCAACTATCTGTGGGACGGCTCTCGCGTGCGGATCGTTGATTTCGAGGAGTCGGGTCTCAGCGACCGGCCTTTCGAACTGGCAGAGATCACGGAACACGTGGCCAGCTGGGTTGACCAGCCACTAGATGTCGAGAAGTTCCTCGATCAGTTCGATATGAGCGCCACGGAACGGGCGCGACTGCTGGCGTGTCGTCGGCTACTGGCCCTCGTGTGGTTGTTCCTCCTGTCGTTCGACGCCCCTCAGCGTCCGCGCAACCCGCCTGGGACGGCTGAGCGGCAAGCCGACCGGCTGTCCAGGCTTCTCGGTCGGGGTCGAACTCACGCCCGGCGTGTCGCCTGCTAGTCCGGTCAACAACTCTTCACCGGATTTACGCGCTTCCATGGACTCCGGACATGGGGAGCTTATCCGGCCTCCACAGCGGACGGCCCGCGCAGAAGCCGCAATCCGCTCCATGACGGTTGGCCAGGTGTAGTCAGCCCCAGTCGGCATTGATCCACGCGAGCAGGCGGGCGCGCTTCTTGTAGGAGCAAGGAGCGTAGACAGCGCCGGACGTGGCGTACGTTTCGGACCCGCCCCGCAGGTCGTGCCCGTAGTCGCTGGGGCCGTATTCGCCGTCGCGGTGGCCGTCCATGTCGTCGGCCCAGTCGAGGAGACCGAAGTCGAGGTCGAGGTTCTCGAGGTACCGGGCGAAATCGGCCGGTTCTACCGGTGTGGGACGACCGTCCGCCCCGGCGGTGAGCCGGTCTTCGAGGCAGCCGTCGGAGCGCACGGGCTGGCCCAGCCACCACCCGGCCAGGAACACGGCGTACAAAGTGGTGGCGGCGCCGAGGCGGCGCAGGGTTATCGAGGCAGGCATCCGGGGAGTGTCGCACGACACGAGGCCGGCGCCCGCGTCGGCGGACACCCCGGGCCACACCGCCTCTCTACCGCCAGTGGCCCTCGAACCACGCTCGCATTCGGGGGCGTTCGCTCGTGTCGTTGGTGCAGGCGACGGCGTTGGAGACGACCGTCTGGGACAACCTGTCGTCGGCGCCCCCACGCAGGTTGTAGGGGGTTTTGTAGGCCGGGTCCGGCGTCGGGTCGAGCGGGAGGGAGGACTTCGAGTCGTACCGTGACGGGTACGCCGTCGGCGTCGGAGTGGGTGTGGGGGATGGTTCGGTTTCGTACTCCTCGGCGATCCGGTCGAGGGCGGCCTGGTCGACGTGGCATTCGGGGGTGACGGGCTGACCCAGGTACCAGCCCGCAACGAACACGCCGTAGATCGCGGCGGCGGCACCGAGACGGCGCGGGGTGACCCAGCGGGGGGTGTTCACCGGCGGCCCCGTTCCAGAACACGGGCGGCGTCCCGTAGGGCCTGGACAACGGCTTTGGCGTCCTTGGCCCGACTGTCACGGATGAACCGCCAGGCGGTCGAGAGTGCCTCCTCCCGCATGGCGGCCTCATTCCCCATGGTCGCGGAAGAGCCGGTGCACACGCCGGGCAACGGGTCCCCGGTCATGGACTGGTTCCCGGTGCCGCGGCGGGGGCCGGCCGAGCGCTCGACGACGATGTTGTCCGGGTCCGCGCTGCCGCTCTGGTCGGCGGCGAGGGTGAACCCGGCGCCGAACGCGGCGGCGGTGAAGACCTCCCCGATTCCGAGGGCGGCGCGGAGGCTGACCCGGCGCATGTCGGGCGGTGTTGTGCTCATGCCGAAGGACCCTACCCGCAGGTGTAGACCTGTCTGCCGGTATGTGTGTCCCTCGACATGTGGCCGACGCGGGTGTCGCGGGAACAGGCCGTGCGGGGCTGAACGGCATGAGGTCCGAGGAGTATCCGAGCACGGATCACCGCTACGCGGGCACGACGGCGAGCGCGGGGCCCTGCTTCCACGCGCGGCCTGGGAGGCGGTCGGCGGGGACGGGGATCTCCAGTTCCTCGCGGAGCGCGGGGACGAGGACGAAGCGCGGGGTGTGGTACTTCGCGGCGGTCTTCCCGCCCCGGGTGCGGCAGGCGCTGCCGGCGAGCGCGTCACAGTTCGGGCAGTCGTGACGTTCTACCGCCAACGCTGCCTGATCGGGCGTGAGATCCATGGCCGCAGTCTCTCAGAAGTGCCTCGCACAACGTGTGGGTTCCGAGAGGACTTTCGCGAACGGCGACCTGCGGAAACGTGATCACTCGCGGGGCCCTCGCGGAACTCTCACAGATGTTCATTTATGAGAGACCGTCATCAAGGCTGCGACGAGCTACCGGACCTCGCCTCTGGAGGCACACTCACACGTCGCGGCGCCTCACGACGAACACGGCGAGTGCGATCGTGATCAGCGGCCAGAGCGTGTACACGATCCAGGAGCCGGGGACCGTGGCGGTGTAGCCCAGGGATCCGGGTTGCGGCCCCCAGTCTTGGACCAGGCGATTCCAGGCGGCCGACACCAGCGCGTGTCTGATGTCTGCCGACCAGCGGTTGCCCTCCGAGAACATGGTGGGCAGCATCAGCAGGGTGAAGACGCTGGTGACCATGGTCCCGGCGGCATGCCGGAGCAGAACGCCGAGGCCCAGACCGACCACGGCACAGATTGGAGCCAGCAACGCGGATGCCACCAGCGCCCGGAACACCCCGGGGTGGGTGATCGGAACGCCGGCATGGTGCCCGTCCAGGACGGCCTGGGAGACCAGGAAGGAACCAGTGGAGGCGGCCGTGCCGACCGCGGTCCACAGCGCGGCGGTGACGGCCGCCTTGGCCAGCACGACCGAGCCGCGGGCCGGGACGGCCACGGTGGTGGTGCGGATCAGCCCGCTGCTGTACTCGCTCACGACTGTGAGGGCGCCCATGCTGCTGGCGACGAGCATCAGCGTCCAGTAGCCGGCCGCCGGGTAGGCATCGAAGGGCAGGAATTCAGCGGTGCCGGAGCCCGCGGCCTTGTCCGCCAGCGTGGCCACGGCGGCGGACCCGACGACGAACAGGACGGTGAGTCCGATCGTCCACGGGGTGGAGCGCAGGGACCGCATCTTGATCCACTCGGAGGCGAGCAGGTCGCGGAAGCGGGCGGGCGGCCCGGCGACGTGGGTGGCCGGGGAGACGGAGGCGAGTGTGGTCATCGGGGCTCTCCTGCCAGGTACTCGGTGCTGTCGGCGGTGAGTTCCATGAAGGCCGCCTCCAGCGAGGCGGTGCGGGTGGTCAGCTCGTCCAGCCGGATGCGGTTCTCGAAGGCGAGGGCTCCGATCCGGTCCGCCGGGAGCCCGGTCACGGCGAGCTTCTCGACGCCGGCCGAGCCCTCCGGCTCGACCGAGGCGCCCGCTGCGGTCAGCAAGGCTGCCAGCTCGGCGGCCTGCGGTGTCCCCACCACGACGCTGCGACGGGTGCCGCGGGCCGCGAAGTCCCGTACCGACTCGGCGGCGATGAGGCGGCCTCGGCCGATGACGACCAGTCGGTCGGCGGTGTTCTCCATCTCCGACATCAGGTGGCTGGAGAGGAAGACCGTGCGTCCCTCGGCTGCCAGGCGCCGGAAGAGCACGCGTACCCAGAGCACACCCTCCGGGTCCATGCCGTTGATCGGCTCGTCGAACATGAGCACGGGCGGGTCGCCGAGCAGGGCGGTGGCGATGCCGAGGCGCTGCTTCATGCCGAGGGAGAATCCGCCGATGCGGCGGTTCGCCACCTCGGCCAGCCCCACTTCCTGAAGCACCTCGTACACACGGCGCCGCGGGATGCCGTTGCTGCGGGCCAGAGCGGACAGGTGGGCCTCGGCGCTGCGTCCGCCGTGGATCTGTCCGGCGTCGAGGAGAGCGCCTACGTGCCGCAGTCCGCGCGAGTGGCGGTGGAAGGGAGCGCCGCTGACGGTGGCGGCGCCGGTGGTGGGCGCGTCCAGGCCGAGGATCATCCGCAGGGTGGTGGTCTTGCCGGCTCCGTTGGGGCCGAGGAATCCGGTGACCTGGCCCGGCCGGACGGTGAAGGACAGATGGTCGACGGCCGTCTTGCTGCCGTAGCGCTTGGTGAGTTCGCTGACTTCGATCACGGCACCCACACTGCCGAGAGGACCTCCGCCCGGACATGGGGCCGTGGGCGGCAATCGTGCGGCCGGTTTGGCCCGTGGGCGTACGTCCCCGGGCTGATGCCGCGCCGGCGGTGGCCGGTTAGTCTCGCGGCGTGAACCCCATGACGACCACTTTGTTGCCTGCGCGCGTCGCGCATCACTGTGTTGTTCCCGGGAGGAAATGCCGCCGATGACCAGAACCAAGGCCGTGGCCTGGGCGGGGGGTGTCTCTTACCTCCTCGTGGTGGGTCTGCTGGTGGGGGGCGCACCGCGGGCGTCGGGCACGGTCCACGGTGTCGGGGCGCTGCTGGCTGTGAGCCTGCTCGCCGACGTGGTGCGACGGATGCCGCTGTTGGCTCTGGCCATGGCACTCTTCGGATCCACTGCTGTGGTGGTGGGCCCTCCGAGTTCCGGCCATGAGAGCCTGACTGCGTCGTACCAGGGCCAGTTCCTGTCGTATCTGGCGGTGGACCTCGTGCTGGGTTTCATCGTCGCCACCTGCGTACGGCGCGCTTCGATTGTCGCCGTGGCCGTGTCTGTCGCCGTGCAGTTCCTGGTGATCGGCGGCTTCGCGCACGGGGACGGCCTGGCCGTCAACGCGGTGATCGCCCTCCTGGCGTTGGCCGCATCCTGCATGGCCGGTCTGCTGAGCCGCGAGCGCCGCGAGCACGCGGTGGCGCTGCGTGCACAGGAGGTGGCCGAGGCCGTGACCGCCGAACGGCTGCGGATCGCAAGGGAGCTGCACGACATGGTCGCGCACAGCATCGGCATCATCGCCATTCAGGCCGGTGTGGGCAGCCGGGTCATCCAGACTCAGCCGGCGGAGGCGCGCGAGGCCCTGCGCGCCATCGAGGCCACCAGCAGAGACACCCTGTCGGGCCTTCGGCGCACGCTGGTGTCACTCCGTCAGGCTGACCGGGGCGCTGCCACCTCGGAGCAGTCACCGCTCGCACCCTCGCCGGGACTGGCGGACGTCGAACGGCTGGCGGCAGCAACCGCGGGCGCGGGGGTACGCGTCGACGTGTGCTGCAGCGGGGAGCAGCGTCCGGTGCCGGCCGACATCGACCTGTCGGCCTACCGCATCGTGCAGGAGGCGCTGACCAACGTGGTCCGGCACGCGGCCACCCGGCGTTGCCGGGTGGCCATCGACTATGGAGACGAGGAGCTGTCCGTGGAGGTCGTCGACGATGGGCGCGGCGCCACCGGGAACGGCTCGGCCCAGGGCTTCGGCATCATCGGGATGCGGGAGCGGGTCGGTCTGCTGGGCGGCCGGCTCAGCGCCGGGCCGCGCCCTGAGGGCGGCTTTCGGGTGGCAGCCCGGCTGCCGCTGCCCGCACCCATCAGAGTTCCGGTGGAGGCCCGATGACCGTCCGGGTGGTGCTCGCCGACGACCAGCCGTTGGTTCGGTCCGGTCTGCGCGTACTCATGGCCGATCACAGCGACCTGGAGGTCGTCGGTGAAGCCGCCACCGGCGCCGAGGCCGTCCAACTGGTGAGCGACACCAGCCCTGACGTCGTGGTCATGGACATCCGGATGCCCGGCATGGACGGGATCGAGGCCACCCGCCTGATCACGGCCGGTCCGGCAACCACTCGCGTTCT
>NZ_CP108847.1:0-487309 GCF_045207325.1 Streptomyces sp. NBC_00846 | reverse complement strand
CGAATTGCGCAAGCGCAATTCGAATTCCCCCGCAAGCGGGGGAATGAATTCCGTAAACGGAATTCTGAAAGGGCGTCAATTCGCGCAAGCGCGATTGCGGGAGTCTCGCAAGCGAGACTCCTTGGGCTGGCTACGGGGTGAGGGTGCATCACGTGCGGGCCTGTGTAGCGACTGGGAATCCCAGCTGTCCCCCGCAACGAGGGTGACGGACCGTCGGTCTGATCGAGTGCCGGCCCACCGTAGTGACGGGCTCCGCTTGCGCTCCACCCGAACCACTCCCCCACCCTCGAAACCGGCCGCTCACGTTCACCAACACCTCGTCAGCATACAGGACAACCGGTTGTTTCGGGGTAAGATTCGGCCATGTATCACTCTGATGGTGAAAGTTGGGGCACGAGTGATGCATCACGTGTCATGACTGTGTACCGTATGGGACCAGACACCACATCCCCCGGGCCATACCATCGCGTCGGGATTCCCTTTCTGATTGCGCGCCACATTCCGAAAGAAGGAGCATTTCCCCGTGGTCATGATGAAAAGCGATCTGCACGCTCACCAGATTGAAACTGTTGACGCCATTAAGCGCGGCCTCGATATCCCTCCCGGAGGAATTCCGGTGAACGGCCTGCGTGGTCAGGTGATTTCCGCATGCGGCACCGGGAAGACCATCACTGCCGCTTTCGCTGCTCGCGAGATGCTGCCGAAGGGGCGCATCCTGGTGCTGGTGCCGACCCTGGATCTTCTGGCGCAGACGGTCAAGGAGTGGCACCGGGTCGGGCACAAGGGGCCGGCGGTTACGGTGTGCAGCCTCCAGGACGACCCGGAGCTGTGGAGCCTGAAGGTGCGCTCCACGACGAACCCCGTGCAGCTGGCGCTGTGGCACGGCACGGGGCCGGTCACCATCTACGCGACGTACGCCAGCCTCGGCGTCCTGGCGGAGGCGTTCAAGGGCGCCTACGGCCAGCAGCTGGCCCCGGTAGACCTCGCCGTGGTCGATGAGGCCCACAGGACAAGTGGCTCGATGGGCAAGGCGTGGGCGGACATCCACGACCAGGCCGTCATCCCGGCGCACCGCCGCCTGTACCTGACGGCCACGCCGCGGATCTGGCAGGAGCGGCCCAACTGGGAGGTCGCCGAAGGGGTCCGCGATCCGCTGCCGAAGGAGATGGCGGCGAGCATGGACGACGAACGAGTCTTCGGGCCCGTTCTCTACAAGCTCAGCTTGGCGTCGGCTGTCTCCCGCGGCTTGCTTGCGCGCTACCAGATCATCGTCCTGGAGCTCCAGGACCCGGTCGTCACCCCTGAGCGGCTGATGGGCGAGGAGCGGCGCAGCGAGGAAGTCCGCGGACAGCGGCTCGGGGCGCTCCAGGCCGCGCTCCTGCACACCATGAGCCAGCACAGCCTCCAGACGTGCATTACCTTCCACCACCGGACGATAGAGGCGCAGGCGTACGCGGAGGGTCTGGAGCGGGTGGCGGCGAAGCTGCACGCCGACCAGCCGGAGAAGTACCCCGAGCACATCTGGGCGGACTGGCTGTGCGGCGAGCACGTCCCGGAGCGCCGGCGGGAGGTCCTGGGCGGGTTCGGGTCCACGGCGCAGCGGGCTGTGCTTTCGAACTGTCGTGTCCTGGGTGAGGGTGTGGACATCAGGGCCGTGGACAGCGTCGCCCTGCTGGACCCGAAGGGCGCGCCGCACGACATCGTCCAGGCCATCGGTCGGGCGCTTCGCCAGAAGCCTGGACAAGGCAAGCTCGCCTCTCTGGTCGTGCCGGTATTTCTCCAGCCGGGAGAGAAGCCGGAGGACATGTTCACTTCGGGGTCGTATCGGCCTTTGGTGAAGGTTTTGGAAGGTCTGCGGGCTCACGATGAAGAGGCCGTCGAGTTGCTGGCTATTCCGCAGGAGCCGCAGAAGGACGTCGCGCAGCCGTCCGAGAACATTGGTGCAGCGCCCGAGGACGGTGAGGAAGAATCCCGCCTGTTGCTTCGTTTTGCGGCTCCCAGGGATCCGGTGATGGTCGCGGACTGGGTGTCCTTCAACGTGATCGACACGGAGAAGCAGGACTGGGCGCGCGGCTGGGCGTCGCTCAAGAAGTTCACCGAGCGCGAGCTTCACGCCAGAGTCCCATATGGGCACAAGGAGGGCGCGTACCCCCTTGGACAGTGGGTTGCCGAGCAGCGACGGGCCTACGGGGCGGGGCAGATGACCGGGCTTCGGGCGAAGCGGCTGGAGAAGCTGGGCATGGTCTGGAGCCTCGTGGATGAGCGGTTCCAGGAGAACCTGGAGGCCGCGAAGGCGTACTACGACCAGCACTGGACGCTGTGCGCGCCCCGGACAGCGACCGCTTTGGACCGGCCACTCGGGCAATGGCTGTCCAACCTCCGCCGCCCCGGCGCCCTGGACGAACACCCCGAATGGGAGGCGGCGCTGCGGGAGGTCGACGAGGACTGGAACCCGCAGTGGCCGGCGGACTGGCAGCGCCACTACGCCGCCGTGCGGGAGATGCTCGTGGAGGAGAGCGCGCTCGCCTACGTCGAACCCGGCGTCACCGTGCACGGCATGGACATCGGCCGATGGCTCCAGAAGCAGCGTCAGCACACCGTCTGGCAGGGGCTGATGGACGGGCAGCGTGAGCGCCTGGAGCAGCTCGGTGTCGTACCACTGCCCCCGGAGCAGAAAGCGCCCACGAAGGCGTCCAAGGGCGGCTCTGGGGCGTTCGATCGGGGTGTTGCGGCCCTGGCGCAGTACAAGGCCCGCACTGGCTCTGTGACGGTCCCGAGGGCCCACGTAGAGCAGCTGGAGGACGGCACGGAGGTCAAGCTCGGGGTATTTCTCAGTAACAGCAAGAGCAGGCGCGGGAAGCTCACCGCCGACAAGCTCCAGGCGCTCGCCGACCTCGGGCTGGAGTGGGCGGCGGCGTAGCGACGGGCGGTACAAGGTCTCCTCGGAGTGACATTGCCGGCAGCCTGCAACCGCAGCGTCTCCTGACGTGTCGTGAGCTACGAGGGCGAAGGCCGACGGCGGGCGTGCCGAGCCGACATGGATCCGATTCCGGTTCGCTGGTTCGCACCCTTTTGGCCTACTGCGCAGGTTTACGATCTGTGCAGCAGACCGTGACCGACTGTTGGTCGGACGTATAAGCATGGCTTGCTGCTGTCGGCACGAGTGAGGGGGCGCCTTGGCAACGCTGGGCCACATGAAGGAACGCACGGTCGGCTTTTACGAGGTGGTCGTCCTCAAGGATGGCGAAGCCCGACGCATCCCCGAGCTGATGGACTGGGACGGCACACTCTCGGATCTCTCACAGGCACCCGTCGCAGCCCGAACTTTCGAAGCTGATTCACAGATGGTGGGCACCATCGCCACCTACGACATGCAGGACCATCTTCTCTTGCATCGTGTGAAGGACGCCGGCGAGTGGTTGTCTGTCATGAACTTCGACACAGGATCTTTGCGCGAGCTGGAACAGTCGGCGCAGGAGGGCTACCTGGACACGTCGGTGATCTGCTTCCTGCCCTTCGGCAACGTTGTGGGGATCATGCAGGGAGGTGTGTCTGCGCCGTCGCATAAGGCGCTGGAGACGTGGCTCAACGGGATCCAGATCTTCCCTGGCAGGCAGCTGCAGATCCGCCCGGTGGTAACGCATGCAGAGGTGGAGAAACTCAAGACCGCCTCTGGCGCGAGCCGGGTAGAAGTGAAGATCATGGCCAACAAGATGGGTGCTCTGAGCAAGCGTCGCGGTGGGCTGGCCCGGACTCTCCGTGTAGCCGGGGAATCGTACGGGGAGATCAGCGTGACCATGATCATCTCTGTGCCTAAGAAGAAGGAGCTCAGGGAGCACCGCGAACATCTCCTGGCTGACCTGGAGGAGATCTCCGATGTGGTCACAGGTGCCGAGCGGGCCCGGGCCCGGCTGGTCTTCTCCGAGCCGGGCGGGCCGGAGCAGACTCGGCTCGTCGAGCTAGTAGAACACAGCATTACGGCTAAAAAACGCGTACCGGCCACAGATGGAGAAGGTAGGTCAATCCGGATCATGTCAGCGGTGGATGCCATCCTGGGAGCAGCGGCCGAACACGAGGACGTTTTGCGACTCGCAGTGGATGCCGGGGGTTCATGACCTGGGCATAGACGAGGGGGGCCTGTGGAGGTACGCGACACCATCGCGGATCGGTGGGCAGAACATCTTTGGATCGACTACCTCGTAGCAGCGCTCGTACTCTGCGCTCACATTCTGGCGATCCGCACGACCGAATCAGGAGACTGGCTGTCGTGGATCGACTCATCGCAGCGAACTGACCTGTACGCCGCCGCTGCTGGTGTGGTGTCAGCAATCGGCGGACTGAGTGCCATCGCGATCTCCATCTACACCGCGGCGAACGGGGAACGCCTACGCGCTGTCCGCCGCCACCATCAAGTCGGCCTCCGCAGAAGCTGGCGCAGCCTGCTGCGCGGCACCGCGCTGGTATGCGCCCTGCTGCTGAGCGCACTCGCACTCGACAGAGACAAGGACCCCGCATCCGCACGGTTCATCTTCGAATTCGCCATGACCTTCGCGGCACTACGCTTCTTCCGCCTCATCTGGCTGTTCGACAGGATGATGCAGGTATCAGACGCGGACTCAGCCGAGCCTGAGCCAGTAGCCACACCAGTGCGGGACCCTGACTGGCTGCGCCGGCACCAGAACACATCGTGAACAAGGTGCTCGCTGTTGCCCAGCCCGGCCGGCCTGTGGCCCCGGGCTGGGCAACAGAACCTCAGATTGAGGGCGGTAGCTGAAGTCGGCTACCGCAGTCACCAGTACGCGGAAACAGATCGGCGCGGGGACGAGAATGTGGGATTTCTGGAGCGGTAGGTAGTCGGCGCGGCGAGCGGACGGGGTCTTGGGCGAGATCAACGAAGGATTAGAGCGGGCCTTGCGTACCCGGCCTGTGCCGGTCAGTGTCCGTGCCCGTCTGGGCTTCCTGTTCAGGGCCGAGAAGGGGTCCACGAAGAGGCTGGCGGCTGCTTTGGGAGTCTCGCAGCGGACCGTGCAGCGGTGGGTCACCTCCGGCCCCGGGATGCGCCAGCCGGGCCCTGTGCAGGCGCAGGTAATCGAGGATGCCGTCCGAGCACGGTGGCAGCCCCGGATTCGCGAGCGGTTACGAGCGGATGCCGAGGCCCGCGGCTTCTCCCTGCACACCCGGGCGCGGTTCGGGTTCGCGTCCGCGGTCGGCTCCTCCGATGACCCCCGTCGGCGGCTGATCACCCAGCGGCTGTCGGGCGCGGTCGCGCGGGAGCTGTTCGCCGCCCGGGACGCCGGTGCCGGCGAGGCGCAGCAGATGGTCATCCTGGCCCGCTCGCTGGGGCATGCCTACTTCCGTGACGGAGGAGGGCGCGCCCACGGGCTCCAGGTGGCCTTCTCGGATGTCGAGTTCGCCGACTTCACCATCGGTTGACCGGGTCGGTGGTCGAGGAGATCGGGTCCGCCGCAGGCGGTGTGCGGATGTACCGGTCTACCGGCGCGGTCGGGACGGCTTTCTGGGGTCGGGACAGCAGGGTCTCGTAGCGCTCGGCTTGCCCGCGTTCCGCCCAGTCCCACACGACGCCGCCGGTGCCGGCCGGCTGCGGGAGCGGAGGCTGGGGCTGGGGTGGGCGCAGTCTGGCGTTCTCGGCGAGGCGCAGGATGTGGGGGCGTTCGTCTTGACGGGCCAGCAGTTCCCGGCTGTCAGTGAGGGCGGCGAAGGATGCCGCGGCGCGCAGGAAGGGGCGGGCCCATGCCTGGATCGGGTGGGAGGCGCAGCCGTCGGTGTAGCGGGCGGGGTCGTGGAAGGCGAGGGTGGCCGCGTCGGGGCCGAGGTCTTCGGCACGGACGGTGAGGAGTTGCTGGAACGACGCGCGGGTGAGCAGCGTGGTAGCCAAGGCGGCGGCCAACCGGGGATGCGCGGTTGCCTGGTGGATTCTGCGGGTGATCTCGCGTACGGCTGTTTCGGTGAGGGGGCGTGGCGGCGGCCGGTGCCGCCAGTCGATCGGTGCCGGCGTGCACGGGCCTGTGCAGGGCTGGGTGCTGTCGTAGGAGACGAGGCGGTCCAGGGCGGGGATGGTCATCCATCGGACTGGGGACGCGGGCGGGATCTGCGCGGAGGGCTGGGGGCTGGCTGCTGCGGGTGTGCCTTCGTAGTAGTGGCTGCGGGCGGTGTCCAGGTTGCTGGTGACGGTGTGGGGCACGGGGTGCAGGGCCTGGTGGAGCGCGGTGGTCAGGTGGGGACGGTGGCAGACCAGGGTCAGGGGGATGCCGGTGGTGTCGCGCAGGCGCAGGAGGCGCCCGAGGCGGCGGACTGTGAGCCGGTGGGCGCGCAGGACGGTGAGCCGGGCGGCGGGCAAGGCGTCGATCCAGGCTGTGGCAGCCTGCCACGCGGGCTGTCGGCCCGCGTGGAAGCGGCCCGGCAGCAACGGCGGTTTGCCCAGGGCCACGAGAAGGTCATGGGCGAGAGCGGTGTCGCTGGTGGTTCCCGGCCCCGGGTGCAGGGTGATCCGGCCGGCGGCGGGATCGTGGGCTGCCAGGGCAGTGTGGGTGTAGGCGACGTCGTCGTACCGGTCCATAACCAGCGCGACAGGCGGCGGGGTGCGGCGGGTGGCGGTCATGCGAGGCGGCTGAAAGTCCAGCGCAGCAGTTCCTGATCCACCACGGAGCGTCCCGTGCGGGCCAGGGCAGTACGGGCATGGGCTGTCAGCTGGGCCCAGGCGCGGAAGTTGCCGTGCGCGGAGTGCTGGTCGGCAAAGGCGATGTCGTCGGGGTCGGCGTCGGCCCAGAGGGGGTGGAACAGCGGGATGACCTCGAGGACCTCGGCGGGGGTGAGGCGGGTGAAGTGCTGCCAGATGAAGACGCGGGAGGAGAGCATCGGTTCGCGGCGCAGCACGGTGTGGCAGCCCTCGCCACCGACGAAGATGATAGCGAGCTGGGTTGAGGGTTCGTCCCACAGGTAGCGGAAGTATTCAAAGGCCTCGCCGTTGAGCCACTGGGCTTCGTCGACGAGGAAGGTGCGGGGGCGTTCGGCCAGGGCGGTTTTCAGCAGGCGGTCGAACTCGCTGGGGTGGCGCGGTGGTTCGCCGGCCAGATCGAGCGCGGTGAACAGTTCGTATCGCACCGCGCGGGCCGTGGGCCGGGCACGAAATGTGATCTTGCGGACGTCCTCGCCGGGTTCGAGTTCGCGCAGGCATGTATTGACCGCAAGGGTCTTGCCGAAGCCGGCGCCGCCGTGGATGCACATCATCGCTCTCGCCGCGACCGTGTCGCCGATGTTCTCCCGAGCTGTGAGCAGGGCACGGGTGGTGACCACGGACGCGTCCGGCAGGTCGACGTACTGGTAGGTGGCCGCGGTCACGAGGCGTCTCCGTCTTCGTCGGTGGTGGGACGTGCGACCCGCCCGTCCAGGCCGTCCGGGGCGGAAACGCCATCGCTCCCGGCCGGGACCGGGGCGGGCTGGCCTGGCGTGGTCAGCGCAGCCAGGGAAGCAGGGGTACGCCACCCGGCCGGAGGCGCGGCGGGCGGGATGAGGTCCGGCAGCGACAACTGCGACAGCTCGGTGTCGGTGGCCCGGGCGAGTTCGGCCTCAGCCTGCCCGGTGGTCAGCGCGCCGAGTAGCCGGGGTGCCTCCGGCTGGTTCACAGCGGCGTAGCGCTCGCGCTGGGAAGCCTCCAGGTCCTTTTTCAGGCGGCGGCTGCGGGCGGCCCGTGCCCGCCGTACGGCGCTGACCTGTTCCTTGGTGGCCTGGTCGGCCAGATCCGCGGGGCCGAGGTAGCGGCCGGTGGCCGCGTGGTAGACCTCGATGCGGTGGTCGTGGTGGGGCATGAAGCGGACCCTGACCTGGATGCCGGCCTGGCCGGTCATCCACGCGCCCACATAGTCGCGTCTGCGGAAGCGGACTCCGCGGGTTGTCAGCGTGCGGGTGCCCGCGTCTTCCAGGGTAAACGTCCACAGATCCGCGGCCGGCACGTCCCGCAGCGGGGTGGGATCGTCCTGCCACGCCTGCAGTGGGGTCCTGCCCCGCAGCGGCTCGGGGCGATGCTCGGTGTTCCACCACAGCGTCCAGGCCAGCAGCCGGGCGGTGAAGTCCTCGAAGCCGAGCAGCACCTCGTCCTTCGGACGGGAAGGCCGCTTGCCGGGGCGCGGCTGGTGGACGTAGCCGGGCAGGGCAGCCGGCAGCATCGCCTCCACCGCACGGTTCAGCCCTTCGACCGTGCCCTTGAGATGAGGGGTGTAGGCGGGCAGGTCCTGAACCGTCACGTCCAGGAGATCGAACGCGGCCGTCACCGTCCTGGACAGGAAGTCCTTGCCGCGGTCCACCCGTACCTTCTCCGGCAGGCCGCCGAAGGGGCCGTAGGGGTCCTCGCGCAGGACCGCGGAGCGCAGCGCGGCCAGCACCGACTCCCGCGACGGGTGCACCGGGGTGACGGCGACGCCGGTGATCGCGTTGGTGGCGCAGTCGGTGAACCAGGTGATCCACGGCCTGCGGGCAGTGCCGTCGACCTCGACCAGCACCGGGGCCTGCATGTGGTCGCTCTCCCACACCTGGTTACGCCAGCCCCGCGGCCGGGCCAGGAACACATCATGCTTGCGCGCCGCCCGCTCCCCTCCCGCAAGCCCGGACCGCTCCCCCGGCGTCAGATCCCGACGGATCGCGCGGTGCAGCGTCGTCAACGACGGTGCGTCTGCAGGCGGAGACTTCCGAGCAGCGCGGAGGACCAGCTCGCGATGGACCGCCCGCACGTTCCCCTTCCACAGCGCCAACAGCCCACGGACTTCAGGCGTGATCGTGAACCTCGCACCGGCCCGGGGCGGAGCGCCAGGGCTGGCGGCCGCGGCCTCATCGCTCTCAGCGGCGGCCAGCCACCGCCACACCGTGCGCTCGGACACCCCCAGCGCGTCCGCGGCGACCCGTACATGGCCTGCTGTCAGCTTTCCCCCCGCCCGCAGTGCGAGCAGCCGCCGCACCGTCGGACCGCGCAGTGCCGTCCTCGATGCCGCAGGCAATCCGCCGCCTGCGCGGACGGCATCGCTGTCCTCCATGTCAATTCCCCTCGCGCGGGTGGGACGTCGTTTTCATGCCGGGTGCCGGGAGCGTGCGATCGCCCTCCTGCCCTGTGCAGGAGCGCTCCGTTCACAGCGGTGGCGCGACCCGCTGGAACAGCCGCCGCAGCAAGACCCGGTCAACGACCGGGTCAGCGGCGGTGAGCAGCGCGTTCTGCAGGTGGGACGTCAATGCGGCCCACGTGCGGAACGTGCCGTGCGCGCACGACTGGTCGATCCACGTCAGATCCGGGGCCGGGACGGTGCGCCACAGCGGATGGAAGCCGGTCACCACGGCCGTCACTTCCGCTGCGGCCAAGCGCGGAACCTCCTGCCACGCGCCGATGCGCGATGCCAGCTGCGGCAGCCGGGACACCGCCCGCTCGGTGCCCGCCCCGCACAGCACCAGCGTGATCCGCGTGCCCGGGTGGTCCCACAGGCTCTGCAGGTACTCCAGGCACGGCACGGGCAGGCGCTGCGCCTCATCTACCACCAGCACCCGTGCCTCACCCAGAGCCCCTGCGACCGCGGTGTCGGCCAGCGCAGACGTGTGCGGGAAGCGGCCCGGCAGCGCCAGAGCGTCGAACACCGCCCGCCGCATGCCGGCCACCGACGGGCGCACCGGCACCGGCACCCACGTCACCTTCCAGCCCGCGGGCACTTCGTGGAGCGCCATCCGCACGGCTGCGGTCTTGCCCCGGCCCGGGTCGCCGAACACACACACCGCGCCCTCGGCCGCCATCGCCTGCCCGACCGCCTCGGCCACCGCCCGCACCGCCGACGTCCACACCAGTTGCGCTCCCGCCGGCAACGCCACCCCCGCCACCGCACCGCTCTCCCCCGACGGCAGGACTGCGGACGCCGCCGTCGGCACGGAGCGCGGCAGCCGGAGCGCGGCAGCCTTCGCCACGTCATCCTCACGCGGCCCGGCCAGGGCGAGGTCAGCCAGTGCCTGCCGCGTTTGCTGCTCCTCCCGCTCCCGCCGCACCACCACGCGATCCGGCAGCACCCGGCCGGCCTCCAGGTCCCGGCGCACCACCCGGTGCAACGACGCCAGCGAGGGCACCTCTCCCCCGGCATCCTTCAGGTGCCGGTGCAGCACCGACACATTCCCGCCCGCCTGCGCCAGCACCTCCCACGCCTGGTCGGACAACTCCAGCCGCGCCCGCGGCCGCCGCCCCACACGGCCCTCCGACCGCGCCGCCACCAGCCAGCGCCACACCGTCCGCACAGTCACCCCACCGACCTGGGCGCCCGCACGCACGTGCGCCGTGGTCAACGCCCCGGCCGCATCGAGCTCCAGCAACCGCGCCACCAGCACCGGCCTGGACACCCTCAACCCCGCCGTAACCTCACCCCACACGCCCGACTCCCCCACCCCACGCCCTTCCCCCGGCGGACACCGACACCGACCACCGTGCCGCCGCGCAGCCATCGAAGGATCAGAAGTGCCGTTCCCGAGACAGCGGCACGGGGCGGGGTGTACCGCCCTGTGACAGCCACAACGGCAGCAAACACCGCCCCACGTCAGTGACCTCGCCCTTCCTCAACGCCTGACCAGCGAAAACACCCCGAACTGACATACCGTCACTGACACCAACCCACTGACACCAAACCGACACATCGCACGCAGCGCGGTGAGCTCGGCGCGTTCGTCGGTGGTCAGCCGGTCATCGCGCTCGCCGGCGTCGGCCTCGGCCTGCCGGATCCAACCGCGCAGGGCCTCCGGATGCACGCCGAGATCGACGGCCAGTTTCTTGATCTGCGGCTTCGGATCGGCGGTGCGGTACATCCGTACCGCACGCTCACGCAACTCGAGCGAGTATTTCCTGGGGGCAGCCATGGTCGATGTTCCTCTCATGAGAACCATCTGACCCTCTGTCACCACACTCCGCATCTCGGGGGAACCTCACTCGGATCGCTCGCCGGGGGAGAGTCGGGCGCCGTACCGCGGGCGGGAAGCCGCCAGGGCTACCGGCGCGAGGCAGGCAGCTGCGTATCGCTGTCAGTAAGGGCTGAGTCAACCTGCTTCCTCGTCAGGTGCCTCACGTCGCTCAGGTCCGCGCCGCTCAGGTCCGCGATGCTCAGGATCGCGTTGCTCAGGTTCGCGCCGTCCAGGTCCGCGTTGCTCAGGTTCGCGCCGCTCAGGTTCGCGCCGTCCAGGTTCGCGCCGTCCAGGTTCGCGTTGCTCAGGTCCGCGTGGTTGCTCAGGTCCACGTTGCTCAGGTCCGCGCTGCGCAGGTTCGCGCCGTACAGGAACGCGTCGCTCAGGTCCGCGCCGCTCAGGTTCGCGCCGTACAGGAACGCGTCGCTCAGGTCCGCGCTGCGCAGGTCCGCGCCGCGCAGGTACACGCCGCCCAGATGCGCACCGCCCAAAGCCGCCCTTGATTTGGTTGTGGTTGCGAGGTTGATGTTGGGGAGCTTGGCGTCGTGGAGATCCAGGAGGAAGGTGTCATCCCGGCTTGTATCGCGGTTGGCGAGGACGGTGAGGGCGGCGTGGACGTCGGCCGGGATGCCCTGGTCCTTCGCGGGGCGTTTGGCGGCGTGAGTGCGGATGTAGGCGGCGAGGACGTCGGCGATGGTGGGCTGGTCGCGGCGGGAGTCCTGCATGATCCGCTGCAAGGCGTAGATGCCGCCCAGCCGCACGTCCACCTGGTCCTCACCGAGGTTTCCCACCGCCGCCGTGTACCGGTCGGTGATCTGCCCCTCCTTGGCCAGCGCCCGGTCATCCCGCGCCTGAGTGTTGGCCTGCTGGGCCTGCTCATTGGCCTGTCTGGTCTGAACGTTCGAGTACCAGAGACCCACCACCGCCACGACAGCAGCGACCACCACTGTGAACAACTCGATCCGGCGCGCCCAGTCCAGGGCCTCCGGACGTCCCCCCGGATCGGGATCGGGATCGGGAGCAGGAGCAGGAGCAGGATCGGAAGCAGGAGCGGGGGCCGGGTCGGGGTCAGGGGGAGTGGCAGGGGCCGGGTCAGGGGGAGTGGGAGTGTTCGGTGGCCGGGTGGAGCCTGCTCCCCGGCGGGTGGACGTCCGGGCAGTGAGGCGGGTGGTACGGCGTAACCGGGGGCGGCGGGCAGGCGTGGGAGGCATACCTGTATTTGATCTCAACCCCCCACGCCAGCGCAGCGATTCGGTTCTATGGGGCCGGCACGGCGGCGGCCGCCCGCTCAACCGAGCGGGCGGCCGGTTCGGCCGTAAGTCCGGCCGTGACCGTCCTGACCGCTACTTGTTGCAGCGAACCGAGGAGGCGGTGTCGTTCTCGTTGCCGGTTTTGGCCCAGACATGGACTCTGCTGCGCAATTCGCTGCGGGGGTGGGGCGGGTCCGCGATGATCGTTCCTGAGGTCGCTTCTCTGTCTTGCGGCCGTGGAGGCGGTACGGATGTCGATGCGCCCGGTGGGGCTGCCGGAGATCCCGGCGCAGACCGTGATGGTGGCTCGGGCGGCGTTCCCGAAGGGGAGTCTGGCGATACGGGTGCGGGACCGCCTGGCGGAGGTCTTCACTGATGAGCCGTTCTCCGCCGCGTTCGGGGTGCGTGGGGCACCGGGCCTGTCACCTGGGGTGTTGTCGCTGGTGACGGTGTTGCAGTTCGCCGAGGATCTGACGGATCGGCAGGCCGCGGCGATGGCGGTGCGGGCGATCGACTGGAAGTACGCGCTCGGTGCGGAGCTGACGGACACCGGATTCGACGCCAGTGTGCTGTCCAGGTTCCGGACCCGGCTCGCGGACAATGGTATGGAGCGGGTGGTCTTCGACCGGCTCTTAGAGCACTGCAAGGAGGCCGGTCTGGTGGCGGCCGGAGGCAAGCAGCGTACCGATTCCACCCATGTGATCAGTGCGGTGCGGGACTTGAACCGCCTGGAGCTGGCCGGGGAGAGCGTGCGGGCGGCCCTGGAGTCCCTGGCGGTCGCGGCCCCGGTCTGGCTGGCCGGGCAGATCGACGTCACTGAGTTCGCCGAGCGGTACGGCCCGCGGGTCGACGGCTGGCGCATGCCGCCCTCGCAGACCAGACGTGACCGTCTCGCCCAGGTCTTCGGGCAGGATGCCCTCGCCTTGTGCCGGGCGGCCTGGGCCGAGGACGCCCCGGGCTGGATCCGGGAGATCGAGGCCGTGCACCTGCTGCGGCAGGTCCTCGTGCAGACCTACATCATCCGCAGCGACACGCGGGGACGGCAGGTGATCAGGAAGCGGGACGCCGACGACGGTGTCCCGCCCGGTCAACTCCGCCTGGCCTCCCCCTACGACCGTGACGCACGGTGGGCGGCCAAGGACGATGACCTGTTCTGGATGGGCTACAAGATCCACCTCACGGAGACCTGCACCACACTCCCCGGCGTCGACGCCGTAGCAGGGGCAGGGGTGATGCCGAATCTGATCACCGACGTGTACACCACCGACGCGACCGTGCCCGATGTGAAGGCGACCGCGCCGATCCAGAAGAACCTCGCCGAGCGCGAGGTGAAGCCCGCCGAGCACTACCTAATGGGCGGTGAAGCCGGTGGATCGCTACCCGTTACCCGGCCCATGAGGTCTACAAAAAGAGTGCGACCTCCGGCTTCACCTCGTGTTCGTGGTGGTGGTGGCGGTCGGTGCCGGGGAAGTCGTCAGGCACCCCCGGGATCCGATCCCTTGGTCAAGAGCCGGCCTCCGGTCCCGTCCGCTGCCACCACGGCGACCACGCCGCATCCAGTCCGATGATCGGATCGTTGAAGTTCTTGGTCCGAGCCGTTCGCAGGGGTCACCTCTCAAAGAGCCAGGAGCCGTACGAGCTCCCTCACAGACCGAGGGCCCTGTGGATCGCTGGGGTCACGAACGGCTAATCGGATGCAGGGCCATCGAGCCCTTCCATTAGGGAGACGCGTGCCCCCGCACGGCTGCGACCAGCAGCAACCCGCCCCGACCGAGAGGACCTCAACCACACGATGAAAGTGTTCTGCGGCATCGACTGGGCCAGCGACCACCACGACGTCGCCTTGGTCGACCACGAAGGAACCCTGTTAGGCCGGGCCCGAATCGACGACGATGCCACGGGCCTGCAACAGCTCCTCGACCTGCTCACCACACACGGCGACACCGCGGAAACACCGATCCCGGTGGCCATCGAGACCTCCCGCGGGCTGCTGGTCTCCTGCCTCCGGGCAACCGGACGGCCCGTCTACGCCATCAACCCGATGGCCGCAGCACGGTATCGAGAACGTTACGCGGTCGCCCGCAAGAAGTCCGACCACCTCGACGCCATGGTCCTGGCGAACATCCTGCGCACGGACAAGGCCGCCCACCGGCCGCTGCCCGCCGACAGCGAACTCGTCCAGTCCATCGCCATCCTCGCCCGCGCCCAGCAGGACGCGGTCTGGGACCGGATCCAGGCCGCCAACAAGCTCCGCTCACACCTGCGGGAGTACTTCCCCGGATTCCTCGCCGCCTTCGCAAACGCCCGCGAAGGACTATGCCTTCCGCTCGCCCGGACCGTCCTGACCGCGGCACCCACCCCGGCCCAGGCCGCCAGACTCACCCGCAGCCAGCTGCGGTCCCTGGTGAAGAAGGCCGGCCGCAAGCGCGGTATCGACGCCGAAGCGGACCGCCTCCGCGAAGCCTTCCGCACCCCGCAGATGAGACACCTGCCCCAGGTCGAGCAAGCGATGGGCCTGCGAACCGTCGCGCTGCTGCGGCAACTCGCGGCTACCTGCGAGAGCGTCGAGGAACTCACCACCGCGACGGTGGAGTCTTTTGAGACGCACCCGGACGCCGAGATCATCATCAGCTTCCCAGGGCTCGGATCTCTCACCGGCGCCCGGGTGCTCGCCGAGATCGGCGACGACCGATCCCGCTTCACCGACGCCAAGGGCCTCAAGGCCTTCGCCGGGGCCGCACCAGTCACCCGGGCGTCAGGCAAGAGCCTGTCCGTCATGGCCCGCCGGGTCAAGAACCAACGACTCGCCGCAGCCGGCTACCTCTGGGCCTTCTCCGCCCTCTCATCACCCGGCGCACGAGCCCACTACGACCGCCGACGCGAAGCCGGAGAACGGCACACCGCCGCCCAACGCAACCTGTTCAACCGCCTGCTCGGCTGCCTCCACCACTGCCTCACCAACAACGTCCCCTACGACGAGACCACCGCCTTCCCACCCCCACAGATCCCCGTCATGGCCGTGGCCGCTTGACGGAAAACTGCATCGGATGTCTTGACCGCGATCTGACGGCCACCGCCGAAGGGTGTCCGTTTCCGCCTTGACCAGGTAGCTGCTGAGCGGTTTATCCGTGACCGACGTCATGGACAGCACCCCGCTCTGGAGCGCGAACTCTGTCCACAGCCCCGTGCTCCGAGACTCGTTTCTGAGGCCGCCGCGGATCAGCAAGGCGGCCCGTACGTGAGGAGTCGTCATGCCCAAGAGCACCACCGTCACGCCGCTCGCCCCGATGGATCCGGACGACATCATCAGCGCGTTCGCCTACATCCGGGCAGTGCAAGCCCGCGACGTCGAAACCGCCTGCGCGGTCGTGGAGGAGATCGGACCGGAGCTCCGCCAGCTGCTCCTAGACGTCGCCGAACGCATCATCATCCCCGTCACCGCCGTGGACGACCGGGACAGGGACCTGAGCGGTGAGTCCTTCGTGGTGGAGGCGCTCGGCCGGATGCTCCTGGACATCCTGCGCGTCGACGACGACGTCTGCCCGGCAGCGTGCCCGGGCATCGCCCAAGCCATCATCCGCTTCACCGAGGAGATCTCACCGAGGACCACCAGGACGTCGCCGATGTACTCCAGCGCCTGGAGGCCGCTGGCGTCGAACAGGCGGTGCGGGCATACGGCCCGCCGACCGGCGCGTACCCGGCAGGCATCTCCGCCGCGTAGTGCGCACCGGGGCGGCGATGTTGCGCACCGCGTGCGTTGGGTGCGCACCATCGCCTCGCGGTGCACCGCATCGCGTGCATCGGGTACGCCCCCACTGCACCGCGCCGGGTGCGCATCTCACGACGGCGGCCCCCTATCACACACCCCCTTGACCACGGCCTGATCGGCGGCCGGAACGTGCTGTGTCAGGGGAAACGTGCCGGGTGGCGCACCTGGTCAAGGGGGTCGGCGCGTCGGGCCGCACCTGGTCAAGGGGTCGGTCGGCACCAGGGTGGCGTCCACTCCGTGGAGCCCATCGGGTGGACACCACTCAGTGGAGGCCATCGGGCGGGCTCCACTGAGTGGGCTCCACTGGATGGGCTCCACTGGGTGGGCTCCACCCGATGGTGTGCATCGCCATCGGATGCAGAATCCAGCGGGCAGCGCAGTCCTTCAGCGTCGAGGTCGCCAGCAGCACGTCGCGGGGCGGCAGATCCGAACTCGATGTGTCGATGACCGCATCCCATGGGCCGTGCGCTGCGAGCCTTTGCACGTCTTCGACGACGGTTCGGTCCCCGTGAACAGGCTTGACCCCAGGCATGTCCTTCCCGGAGCGGCCCCGGTTGAAGGTTGCCACGTCCCACCCTCTGGCCAGGGCGGCTTCGGCAATGTGCTTGCCCAGGAACCAGGTACCACCCATCACGAGAAGTCTCATGCTCAGAGATCTTGCCCCGTGGACGCCGTTGAAGAAAGGGAACTCCTGACTTTGCAGATCGTGCACACGCCCCCGGCCAGCGGCGGGACCGACCCTGCCGCTCACGAGGGAGGGGGCGACTCCCCGCTCGGCGGATGGTCAGGGAGCGCGCCAGGACCTCAGACGATCGGCGATGCCGTACGAGTCCAGGCGCAGGGCCCGGATGTCGTTGATCAGGTCGCGCCACGGCTCGTACGTGGTGTCGACGGCTTCGCCGGAGGCCTGCAGGTAGGCGATGGCGATGCCGTACCCGTAGGCCTCGTTGCGGGCGGGGAGGGGGCGCAGCAGTACGCATTCCTCCAGGAACACGGCGGCCCGCCAGAAGGCATCCGGGTCTGCCTGATCCAGGCGCGGGGTGTTCACCCGGTGCCTGGCCGCCATGCCGACGAGTACGGACAGGTCATTGACGGTGAGGTCGGTGCGGAGGATGTCTTCCTGGCGGGCCAGAAGCCATCGGTAGTCGATGAGCAGATCCACAGGTTCAGGCCGCCCGCGGAATCTCGTGCGCGGCCGCAGGTGGGAGCCCACCGAAGTCGGCGTCGAACCGGTCCAGGACGCCGGGCTCGCTGATGACGCGGCGGAACGCGGCCGTCGCGGTGTCGAGGAGCTTCTCGTGCTCCTTCTCCGCGGCCACCTTGGCGAGGTAGTCCTTCATGGACATGCCTGCCCCGTCGGCCAGGGCCTTGAGCCTGTCCCTGGTGATGTCGTCGATCTTGACGCTGGTGTCTGCCATGGTTCGAGTATGCCGCCGGGCATACCGTCCTGGCTACCCGATCCGAAGAATGGCTCTGACGTGCGCCTTTATGGCGAAGCGGGGTCCTCCTGGAACCTGCCGAAGAGCGGCACAGCGTCAAGGGGATCGGTCTCGGTGTCGTCCACGGTGTCGTCCGGCCGGTTGTAGCGGGAGTCGGGCAACGGAGACTTCTCGCCCCAGTCGCCCGCCTCGCGCCGGTCGGCGAGGGAAACCTTGGCGCGCTTCATGTCAGTGTTCGGGCCGGCACGCAGAGAGTGGCTCGTCACCTTCAAGCCGTTGATGTACGTCACCCCGGCGGCGGCCGCGCGCTTCTTCACGATCTCGTTGATCGCCCTGCCGGACAGATGCAGGCCCCGCACTGTGGCGTTGCCGCGACCCTTGAGGTTGCCCGGGGGTGTCGTGCTGCAGGCGGCGGAGCCAGTCGTCCTCGCTCTCGGCGCATCCGGCCGCCACGGGGCGGGTGCGGTGGTTGGTGTAGTCGGTGTGGGCGTCGTCGAGTTCGGTGTCCACCAGGGGTCTCCTACTGGCCGCGGGTGAGGGTGTGGTGGGCGGCACGAGATCCGTGCGGCCGCCCCCTTCCTTGACGTGGTCCTGGCCAACGCCACCGGCCGCCGGACGGCGTCGGAGGCGTTCGTGGACCAGCTCGCCGCCGCCGTCCGCGAGCTGCCGTTCCTGGGCTACCTGTACTTCGAGGTGTCGCCGGCATCGAGCCCCGTCTCGCCCCCGGAGCGGCGCAGTACACCAGGGACCGCCTCTCCCACCTGTTCACCCCCTGGCCCTCGACCCCGGCCAGAATGCGACCACCTTCACCTTCCGCGACCAGGACTTCGACCGCCTCACCCGGACCGCACCGTCCCCGCTGGGGCGACCCTCTTCCGCGAGATGAGGATCCTTCAGCGCTATCCGCACCTCTACCTCGCCCTCGAACAGGCCAAGGCGCTTCGGGCCTGGAGCTACTGGGACCACCACCAGATCGCGACGCCGTTCAACGGCTTCCTCCCCAAGGGTGAGATCGGCGTCAACCCCGCCTACCCCGCCGCCCGCTGCACGGTGTGGCTGGCGGAGACCTGCGAGCGGGGCCTGCTCCACCCGGTCGACGAACTCGACGTCGCCTTCGTGCCCCGTCTGGCGGACCTGGGCATGACCGCCATGCGCCGGGACGCCACCGGCAAGGCCGCCGGGCATCAGGCCGTCGCCTGAGCTGATCGACCGGCGCCATTACCAGGCCCGCCCACCCCGCCGGACTGCTTCGCCCACACCACCACCTCGTAGCCGGCGGCCGGGATCTCGCGCGCGACCCGCGAGGGGCACAGTGTGCACTCGTCGGCCAGTGGAAGACGGACATGGCTATCGATGGTGAGCGCCGGGCTGACGTGCTGGCGGGCACAGGTTGGCAGACAGGGCCGTCGAGCCGTTGGCGGACCATGTCGACGCCTCCGGGGCGCCCCTGCTGGGCGGGGGTGGCTGTTGGTCAGATCACCCGGGCCGTGCTCGCGCGGGGCGCTTGATGTGGAGGTGGAGGCGCGGGCCTCCTGGTCCGGGTCTCGCTTGCGCGGGCCTGATGCGTTCCATGGGCACGAGGGTCGGATCCTGCCCCCTTGAGTTCTTTTCTTGACACAAGAAAATATCTTCGCCAAACTCACGCCACCAGTGAGGTAGCGAAGCGATGGGGAGGCATGACGTGACCGCCTTGACGGCTTTGGTCCCGGATCAGACAGGAGCCGAGATCTTCGCCCAGGTGCTCACCGCGGGCCCGATCTCGAGAACGGCGATCGCGCAGCGGCTCGGGCTGTCGCCCTCCACGGTGACCCGGCTGCTGTCGCCGCTGATCGAGGGCGGCTATCTGAGCGAGACCGGGCAGCAGAGCGCCACCCGTCTGGGGCGACCTCAGCGCCTGCTGCGGGTCAACACCGAACAGCACCTGGTCGTCGGGATCCAGATCGCGCGCACACACGTCGCGGCTGTGCTCACCGACCTCGGCGCCCGTCCGCTGCTCCGCCTGGAGCATGTGCTCGATTCCCTGGAGCCGGCTCATGTGCTCTCGGTGGCCGCGGACCTGACGGCTCGGCTCATCGCGGAGGCGGCGAGTGCCGAGGTGAGGGTGCTGGGTGTCGGGGTCGGCGTGGGCGGCCATGTCGACGCGGTGAGCGGCGTGTGCCGTTCGGCGGTTCGGCTGGGCTGGACCGACGTAGCCGTCGCGGCTCCGCTGAGCGCGGCGACCGGGCTTCCGGTGGTGGTGGACAACGACGTCAACGCCCTCGTTATTGCCGAGCGTTGGTTCGGAGAGGGGAGGGAGGTCGACTCGTTCGCCGTGGTCTCGGTCGGGCGCGGCGTCGGTGGTGCGCTGATGCTCCGTGGAGTTCTCCACTCCGGCGCCGGTGGACTGGCCGTCGAGTTCGGGCATCTGCCGATCGAGCCGAATGGTCCGGAGTGCGCCTGCGGCAACCGGGGCTGTGTGGAGGCGTTGACCTCCTCCGACGCGGTGCTGCGCATGTTCCGCGAGGCCGGCGGCCGGCCCGACGCCGACTACGACGCGGTGGCGGAACTCGCGCGGTCGGGGCCGGAGGTCGAACGACGGGCAGCGCTCGACGCGTTCGCCGTGGCCGGCGACGCCCTCGGACGCGGACTGGCGTGCCTGTGCAACCTGCTCAACCTGGGACTGATCGTGATCGCGGGTGAAGGTGTGGTGGCCTATGAGCACTTCGGGCCGGCCATGACCGCGGCGTTGGAGCGCCACGCCGTCTCCACAGCGGCCCGCGACTGCGTGATCAAAGTAGATGAAGCCAGCGAGACACTGTGGGCGCGAGGTGCGGCATGTCTGGTCATCAGGGAGAGCGTCCGTGCCCGTCTAGCTTGATCGGACAGAACGCGAACCGCTGTAGTGAGGGCCGTTGCCGCCAGGGGTCGAAAAGGGGCGAGATTCTGGCCTCACTCCCTCGGCTTATCGAATTTCACTCCCTGGGTTCATCGGGTTTCACTCCCTCGGTCTCATCGTTGTCAGCATTCGACTGACTTCCTTCGGCATGCCGAAATACATTCCATTGTTCCCTGAATCTGCAGGGTCAGCGGTGGGGTGATGAAGCCTGCCTTGGATCTGTGTTTCCGCAGCGTCCCGAAAATGTGTCCGCAAGGGTGTTGACCACCCCGCCGTGTTGTGTCAAATAATTCACCATAATTCCCGAGCGGCCTTATTCGAGGCCTTCTCCGATTGCGTTCCTCTCCGTTCCAGCTGTCTTCGCGACATTTCCAATGAGGAAGTCATGCGTACGTTCTCGTCCAGATCCGCCGCCGGTGCGGCAGCCCTCTCCTTTGCCCTGCTGATGACCGGATGTTCCAGCTCCGGCAGCTCCGACTCGTCCGGGGCCTCCGGCGGTGCGACCAAGGCCGGACCGGTGTCGATGGAGTTCTGGGGCTGGGCCCCGGGCTACGACAAGATCACCGCCCAGTGGAACGCCGCCCACCCGGACATCAAGGTGACGTTCAAGCAGATCCCGTCCGGTGCCAAGGGCGGCTACGACCAGATGACCAACGCGATCACGGCGGGCAAGGCCCCGTGCCTGGCGCAGGTCACCTACAACGACATCCCGTCGATGCTGGTCAAGGAAGCGCTGATGGACATCACCCCGTACGCCTCCGGCGACACCGGCAAGTACCTGGACTGGACCGTCGCGGCGTCCTCGGCCGGCGGCAAGATGTACGGCGTCCCCGTCGACACCGGGCCAATGGCCCTGTACTACCGCGCCGACTTGTTCAAGAAGTTCGGCATCGCCAAGCCCCCCGCGACCTGGGAGGAGTACGCCGCCGACGCCGCCACGGTCCACGCGGCCGACCCGAAGGTCGCCTTCGGCACCGCGCCCCAGGACGCCTACGACATGGCCGCGTTGACCTGGCAGACCGGCAAGTCCTGGTTCGGCACAAAGGGCGAGTCCTGGCAGGTCTCCATCGACAACCCGGGCACGCAGCAGGTCGCCAAGTACTGGCAGGATCTCAAGGACAAGAAGTTGGTGATGAACAGCGGCAACGCCTGGGACCCGACCTTCGACAAGGCGTCGGAGGCCGGCAAGGTCATGACCTTCGTCAACGCCGCCTGGGCCGTCCCGGGCATCAAGGGGGACCTCAAGGACCTCGCCGGCAAGTGGGCCGTGGCCCCGATGCCGACCTGGACCGCAGGCGACCGGACCAGCGCGAACTCCGGCGGCTCCGCCACCTCCGTCCTGACCGGCTGCAAGACGCCCAAGGAGGCCGCGCGGTTCGCCGCGTTCCTGTCCAGCGACCCGGACGCGGTCAGCACCGGCATCAAGGTCGGCGGCCTGTATCCGGCGTCGAAGGCCGCTCTGGACAACCCGCTGCTGTCCCAGGGCGACCCCTACTTCGGCGGACAGAAGATCTACGACGTCTTCAAGGAGTCCGCGGCAAACATCCCCACCACCTGGGTGGTCGGGCCGACGTTCGGTCAGGTCGAGGCGGACTACTCGGACGCGATCGGCAAGGGCGGCTACCCCCAGGCCACCGCCACGGTTCAGCGGAAGACGGTCGAGAAGATCAAGAGCCTGGGGCTCTCCGTTACCGGCGGCTGATGTCGAGGGGACGTCAGGTCGCCCGAGGATTCCCGCGGTGCCGCTCGAGGGTGTGGCACCGCGGGGCCCCGTCCATACCGCAAGCGCGCGAGGAACGAACACTATGAGCACCCAGACAGCATCACCGCCCGCACCGGCGCCTCCGCGCGTGGTGGCAGGGCCGAGCCGCCACCGCCGCCGCCGGACCGCGCTGAACGCCGCCGGGTTCCTGGTTCCGTTCGGCGTCCTGTTCACCGCGATGATGCTCGCACCCATCGGCTACGCGATCTATCAGAGCTTCTACAAAGTAGAACGTCAGGGCCTGTTCGGCGGTGCGCAGACCACGCGGTTCGCGGGATTCGAAAACTTCTCCGACGCCCTCCACGACGGCGACTTCATAGCCTCGCTCGGCCGGGTGGCACTGCTCGGTGTCTTCCAGGTGCCGGTGATGCTCGGGCTGGCACTGGCCCTCGCGCTGCTGCTGGACTCGCGCTCGGCCCGGTTCAAGAAGACCTTCCGGCTGACCTTCTTCCTGCCCTACGCGCTGCCCGGTGCGATCGCCGCGGTGATGTGGTCGTTCCTCCTGGTCAAGGACCTCTCGCCGTTCACCGGGCCGCTGTCGGCGATCGGCGTCCACACCGACTTCCTGTCGGCCGGCTGGATCCCGGTGTCGATCGGCAACATGATCACCTGGGGTTGGACCGGTTACAACATGCTGATCATCTACTCGGCGCTGCAGGCCGTGCCCGGCGACGTGATCGAGGCCGCGACCCTCGACAACTGCACCGGCTGGCGCCTGGCCTGGTACGTCAAGATCCCGATGGTGCGGCCCGCCCTGGTCCTCACCATGGTGTTCTCCATCATCGGCACCGCCCAGCTCTACACCGAGCCGGCCGTACTCGCCGCCGCTCGCATCCCCGGCGCCTCCAACAAGTTCAGCCCGATCATGAACACCACGCTCACCGCCTCCCAGGCGGACCAGCACCTGGCCGCCGCCGAATCGGTCCTGCTGGCCCTTGTGACTCTGGTCCTCTCCTTCGGGCTCCTGAAGTTCACTCAGCGAAGGACGGCCGACGCATGACCACCACCCGCAGCCCGCTCGCCAGCCGCCTGGTCGTCAACGCCCTGCTCGGCCTGATGGCCCTCTACACCCTCATCCCGCTGTGGTGGCTGTTCGTCTCGGCGACCAAGGGCGAGGGGTACCTCCACCAGGGCAGCCCGCTCTGGTTCTCCCACTTCGACCTCGGTGCGAACCTCGGCCGCGTCTTCTCCTTCCAGGACGGGGTCTTCTCCTCCTGGCTGGCCAACAGCGCGCTGTACAGCCTGGTCGGCGCCACGGTCAGCACGCTGCTGTCCGTCATGGCCGGCTTCGCCCTGGCCAAGTACCGGTTCCGCGGCCGCGAGACGATCTTCAACGTGATCCTGGCCTCGGTGCTGATCCCGGCGCCGCTGTTCGCCCTGCCACTGTTCCTGATGCTGGCCGAGCTGCGGCTCACCGACACCTACTGGGCCGTCCTGCTCCCCAGCTTCGTCAGCCCCTTCGGCGTCTACCTCTCGCGCATCTACGCGTCGGCGTCCGTCCCCGACGAGTTGCTGGAGGCGGCGCGCATCGATGGCGCCGGTGAGCAGCGGACCTTTTTCCGCATCGCGCTGCCGGTCATGGCCCCAGCCCTGGTGACGATCTTCCTGTTCCAGTTCGTCAGCGTCTGGAACAACTACCTGCTGCCCGCGCTCATGATCAACGACGCCTCCAAGCTGCCGGTCACCGTCGGCCTGGTCCAGTGGCGCTCGGAGTTCGCCAACGGCGTCCCGCCGATGCTCTCGATCACCGGGGCCTTCGTCTCACTGGTCCCGCTACTCATCGCCTTCGTAGCACTGCAGCGCTTCTGGCGCAGTGGTCTCACCGCAGGCGCCGTCAAGTGACCGCAAACCCTGCTGACCCAGGCGGCTGCCTGGCGCCGCACACAAACAACGACGACCGAGAGCAGCCACGTATGAGCACGCGCCCCGCCCTGACCGTTGACGGCCACCGCTTCCTGCGCGGCGGCCGCGAGCACCGCGTGGTCTCCGCCGCCGTGCACTACTTCCGCATCCACCCCGGGCTCTGGCACGACCGGCTGCAGCGCCTGCAGGCCATGGGCTGCAACACCATCGAGCTCTACATCGCCTGGAACTTCCACCAGCCCGCCCCCGGCCCGGCCCGCTTCGACGGCTGGCACGATGTCGCCGCCTTCATCCGCGAGGCCGACGCGCTCGGCCTCGACGTCATCGCCCGCCCCGGCCCCTACATCTGCGCCGAATGGGACCTGGGCGGACTCCCGGCCTGGCTGCTCGCCAACGAGTCGATGCGCCTGCGCACCGCCGACCCCGCCTACCTGGCCGCGGTCGACCAGTGGTTCGACCAGCTGATCCCGGTCCTCGCCGAACTCCAGACCTCGCGCGGCGGCCCGATCGTCGCCGTCCAGGTCGAGAACGAGTACGGCAGCTACGGCAACGACAAGGCCTATCTGGAGCACCTCAAGGACGGCCTGCTCGCGCGGGGCATCGACTGCCTGTTGTTCACCTCCGACGGCCCGGAAGCGCGCATGCTCGCCGGCGGCACCCTCCCGGGCGTGCTGGCCACCGCCAACTTCGGCTCGCGCCCGGCCGAGGCCTTCGACGCCCTCGCCAAGTTCCAGCCCGACGCACCGCTGGTGTGCATGGAGTTCTGGAACGGCTGGTTCGACCACTTCGGCGACCCCCACCACATACGGGACAGTGCGGACGCCGCCGAGGCGCTCGACGGGATCCTCGCCGCTGGGGGATCGGTCAACATCTACATGGGCCACGGCGGAACCAACTTCGGTTGGTGGGCCGGCGCCAACCACACCGGCAAGACCCTCGCCGACCCCGGCTACATGCCCACGGTTACCAGCTACGACTATGACGCGCCGATCGGCGAGGCCGGTGAACTGACCGAGAAGTTCCACGCCTTCCGCGAGGTCATCGGCCGCTACGTGCCGCTGCCGGCCAGGGAACTGCCCGTCCAGCCGGCGCGGGTCGACCCGCAGACCGTCCCCGCCACCCGGGTGGCGGCCCTGAGTGACAGCCTGGACCTGCTCTCCGTCGCGACGCACCGCCCCGCGCCCGAACCGATGGAGAAGCTCGGCCACCATCGCGGGCTCGTCCACTACCGGCACCGCATCACCGGGCCCGGCGGTCCGGCCACGCTGACCGTCGACGGCATCCGGGACCTGGCGCAGGTCTTCCTCGACGGGCGACTGGTCGGCGTGCTCGAACGCGACGACCTGTCGCCGACCATCGAGCTGTCCGTCCCCGAGGGCGGCGCGGAACTGGAGATCCTCGTCGAGCCCTTCGGCCGGGTCAACTACGGCCCCCACCTGGCCGACCGCAAGGGCCTGGTCGCAGGCGTGCGCCTGGACTACCAGCACCTGTTCGGCTGGGACATCCGCGTGCTCCCCCTCGACGACCTGGCCGCCCTGCCCGCCGCCCCGGCCGCCGGGACCGGCGATGGCCCCGCCTTCCACCGGGCCATCGTCGAGTTGCCCGAACAGGCGGACGCCTTCCTTGCCGTCCCGGGCAGCGACCGCACCCTGGTCTGGCTCAACGGCTTCCTCCTCGGCCGCCTGCGGACGGAGAAGGGCCCCCAGCGCACCCTTTACGCCCCGGCGCCCCTGTGGCAGGCGGGCGACAACGAAGTTCTGGTGCTGGACCTCGCCGGGGCCGCCGTGCCACTGGCCGTGGAACTGCGGTCCGCGCCCGACCTCGGGCCAGCCGCGTCGGCACCCCAGTACTGACACCGCTGTACCGCCCGAACGAGACATCACCATCCAGCGGGCACGGAGATGCGATCAGCGGCGGCGGGGCGACCTCGCGGCTGCTGATCGACTACCCCGAGCCCCAGCGCAGCCAGGTGCTCGACTACCCGATTAAGCCCGGCTACGGCGCATGCAGGCATCGAGGCCGCCGACCGGTGCAGTGTGGTGCGGGGACGCGGGAGCCACCGCACCACACTGGTCTCTAACGCCTGAGCCACGGGCAGTTGCCTGCCAGCATGGCGCACTCGCGGTCTGCCTGACCGGGTACGACACGCCCCGCCGCCATCCGGTGTGCGGCCGGCGCCGCAAAGATCGGTTCACGCGCTGTAGACGGTGGCCCGGCTCGCGGAGCGGGCTCACGAGTACGGCTGCTCGTCCTGTGCTTCCATGGGCCCGTCAGCGACTTCCCCCAGCCGGCCGCCGCTGGTGTGGCGGCCCGGAGACGTAGGCGTCCATGCTTGCTGTGGCCAAGGGGTGGAGAGGCGCTGTCTCGAACTCGCCGTGCAGGCGCAGCAGTACATGGTCGTCACCGACCAGGCAGTCGGTGTACGGAAGGGTGTGGGACAGCAGGCGGGCGGAGACGTCGCAGGCCGCCCGGAGGTCCACTTTGTCGAGGCCGAGCCAGACGTGCAGTGTGCCGTCCTGAACCGTCAGTTCGACGTCGATGCGGGTGCCGGCCGCCTCGGCGGCTTCGCCGCACCACGTCAGGGTCTCGTCCAGCGCGCCGAGGTGGACAGGGAGCGGACGGAAGACCTCTTGACGCATGTTGTCGCGGACCGTGACGCCGGTGGCCGGGGCCTGGTCGCGCCACCACTCCTGCACGATGTCGCGGACCGAGGCGGCCGCCTGCGGCCCGCTGCTCAGCGCTCGCCGTACGGCGTCCGCCGCGTTTCGCCGGACCACGCTCACGGCGTCGGGTCCGGGGGCAGCGGCCATGCGGCGCAGGAGGGAGCCGGGTCCGATGCGCGCGTCGTCGAGGACCTTTCGGTACAGCTCGCGCAGTGCGTCCGGTACGGCCGTGCTGTCCGGCCCGAGCAGGGGCGGACGCGTTCTGCCCAGGCGAGAAACGCGTTGGTGTCGCCGGTGGTGAGGAGGTCGGTGCCGAGGTCGCCGCGGGCGAGTATGCGGGTGCGCTGCCGTTCCGTCGTCCGGCCGAGGCCATCGAGCTGGGCGCGCAGGAGGAAGGCGAGCAGGAGGAAGGCGAGCAGGTCCCGTTCCCGGGCGGGGGGATCGTCGATGACACCGTTGACGGGGGTGGCGAGGATGTCGAGGACGGCCTCGACGGTCGCCTTCTTCGCCTCCGGCTTGCCGGGGGTTCCGGGCAGACGCTCGGTCCACCGGTGGACCTGGTCCCGCGCGTCCCGCAGCTCGATCGTGGCGGTGTAGCTCTTCAGGTGGTCCGGCCCCGAGACGTCGTATGTGTACTCGTGGTTGATGCCGTACGTGGGACATGTACCGCATTCCGTGCCCGACCTGCCGGGCCGAACCCGGTGTCCAGTGCACGATCGCGGGCGGGCACAGCGTTCGCTACAACCGAATGATGGAGCTCTTCCGGGCAGGCCAGCTGTCCACGTAGATGCCTCCCACAAGCTGCTCCTACACGATGGGTTCAGTCGAGGACGTCATACTCGTCGGGCTTCCAGTCGGCGAACAGAGTCAGCGCGTTCTCGGTCTCCGTGCGCTCGGGTGAGGTGGAGGTGGCCGGCCACCAGTTCTCTACGTGGTGGGCGTCGACGAGGACGGATTCGCGGTATCCGTCGAAGTCGCCGGGGTCTTCGGCGACACCGATGTGGATCGGTGTGTCATCGGGCAGGTCTTTGATGGCGTCTGCACGAGCTCCCACTCCTGGTGCCGCTGGTAGTCGCGCACGTCTTCGAGTGTCACGCCGTTTTCGGGACGGGCGCCCCCGGGGAGCAGATCGGCTGCCTGCTGAAGGAGCGTGAAGGCAACATCCATGCCGGGCATTCTCCACGGCGCTGACCGCCTCCTCGCCGGCACCCTGACGACATCGATCTCCGCGACCGCCTGTCCACAGGAATCCTGGCCGCTACTCTCCGCGACCCGCTGGGAGTCGACCTGAACCTGACGATCAGCCAGGCATCGGCGAACGAAAGACAGATATGCTCTGGCGACTCAGCGTATCGGGAGCAAAGTCGGGGGTGCCATGAGTCGACCGTTGCTACTGGCGGTGGGCAGTATTGGTTCTTGCCCAGTGCGCCAAGGGAGTAGTCACGTTGGGTGACTACGTCCCGGATCGGGTGTGTCCAGTAGACGGCTGATCCAGTTTTTGTAGGGGTCAGTTGGCGGCCGGGGTGAGCCGGCCTTCGAAGGCGATCTGGAAGGCGTTCAGGGGTGCCTTCCAGCGGATGGTCCACCGCTTGCGGCCCTTGCCGGTCGGGTCCAGGCTCATCAGTGCCATGTAGACGCACTTGAGGGCCGCGGCCTCGTTGGGGAAGTGTCCGCGGGCGCGGACGGCCTTGCGGATGCGGGCGTTGACGGACTCGATCGCGTTCGTCGAGCAGATCACCTTGCGGATCTCGACGTCGAAGGAGAGGAAGGGGACGAACTCGGCCCAGGCGTTCTCCCAGAGCCGGATGACCGCCGGATACTTCTTCCCCCACGCGTCCTGGAACTCGCTGAACCGCTCGGCCGCGGCGGCCTCGTTCGGGGCCGTGTAGACGGGCTTGAGCGCCTTGGCGATCTTGTCCCAGTCCTGGCGGGCCGCGTGCCGGAAGCTGTTCCTCAGCAGGTGAACGACGCAGGTCTGGACAATCGTGCGAGGCCAGACCGTCTCAACCGCCTCGGGCAGGCCCTTCAACCCGTCGCAGACCAGCATCAGGACGTCGTCCACGCCCCTGTTCTTGAGGTCCGTGAACACGCTCAGCCAATACTTCGCGCCCTCGCCGCCGTCGCCGGCCCAGATTCCGAGGATGTCGCGGTGGCCCTCGGCGGTGACCGCCATGACGACGTAGATCGGCCGGTTGGCCACCTGCCCGTCCCGGATCTTGACGTTGATGGCGTCGACGAACAGCACCGGATAGACGCGGTCCAGCGGCCGGTTGGACCATTCGGCCATGCCGTCCATGACCTTGTCCGTGATCGTGGAGATCGTGGCCTTGGACACGCTCGCGCCGTAGACCTCGGCCAGGTGCGCGGAGATCTCACCGTGCGTCAGGCCCTTCGCCGACAGGGACAGCACCATCTCGTCCACGCCCGTCAGGCGCCGCTGCCGCTTCTTGACGATGGCCGGCTCGAACGTGCCCGCCACGTCCCGGGGGACCTTGACCTCGACCGGGCCGACATCGGTCAGCACCGTCTTCGCCCGGGTCCCGTTGCGGGAGTTGCCGCTGCCCCGGCCCTCGGCGTCGTGCTTCTCGTAGCCGAGGTGATCGGTGATCTCGCCCTCCAGGGCGGACTCCAGGACCCGCTTGGTCAGCTGCTGGAGCAGCCCGCCCTCCCCGGTCAGCTGCAGACCCTCGCTGCGGGCCCGGTCCACGAGCATCGCAACCAGCTGCTCGTCACTCGCCGGCACGGCCACCGCCGCCGGCTCGCTGCCCGGTATCTGCTCGATGGTGGTGTCGCTCATCTGGCGTCTCCTTGATCATCGGATCCGCCGTTCATTGAACACTCCCCACGGATCACCTGTGGACAGATTTCGGAGCCTGCGCAGGTCGGGCCGGGTGTCGGCGTCCGTCCGTACGGTGGGAGGCATGACGACGTCCTCCACCCCCGAGCCGGTGCCGGTGCCCATCCGGGTGCTGCTGCCCGGGGACCAGGCGTTCTCTGGGGTAGATGCTGTGGCACGAGGCAGATCTAGAAGACTGCTGAAAATCTTGTTGAGGGGCTGTTTGGCCGTAGGCCGGGCGGCCCCTTCTTCGTCATGGGGTGGCCGGGGCGAGGTGCCAGGTGGTGTTGGTGCGGGTGAGTCCGAGGTTGATCAGTCGGCGGAGGTTGAGGGCGGCGGCGCGGTGGTGGAGTGCGATGTTGTTGGCGATGACGCCTCGGTAGCGGACTCTGCGGTTGCCGTGGGCGACGAGCCAGGCGATGGCGCGTTCGACCGGGGGCCGCCATCGGCGGTATTCGTCCTGCCAGGCGGTGTCGGTGGCGGCCTGGACGCGGGCTGCGGTCAGCAGTTCGTGCTGAGGGTGGACGTTGATAACCCGTCCGGTCTTGGAGGTTGTGCAGCGTTCCCGCAGCGGGCAGCCGGTGCACAGCCGTTTGAACTGGGCGGTGCGGCCCCCGTCGGCCTTGGTGCGGCCCAGGTTCGCGGTCTGTCCGGCCGGGCAGGTCACGGTGGCGGCGTCGGTGTCGACGTGGAAGTCGTCGATGGTGAAGCCTCCGGGGACGGCCTGCCGCAACGGCGGCGGCTTGACCACCAGGACGTGGCCCTGGGCGGTCAGTTGTTCACGCAGGTCGCCGGTGCCGTAGGCGGAATCGCCGAGCACGGTCAGCGTCTCGCCCTCGCTGTGGTCTTCGTCGGCCAGCAGGTCCAGCGCGACGGCGGCCTCGTGGTTGTCCGGCCCGTAGCCGCTGGTTAACGCGACGGCAGTGAACAGTCCGGCCTCTGGCTCGAAGGACACGTGCCCTTTGAAGCCCTCCTGGTGGCGGGTTCGGTTCTTGTGGATGTGCCGGGCATCGGGGTCGACGGTGGACACCGTCCGGTCGGGCACGGTGCGCATGGCGATGCGCCAGCGTCCGTCGCGGCCGTCGGAGTCCTCGGCCGGCTCCACGTCCTGGCCTGCGACGAGGGCGAGAAGGCCCACCGCGTTCGCGGCCCGCTCGCCCAGCTCACGCTCGGGAAGACGGCCGAGCATGTTGAGCGCGTCGGTCACCAGGGCGTCGACCAGCGCCTCGCGGGCGGCTTCGTCATTCCAGGCGATCCTGGGTTTGCCGGGGTCGGTGTAGTCGTGAGCAGTACACCACCGGCCGGCGACCTCGCCGGCGCCGGGGACCTCACGGATCACCCGGCGGATCGCGGCCACGATCTGGGTGACGGTGTCCTGAGTGGCCACCGCATCGTCCAGGACGGTGGAGTCCAGCGCCCGGCGCTGCTTTCCTCTGAGGACACCGGTGGCAGTCACCACCTCTTTGACCTTGGTGAAAATCCGCGTCGGGTCGGCCGAGCGGGCGAGCCGGCGCCGGAAATAGGTCAGCAGCGAGGGATCGAAGGCGGTGTCGTACAGGCCCAGCCCGCAGGCGGCCTTCCAGCGCAGGTCACACCGCAGTTCCTGGACTGTCTCGAAGTCCGACAGCCCCTGCAGGCTCTGCAGTACCACCGTCGCGGCCAGCACCTGCGGCGGCAACGACGGCCGTCCGTTGGCCGACGGATACATGTCCGCGAAGAACTCTGGCGGGAACAGCACCTCACGATGCTCGGCCAGGAAAGCGAACACACTCCCTGCCGGGATCAACTCCCGGCAGGTCTCCCACACATCCGGCCCGACCATCTCCCCGGCCCATTCCCCCTGCATGCTCACAAGACTGGCCCCGGACCTGCCGGTCCGGGGCCAGAACGCAAAAGATTTTCAGCAGTCTTCTAGGGGGATTGCCGCAGCTCAGCGCCGGGTTCCCTGAAGCTAGTGGCTCGTCTCGCAGCGTTGGGCGGGTAATCGACGTCCCGTCTGATGATCAGCAGACTGTCTCCAGGACTTGATCTTGGAGGTGATCGTGGGACGTCGACCGAGTGTGTTCGTCCGTTCGGTCAGCGTGGAGGAGGGCTGCCGCCTGCAGCGGATCAGCCGGACTGCGAAGGACCCGGTCCGGCTGCGGCGGGCGATCGTGGTGCTGATGTCCGCCCAGGGCCAGACGGTCAAGGACATCACCTCGCTGATGCAGGTCGGCGAGGACTACGTCCGCGATGTCATCCACGCCTTCAACGAGCGGGGGTTCGACGCGCTGGACCCAAAATGGAGCGGGGGACGCCCCAGGACGATCAATGAGCGGGTGCGCGAGCACATCTGCCTGATCGCCCGGACGTCCCCCGCCGACTGGGGCCTGACCGGCTTTGCCACCTGGAGCTTGTCCAAGCTCGCCGACCACCTCGTCCAACGGCACGTGGTTCCGAAAATCAGCCGGGAGACGCTGCGCCGCATCCTGCGCTCCGGCAAGATCTCCTGGCAGGCCACAACCACGTGGAAGGCCTCTACCGATCCGAACTTCATCGCCAAGATGCACGGGGTCTTGGCCCTGTACGACACCCCGCCGGCCGGCGGCCGGGTGATATGCGTCGACGAGTTCGGCCCTCTCAATCTTCAGCCGCGCAAGGGCAGGGCCTGGCGTCCAGTAGGCAAGCCCAGCCGGCTGCGGGCCACCTACCACCGGTTCGGCGGCGTGATGCACATGCTTGCCGCCCTCGACCTGGCCACTGGCAAGATCTACTACAGGATCCGGCAGCGCAAACGCTGGCGAGAGTTCCTCGGCCTGCTCAAGACCCTGCGCTCCCGCTGGCCTGGGGAGAAGCTGTACGTCGTCCTGGACAACTTCTCCCCCCACAAGCACGCCGAGGTCCTCAGCTGGGCCGCTGACAACGACGTCGAGCTGGTCTTCCTGCCGACCTACGGATCCTGGCTGAACTGGATCGAATCGGAGTTCGCGGCCCTGCGCTACTTCGCCCTCAACGGCACCGACCACCGCACCCACGAGGAGCAGAACGCCGCCATCGCCGCTTACATCCGCTGGCGCAACACCCGCACCGAGCCCAAGATCAACTTCGCCCCCGACTCGTCAATCCGCCAGTGGACGGCATACCCGTCCAAGGCTGCATGACAAGCCACGAGGAGTGGTCCGGTCAGTTCTCGATCAACGCCCTGCGGGGAATGCTGCGCGCCGGCCGAAGCCGACCATGACGAGCGCCATGAGTGTGAGAGCGATCATCCCGGCTGGAAGAGCCGGTGCGCCCACGCCATCGACGACCACGGCCCCCGCAGCACCGCCCGCAAAGATCGCCATGTTGAATGATGTCGTCAGCATCGCGTTCGCCGCATCGGCGTTCTCGCCGGCGGCCTCCCCCATGGCCGTCTGCAACTGCGTCGCAGAGCCGCCGAACGCGAGGCCCCACAGGACGATCGCGAGTAGCACGAGCACAGTGGATTGCTGCGCGGCGGCAAGAAGCGCTGCGGCGACTATGAACAGGGTCACGCTTGCCAGGGTGAGCCTGCGAAGTGCGCGGTCGATGAACACGCCGGTGATCCAGATACCTCCGAGTGCAGCGATGCCGAAGACGAGAAGTGTGGCGTCGGGCCGGAGGGCGAGACGCATCTGCTGCAGATAGGAAGCGATGTAGGTGTAGAGCAGGTTGTGCGCGAGCATCCAGACGAATACGACGGCGAGGATGGTCGCCACGCCGGGAATGCCCAGTACTCGGCTGAGCGGAGCGCGTGTCTGTGTCGACTGCCCCGGGGCGTCGGGCACGAGGAACTTCGCGAAGATCATGACGATGACGCTGAGAAGTGACATCGCGGCGAAGGACCAGCGCCACCCGACCGTCGAGCCCAGCCAGGCGCCAAGTGGTGTTCCGACGGAGAGCGCGACGGGGGTTCCGGTCATGGCGATGGCAAGGGCACGCCCGGCGTGCTCAGGTGCGACGATACGCCGGGCGTATCCGGCAAGCATGCCCCACAGCAGACCAGAGAAGGCTCCCCCGACAAACCGGGCGACGAGAGCGACGGTGAACGACGGCGATACCGCGGTGACGGCGTTCGCGACAAGGAACCCGAGCAGGCCCGCAAGAAGGAGCGGCTTCCGCCGTGCCCCGCGCGTCAGCGTGATTGCGGGTATCGCTGCGAGGACCGTTCCGATCGCGTAGGCGCTCACGAGCTGGCCGGCGCCGCCTTCGGAGACGTCGAGTCCTGCAGCGAGCTGCGGGAGCAGCCCCGCCGGGAGCGTCTCAGTCATGATCACGATGAATCCGGTGCACGCCATCACCACCAACGCCGCAACGGGGAGCGACTCGTGCGCTCGCTCGCGGACCGGCGTGGGGCACGTTGTGGTCATCGGGTCGGACTCCTCCACTAGTTATGGATTGACTGATCCGATATTGATAGACGTGCTTACGGGTGTCAAACTGGATCAACCAGTCCGCAATAGAGGAGGTTCGCCGTGCCCCCCATCGGCCGTCCCCGCATCTTCGACATGGAGGCCGTCTTGGAGGCCGCGATGCTGCTGTTTTGGGAACAGGGCTACGAAGCGACATCGCTGGCCCAGCTCCGCGAGACCACAGGGCTGTCCTCCGCGAGCCTCTACGGCGCCTTCGGCTCGAAGGAGGGACTGTTCGAGAAGGCCGTTGAGCACTACATCGCCGGACCGGGCAGCGTCACCGATATCGTGGCCGACGAGGCGGAAAGTCCCCGCGAGGCCATCGCCCGGCTCCTCCACGGGTCGATCAACATGCAGACCGACACATCCCACCCTCGCGGATGCCTCGTCGCCCTCTCGGGGACGGTCCGGGCACCGGGAGCAGGCGAGGCCGGAACACGAAAGGTCGTAGCGGCGCGCCGCGCAGCGGACCGAGCACGCATCAGGGCGTGCATCGTACGCGGCATCGCCTCAGGAGAACTCGCCGAAGACACCGACGTGGACGGCGTCACGTCAATGATCCACGGCTTCTTGCTCGGTATTTCGACACAGGTATGTGACGGCACATCGGCACGGCACCTGCACGCCGCGGCCGACGCCGTGCTCGCGAACTGGGACACACAGGGACGCTGACGCTCACGCGCACCACACGTCGACATCGGTTACGCACAGCCCCGGAACCGCACGACCTCAGGTGACATGAATCGCGTGCACAACCGGCGGCGCACCTGGCCGCCCTGGCCTGCTGACTGCCGGGCAACCCGTCAATTACCCGGCCAACGATGCGAGCCGAGCCACTAGCAGCCGCAACAGGCGTTGCACGATCGCTGGTTCGGGTGATGCGCCCAGACGGGAGCACTCGCGGTGGTGAAGGTGAACCTCTCCGGTGCGCCGGCCACAGCTTGACCTTCGAGTCGGGTGGAAGGTTTAGCGTCGATGGTGTGACGACCTACCGCAGCTCGCCGAACGCTCCGGCGTTCCGGCGACGACGCTGCGTTTCTACGAGAGTGCCGGGCTACTGCCAGCGGAGCGGGCCGCGTCCGGATACCGGGTGTACGACGAGGATGCGGTCGACCGGCTGGCGTTCATCTCCTCGGCGAAGCTGCTGGGCCTGGCGTTGGAGGAGATCCGCGACCTCCTGGACGTACGGGAGGAAGGCTTCTGCGCCGCGGTCCGGGCTCGGATGCTGCCGCTGGTCGCCGACCGGATCGGGGACACCGACGGCAGGGTCGCTGAGCTGCGCGCCTTCTCCGGCCTTGGGGACCAACGGAACAGTCAGTATCGGTGAGATTGATCTTGAACAGTCGGAGGACCCGGCGGCATCCCCCGGGTTCTCTGTAGTGGTGGGGCAATTGCAGGTCAGCCTTGCAGTGCGAAGTGCGCGAGGAGACGTTCCTTCTGGTTTTGGATGTCCGCAGCTCGATGGCATCCCACCTGGCGGTCCTTGGCATCATGCGATGCCCGCCCATGCTTCAGCTCCGAAGGTGCCTTTCACGTCGGAGGCGATGGTGGTGGCGTCCACCCTGGCTTGCAGGGCGTAGACGGTGGTCTTCCGTGTGCCACGGACGCTGAGACGGACTGGGCTGTCGCCCGGGTGGGCCGCGAGGATTCTCTTCAGTTCGCTCACGGACCGCTCCGTGACCCGGTGGGCGGGGAGTTCAAGTCGTACGGGAGGTTTCCCGCCGTGCTCGGCCGAGGACACGTCCAGCATCGTCAGTTCTCTGCCGAAGATGTTCACCGTACCGTCGCGGTCTTCGATCTTGCCTCTAACGGAGATGACGTTGTCTTCGGCCAGCGCGTGTTGCACGAGCTGGTAGGAGGCAGGGAAGAAGAGGACCTCGATGCTGGCGTCGCGGTCTGCGAGGTTCACGATGGCCCACGCGTTGCCCTGTTTGGTCATCTTGAGCTGGATGCCGGTGATCAGCCCGGAGAGCTGGATGTCTCCGGTGGTGCGGCCGGAGGTGAGAAGTTCGGCGATGGAGCAGTCCCGGGCTCCGGTGAGGATGTGCTCGGCGCCGTCCAGTGGGTGGGCGGAGACGTACAGGCCCAGCATCTCGCGTTCGGTCGCCAGGAGCTGGCGGCGGGGCCACTCGGTGTCGTCGATGGGGAAGTCCAGGCCGAAGGCCGGTCCGTCGCTCCCTTCTCCGCTGAGATCGGCGAAGAGGTCGTCCTGACCGAAGCTGGCCGCCTTCTTCACGGGAATGATGGCGTCGATGGCGTCCTCGTGGATGGCGGTCAGGCCCTTACGCGCATGTCCCAGGGAGTCGAAGGTGCCGGCTTTGATCAGGGATTCGACGGCCCTCTTGTTCAGTGCGGGCAGGTCGGCCTTGTCCAGAAAGTCGGGGAAGGAAGTGAACTTCCCCTTACTGCGGCGGGCACCGACAATGGCCTCGATGACATTGTCGCCGACGTTGCGTACGGACCGCAGTCCGAACCGCACGTCGTCGCCGACGGCGGTGAACTCTGCGACGGACTCGTTCACGTCGGGCTGGAGGACTCGGACGCCGTTCTTGCGGGCGTCGGCGAGGTAGATCGCGGCCTTGTCCTTGTCGTCACCCACCGAGGTGAGCAGGGCGGCCATGTATTCGGCCGGGTAGTTCGCCTTCAAGTACGCGGTCCAGTAGGAGACGAGGCCGTAGCCGGCGGTGTGGGACTTGTTGAACGCATAGCCGGAAAACGGGAGCATGACGTCCCACAGCGCCTTGATGGCTTCCTCGCTGAATCCGTTGCCCTGCATGCCGTCGTGGAACTTGTCCCACTCGGCGGCCAGCACCTCCGGCTTCTTCTTGCCCATCGCACGGCGCAGCAGGTCGGCGCCGCCGAGGGTGTATCCGGCCAGTTCCCGGGCGATGGCCATGATCTGCTCCTGGTAGACGAGCAGATGAAAGGTGTTGCCGAGGATCGGCTCCAGGGCGTCGCGCAGCTCGGGGTGGATCGGGGTGATCTCCTGGCGGCCGGTCTTACGGTGCGCGTAATTGGTGTGTGCGTTCGCCGCCATGGGGCCGGGGCGGTAGAGGGCGTTAACCGCGGCGATGTCTTCGAACCGGGTGGGTTCCATCTGTTTCAGCAGGACCCGCATGCCGCCGCCGTCGAGCTGGAACACACCGAACGTATTGCCTTCGGCCAGCAACTGGTAGGTCTTGGCGTCGTCCAACGGGATCACGACGGTGGAGGGGTCGCCGTCCAGGGGGTCCACGGTGGCCAGGTTGATGCCACGGTTCTCGCGGATGTTCTCGATGGCCTGATCGATGACGCCCAGGTTCCTCAGCCCCAGGAAGTCCATCTTGATCAAGCCCATCGCCTCGCACGACGGGTAGTCGAACCCGGTGATCTTCACGCCGTCCGAAGCACGCATGTGCAGCGGGATGCGGTCGGTCAGCTTCGTCTTGGAAAGGATCACCGCAGCGGCGTGGACACCGGTACCGCGGGTCAGGCCCTCCACCCCCCGCGCCGTGTCCATGACCCGCTTCACGTCCGGCTCGTTCTCATACATCTGCCGGAGCTCGCCGGCCTCGCCATACCGCTCGTGAGAGGGGTCGAAGACGGCTGCCAGCGGGGCTGACTTGCCGTTCTGGTCCGGCGGGAGCGCCTTGGTGATCCGCTCACCGTGGGAGTAGGGGTAGCCCAGGATGCGCGAGGAGTCCTTGGTCGCGTTCTTGGCCTTGATCTTGCCAAACGTGTTCACCATGGCGGTGTACTCGTCGCCGTACTTCTCGGTGACGTAGCGGACCATTCTGTCGCGCTGGCGGTCGTCGAAGTCGAGGTCCACATCCGGAGGGTTGATGCGCTCGGGGTTGAGGAACCGTTCGAACAGCAGGCCGTGCTCCAGAGGACACAGTTCAGTGATGCGAGTGGCGTAAGCCACGATGGAGCCGGTGGCAGAGCCACGGCCCGGGCCGAGGGGGATCTTGTTCTCCCGGGCGTGGCGGCAAATGTCTGCCACGACGAGGAAGTAAGAGCTGAAGCCCATGGGGCCGATGACCGTCATCTCGGTCTCGAAGCGGTCCAGGACGTGCTGGGGAACCGGGTTCCCGTAGCGCATCGCCAGACCCGCGAGGACTTCCTTCCGCAGCCACGACTCCTGGGTTTCGCCCTCGGGAACGTCCGGAAACTGCGGCATCTCGTCGACGTAGTCGAAGACCTCGTCGTAGGACTCGATGCGCTCGGCGATCAGCAGGGTGTTGTCGCAGGCTTCGGGAAGGTCCGAGAAGAGCCTGCGCATCTCGGCGGCGGTCTTGAGGTAGTAGCCGGAGCCGTTGAAGCGGAAGCGCTTCGGGTCATCTTTGTTCTTGCCGACACCGATGCACAGCAGGCTGTCGTGGGCGTCGGCCTGGTCCTCGGTGACGTAGTGCGCGTCGTTGGTGGCCAGGAGAGGGATGCTCAGCTCCTTGGCCAGCCGCAACAGGCCGTCGCGGACGTTGCGTTCGATATCCAGGCCGTGGTCCATCAGTTCCAGGAAGTAATTCTCGCGGCCGAAGACCTCCTGGTAAGCCGCAGCGGCGGCCTTCGCCTCGCCGTACTGGTTCAGCCGCAGCCGGGTCTGGATCTCGCCGGAGGGACAACCGGTGGTGGCGATGATGCCCTCCGGCCGCTCAGCGATCAGCTCGCGGTCCATGCGCGGCTTACCGACCGGGAACTGTCCCTCATAGCTGGCCTGCGTGCTGAGCCAGAACAGGTTTCGCAGGCCCTGAACGTTCCGCGCCCACATGGTCATATGGGTGAAACGGCCGCCACCCGAGACGTCTTTCGATCCCTCACCGTCATCGCTCACGGCGCGGCGGCCTCCCGGCCCCCAGAACTCCTGCTTCCGGCCGAAACGGGAGGAAGGCGCTACGTACGCCTCGATACCGATGACCGGCGTGATGCCCTCGAAGCCCTTCGCGACCTGCGCGAATTCATAGGCGCCGAACATGTTGCCGTGATCGCTCATGGCAATCGCAGGCATCTGCTGCCGGGCCACCTCGCCGAACATCGGCTTCAGCTTCTGCGCACCGTCCAGCATCGAATATTCGGTGTGATTGTGCAGGTGAACGAAAGAATCCGGCACGGGTGAGTTGCCTCCGCGGTGAGTAGGAAGCCCCACCCCGACCAGAGCCGCGATGGTGACCTTGCCAGCGACCGACCGCACCGGCATCGGCATCGGCAGATGGGCGGGCTACTCGGTCCGTCGCGGTGTGATCGCGTGGACGGGGTGACAGCAGTGTCGAACCTGCCTGGGCAATCGCCCCCTGTCGCACTACCCCGCAACACCACACATTGACCAGAGACATCAAAGCGGCCAGTACGCAAGGGAATCAAACAACCATTTCACCCCTATAACTCAACCATTGGTTGATCACCTAGGATGGCCAGCGTGGACCTCACTGCCGTGTACACCTTCGTCACCGCCGTAGACGAGGGACAGTTCCAAGAAGCCGCTACCAGCCTGTCGATCACCCCGCAGGCCGTCTCCAAGCGCATCGCCGTGCTGGAGAAGGACCTCGGCGTGCAACTGTTCGACCGCACAGCGCGTGGGGCCCGGCTGACGATCGACGGCCAGGCGTTCCTGCCCCACGCCCGGGCTCTCCTTCAAGCCGAGGAGCGGGCAGCCGCTTCCGTACGACCAGGCACCCGCCCGCTACGCGTCGACGTGATCGGCCGACAGCTCTCTCTGGCAGGACTGCTGCGTGACTTCCATCGCGCGCACCCCGACGTCGACCTCGATGTGGTGACCCTCTTGGACTCCTCGGCGGCCATAGCCGCCATCCGGTCCGGAACGATCGACGCGACCTTCCGCGCCGTCACCATGCCCGGGCGACAACTCCCCGACGGCATCGAGGCCACCCCGGTCTTCGACGAGCCCCTCCATCTGTTCACCGGACCAGCTCACGAGTTCGCTGCCGCTCGCAAGGTCACCCCCGCCCAGCTCGCCGGGCGTCGGATCTGGATGCCCGGCAACGTCCCCGGAACCGAGTGGGCCGCCTACTACGACGAACTCGCCACCGCGTTCGGGCTCACCATCGACTCGATCGGCCCCGACTTCGGCATTGAGCCCCTCCTCGACACGATCGCGAGCTCCTCGACGCTGGCGACCTTCGTCAGCGAGCAGACCCCTCTCGTCTGGCCCGCCGGCCATGACCTGAGGCGCATCCCCCTACACAGCCCGATCCCGGTCTACCCGCACTCACTGCTCTGGCGCACCGACAACCCGCACCCTGCCCTCACCGCGCTCCGCACCCACCTCAGCTCCGCATACCCCGGACGCCCCGAAGGCGATATCTGGACACCGAAGTGGGCTCAGCACCCTCCAAGTTAGGCTGGCGACATCAACGCCACGAGCCGACAGCCGGAGGAGACGTTGGGCGCCTCGCTTCCCTACTCCTCGTCGTCCTCGTCCAGGCCGACGGTGTCCGGGTCGCGCAGCGGCCGCAGCCCGTCGCCCGGCTGGGAGGCGGTGAAGCTGTAGGGGCCCAGAACGTTCAGATTCTTGTGCTTGAGCGGCGACACCCGCGCGACATCCTCGCCCCTGATCTTGGTTCTCTCCGCACGGAACTGGGCGACGGCGGCGTCGATGTACCTGGTCGTCCAGAGCACCACGGACTCTGCTGCGCAATTCGTTCAGGCGGAGAGTCGGTAGCTGAGTCGTTCGAGCCTGCTGTGGCGGGGACGATCGAGGGGGTCTGTGGTCCAGTGCGCGTCGAGCCTGATCACGTTGAGTGCGGTGGCGGAGAAGGCGTGTTGGAGGCGGACTTTCGGTAGGCCGGGTAGCGGGCCCGGCGAATGCCGGTGATGTCGAGGGCCTGGTTGATGGTGCCCTCGACGCCGGCGCGCGGGGCGTACTTGTTCTTCCAGGTGTCGGTCTTCTGCTCGGCGCGGGCCCGGGCGAGGTTCTCGTGGAGTTCCTCGGGTCGCAGGGTGAGCATGCGGCGCCCGGTCTTCGAGGTGGTGCACTGCTTCTGGAAGGGGCAGTCTCGGCAGGTCAGGACACTGAAGGCGGTTGAGTCGGCCTGAAGCGCGGTTCCGGTGTTGCCACCGGCCCGTTTCTCCAGGCCGCTCTCCGAACCCGGCGTACCCGTCTCCGAGTACCGGGCTCTCCACAGTTCCTCTCGTCGGACTGGTTGTCAGGCTGTGGGCCAGGGGCTGGGGATCGTGTCGCCCCGGTAGCGGTACCGGGTGATCGCCGGTGTCCGCGCCAGGTTGATCAGTTCGACCCCGTCCGCGGTGATCGGCAGCCATGACCCGTGAGGGCCAAGGAGCCGGCTGCGGACGTCCTTCGAAGACCAGCGGTGCATTGTCTTGAGCCACATGATCACGCGATGCCAGAGGAAGGCCCCGAGCATGCGGAACGTGTGCTTCGCGACGGCATGCCGGAAGTAGTTGGCCCAGCCGCGCATGATCTGGTTGAGCCGGATCAGCACTTCCCTGGGGTCAGCGTGTGACGTCCTGCGGGTCAGGGCACGGATCTTGTCCTTCACCGAGCGGACGGGCCGCGCGGCGATGAACGCGTAGACGTACCACTTGTTGCTTCCCCGTTTGCGGCGCCGCCGGATGCGGAACCCGAGGAAGTCGAACCCGTCCTCTATGTGCGCGATTCGGGTCTTGGCTGGTGACAGCCTCAACCCCAAAGGTTCGAGCACGGAGGCTACTTCGCCCTGGAGGGCCGCCGCATCCTCGGCAGAGCCATGCACCATGATCGCGAAATCGTCCGCGTAGCGGACAATTCGCCAGTTGGGCAGGCCATGCCGACGACGCTTGCGACGCGGGTACTGGCCATCCATCCGCCCGCCGGGCAGCCAGTCGCGGTGCAGGTGCTCGTCGAGCGCCGACAACGCGACGTTGAAGATCAGCGGGGAGAGGATGCCGCCCTGCGGGGTGCCGGTGTGGGTGTCCCTTCGCTGGCCGTCCTCATTGAGGATGCCTGCCTTGAGGAACGCCTTGACCAGCGCCAAGACACGCTTGTCCTTGACCCGTTTCCGCACGGCGCCCATAACGGCGCGATGGGAGACGTTGTCGAAGGCCGCTTCGATGTCGGCGTCCAGCACCCAGTGATATCCCTTGGAGCCGAAACGCTGGATCTCCGCGATCGCGTCCTGAGCCCGCCGTTTGGGCCGGAACCCATAGGAGACCGGCAGGAAGTCGGCCTCGAAGATGGGTTCCAGCACCAGCTTCAGCGCGGCCTGAACGGTCCGGTCCGCCACCGTGGGAATACCGAGGCTGCGAACCTTTCCCGACCCGCCCGGCTTGGGGATCTTGCGCTCCCTCACCGGCAGGGGCCGGAACGCGCCGGACTTCACGTCCGAGCGCAGACCGTCCAGGAACCCGGGTGCTCCAATATCCCGCTCGACGTCGGTGACGGCCACACCGTCCACGCCGGCGGTTCGGGCTCCCTGGTTGCCCGCGACCCGGTCGAACGCCACGATGAGCGTCGCCGGGTCATGAACGAAATTGAACAGGTCGTCAAACCGGCGGCCGGGGTCGGCCACCGCCCAACGGTGAAGCTTGGCCTGCATCTCCAGTACCCGGCCGAAGGGCCCCGCTGGGGATCTCCTTCCGGAGCGCCGCCGTTCGGCGGCGCGTCTTCTGGCATTACAGCATCCTTCCCTTCATGGAACTACTGCCGCCCTTCCCCTTGCTCCGGGCTCTCCCCGGCTCTGAGTACTACGGCGGCTCCGCCCCCTCCCGCACCGGTCGACCGACGGTGGGTCCAGCCTCGAACTCCGCGCTGGCGGCGCGGACTCGTGACGGATGCGGGAGGGTTCCCGTGTTCACTGCTGACCGTTCGTCGCAGGAGGTGCCCGACTCTGTCCCGGCGGCATCGCCACGGTTACGCCGCAGGCATTCACCGTGGCCTCCCGGGCCTGCATCTACAGACCTGCCCGAGAGTTCCCCGCTCCCGTACTGCGGAAGCGGTTGCGCACCGCCATCCGGCCCAGATCCGCCAGGTTCGAGCCGGTGACTCATTACGGGACGTAAACGCCGGTTCCTCTCGTACACCTCTGCGTCTCGCTCGCCGGACCCGACCCATCTGGCAGTGCTGGACCGTCCCGGCTTTGTCACGGCTGCTCTCGCCCTTGCCGACGCCTCTCGGTTCAGGCTGCCGTCAGCTACGCTCGCCCCGCTGCGACGGGGCTCGCGGTGCAGGTCTTCCACCTCCACTCGGTCAAGCAGCGCTTTGCACGGCGCACGAAGATTTCAAGTCCAGTGAGACGGTTGTGACGCTATGAGAGTCTGTGGTGCGGGCTCTCTACGCTTGGCCGGGTCGTTGATCCAGGCGGTCTGGGGTATTGCGGGTGGTCTGGGGCGGCGGCCGAAGCGTTCGGGGTGGCGGGCGTATGCCTCGGCGAGGGTGACGGCGCGCTGGTCGCGGACCTCCTCGGCGGTCCCGAAGTGGACGGAGGCGGGCGTGTGCCAGCCGATGCCCGAGTGCCGGTGCTCGTGGTTGTAGTACGTGAGGAAGGCGTCGAACCACTCGCGGGCGTGGGCGAGCGAGTCGAACCTTTCCGGGAAGTCCGACATGTACTTCGTGGTCTTGAACTGGGCCTCGCTGTAGGGGTTGTCGTTGGAGACCTTCGGTCTCGAGTGCGAGCGTGTCACGCCCAGATCGATGAGCAGCTGGGAGACCTTCTTGGAAGTCATCGAGGTGCCGCGGTCAGCGTGCACGGTCTCGGGCACGATGCCGTTGCGGGTGATGGTCTCGCGGATCAGCTCCTCGGCCCGCCCGGCGGACTCGGCCCGCTCGACGGTGTGGCCGACGATGTACCGGCTGAAGATGTCGATGATGACGTAGGCGTGATACCAGACACCCTTCTCGGGACCGGCCACCTTGGTGATGTCCCAGGTGAACACCTGCGACGGGCCGATGGCGACCAGTTCGGGCACCGTCCTGGCCGGATGGGTCGCCTGGCGGCGGCGCTCGCCGGTCTGGCCCTGCTCCCGCAGGATCCGGTACATCGTGGAGACGGAGCAGTGGTAGCGCCCGGCATCCAGCTCGCGGGCCCAGATCTGTGCGGGCGGCAGTTCGGCGTATTCGTTGCTGTTCATCAACTCCAGTACCGCAGCCCGTTCTTCGGCCGTCAGGGCCGACGGCTGCATCTGCGGGGCACGTGTTCTGCGTGGTGGTGCCGGCCGGAGCAGACGGTAATGCGTGGCGCGGGAGCGGCCGGTCAGCCGACAGGCGGCCGTGATGCCCAGTTGAACCTCGACGCTGGTGAACGCCTCGTCCACGACAGGGTCGGCGGCAGGCTTCAGTCCGCGCTCTCGGAGATCATTTCCAAGAGCGCGGAAGCTTTTCCCATCACCTCGAGTGCAGCCTTGTTCCGTGCCAGGTCCCTCTGCAACCGCTCCACCTGCTGCCGCAGCTTTTCGTTCTCCACCTCCGCGGCGGACTTCTTCGCACGGGCCGGGCTGGTCCGGCGGTCGACCAGGTTTTCCAGGGCCCCGGCATCCCGGGCGGCCCGCCACTCCTTGACATGCGAGTGGTAGAGCCGTTCCCGGCGCAGGACCGCACCCTTCTCGTTCCTGGGCGCGGAGTCGTACTCTGCGACGATCCGCAGCTTGTACTCCGAGGTGAAAGTGCGGCGCTTCGACCTCGGCGCCGACTCGGACCCGACGGGCTCTGTGCCGGCCATAAGGGACGGTTCTCCTGTCGTGCCCTCTCAGGCGAACCCCGCAGAACGGGATGTCTCACCCAAGGCTGACAGAGAGGGCTTCGCCCCGCCGGATAGATCCAACGGGGCGAAGGAGCCGGGCCCGAATTCGTCAACAGCATCTTGGACGGGAACGGGCCACACCATGTGGGGTGTGTCGCCTGTGAGGTTACGGTTCCGGGTCCAGGGGGATCTGCAGGGTGACGAGCGTGCCGCCGCGATTGACGGTCACGGGATAAGTGGCGCCGGACCGCTTGCCGCTCAGGACGTTGTCGAGGTCGTTGACGGTGGGCGTGAGGACTCCGTCGACCTCGATGATGCGGTCACCGGGCAGCAGGCCCGCGGCTTCGGTGTTGCTGCCCGGGTCAACGGAAAGTACGCGCACGCCACCGCCGGAGGGGCTGGTGTTGCGGAGGTTGGCCGCGATGATGCCCTGGATGCCGGGGGTGATCTGCACGGTGAGCGGCTGTGTCACGCCGTCCACGGTGAAGGTGCCACTGAAGGTTCCCCCGGCCAGGGGAGCGTCGGGGTCTGCGACGACGTGGACGGTCCACGGCCGGATGAAGTCATAGGTGCCAGCTGTGAGCTGAGCCGTGGCGGACTTGCCGTCAGGCGCGATGCTCACCGGGCACCCCATACCGGTGCACCGCAGGTCCAGTCCGACGATGCGGGTGTAGGGCGGCGCCTGGATGGTGATGGTGCTGGGCCCGGGGTGACGCTGCCCGTCCGGGGGATAACTGACGGTCCCGGCAGGCCCGCCGGCGTCCAGGGAAGGGACGTTCTGCTGCGGCGGTAGGGATGTGAGCCGGCTCGGCGCGGATACCACGGCCGATGCGGTGAATGCGCTGGCAGGCGCAACCGCTGCGGCCGTGAGCATTACGGTGCCCAGAGCAACAGCGCTGCATACCCGGGCGGATCTACGGATCATCAGGGGCCCTTCGTGATCGACGACGCCACAACCGTCCCAGCCACGCCCCAGTCATACGCATATGAACACGCTCAAACCACCCAATGAGTCCATCAGCCTCCCCCGCAGCTTCTCAACGGACGGCGGCACCCTCCCGAACAGATACCCAGCCAGCACCAACACCAGGAACTGACACCACGTCAGTGACATCACCCCCGCTGACACCAGACCGGCACATCGCACCTGGAGGAGATCGGCATCGTGCCGCTGCCGCCCGAGGAGGATGCGCCCGCGAAGCCGTCCAAGGGTGGCTCAGGGGCGTTCGAGCGGGGCGTGGTGGCGCGCAGTACAAGGCCCGCACGGGCTCTGTGACGGTCTCCAGGGGGCACGTAGAGGCGTTGCCGGACGGGAGCGACGCCCTGTCGGACGAACTCGCCGCCGGAGCCAAGGCTGTCGTGCTGCACTTCGCCCAGGCCGCCCAGGCCCCTGTACAGCGCTAGGACGGCCTCTCACTCGTTCCGCCCGCCGCGCCCCAGCGACCGATGAAGTCGTCCAGCGCGCGGCGTGGCGTTGTCACGTTGTCGGGAGTATAGGCGTCTGGCGGTACGTCAGGGCGTGGTCGAGGCGGCTGTCGGTCAGGCCGTGGCGGGCAGGCCGGCGGCGCCGGTGATCTGGTCCCAGATCGTGAAGCGGACGGTCATCTCGAGGCGGTGGTCGGGTGCGGTGCGGTGGTAACGGCAGGGTCGGAAGTGGGGCGAGATGCCGCTGAAGGCGGCCAGGAATCTTTGGGCGCCACCGACGCTGCGGAAGCCCTTCATCGCGCGCTCGCGCTGCCTGGTGGGCTGGTGCGAGTTCTCCGCCCGGTTGTTCAGTCCTTTGTGGGAGCGGTGCTCGACCGAGGGCATCACCTCGCGGTGGGCAGCGCTGTAGGAGCGGAGCTTGTCGGTGACGACCACCCGCGGCACCGTGCCGGTCTCTTTGAGGAGTCTGCGGAAGAAACGCCTGGCCGCGGCCTTGTCGCGGCGGTTCTGGATCAGGATGTCGAGCACGTTGCCGTCGACGTCGACGGCCCGCCACAGGTACTTCATCTCGCCGTTGACCTTGATGAAGACCTCGTCCAGGTGCCATTTATCGCCGGGCCGAGGACGGCGGCGCCGCAGGCTGTCCGCGTAGGCCTGGCCGAACTTCAGGCACCACCGGCGCACCGTCTCGTAGGACACCATGACGCCGCGCTCGAGCATCAGCTCCTCGACCTCGCGGAAGCTGAGCGGGAACCGGAAGTACAGCCAGACGCAGTGGGAGATGATCTCCACCGGGTACCGGTGCCCCCTATACGACGGCAACGCACTCTCCGCAGCAAGACCCTCCCGAGCATGATCAACCAGAAGAACATCCCATGCCGTCAGCCAACGTGACAGCGCCCGCCCCACCGTGCTCCAGTGGCACCCGCGTCAAACCCTGCATCAACTACCCCTCCAACAGACCAAACATCCCAACAGGCACTCAAACCGACAGCCGATCACACCAGCCACCACGAGGGAGGACGAACCGGGAAACTCATTCCCCCCTGCCCCAGCCGCCCCGTCGCCGCACGCCCCTCCCCGGGAGATCCAGCCAAACCAACCACCCAACTGCCCGCTGCACGGCGGGTGCAGGGCGCCCGCCACTTCCGACTCGGACACACGGGTAGAAACCCGATAGGCCCGTTCACTCGAAGAGTGGTTCTTCATACGCCGCCCCGGCCCCTGGGCGAGTCGCATCGTTGCAGGTCAGGAACACTCTTCGCGTTTCCGATCACGTGCAGGGCTCCCCCACCACGTGAAAGCCGAGCGTAGTTGGTGTGTAACGGTTTGTACTCCTTCTCCCGAATATGAGAGTGAGAGAACATGAAGCTGCCCGTGCGCCGCTCCTTGGGTGTCGCTGCCGCCGCCATGGCAGTGCTGGCCGCCACGGCGGTACCCGCCACGGCCGCCTCCGCCGCAACCACGCCCATCACTGCGGCTCCGGCTGCAACCGCGCCCGCCATGCCGTACATCAACCGCACGGCCTGCAACGAGACCAGCTACGTCGAAGTTCACAACAACAACGGCAAAGACCAGATCTGCTTCGCCAACGCCGGACAGACGGCCGTCGCTATCTACGGCGTCAACTGGGTCGAGTCGGGGAACAACGTTGTGACCTTCCAGTTCCAGCGGAGCTTGAACAACTCTCGCCTCGAAAGCGTCACGCTCCAGAAGTGGTCTACGTGGCAGGCTGGTCAGAGCCCGGTCCACAAGATCATCTCGATCAAGATCCACTAACCTCGTCCTTTCGTGACGGCCCGTCGGCTTCTGCGGCGGGCCGTCACGGAGTATTGGTGGCCAGGCTGATAGCCCGGCTATCACGTCAAGTAGGTGCCGGGTTCCACCGCAGGTCTGCTCGAACCTCCACCGTTTCGGCTGCGGGACGAACCCCGACCGACCTGGACTGCGACACGTACTTAATCCGCAAGACAGGAAGCCTCAACCACTACGAGCCCGTCCCCGCCACGTGGCTCAAGCAGGAACTGGACCGCCACGCGGTGCAACGTCGACAACGATGGGGCCTCACCCCCATCACCTCCGTCGGCCAGCCGGCGCCGCAGCTCGGCGACATTCCCGCCCACCCGGCCCAGCAGCGCCCACGCCATATCCGACACCGCGTAGCCCTGGCGGACCCCGGCCTCCGCCTGGCCCGTCGCCTTGGCCCGCTCCAGCCAGCGCCACACCGTACGCACCGACACACCCGACACGTCAGCGACCGCCCGCACATGCTGGGACGTCAATTCCCCGGCCTGATGTCGCTCCAGAAGACGCCGCACCACCAACGCTCTGGGCAGCCCGGCCGGGCGCCTCAGCCTGGATCCACCGGCTTGACGTCTGTGGATGACTCTCACGGAAACGAGGAAGTGCCTTGTGACCTGCGATGATGGGGTTTCTCTAGGACCACATCAGGCACGATCGACAAGGCACTTCCGAGATGCAATCTTCCCATGCCGCCGCGATGGTCTCCGCACGGTTCGATGACCCGAATCTCGTCGCGTACGGCGGGCTTGAGCCGGTGGCGCGTCTGGCCGAGCGGTGCGGACTGCCCGCGCTGGTCGAGGGCCTGGTGAAGCTGCCGGTCTCGAGGGACGGCACGGGTTCTTTCCCGGCGGCGAAGGTGATGTCGCTGGTCGGCGGCATGGTCGCGGGTGCGGACAGCTTCGATGACATGGACCGGTTGCGGCACGGCGGACTGTCCCGGCTGTTCACCGGGGTGCGGGCGCCGTCCACGCTGGGCTCGTTCCTGCGTTCCTTCACCCACGGTCATGTGAAGCAACTGCATGCCGTGGCCCGGCGGTTCCTACCCGCCCTGGCCGCGCACACCGGGCTGCTGCCCGGCGCGCAGGCGGTGGCTTATGTGGACATTGACGACACGATCCGCCGTACCTACGGCTATGCCAAGCAGGGTGCCGGTTACGGATACAGCAAGGTCAAGGGCCTGAACGCGCTGCTCGGGATCATCTCCACCCCGCTCGCCGCACCGGTGATCGCTGCCACCCGCCTGCGCAAGGGGCCCACGAACTCGGCACGCGGTGCGGCCGGGTTCGTTGCCGAGACCATCCGCGCCGCCCGCACCTGCGGGGCCGGCGGCCTGCTGATCGTGCGTGCCGACTCCGCGTTCTACGGCGCTGACGTGGTGAACGCCTGCCGGGCCGCGGACGCCCGGTTCTCCGTCACGGCGCGGATGAACGCCTCGGTCAAGACCGCCATCGCGGCCATCGGCGAGAGCGCGTGGACGGCGATCAAGTACCCCAAGGCGGTCTGGGACGAGGAGGGACAGTGCTGGATCTCGGACGCGGAGATAGCCGAGACCACCTACACCGCCTTCACCTCCAAGCCAAAGAAACAGCAGGTCACCGCCCGATTGATCGTGCGCAGGGTGAAGCGGCTCAACCCCGCGGCCCTGCCCGAGGGACAGGGCACGCTCTTCGATACCTGGCGCTACCACGCCGCGTTCACCGACTCCCCGCTCACCCTGATCGACGCCGAGCGTGATCACCGACGGCACGCCGTGGTGGAGCAGGTGATCGCGGACGTCAAGAACAGCGCCTTCGCGCACGCCCCCTCCGGGCACTTCCAGGCGAACGCCGCCTGGCTCACGCTCGCCGCCCTCGCCCACAACCTGACCCGCGCCGCCGGGGCCCTGGCCTGCGCGTTCCATGCCCGCGCGACCACCGCGACGATCCGCGACCACCTGATCAACGTCCCCGCACGTCTGGCCCGCTCAGCACGCCACCTCACCCTCCACCTGCCCCAACACTGGCCCTGGGAAAGCGAGTTCATCCAGCTGTTCACCGCCACGCACGCGCCACCACCAGTCGGCTGACGCTCCCTGAAACGACCCGCCCGAGAGGGCCCGATACCTGCAGACACGTGGAAAAGCTGGGCAGACCAGCGGACACCCGACACCCGAAACCACCGGTCAACTCCGCGAGGACCAAAAATCCGCCGAAACCCTCACCCCGAAATCCACCCGGTGGATCCAGGCTCAGTCCGGTTCCTGTGTCCCGCTTCATCCCCCGATCAAACCCGGCACACCACCACCGACCGCATCAGAACTCTCGAACCTGAGACAGCATCACCTGCCATGAGATAAAGCCCCACGACAGCGATCCCCCACCAAGATCTCTCGCCCTATGACAGTGACAACCCCCACCACCGACACCCCACTGACCAGCGCTGAAAGACCACAGGCCCAAACCAGCACTACTGACTCTCACTACCACCGACACCAAACCGAGAGATCGCAATCGACAACAGCCGCCGAAGGGCCGACAAGCTCACCCCTGAACGGCGCGAGGCGCTGTCCGCGCTCGGCATGCCATGAGGGGGAAGCGGGAAGCCCTTGGGTGAGCAGCCAGCGCTCCCGGCCGCCGCTCTGACCTCGGAACGGGTAGAGCAGTTGTCCAAGGTCGGCATGCGCTGGACGTGATGGGCATCGCCATCACTGCAATTAACACGCTCGCGGCCGGCTAACTTTCCAGACGGCTACGCCCCCTGGGAACACCTGGGCAACTAGGAAGCCGCCGAGCCTGCCCCATCAGGGTGTGGGCCTGGGGGACTGTATCCAAATGGGGTGGAAGCGCATATGACAGCAAACCAGGGTACTTCGCGCACTGACTCGACAACCGGACAACCGGACACCTCAGACGAAGAACAGCCCAGAGGCGGTGAGCGTCCCTTCTTGCAGCGTCCTCAGGGGGTGCTTGCGATTGTAGGCGGAGTGGTAACCATCGTTGCCGGGATCCTCGGACTCCTGTTCTTACTGTTCCCCGATATCCAGCCCGAGCCAACCCCTGAGTCAGCCCTTGAGCTGGTGGACTTCGACATTGATAAGGAATCGGAAATCCGGGCAGACTGGCAGATTGACGAAGGCTCCTTAGGGAAAGGGGTAATTGAAGATTGGAAGGCATCTCTCGTTACAATAATCCTCAGAAACAAAAGCAATAATCCCGTTCTAGTATCGCAAGCCACATTACACTTTAGGTCGATAAGCACATTGGGCTGCCCGTATGGTGCGGGGGGACCGAATTCTATGCCCGGTATGACATCAAGGTCCCTGTAGAAGCACGCACGCCCTTCGATAAGGTTCGCAAGATGAAGTACACCGTTCCGCCTCACAAGCAGGAGCGGGTGGCCTTCACCGTCGGTCAGAAATTGGTCGGCGATGGATCCCTTCCACGCGTCTACATTTTCAAGATCACTCTCGACCTTGATGATAAATCTCACATCGAAGTCCCAGAGATGACATACATGGACTCTTCATTCACCGAGTTCCGCACTTTGGAATGCCGAGGATGTAATGAAGGGGGACGACAGTGAAGATATGGAACAATGCGTGAAGGAACAGGCGCGCAAGGCGCGGAAGCTCATCAAGGACTCCGACCACGTTTCGCCCGAGTTGAAGGAATACAGCGCAAAGCTCAACCAACTCACCAACGACGCTCTCCGCACAAAACCCTGACTACGACGTCCAGCTCCGTAGGCAGGGAGGAGCGGCCGGGCATGTTCAACGCCTGGAGGCGCTCGCCAACCGTAAACGGCCTCCGCCGGTAGACCTCTGAGACAGCGACAGGCGTGTTCGTCGGTCTCCTGATGGGCCTGCCAGCGCTTCTGCAGTTCCTTGCTCCATCCCTTGGGCGGTAGCCAGTCGATGCCCAGGCGGCAAGCTGGGCCATCGTGTAGCCACCGTTGGATGTGCGGGCGGCCTCGATCTCTTCGGGTGACAGCAGGTGTGTCATGTGGGGATCAGCGATTCGCAGGGCCTGGTTGTCACCCGCCGCCGTGCTCCCGCCGTCCGTTGATGAGCTTGCCCAGCGACATGGTGGCGCGGTCCAGTTCGACGAAGACGTGCGGCAGGTTCTGGAAGCACAGGTGCAGCACGGCGTCCGGGACGAGCAGACCGCCGGCTCCCAGCGAGTGGGCGACGTCGACCTCCCAGTCGCCGACTTCGCCCAGGGCCGTGCCGAACTCGGTGTCCGGCTGAAGATCGCGGGAGAACGCGATGGCCGTGTCGGGTGTTACGGGAGCAATTGTCAAAACCTGTGGGTCGAGTCGTTGGTGTTGTGGCTGAGCGTGGCGGTGACGGCGAGGGCCATCGGGCTTGGAAACCAGTAGCGCTGTTACAAGTGACCGGTTGAAGATGGCGGCATGGATGCGCAGCAGGTGGCCTTGCGGAAGATGACGCCGGCGGAGTATCACGCGGCGACTGAGCATCGTGAAGCCGAGTCGGCTCGTGTGCTCAGCAAGTTCATGCCGGCAGAGCTGGCGCGAGAACGGGTCAGGCACGGCACGGCCAAGTTCCTCCCTGACGGCCCCGACACAGCCGGTCATCAGCTCGTGATGGCGGAGAACGGATCAGGCGAGGTGGTGGGGAACGCGTGGATCGGTCCGGATCCGGGCCAAGCGTCGGGCACCGCTAGCTCCGCGTGGCTGTACGACATCAACGTCTTCGAGCCGTTCCGACGCCGTGGATACGGATCCGCCATCCTCGCAGCCGCCGAGGAGCTCGTCGCTCGCGAGGGCAAGACAGCGCTTGCCTTGAATGTCGTCGGAGGCAACGAGGCGGCCATCGCAATGTATCGCCACAGCGGCTACGAAGTGTCGTCGATGTACATGCGCAAGAACCTGTAAGGGCAAGAACGGGTGGGCGACATCCCTCAGGCGACCAATATTCTTGCTGCTTAGCGGTAGGCCCAGGTGCCGGGACAGGGTGCGGGCCCAGGGTTGTCTTCCGCACGTCGGGCAGCCCGTTAGCCAGAACCGCGAGGGCTCCGGTTATGCCGCCACCGCCTCGGGGCGCTCTATGAGCTGGCCGCGTTCGAAGCGGGCCCCGGCGCGGACGAGCGGGACGAGGTGGGCGCCGTTGACGGCCCGCCAGCGGGCCTGGGCGGACTCGACGAGCTTGAACACCATCGCCAGGCCAGCGGCGCGGGAGCCAGCGCCCTTGGTTACTTTGGTGCGGAGCCGAACGGTGGCGAAGGTCGACTCGATCGGGTTGGTGGTCCGCAGGTGGATCCAGTGCTCGGCCGGGTAGTCGAAGAACTCCAGCAGGACGTCCTGATCGTCGGTGATCTTCTTGACGGCCTTGGGAAACTTCGCGCCGTAGAGCTTGGCGAAGGTCTGAATGGCCCGCTCGGCGTGCTCGCGGTCCTCGGCGTTGTAGATGTCCTGGATCGCCTTCTTCGCCGCGGGCTGGGCCGACTTCGGCATGGCGTCCAGGACGTTGGCCGTCTTGTGAACCCAGCACCTTTGTTCGCGGGCGGTGGGGAAGACCTCGCGCAGGGCCTTCCAGAACCCGAGTGCGCCGTCGCCGACCGCGAGGACCGGGGCGCGCATGCCCCGTCTCGCGCAGTCCCGCAGCAGCCCAGCCCACGACTCGCACGATTCCCGGTAGCCGTCGGCCATGGCCACCAGTTCCTTGGTGCCGTCCGCACGCACGCCGATGACGACCAGGACGGCGGCCTCGGCTTCGTCCAGGCGTATGCGCAGGTGGATGCCGTCGACCCAGACGTAGACGTAGTCGGTGCTGGACAGGTCGCGCTCCTGGAAGGCGGCGTGGTCGGCCTGCCACTGGGTGGTCAGCCGGGTCACGGTGGCCGACGAGAGCCCGGCGGAGGAGCCGAGGAACTGCTCCAGCGCAGGCACGAAGTCCCCGGAGGACAGGCCGTGCAGGTAGAGCAGCGGCAGCACCTCGGCGATCTTCGGGGACTTGCGGCACCAGGGCGGCAGGATCGCCGAGGAGAACCGCTTGCGTTCGCCAGTGGTCTCGTCGACGCGCTTGTCGTTCACCCTCGGAGCCTTCACCTCGATCACGCCGGCGGCGGTGGTGACCTTCCTGGGCTGGTGGTAGCCGTTGCGGACCACCAGCCGCCGCCCCACCTCGTCCCGCTCGTGGGCCAACTCGGCGATATAGGTGTTGACTTCTACTTCCAGAGCGGCGGCCAGCATCCGCCTTGCGCCCTCCCGGACGATCTCGTCCAGCAGGGAGCCTTCTCGCGCAGTGCCGTCATCGCTGACTACGGTGAGCACAGGGCGTGCCTTCCCGACCGACGCTGCAACGTCGGCCTTGCTCGGTGACCTATCGATCAATCACCCGGGAAGGTACGCCCTCCCGAGCCGATCCACAGGATCTGAGCATTCCTCTCATCCGAGCCTGCACGAACGGCTGGGGCGGCGTAACTGTCCCGCGTGACGAGAACCAGGCACAGGCCGGTGAACAGAACCAGAGTTGTGACACTGGCCACGACCATGCCCGGCGTGAACGGCACCAGCAGTAGAGTGCTGGCCAGTTCGACGCCGATCAGGATAAAGAGCACAACCCGGATCGCGATCGGGGTCAACCGGGTACAGATCCATGCACCCAGCGGGGCGCCGACGGCGACCACGGGAGCGGCGGCCACCCAGTATCCGACCACCGGACCGGTGAAGTCCTCGTTGACGAACACGTGGGTAAGGAACGCGGCGATCGACACCACCGTCATCATCACAACCGTCGTCGGAGTGGCCACCTTCTCCGAGATTCGGAACAGCAGCACCAGCAGCAGGAACATCACGCAGTTCTCACCCACCCCGACCACTCCGCTGACGACACCACCCGCGAACCCCCCGATCAGGACCAGATTCCGCTCTCTCCGCGTCCACACCGGAATGGCAGCGTTGCGCCGATAGCCCCGTTGACGCAGCTGGATGAACAGCGCGACCGCGAGCGCCACCAGCAACATGGTGAACAGCGCTCGTATGGTCGGCAACGGCACCAGCGGCGCGAGCAGCGTCGCGCTCAGTACTACGCCCGGTACCCCGGCGACCGAGCCGTAGAACACCGCCCGCCGCTCCACGGGTACTTTGCACAACAAGAGGGACAGCGAGGCAGCCGTCATGCCGACGGACTGAATGGCGAACGTGAAGGTCCGGGCCTGATCCGGCGGGACGGAGAGGACCTTGGTCAAGATCGGGAACGCCACCGCGCCGCCGCCCTCACTCGTTCCACCGCCCACCAGCGAACCGAACACCATCGTGAGCGCCACCCGCCAGTTCTCGGCGAGGACATCGAAGTAGCCGGAGCCCCACACCATGAGCCAGAGCAACCACACCACTCCGGCGAGCAGGACGTTGATCACCAGTACCTTGGGCAACCGCCATCTCCCCGCCACGACTTCCCCTCTCGTCTGAGAGCAGCGCCTGCTGGCCGCTCCCTCCCGAACCAGTTTCTCGGCGGGGACGGGAAGGTTCCGTAGAACGTCACCGGTGCGCATGATGGGAGAAAGGGGTAGCACCACTCGACGCGGGAGACGACCCCACGCAGCGCGAAGACCGCCACGGGCACAACGCCGGTCGTTGCTGGCATCGACGCGGTTCGCGCTCGCAGATCCGTCACTTCTTGTCGACTCCCAGCGCCCACAGCACGGTGAGACCCACCTGCGGGCGGAGGACGGCGTCGATGCACCGGGCAGATTGGTCGGCTCGGCCGATCCAGGCGGCCATCGTCGGCTTGGCAGCCTGGCGGCCGCCGGGACGGGATCTCCGTGGCGAGCGGTCACGGCTCGGCAGGGCCCTCTGAGCGGTGCCCCTGGAAACGGCACCAGATGCCACGGCCGAAACCGGAATGTGGGGCTGCGGTCAGTAGACGATCGACACGATCTGGTGACAGCGGACGGCGCAAGATCTTTGTAGGCGGACAAGTCACGTCCTGATCTGCGGACAGTTGATCTCCCTTTTCGTGGACCCATTCGTGTCGATTCCGAAGAGGTGATTCCTCCGGGGGTTGGCTCGGTGCTGCCTGGCAGCGAACCAACTCATCCTCCGGAGGGATTGGATCGTGAAGAAGTCTGACAGGGAGATCATGGAAATCTTCGAGGCTCTCGACGCCACCGAGTGCGCGCATTCAGCGGCTGCGCTGGCGGGGGTCGATCCGAAGACCGTCCGACGGTACGCACGAATGAGGGATGCGGGTCGCCCCACGAGCGGTCCGATGAGCCGGCGGCCGAAGTTGATCGACCCGTTCATGCCGAAGATCGAGGAGTGGGTCGAACGCTCACAGGGCACGGTGCGGGCCGACAAGCTCCACGAACGCCTCCAGTTGCTGGGGTTTCACCGGGGACGAGCGGACGACGCGGCGGGCGGTCGCGCGGGCGAAGGAACGCTGGCGGGCCGGCCACCTCGTACTTACCGGCCGTGGGTCACCGAGCCCGGTCTCTGGTTGCAGTTCGACTGGGGATGGGGCCCGAAAGTGCCTGGTCCGGACGGTGGAAGCGAGCGCGAGACGCTCCTGTTCTGCGCGTGGCTGGCCTGGTCCCGCTTCCAGGTGGTGATCCTGGTCTGGGACCGGACCCTGCCCACGGTGATCTCGTGCATCGACTCCACTCTGCGGGCGATCGGCGGGGCACCGACCTATGTGCTCACCGACAACGAGAAGACGATGACCATCGACCGGGTCGCCGGGATCGCGGTCCGTCATCCTCAAATCGTTGCCGCGGGACGTCATTACGGCCTGCAAGTACACACCTGTGTCCCGTTCGCCCCCGAGTCCAAAGGGGGCAGTGAGGCCACCGTCCGTATCGCGAAGGCGGACCTGATCCCCACCTCCGCGAACCTGCGGGAGAAGTACGGCAGCTTCGCCGGACTCCGCGGGGCCTGCGCGGTCTTCTGCCAGCAGGTCAACACTCGCGTCCACCGCGAGACGAGCAGGACCCCGGCCTCCGCGTTGGACGTCGAACGCACCCGCCTGCACCCACTGCCCGTGGCCCCTCACACCCTCGCGCTCGCTGAGTCCCGTCAGGTGCTGCGGGACCAGACCGTCCGTTTCGGCTCGGTCCGGTACTCGACCCCGCCTGGCCTGGTCGGCCAGGAAGCCTGGGTCCGCGCGGACGGCGAGGAACTCGTCGTGGTGGTGGACCTGTCCCGGCTCGCGCACCGGCCGGAGTGGATGCAGGGTCCGGCCGGTCTGATGGAAGTCGCCCGGCATCCGCTGTCCCTGCCCGGACGGCCCGTCATCGACCTGGCGCACTATCCGAACCATCCGCAGGAGACGGACGGCTCCTTGCGCCAGCCCAAACCGAAACCCGGCAACGATGCTGAGGAAGCATTCCTTCAGCTCGGCCCCGGGGCGAAGTCCTGGCTGATCGAGGCCGGCGCCGCGGGCACCACCCGGATCCGGGTGAAGATGGCCGCCGCCGTCGAGCTCGCCGCCCTCATCGGCCCTGCGGAGGTCGACCTGGGCCTGGGTCTCGCGGCGACCGCCGGCCGGTTCGCGGAGGACGACCTGATGTCCATCGTCCAGCACCGTCGGCACGGCACCCGCCCCGCCGATCTCGTCGTCGCCGACGAGACACACTCCGTCCAGCCCGGCACCTCCGCCTGGGCCGACTTCGGCCGCCCGGCTTCCTGATCCGCCGGTCCCGGGCCGCGTCGCGGCCCGGGACCGGCAAGCCCAAACAGTCCACCGCAGAAAGGAAGTTGATGATGACCACCACCGTTGTTGCCGATCCGCCCGAGATCGTTCCAGCCCCGTCCCCGGTTCCTCCGTCGCCGACACCGCCGCCGATCCCCGCCGAGCTGGAAAGCGTCCTGAAGCGGATGAGGTTTCCGTACTTGCGCCGGGCGGCCCCCGAGGTCCTCGCCAAGGCCCGCTCGCAACGCTGGGACCCAGCCGAGGTGGTCCGGATTCTGCTGGAGGAAGAGATCAAGGGCCGGGACGAGGCCAGCCGCCGCAACCACCGCCGACTCGCCCAACTACCGTCCGGGAAGACCTTCGGCTCCTGGCGGGAAACGGATTCCTCGATCCCGGCGCCGACCCAGCACGCGCTGATGACGCTGGAGTGGGTCTCCCGGGCGGAGAACTTGGCGGTTGCCGGGCCCTCCGGCACGGGGAAGAGCCACCTCGCCGAGGCCCTCGCGAACAAAGCGATCGACGAAGGCATGAAGGTCTGCTGGTTCACGCTGGAATCGCTGACCGCTCACCTGGGCCGGGCAACCGTCGACAACACCGTCGCCAAGGCCGTCGCGAAGATCACCCGGTGCGACCTCATCATCGTCGACGACATCGGCATGCTTCCGTCCGGACAGGCCGCCGCCGAGGCGTTCTACCGCGTCATCGACGCCGCCTACGAACGCCGGTCGGTGATCGCCACCTCGAACCTGCACCTGTCAGGCTTCGATTCGATCATGCCCAAGACGCTGGCCACCGCCACCGCCGCCGTCGACCGGCTCCTGCACCACGCGCACATCGTCCTCACCGAAGGCTCCAGCCTGCGGCTGACCCAGGCCACCACCGGCCAGGGCGTCGTCCCACTGAGCGCGTGAACCGGTACCACCAGGGCCCCGGCGTCCCGCCCCCCTCTATCCGACGCCTGCGGACCAGTCGGCCTTCGCCAAGCTCATCTGCAGCGCGGACCAGGGCTGCCCGTCCACTCGTTCCACATCGGGAAGCACCTGGTCCACGCGGAACCCGAGTCGTTCATAAAGCCGCACCGCGTTGCCGTTGTGGGCGAAGACCCCGAGCTCCACTCGCTCCAGGCCCAGTTGAGCGAACGCGAACGTCAGCACTTGAGTCAGCAACGCGGCCCCGTACCCCTGACCTCGGGCATCCGGGGCGATGAGCACCCGCCCGAGCCTGGCAGACACGCCCTCAGCGTCCAACCGCAGCGACGCATGCCCCACGAGCTGGCCGTCCGGACCGACTCCCGTCCAGGTCCGCCGCCCCGGCTCCGCCACATAGGCGGCGAGTTGCGGATCATCCAACGGCCAGGTGAACCCGGGACCAGCCCACGTCAACAGCTCGGCCGGCCCGGATATCCACGACACGATCACACCAGCGTCCGCAAGGGTGAACGCGCGCAGCTCAACCACAGCGCCACCCACTGTCAAGATCGGCTCCCATGCCCCGGAACACTACCGAGGCCGAGCACACCCCGGCCACCCCACGAGACCCACCCAAACAGGCTGAGCGGTTAAACCAAACCGGGGACCAATTGTCACACCGGACAGGGAGATCAACTGTCCGCCCAGAAGGACGGCAAGTGTCCGCGCACACGGATACAGCAGTGTCCGTTGACACACGGTCGCCGGAGAACAGGCTGCGGCGATGAAGGCGAGGTTGATGTCGATGCCCACGTCGTGGGCGAACTCGGCGTCGGTGGGGGTCCTGCTCCAGTCCCAGGCTTCCTCGTCCATGGCGTCCTGAAGGACGCGGCCTTGGGCGAGGGGGTGGGCGTCGTGTGCCTCGGGCGGGACGGGTTCGATCGGCTTCCACAAAGCCCTCTGGGTTGGAGGAGGAGACCCGTCTGCGGTCGGTTTCCGACCATCGGGCGCGGGTTGGGGGGGCGTAGCGCGGTCATGAGTTCCTGGCCGCATACGGCGGTGGATCCTCTCGGGGTGAGGACGCGGTCGGCGTCGGTGCCCAGGAGCCTGGCCAGTGGGGCGGGGCGAGTGGCGGCAGGTTCCAGCCCTCCCGGTCTGACAGGGCTCCCCACCCGGTCATGGCGAGCTGCACGGATGTCGGCCCGACGGCACACGCACCGACATCCGACACACGCTAGTGGTCCTCCCGGCAAGCTTTGCCCCGTCGCGCCGCCCAGCACGCACGCTCCTTCCGGGCAAACATTGCCGGTCGCGGCACTGGTGGCCGTGAGCTCTTGTGGAGCGTGCGGGAGAGCTCTTTGCAGCAGTCGTCCGCGTGGCACGGTGTGTCTGGCGGTGGTGTCTGCAAGGGGAAATGCCAGCAGCGTAGGGGCCCAGGAACGCCATTGCTCAGTGGGAATGGCGGTCAGCGCCTCGTCGTAGTCGAGCAGGAGAGTGAAGGCCAGCACCGCTGCCCAGGGGCGCCAGGGAATTCAGGCGTGCCGATCCAGCTGTCGTCGGCCGGCTGGCCCTCAGCAGCGAAACGGCGTGCCGCCTCACGCAGACGGTGTTCGTGATCGGCTGGAAGGATGTCGATGCCGGGTGCGTGGAGCAGATTGGCGGAGAGCTGCGAAGTGAACAGCCCTGTGTCCGGATTATGCAGGAGGTTCCGGCACAGAGACACAAAGCCAGCGACGTCGCCTGTCTCGGCCCGTGCGAGGAAGTCGCGCGTGGCAGCTGCGTATTCGGCGAAGCCTTCCCACTCACGGGGGCGCGGTTGGCTCCTGGCCAGCCTGCTCCTGTAGCGGACGGATCAGCAGCGCGCCGGTGATGGGCGCCGCCGATCCGCAGGAGTGGCATGTGGTCTCCGATCCGCGACGGCCGCGGACGGTCCGGCGTCAGCGGACCGGACCGTTCAGCCTTATCCCGGGTCGCGTCTCGGGTTGTGTCTCAGGTCGTGCCGGGACCGCGATCTGACGTGCGCGGTGGCAATTCGGCGGTTTCGGGCCAGCGCGCCGCGTGCCGTTCGGCGGTCCGCCTGTTGTAGTCGTCCAGCCGTCGTTGCGCCGCGACCGTCGCCTGCGCGAACCTCCTCACGGGGTCGGCGCCCTGCTCCAGCACGTCCCTCATCGCCTGGACCAGGTCGGCGTGCATGCCCGAGAGCTCGCCGACCAGCGCGCCGGTCGCGGCCGGCGATCCGTCGGAGGCGCCGAGCTGCTTCGGCGCCTCCAGATGGTGCGGCTTCTCGGCAAACCAGCCCTCTGCTTCCAGTAGGCGGTGCGAGCCGTGCGTCACCGGAATGAAGCCGCTCGACTTGTGCCAGGCGGCGGCACCCTCCGGATTGAGCAGGTATTGCAGGAACGCCAGCGCGCCGTCCTCCACCTCCGGCGGCAGCCCGGCGGCCAGAAACAGGGAGTCGCCGCCCAGGACGTCGCCTGAGTACGGCACGGCGCCGTTGCGCGGCAGGCCGTCGGCGACGACCTCGATCCCCGCCTCCGCCCCGGCCGACACCACGGACTGGGCCATCACCGAGGAGTTGTAGAGGAACGCCACCCGGCCCTCGATGAAGGCCTCGAACGTCCCCGCCCAGTCCTGGGCCACGCCGGTGTGCAGGTACAGGCCGTCTTTGTGCAGCCGCTGCCACCACGTGGCCCAGGCCAAAAATTCCTCGGAGGCCAGGTCCACCTTCTGGGCCCGGCCCGACCGGCCGTTGGCGTGGTCGACCAGCAGGCCGCCCTGCTGACACACGGCACCCTGGAAGAACCAGCCGTCGACAGCCCACGCGACGGCATGCGAAGGACCGCCGTCCGGGCGCACGACGGCCCGGCAAGCGGCCTCCAACCCGTCCCAGTCCTGCGGCACCTCGGTGATTCCGGCCGCCCGCAGCATCGTCATGTTCGCGTACAGCAGGCCCGTGGAAACGCTGAACGGCATCGACACCAGTTCGCCGTCGTAGCTGTAGTAGCGGCGCGCGGTGTCGACGAAGTCGTCGAGGACCACCGGCTCACCGAGGATCTCCCGGCGCCCGCCGACCGCCCGCTGCACCGGGGTGAACAGCGGCCCACCGGTCGCGGCGACCGCGTCGCGGGCGTGCTGGGTCTCGGTGAAGAAGACGTCGACGAGCGCCGGGACGCGGCCCTGGTCCAGGATCCGGATGAAATCCTCGCGGCCGGTCTCGGTCCAGTACCGGTACGTCGAGATGCGGACCTCGTAGTCGGGATGCGCCGCGCCGAACTCCGCGGCCCGCCGGCGCACCGGGTCCAGGAACCCCTCGAAGGGGTGGTCGGCGAGCAGTATTTCGACGACGATCCGGCCGTCGCCTCCCACGCCTCAGCCCTCCCGCTTCGCGGTGAGGAACACGAACGTCCCCGGCCCGGACTCCTCGACCACGCTCAACCCGGCGGCGGCCAGCCAGGAGCGGATCTCCTGCGGCTCGAACAGCAGGTAGCCCTCAGGCCGGGCGGGGAAGATGTGCGAGCGTTGGAAGTAGCGGTACACCGGGTCGTCGGCCCAGCGGAAGGTCATCAGGGTCAACGTGCCGCCTGGCCTCAGGCAGCGGCCGATCTCGGCGATCACCTGGGCCGCGTCCGGCATCGCCTGCAGGGCGTTCCAGCAGTTGACGGCGGTCAGGCTGCTGTCGGCGACGGGCAGTTCAAGGGCGCTGGCCCGGACCGCGGCCACGTGTGGCAGTCGGCCGCGCAGCCAGTGGAGCATGGCGTCGTTGAGGTCCAGGGCGATGACCCGGTCGGCGCCGACGGCGTCGGCGACCACCCAGGTCCAGCGGCCGGCGCCGGCCGCGAGGTCCAGGACGGGGGCATCGGTGCGGGCGGCGGCGGCCGTGCGCAGCCGGTCGGCGATGTAGGCGTCCTCGATCGCCGGCGTGATGCCGCCGTCCCAGTTCTGGCCCATGACACGCAGGAAGGCCGGGCGCAGCCCAACCTCGTAGTGCTGGCCGACGGTGCTCATTACGGCGGCGTTCTGGAGCACGTCGGCCTCGATGTCCTCGGCGGCGTCGCTCACGCCGGCGCCGGAGCGCTCCCGGCGGGACAGGTCGAGGATGCCACCGGGGGCGACGGGGTAGAAGGTGGCGCAGCCCTGGCAGCGCGCGCCCCTGTCCTGGAAGGTGAGGGCGCTCCGGCAGGAGGTGCAGCGCAACGCGGATTCGTGCCGGGCGAACGTGGCGCTGTCGGCGGTGCCTGCCGGCTCGTGCCGGGCCGACCAGTACGGGTTCTGGTCGACGACCGGAGTGGGCATTCCGTTGGCCACCGACCACAGGGCCTTGGCGCCGGCCGTGGCCCACAGCGTGCGGGTGTCGTCGTCCCAGGTCGCGGTGATCTGCTCCGGTGTCAGGGTCCTGATCCAGGCCCGGTCGAAGTCCCGCTCCTGCTCGTCGATGTCCCAGTCGAACGGGGAGGGCCAGGCCCGGCCCAGGTCGGGGTCGAGGTGGTCCAGCCGGGTCAGCCCGCGGTCCAGTCGGGTCCGGTCGTCGGGGTCCAGTGGCACACCGCTGAATGCGGACCGGACGCGGGCGCGCTCGTCCGGGAAGTGCGAGAGCAGGTACAGCAGCGCCAGGGTGAGCGGTGTGACGGCTGTGGTGCCGCGGACCTCGTCGAGGAAGGAGGCCAGGCCCCGGCGCACGGCGGTGGCGACCGGGCCGCCGAGCACCGGGTACTCGGCCTCGACGAGCAGGCCGAGGGCGATCGCGAGGTAGCCGCGGTGCGCGGCGTCGGCGTCGTCCCAGGCAACCAGCAGATCGGGGACGGCTTCTCGTGCCGAGGCGGGATCGTTCAGCACTCCGTCGGTCCAGAACGTGCCGACTAGGCGGCTGAACGCCTCGGCCAGCGCTTCGGAGTCTGCTTCACGGAAGGCGGTCAGCGGTCCGGCGGCGGTGGCCGGCTCGGCGTTCGGAGCCATGGCGAATCCTCTCTTCGGCAGGTCTGCCCCCACGATCGCTTGCCCGGCGGCGGCCGACATCTTCGGGAATGCCCAACCGGTCTGCGCCTTCGCATCCAGCGAGAAGGGTCCGCGCCGCGCCGCTGCTAGCGTCTGGAGGCGATCGGACCGTGCGACGCCGGTGAGGTCCGCCTGCCCCACTTCCACGGCCCGGACGACCCGACCGGCGGTGGCCTGGGTGGGGCTGCGCCCGGGGCGTCGGCCCACCCTCGAACTCGGGAGCGAGCATGAAGACTGCACTCCGGACCTGTCCACTGTGTGAGACGTCCTGCGGGTTACGGCTGACCCTGGACGACGCCGGCTCCGTACTGCGGGTCGAGGGCGACCAGGACGACCCGTTCAGCAAGGGCTTCCTCTGCCCGAAGGGGGCGGCGCTGGGCCAGCTCGACGAGGATTCGGACCGGCTGGCGCGTCCACTGGTCCGGGTCGACGGGCAGTTGCGGCCCGCCAGCTGGGAGGAGGCGTTCGCCGAGGTGCACCGCGGGCTCGGCGAGACCATGGCGGCGCACGGCCGCGACGCCGTGGCGCTGTACTTCGGCAACCCGACGTTCCACACCATGGCCGGATTCCTCTACCGACAGCCGCTGACCCAGACTCTCGGCAGCCGCAACGTGTACTCGGCCAGCACCATCGACCAGATGCCCAAGCACGTCGCCAGCGGCCTGATGTTCGGCGATCCGATGGCCGTGGCCGTCCCGGACCTCGACCGCACCGACTACATGCTGATCCTCGGGGCGAACCCGGTGGAGTCCAACGGCTCGCTGTGCGTGGCGCCGAACTTCAAGGGCCGGCTGCGGGCTTTGCAGGAGCGCGGCGGCAAGGTCGTGGTCGTCGATCCGCGGCGCACCCGCACCGCCGAGCTCGCTGACGAGCACCTGTTCATCCGCCCCGGGACGGATGCGTACCTGTTGTTCGGCATCGTGCACACGCTACTGGCCGAGGGACTGGCCTCTCTGGACGTGGAGGTCACCGGGCTCCCCGAACTCAGGTCCCTGGCCCGTGACTTCACGCCGGATGCGGTGGAGCGGGCCTGCGGCGTGCCGGCGGCGACGACCGTGCGGCTGGCGCGGGAGGTCGCGGCGGCGCCGTCGGCGTCCGTCTACGCCCGGATCGGCACCTGCACCGCGGAGTTCGGCTCGACGGCGCAGTGGCTGGTCGACGTCATCAATGCCCTGACCGGGAACCTGGACCGGGTCGGCGGCGTCATGTTCGCCAAGACCGCGGGCCTGGAGATCTTCCGCAGCGGACAGCCGTTCGCCACCGGCGCGTGGCACAGCCGGGTACGCGGTCTGCCGGAGGTCCTCGGCGAGCTCCCGGTCGCCACGATGGCCGAAGAGATCGAGACACCCGGGGATGGGCAGATCCGGGCCCTGGTCACGGTGGGGGGCAATCCGGCGCTGTCCGCGCCGGGCGCCCCGCGTCTGGCGCGGGCCCTGTCCGGGCTGGATTTCATGGTCTGCGTCGACCCCTACCTGAACGAGACGACCCGGCACGCGAACGTGATCCTGCCACCGCCGCGGATCCTGCAGAGCCCGCACTTCGACTTCCTGGTGCAGATCATCATGGTCCGCAACTACGCCCGTTTCTCCCCGCCGGTGCTGCCGCTGGGTCACGACCAGCGCTCCGAGGCCGCGATCCTGGCCAAGCTGTTGCTGATCCTGAGTGGTCAGGGCCCCGACGTCGACCCCGAGGTGTGCGAGGAGATGCTGCTCGGGCAGCTGCTCGCGGCCGCACCGGAGCTGCGTGATGGCCTGGACGGCGCCGACGGGACCGAGCGCATACTGGACGCGCTGCTGAAACTGGGGTCCTACGGTCTATCGCTGGAGGCGATGCGGCAGGCCCCGCACGGCCTGGATCTCGGTCCGCTCCAGCCGCGGCTGCCGGAGATCCTGTGCACCGCGTCGGGGAAGGTCGACCTGGCGCCGGCGGCGTTGGCCGCCGACGTGCGGCGCCTGCTGGATCGGCTGCGGGACCCGGCTCCGGAGATGGTGCTGATCGGACGCCGGCACCTGCGTTCGAACAACAGTTGGATGCACAACGTGCCTTCGCTGGTCGGTGGCAGCAACCGGTGCACGCTGCAGATCCATCCGCGGGACGTGGCCCGCTTCGGCCTCGGGGACCGGGCGCGGGTGCGGTCCGCGGCCGGGGAGGTCGAGGTGTCGGTGGAGGCCACCGAGACGATCATGCCGGGGGTGGTGAGTCTGCCGCATGGGTGGGGCCACAAGGACAGCGGGCAGGCCGTGGCGCGCAGGAACGCCGGTGTCAACGCCAACGCGCTGACCGATGAGCTGGTGGTGGACCCGGTGTCGGGGAACGCGGTGTTCAACGGGGTACCGGTGAGAGTGCTGCCGGTGTGAGGACGGATGCCGAGCGGCGCCGTGCGCGATGCACGGCGCCGCGAGGATCAGTCCTGGTCGGCTTCGGCCGGGACGATGTTGACGTTCAGGTGGAAGACGTTGCAGGGGTCGTGCTCGTGCTTCAGCGCCGCCAGCTGTCGATACACCTGCTGCGGGTACACCGCGTCGATGTCTGCCGGGAGGATGTCGCTCAGGAAGCCGCTGTAGGCGCCGGACATCGACGGGGCCAACGCGGACCAGAACGCCTCGTAGGCGGGCAGCAGCGGCTCGTTCCCCTCCGGGGAGCCGAGCAGCACGCCCATGACCATTGCCTGGGTGGAACGGTGGGGGAACGCGGTCGCGTCCTGCGGCACCCGGTTCAGGGCGCCGCCGATGCTGCGGATCTCGACATACAGGTTCTCGAGGTTGGCCTGTTCGGTGAGGATCGTCGTGACCAGGTCCTCGGTCAGGGCCGGGGTGAGGCGGTTGCGCACGCGCGGGCGCCAGCCCGGGGGAAGGTCGCCTGCGGGCTGGAGGGCGTCGCCGTAGGGCATCAGGCGGACCTGGTCGTCCACGACGGTGCCGAGTTTGCGGATCGGGTCGATGGCCAAGTTGGCGGCCACTTCGTCCTCGCCGGCGTAACAGACCACGATGGCCAGGGGCGGGGTGGCCTCGCCGAAGGTCGGCCAGCACATGGCGGTGGCTGTGAGCTCCTCGGGGGCGGAGTCCATGTGCGCCGCCCAGCCGCGCAGGACGGCGGCGGTCTCGTCGGGGGCGAAGGAGATCTGGCCGAAGAAGACCTGTGCGACCGGCTGTGCCACCACGGTGAAGGAGGTCACCACGCCGAAGTTGCCGCCGCCGCCGCGGATCGCCCAGAAGATGTCCGGGTTCTCCTCGGCACTGGCCGACAGGATGCAGCCGTCGGCCGTCACGACCTCCGCGGCCACAAGGCTGTCCAGGGCCAAGCCGTACTTACGGGCCAGCCAGCCGATGCCGCCGCCGACCAGCAGGCCGCCGACACCCACGCTGGTGGTGTCGCCGGAGGTGAAGGCCAAGCCGTGCGGCTCCAGCGCGGCGGCGACCTGGGCCCACTGCGCGCCGGCGCCGAGGCGGACCAGACGCTCGGACTCGTCCACCACCTCGATGGAGTTCAGGTGCGCCAGGTTCAGGACCAGGCCGCCGACGTTGGTGCTGAAGCCGGCGTTGCTATGGCCACCGCTGCGGGTGGAGATCTCCAGATCGTGCTCGATCGCGAAGGCTATGCCGCGGGCCACGTCGTCGTTGCTGCGGACTCGGATGATCACGGCCGGGTGCCCGGTGTGGACGATCAGATCGGTGAGCTCGTCGTATCCCTCGTCGCCCGGCACGTAAACCTCGCCGGTGATTTCGGCCCGCAGGCACGCGATGACCGCGGGGTCCAAGTCGCTGTTCATGATGGTCTCTCTTCTTCCGTTGAGCAGCACCCGTCGGCGCTGTCCTCTTCCTATACCTGTCAGTCGGAGCCGAAGCGCGGATCAAGACATGCGCCGGCATGCCGGTTTCCGCGGTGGGACGGTCTGGAGGGGGTCCTCTGCGGGAAGGGGTCCCCATGGCCGATATCCGCCACCGCGTCACGACCGGGGAGGGCGCCGCCGTCATGGCATCCGACTGGAACCGTCGGGCACGTCCTGCGGGGACTCTACTACGGCAACCACGCACGGCTTCCACGTGGTGACGCAGCGCTACATCCCGTCGGGTGTCTTCCGCCAGGCCCTGTCGGGCGCGGCCGCCGGGGCGGCGCGCCGCCCCGCTGGCGGCGGATGACCGCCGCCAGCCAGGCGCTACCGGCGTCTCAGCCCTCCTCGGGCATCTCGAAGAACGGCCGGACCTCGACGGCGGACCACTGCGCGTCCGGGATCATGGCGGCGAGCTCGACCGCACGCTCCTTGCTGGCCACGTCGACGATGTAGTAGCCGCAGAAGTACTCCTCGGCATCGACCAGCGGGCCTTCGGAAGCGGCCGTCTTGCCGTCGCGCACCCGGACCACGGTGGTCTTGGCGGGCTCGCCCAGGGCCTCCGCGGCGACGAGCTCGCCGGCCTCCTTGGTGACCGCCATCAGCTTTTCGTGGGCGGCGCCCACGGCGGCCTGCTGCTCCTCGCTCAGCGCCTCGTTGGCCTTCGGGTTCAGGTTGATCAGCAGCATGTACTTCATCGTTGGGCTCCTCGCGATCGGGCGCCCGGCGTGGACGCTCCCACCTATAGGTCGGAGCCGTCCCGGGGAACCGGACATCGCGTGCGGAACTTTTCGCCGGGCTGCTCACCGGCCGCGTCGTCGGTGGCGCGGCCGAGCAGTTCCTGCCGCGACGGCGCGTTCGTGCCGTCCATGAAGCTCCCTGGATGTTCCCCCTTGCGGATACGTGCCACTTGGGCCGCGGTCGTCGGCCGCGGCGTCTTCCGGCGTGCCGGTGCGCGCCGTGGTGTCAGGGCCGGTTGATCAGATTCTTGAGGTCCGGGAAGGACTCCAGGTCCGGGACCGTCCAGCCGTCCAGGTCGTACTCGGACATGCATTGCTCGGCGAACTTCTCGTAGCCGGCCAGCTGGCCGGAGGCCAGCTGACTGGCGTACAGCTCGACCCGGGTGTTCTCGTGGTTGCCCGAGTAGTTGCGCTCGTACAGCTCGTGCCGGCTGCCGAACTCGCTGCCGATCGCGTCCCACAGCAGCTTCATGAGCTTGACCCGCTCCATGGACGTGACCCCGCCTGAGCCGCGGACGTACTTGTCCAGGTACGGCCGCGTCTGCGGGTTGCGGAAGTCCTCGGCGCTGGAGGGAACGTAGATCAGCCCACTGGCCACGTCCTGCAGGATGATCTCCCGGATCCGCGGGTAGCCGACCTGCATGAACCATCGGTAGGCCATCCCGTAGTCCCCGTTGGGCAGCACCGCTCCGTCCTTCCACGGCACCGGGTTGCGCGCGGCCGCGTCGGACAGCCCCCAGAACAGGTTCCGCCAGGCCAGCACCTCCCCCAGCCGGCTCTGCACGCCGCGGAAGTCCCGCGTGCCGGTGACCTGCAGCGCCTTGGACAGCAGACCGGCCAGGAACTCCAGCTTCACCGCGAGCCGGATGCAACCGTGGAAGGTGAACCGCTCGGGGAAGCCGGAGCGGGCGGTGAACATCTGCACCTTGCCCAGGTCCCCGTAGATGAAGACGTTCTCCCAGGGGATCAACACCTTGTCCATCACGAGGATCGTGTCGTTCTCATCCAGCCGTGAGGACAGCGGGTAGTCGAAGGGGCTGCCGGCCACGGCCGCGGTCGCGGTGTAGGAAGGCCGGCAGATCAGCTTCACGCCGGGGGCGTCCATCGGCACGGTGGCCACCAGTGCGAACTCACGCTTGCGGATCGGCAGGCCGTAGTGCGCGATGAAGTTGTAGTGAGCCAGCGCCGAGCCGGTGGCCACCACCTTGGCGCCGCTGACCACGAGTCCTGCGTCGGTCTCGGCCTCGACGTGCACGAACACGTCGGCGACCTCGTCCGGCGGCCGGTCGCGGTCCACCGGCGGGTGCACGATGGCGTGGTTCCAGAACAGGACCTTCTCCTGCGACTCGCGGTACCAGCGCCGGGCGTTGTCGGCGTAGGGCCCGTAGAAATCGGCGTTGGCGCCGAGGGTGCCGAGGAAGGAGGCCTTGTAGTCGGGGCTGCGGCCCATCCAGCCGTAGCTCAGTCGGGCCCAGGCCGCGATCGCGCCTTGGGCGGCGACCAGGTCCTCGGCGCTGCGCGGCGTGGTGAAGAAGCGGTGGGTGTACCCGTCGCCGCCGCCGTCGACCGGGCAGGTCAGGACGTCGCGGTAGCGGTCGTCGTGCAGGGCGTCGTAGAGCCGGGCGGTCATGCGCACCGGGTTGTGGAACGCCGGGTGCGTCGTGACGTCCTTGACACGTTCGCCGTATACGTAGACCTCGCGAGCGTCGCGAAGGCTTTCCACGTACTCCTCGCCGGTCATTGGCCGAGTGGCCATTGCTGTCCTGCCTTCCTGTCGGTCCGCCGGGCCCGGGGCCGGCGGACGCCGGTGTCAGAGCAGTTCCACGCCGCAGTCCTCGACGGCGGTGATGAACTCCCCGCGGGTCAGGGCGGCGGCGACAGTCTCGATGTCGTCAGCCATGTACCGGTCCTGATTCAGCGGCGGCACGAGCGAGCGCACCGCGTCATAGGCGGCGCGGCCGGCCGGTCCCAGGCCGTCGTAGCGCCCGGAGACGTCCACCGCCGAGGCCGCGGCCAGGAACTGCACGGCCAGGATGTGCTGGTTGTTGGCCAGTACCCGCCGGGCGTTTCGGGCCGCGATCAGACCCATGCTGACGATGTCCTGGTTGTCGCCGTTGGACGGCACGCTCTGTGTGCTGGCCGGGCCGATCGTCCGGTTCTCGGCGACCAGCGCCGTGGCCGGATACTGCGCCCCGGCGTACCCGCTGCTCAGACCCGGGTCGCCGGCCACCAGGAACTCCGGCAGGCCGTAGCTCAGGTGCCGGTTCAGGACCCGGTTGAGCTGCCGCTCGGCCAGCACGCCGAGCTGGGTCAGGGCGATCGTGGTGAAGTCCATCACGAAGGCCACCGGCTGGCCGTGGAAGTTCGCGCCGTGGAAGACCTCGTGGTCCTCGAAGAACAGGGGGTTGTCGTTCGCGGAGTTGAGCTCGGTCTGCACCCGGGCCGTGGCGTGCGTCAGGGTGTCCCGGACACTGCCCAGCACCTGCGGCATCGCCCGCAGCGAATAGGCCTTCTGCAGGTAGATCTCGGTCCGGGTGACGTCCCCGTCGTCCTTGGCCGCGGCGACCTGACGGCGCAGGTCCGAGTGCTCCACGGTGAGCCCGCTGCCGCGCAGCAGGGCCCGCATGTTCGCCGCCGTGTCGATCTGGCCGGGGTGCGGCCGGGCGATGTCGTGGCCCTCGGGCTGGAACGGCCCCATCGACCCGCGCATCGCCTCCACCAGCAGCGCCGAGACGATCTCGGCGTGCCGCACCTGCTCCAGCGACCGGTCGACGATCAGCGCGCCCAGCCCGGTCATCGCCGAGGTGCCGTTGATCAGCGCCAGGCCCTCCTTGAACTTCAGCTCCAGTGGCGTGATCCCGAGCGAGCGCAGCACCGGGGCGACCGGCCGTCGGCCGTCCGGGCCCAGGAAGTAGCCCTCACCGATGATGGTGGAGGCCACGTGCGCCAGCGGAGCCAGGTCTCCGCTGGCGCCCAGCGAGCCGATCTCCGGGATCGCCGGTATCAGGTCGGAGTTCAGGTACAGGGCCAGCCGCTCCAGGATCTCCGGCCGGACCGCCGAGTAGCCTTTTGCCAGGGCGTTGAGACGCGCGGCGACGATCGCACGTGCCTGGTCGTGAGGGAAGAACGGACCGACGCCGGCGCTGTGGCTGCGGACGAGGTTGGTCTGCAGCTCGGTCTCCCGCGAAGGGTCGACGAGCATGTAGATCATCTCGCCGTAGCCGGTGGTGACGCCGTAGACCGGGGTGCCGGCGCGGACCACGTCCTCGAACACGGCGCGGCTCTTGTCGGCCTTGGCCAGCGACTGGGGCGACAGCGTCACCTCGGCCCGCTGCTCGGCCACGCGGCGGACAGCAGGGATGTCGAGCGTCTCGCCGTCCAGGACGGCTGGAGCGCTGATGGGGGTGGTGGACACGAGGTACTCCTTCATCGGGTTCGGTCGACCAGAGCCGCCAGGGCCGCCAGGCTCTGATGTGCGTAGAACTGGGGGACGGTCACGTCGGCCGCGAAGCGCTGGTGCACCTGGTGCAGCAGCTGCGGGACCAACAGGGAGGTGCCGCCGACGGCGAAAAAGCTCTGGTCGGCGTGCTCCGGCGGCGTGCCGAGCAGGTCCGCCCAGATCGCGGCGAGGTCTGCCTCGGTACCGGTCGCGGGGCGCCGGGCCGCTGCATCGCGCTCGGCGGCGGCAACGGTACGCGCCAGCCGGGGGCGGTCGACCTTGCCGGTGACGGTACGCGGGAGACGGTCCAGGGTGCGGTACAGGGCCGGGAGCAGCGAGCGGCCAAAGCGTCGGCGCAGGTGGGTGCGCCACTCGCTCGGTGAGCCTTGCGGCTCGCCGTCGGGTGGGCTGCGCGGGACGACGCAGATCACCAGGCGGACGGCCAGGCCGTCGCGGTCGGCGCCGGCGACGACGGCGCAGTCGGCGACGGTGGCGTGCCCGGCCAGGGCCGCTTCGACGTCGGTGAGCTCCAGCCGGCTGCCGTAGAGCTTGATCTGGCTGTCCTTGCGGCCGCGGTATTCGAGGGTGCCGTCGGGGCGGCGGCGGGCGAGGTCGCCGGTGCGGTAGCAGGGTGCGTCGATGGACGGGAGGCGGGTGAAGGCGGCGTGGTCGTGGTCGGCGAGGTAGCCGTCGGCGACGTAGGGGCCGGTGATGACCAGTTCGCCGGTGACGCCGGCGGGGCAGAGGCGGTCTGATTCGTCGACGACGAGGACGCCGCGGCCGGGGATGGGGCGGCCTATGGGGACCGGGGCGGCGGCGGGCTTCGCTGACGTACCGGCTGACGCGCTGCTTGGCGGGCCGGTGGTCGCGCCGGTGACGTGTACTGCCCGCCGGTGAACCGGGTGCCAGGTCGCGGCGACGGTCTCCGTCGGGCCGTAGAGGTTGGCGATGCGGACCAGTGGCAGCGCGGCCAGCAGTCCGTCGGCGAGTTCGCCGGGCAGTGCTTCGCCCATCAACAGCAGGGCCCTGAGTGTGCCCAGTCGTTCGGCGGAACGGCGCTCGGTGAGGACGCGGAGCAGTTCGCGGGCGAAGCTCGGCACGGTCTGGAGTACGCCGACGCGTTCGGCGGCCAGCCAGTCCAGGAGGCGTTCGGGGTTGGCACGGATCTTCTCGGGCACCGGGCACAGCGTGGCGCCCGATCCGAGCGCTGCGAACGTCTCGGCCAGGGCAGGGTCGTGTTCGGCGGCCACCCACTGCGCGACGCGTACGTCGGGTCCGATCTCGAACTCGGCGGCCATCCACGCGGCGAACTGCGCGAGCGCGGCGTGACTGTGCGCGATACCTTTCGGGACGCCGGTGGTGCCGGAGGTGAAGGCGACGTAGGCGCGGTCGGTGAGCCTCGGCGGCGTGGGCGGCGAGGAGGGGGCGGATGCTCGCGGCGCCGGGTCGGGCTCTCCCACCGTGACGACTTGGCCGCCGGTGGTCATGCGGTACCGGTCGAGGAGTTCGTCGGGGCCGGGGGCGGCAGCTCCTGCGGTTCCGGTCGCTCCAGGGGCCACCAGCATCGCCACTGGCTTCAGCGCCTCGAGGACTGCCCGGCCGCGGTCTCCGTTGTCAGCGGTCCCGAACCAGCTCAGATGTGCGCCGGCCGACAACACCCCGAGCAATGCGGCATACTGACGCACTCCCACCGGCAGCCGCACCACAACCGGATCACCGGCCCGCACCCCGGCGGCCCGCAGGTCCTCGGCGACCCGTATCGCGGTGGCGTACAACGCACGGTAGGTCAGCGTGCCGTCGGGACCGTCAACGGCCACCGCGTCCGGGTCCTGCGACGCGCGCCTGCTGATCGCCTCCACGATCGTGTACCCGGGCGCGCCGTCATCGGCCCGCCGGTCAGCCTCGTCGGCGGCGCGTGCCGCTCTGCCGGGACTGTCGAGCGCCAGCTCACCGACGGTGGTGTCCGGAGCCCGGACGGCGTGCCGAAGCAGCGTACGGAACTGTCGCAGGATCATCCGCGCAGTCTCCGGCCCGAACTGGTCCGCGTCGTAGAGCACGGTGACGGCCGGCCCGCTGCCGCTGTCTTCGACTCGCAGCACCAGATCGGCCGGTGCCGGCCCACCGTGTTCCGGGCAGGGCTCGACGACCGCACCGGGAATCGCCAACACCGGCTCCGGCCGCCCCCGATAGTCGAACACGACATCGCCCAACGGCACCCGCCGCACGTCGCGGACAACCGGCAGCGCCCCGAGCACACGCGCCAGCGGAACGGTACGCCGCGCCATCGCCTCGGCGGCCAGTGCCGTGCCGCGCTCGAGGACGTCGTTGAAGCTCTGCCTCGCCTGGATGTCGGCCGGCAGGATCAGGACGTTCGTCGCCGCGCCCGCCCCGCCCTGCGAGACCGGTACCGCGACAGCCACCCGGTCGCCTCCGGTGTAGCGGTGCAGGAGGACCTGGAATGCGGTGAGCATCACGACGTACGGGCTGCTGCGCCTGGCTTCGGCACAGCGTGCGACGGCGCGGCCGAGCTCCGGGTCGGCCGGGGCGCCGGCCGTTCCCCACCGTCCCGAGACCCGATCCGGACGCGGACGGTCCGCGGGCAGCGGAAGCTCGCTCGGCAGCGGGTTCAGCGCATTGACCCACCAGGCCAATGCCTCAGGGGATTCGGCCTCCGCGGCGGTCACCCCGCCGTGGGGAGTGTCTGTCAGGAGCTCTCTCCCAGCGCACAGTTCGGACAGTTCTTCGACCAGCGTGTCCAGGAAGTCCTCGTCGGCGAATGCGCCAGGAACCGCCAACCGGACCCGATGCTCCTCGGGCCCGCAGCGTGTGACCGTCATCTGTGCCCCCGGCACGCCGACCGGATCGGACCCGCCGCCGCCGGCCGGCCCTGACTCCCCCTCGCCGGCCGGTCCGCAGTGCGCCTCATCGGCCTGCCCGCTGTCCACCTCGCGCAGCCGAAACGCCTGCGTCCCGGCACGCGCCCAGACCCTCCGCACCGGCACGCCGTCCCGCAGTACCAGCGCCGACCGGAGTTGCTCGTGCCGGTCCACGAGCGACCGCCACGCCACAGCCAGCGCCGCCACGTCCAGGTCGCCGACCACCCGGTACGTCCGGCTTCGCGGCGTCGGCTCCTGACCGAGCGCACGCAACAGCCACAGCCCTTGCTGCACCTCGGTCGCCGGCACATGCCGGTACGCGGGGTCGGTCATGGACAGCCTCCATCAATCATTCGGCACTGCATGGGAATCGGACAGACCGCACACCACGCCACATCGGGGCTCCGGTTCACAGCGAGCGGCTCCTGACTACACAATGACGACTGCGTCCAACAGCGGCATCTCCTGGAGTGCGGCTGTCATCGCCGTCCGCCCGCACCGGATCCGGGTATGCCGCCGGCATCGCCCGGTGCCGTCGCCCCCTCGGCCCGCCCGGTGCGCCGCCGGCTTTCCTGACAGGTCGTCAGCATCCACTGCGCGTGCCGCCGGGCCGGCAGTCACGACGCGCGGATGGCGCGCTCGGCGGCTGTCTTCTTCTCCCCGGGCGGCGGGCGCCTCTCCCCCGGCGGTGGCGATGTCGTCACGCGTTCGTCGAACCGTTCGTCGCCGCCCACGGTCCGCCGCCACACCGACCCGCCCCGTCCATCCGCCCGCGTGGGCCCGACCGCTGCCGCGTCCGCCGACGGCCCGTCAGCTTCATGTCAGCGATATCCGGGCGGTGGATTCGGGTTCCGAGGGCGGTCGGCCATGACGCCGTATCAGCGCGTGGAGGGACCTGCTGTCCTCATCGGAGATGGACCGGCAGCTCGAGTCGGCCGTTCATGATGAATGTGCCCTGGCCGGCCAGTTCGCCCGGCTCCACCGCCAGCCGCAGCCGGGGGAAGCGCGTGAACAGCTCCTCCACCGCGATGCGCACCTCCATCCGGGTCAGCGCCGGGCCGACGCACCGGTGGACGCCGTGGCCGAACGCCACGTGCCGCTTGTCCGCGTGCCGGGCGTCGAACTCCCCCGCGGCGTCGCCGTGCAGCTCCGGGTCGCGGCCGGTCGCGGCGTAACCGACCACCACCGGGTCGCCCCGGGAGATGGTCACGCCGGCGATCGTGACGTCCTCCGTCGCGAACCGGAACGGCAGGTGCGCGACCGGTGCGTCGGTGCGCAGCGTCTCCTCCACCACGTCGTCCCAGTCCACCTCGCCGCCCGCTGCCAGGGCGCGCTGGCCGGGCCGGGTGAGTAGCGCCAGCGCGGTGTTCGTGATGAGGTTCCTGGCCGGTTCGGCGCCGGTGTTGAGCATCAGCTGCGCCAGCCCGACCAGTTCGGCATCGGACCCGCCGTCCGCCCCGGACACCGGGCACCCGCTCGGCTCGGCCGCGACCAGATCGCTGATCAGGTCCTCCCCCGGTTGGCGGCGCTTCTCCGCGACCAGGGCCTCGATCTTGCTCCGCAGCGAGGCGAACTCCACGGCCGCCTTCTGCGGGTTCGGCTCGACGTACCCGGCGCGGTCCAGGATGCCGTCCGGGTCGCCGTCGGGCACGCCGAGCAGCTCGCCGATCACCCGCGACGCCACCGGGTGCGCGTACCGCAGCTTGAGGTCGACCGGCTCGCCCGGCCGCTCGGCCGCATGGTCGGCCAGCTCGTCCAGCGCGCGCGTCACGATCCGCTCGACCCGCGGTCGCAGCATGGCAATCCGCCGCGGGCTGAACGCACCGGCGACAAGACGGCGTTGGCGGGCGTGCGGCTCACCGTCCGCGGTGGACATGTTGTCCATCCGAGCCCAGACGATCAGCGGGAAGTCCGGGCCGAGGGTGCCCTCGACGTACGCCGGCCAGTGCCGCCGGGCGTTCTTGGCGAACCGCTCGTCCGCCAGGACCTGCCGGGCGGCGTGGTAGCCGGTCACCGACCAGGCCTCGACTCCGCCGGGCAGCAGCACCCGGGTGACCGGCCCGCGGGCCCGAAGCCGGGCCGCCTCGCCGTGGATGTCGGTCCCGGCCGGATCGATGACGAAGAGCGGATCGTCGTCCACGTCTGCCTCCTGTGAGGACGGATAGGTACCGGTCACTCCTATGGTGTGCAGTGGGCGCCGCCGCGGGCGTCTTCCACGGTGCGGACTCGGCTCTCGCCGAACGGGACCGATCGCCGTGACGCCGGTGCCGGTCCTTCTTCGGATGCGCGGGTCCCGGGCAGACCATCACCGTCCGCTCGTCGTCCCAACCGGCCTCTCCCACACCGGAATCACTCACAAGCCGCGTGTTATTGAGCTGCAGCGCGGTTTACCGGCACGCTCTGCGTGGACCCCGGGCGTCCTCCGCTGGATCTCGTACAGTGGCCTTTCGTAAGGTGAGTAACGTGATCCAGCCGATCGCTTCCACCGGACTTCAAACATTCGTTCGGGTCGTCACGCGTGAGGCCCGAGGAGGCTGAGGGCTGACATGAAATACCTGCTCATGATCTACGGCAACGAGGAGAAGTGGGCTTCGATCCCGGCCGAGGTCCTGGACAAGGAGATCGCGGAGCAGGACGCCTGGAACTCCCGCTACAGGGCCTCCGGAGAGCTGCTCGCGGCCTACGGCCTCGGCGACAGGAGCGAGGCCACGCTGGTACGGAACAAGGACGGCGCTCCGTTCTCCACCGACGGCCCCTACCTGGAGGCCAAGGAGTTCGTCTGCAGCCTCTACCTCCTGGAGGTGGAGTCGGCCGAGCGGGCCCGCGAGATCGCGGCGGACATGCCGTGGGCGAGCGAGAGCCCGGTCGAGATGTGGCCGATCCTGCATGACGGATTCGCGCCGAAGCCCGACGACAACGCCTGACCGGGGTGACCGCCGCCCCCGGCTCCCGTCCGGGAGCCGGGGGCGGCGCGCTGTGACACGGCCCTCAGCGGCGGCCGCGCAAGCAGGAAGATGCCTGCCACTGCCACCACTGCGACCCTGGGGCAGGGCTTGGTGGATCTGGTCCCAGCGCGAGAGGAGAAGCCATGGAGAGCGCGACGACCACTGGCCAGACGCCGGAGACGGACGAGATCGCCGAGATGTTCGACGAGTCGTCCGACATGTCGAATGTGTTCAACGACGGCCAGGTGCATCTGGCCTACTGGTACGACGACGAGGACGAGGCTCCGCTGATCGAGGCGGCGCAGCGACTGACCCGCAAAGTGGCGGATTCACTGCGGCTGCGCAAGGGTGATCGGGTCCTCGACGTCGGTTGCGGTCTCGGGGCCCCGGCCATCCAGCTCGCCACCGAGTACGGGGTGCAGGTCACCGGCGTCAATATCAGCACCCGCCAGGTGGCCGAGGCACGGGCCCGGGTCCGGGCGGCCGGGCTGGCCGACCAGGTCACGTTCCGGGTCGGCGACTACAGTTCGCTGGACTTCCCGGACGGCAGCTTCGACGCGGTGGTGGCGATGGAGTCCCTCGTCTACGTCGGTGACCTCGGGCATACGCTCGGCAGCCTGCACCGGGCGATGCGCCCCGGCGGCCTGCTGTCCTTGACCGAGCCCACCCGGGAAGGGCTCGGCGTCGCGGCCGCCGGCCAGTTCGCCGCCGACTTCGGGGCGAAGCGGATGCTGTCGGTGGCCGAGTGGCTGGACACGTTGCGAGAGGCCGGGTTCGAGCCGGTGGAGTACCTGCAGTGCGGGCCGCGGGTGTTCGGGATGGGCCCCAAGTACCTGCAGGCCGTGGATACGCGGCGCGACGAGCTGGTCGGCCGGTTCGGCGAGGCCGCCGTCGACGGACTCCGGCAGACGCTGGAGAACTTCTTCGCACCGGGGGCGGACCAGATCGGCTATGCGGTTGTCACCGTCCAGAAGCCCCGGAACTGACCCGCCAGGACGCGGCGCAGCAGGGATACGTGCTGACCGGGCAGGAGCGTGATGTCGGCCTGCGGTGGATCGCCGACCCCAGCCGCGAGCGGCTCCCCCGGACCGGGGCCGGCGCCGACGCGACGGCATTCTCGTCCGGCACCGTCCTGGCGCTCAATTCCTCAGCTCCTTACGGCACGCACGCCCGTGTGAGCTGCCGGAGTTCCACTCGCACCCCTCGTGCAGAGGCCGGTGCCGTCGGCGCCGACGTATCGGAGGTCCGCCATGGCGTGCGGACGGGCGGCCGTTGTCCTCTGGTTGAATCTGCCGGTCGTGGGCGGGTGGGTGGGGGCGCAATCACGAAGATGCGCGGCCCTCGGAGCGGTGATGAGAATCGAGACGCGGCCACGTAGCAGTGCACTGACCCATCCGTTGCGCCCGGTCGTGCCGGCCGACGACGTCCCGCTGTTCTTCACCGACCAGGAGATCTTCCACGGCGCGAACTGCTGCGGCCAGCCGATCCGTTCGTGACGGACGTGCGCAGTACCCGGCCACCACGCCGGTCGCGAAGAACCGGACGATCGGCCCGGCCGGCATTCACAGCGTGCCGTCCAACGGCGACGACCAGGGCGTGGTCGGCATGGCCCGGTCGCCGCCGAACTCGAACGCGACACGCTGATCGGTGCCCTCCACAACGGCAGCGTTCGCCTTTTCTGAGGAGAGATCCCACATGACCACGACTTCGGAATCCCAGCAGGCAACTGCGGCGCTCTCACTGCAGCAGCAGTTTCTCTGCATGTTCGCCCAAGGCTTCAAGACCGGGCCGTTCGGGCCGCACTACACGGAGGTCTTCGCGTGGCGGGTCCACGGCCGCGTCGACGTGCGGGCCATGCGTCTGGCGTTGGCCGATGTGGTCGAGCGGCATGAGGCGCTGCGCACCGTGGTGCACTTGGAGAACGGGGGGGCGCAGAGCGTGCTGCCCGCCGTACAGCCGGAGCTGGAGCTGGTCGACCTGGACGAGTCGCCGGGCGCGGACCGGGACCGGCGCGCCGAGCAGCTCATGATCCAGGCGGAGACCCGGTCGTTCCCGGCCGACCAGGTCCCGTTGCTGCGGGCCGTTCTCGGCCGCTTCGACGAGCAGGACTCCGTTCTGGTTCTGTGCGCCCACCACAGCGCCGCCGACGTCTGGTCGATCCAGGTGATCCTGCGGGACCTGGCGGAGTGCTACACGGCTCGCGCGGCCGGGAACGAGCCGCAGCTGCCCGAGGTGGCCCAGTACCGGGACTACGTCGCCGCGCAGCAGGAGGAGGCCGACGGGCCGGCGGTGGCGGCTTCACGGGCGTACTGGCGCGAGACGCTGCGCGGCGCCAAGATCCTGGTCGCGCCGGTGCACCCCACCGGGCAGTCCCCCGCGACGAGTTATCGTCGGTTCACCACCGACGCGCACCTGAGCGCGTCGGTGTCCCGGCTGGCCAAGGAGACGCGCAGCTCGCCGTTCATGGTGCTGCTCGCCGCGTTCACCGTCTTCGTGAACCGTCGTACCCGGGCGACCGACATCGTGGTGCCCACCTTCACGCCGGGCCGTGAGCACCGCTTCCAGTCCACGGTCGGGTCGTTCTTCAACTTCACCCCGCTGCGGGTGAAGCTGGACGGCTGCCGGACCTTCCGCGATGTCGTCGCCCGCACCAGGAAGGCCTGCATCGGCGCCTTCTCGCACGAGCTGCCGCTGCTGCACATCCTCGCCGAGGCGCCCGAGCTGATGTCCTCGGCCGGCCCCGACGCGGTGCCGACCCTGTTCCAGGCCGTCCAGCCGCCCTACCTGATGCAGGGCGACCGGATCGGCGACCTCGAGTACACGGCGATCTGGCGGCGGGTCATCCCGCAGCCGCTCGGCTCCGACACTCCGGACGGCATGATCTGGTCGATGCACCTGAGCGACACCGAAGTGGTCGGCGGGCTCAGCTTCAGCCGCCACTTTTTCGAGCAGGCCGAGGTCGACGATCAGGCAGCCGGGTTCCTTGAGGTGATCGGCGAAATGGTCGCCGGCCCGGACTCGGCGATCTGAGGGCCGGCGCCATGACCGACACCGAGAACGCCGCGCGGGGCGCGGCCAAGCCGTCCGAGGCCGACGTCACCCCGGCCGTGCTGATCGAGCGGGCCAAGGCCATGGTGCCCGCCCTGGTGGCGCGCCAGCACGAGACCGAGCAGCGAACCTATTACGCCGAGGACACCCATCGGGCGTTCCGGGACGCCGGCTTCTACCGCATCACGGTGCCCAAGCGGTACGGCGGCTACGAGTTCGGCTTCGACACGTTCCTGCAGGTCGCGATGGTCCTGTGCCGTGCCTGCCCTTCCACGGGCTGGATGTTCTGCCTGGGGGCCGCGCACTCGCTGTTCGCCGGCAGCATGTTCGAGGAGAAGGCGCAGGCCGAGATCTTCGGCGGCGGCGACTTCATCGCGCCGCTCGTCAACGCCCCGTACGGAACGGCCACGCGCGCCGAGGACGGCGGCTGGATCCTGGACGGTGTGTGGAGGTATTGCTCCGGCGCGCCGTACGCGACCCATCTGATCGGCAATACCGTGATCGCCGGGGATGATGCGAACCCGCCACGCCGGCTGCTGTTCATCGCCCCCCGCGATCAATGGGAGATGCTCGACGACTGGGGTGGGCAGCTGGGCCTCAAGGGCAGCGGTTCGCACAGCATCCGGATCTCCGGCGGGCACATCCCCGATCACTTCGGCATCGAGGTCAATTTCGAGGAGATCTCGGTGACCGAGGGCACCCCGGGGCGCGAGTTGCACGCGCACCCGCAGTACGGGGGCGCGCCGGCGAGCTCGATGGCTCTGGAGGGCGCGCACATCGCGGTCGGCATGTGCCAGGGCGCGCTCGACGCGTACACGGAGCTGATGTTCTCCCGCACCACGATCATCCCACCGTTCCTGCCCAGGGCGGAGGATCCCGACTTTCAGCTCTGGTACGGGAAGGCCAGCGGCATGATCGACGCCGCCGAGACGTTGGTTCTCGCGGCGTCGCGACGCTGGCACGAGCTGTCCGGGCTGCCGGTCGGGGCGTTCACCGCCGAGGAAGACGTGCGGATCGCGATCACCTGTCGAGAGGCCACGGAGCTGGCCTGGCGGGCCGTTGACGAGATTCTCCAGCCGACCGCCGGCAGCCATGCCGTACGTGAGGGAACTCGCCTGGAACGGGTCTGGCGCGACCTCTCCACCGGGCGTACGCACGCCAGTTCCGCCGTGCTGCTCACTACCGTGGCCAACCGTGGGTTTGCCCAGCTCAGGCTGGCGAGCGCGCGTCGTCGGCCCGCACCGGATGCGTAGTCCCCAACCAATGTCGGTGGTCGCAGGCGACCACCGACACCGGTGACCGGCGGTCGGGAAAGCCGTTGGCTCCGCTTCTCGCGCGACGAGATCGAGGAGGGTGCGGGCCCGGGCCGTGTCCGCCGGGGTCCTGCACCACCAGTCGGTCCGAGCGCGGTGGGCCGCGCACATGACGATCAGGAGGCCGGCGAGCCGGGCAGCCTCGCGGACACGGCCCGGGGCTGGTGTTCGAGGTCGGGTCGGGCGGCGGGCGCCGGGGAGACGTGGTGGCCCGGGGCCTGGCCCACTTCGAAGGCCGCGCCTGGAACGGCCGGCGCCATCACGTCACCCTCGTCGGTGCCGCACACCCCTTCTGTGCTCTCCAGCGCCTGGCCCGTTCCCCGAAAGGGGCGGCACCGGCCTGAGTGTCCATCAGGTTGTCCGCGAGGTTCAGGTCCTTCTCGCGGTCAGGACCGGTGGCTGCCCCTCCTGTCACCGTGACATCCCGGCACCGGTGTCAACCCGACGAAGCCCTGCCAGTGCCGCGACCGGCAATGTTTGCCCGGAAGGAGCGTCGTCCAGTGCGTGCGATCGCAAGGCGGCCGGAATTCCTTGAATGGGGCCTCCCCTGCTCGAACGAAGTTGAGAGCTTGGGGAAGGAGCCACCAGGGCTTTCGGCCAACGCAGAAGGGGGTCCCCCCTGGCCCTCAAGGCATTGGGGGAGTGCGTGCTGGGCGGCGCGACGGGGCAAAGCTTGCCGGGAGGGGCACTATGAGTGGAATTCGCCCGCGTCGACGTTGAGACTCTGCCCGGTGATCGCCCTGGCCAGGTCCGAGGCCAGGTACAGCACCGCGTTGGCGACGTCGCCCGGGTCGGGCAGCCGGCGCAGGTCGAACGCGGCCGCGGTCTCGGCGTAGACGTCCTCCAGCGTCACCCCCCGCTCAGCGGCCTGCATCGCGAACCAGCCCTTCAGCCCCTCGCTCCAGATGTAGTTCGGCACCACGGTGTTGACCCGGACGCCGCTCGGGCCCAGCTCGGTGGCCAGGCTGCCGGCCAGTGAGTGCAGCGCCGATTTCGAAGCCTTGTAGGCGCCGAAGTTGGGGCGGGAGTGGTGCACCACCGCCGAGCTGACCATCACGACCGAACCTGCGTGTCCGGTCAGGGTCGGCGCCAGGAGCTGGACCAGGCGCAGCGCGGCCAGGGCGTCCGTCTCCAGCGAGGCGCGCACGTCGTCCAGGTCCATCGTCGCCAGGTCGCCCATCGTCGGGGGTGCGAAAGCGTTGCTGACGAACACGTCCACCCGGCCGAAGGTGTCCAGGGCACGCTCGGTCAGCGCTCGGCAGGCGTCGGGTTCGAGGATGTCGGTGGGGACCGCCAGCGCCCGGCGGCCGTGGGACTCGACCTCGGCGGCCACCGACGTCAGGACCGTCTCGGTGCGGGCCGCCAGGACCACGTCGGCCCCGGCCGCGGCGCCGCGGACCGCGATCTCGCGGCCGAGGCCGGGGCCGACGCCGGTCACCAGCATCACCTTGTCGGAGAGCATCTGTGCCTTCCTTCCTACTTGAGAACGCGATGGAATACATGGGTCACGCCGGACGACAGCTCCACGCGCGTCGTCTCCAACGCGATCGCGGGATCCATGGGCTCTGCGAACAGGGGGCGGCCGCCACCGAGCAGCACGGGCACAACGTGAAGGCGCAGTTCGTCCAGCACACCGGCGGCCAGGGCAGCGGCGATCACCTGTCCGCCGCCCATCACCGCCACGTTCTTGCCCTGCGCTCCGGCCGCGGCGACGGCCCGCCCGACTGCCTCCGCGACGCCGCCGGTGACGAACTCGAAGTGGGTGCCGCCGGACATCGGGCGCGGCGGCAGCGGCCGGTGCGTCACGACGAAGACCGTTACGCGGAACGGCGGTTCGTCGCCCCACGCCTTCTCGCCGTGGTCGAACATACGGCGGCCGATCACGGCGGCGCCGGTGCGGGTGAAGTACTCGCCCATGATGTCGGCGCCGACTCCCCGGTCGCCGCCCTCGCGCCCGGCTCGGGCGCGCCAGGTGTCGAGTTCGAAGAGCCATTGGTGGAGGCGTTCGCCGCCGATGCCCAGGGCGTGGCGGTCGGAGCTGTCGTCGGGGCCGGCGACGAAGCCGTCGAGGGAGACGGAGATGTCTGCGATCACCTGGGGCATGTCTCCGACGATCGCAGGGCACGAGGTCCTGGTCGTCTTCCTGCGTGCCGATGTCAGGGCACGATCACGGTCTCCGGCATCGCGTCGCCCCGGAACAGGCCGTCGGGGTCCACGCGCGCCCGGACCCGCTCGACCGCCCGGACATCGGCTTCGGACAGGTGCCCGCGCGGCCGGTCCAAGCCCTTCACGAAGCCGGGCGCGGTCTGGCCCGTATCCCACGGGCCCAGGGCGGCGCGCACCTTGTCGCAGTGTTCGATGATCTCCTCCGGCGTGCCGCGCAGCTCCGGGACGCCGGCGCCCATGTAGGCCAGGCGCGCATCCAGGCGGTTCAGCACGCCGCCGGCCGGGGCGGCGACGGCCATGCGCCCGCCGAGCTGTCGTAGCTCGGCGGCGATCAGGGGCGAGCCGGAGCCTTCGCCGGTCATCCGCAGGAATTCGGCGATTCCTTCGCGGCCCGGCTCGGCGAGCAGCAGGTGGTCGCCGATGAAGGTGCCGGGCTCGTCGGGGTCCATGTGGACGTCCGGGACCAGTTCGGGACCGCAGTCCTGCCAGGTGTCGAGTACCGGCTCGCCGATCTTGCGCAGCGGGTCCAGCAGGTCGTGTGCGCAGGCGGCCGCCAGGGCGACGCCGGCGACGCACACCACCGGACCGCCCTTGAGCATCGGCGGGATCTCCGGCAGGTCCGGCAGGTTCATCACGCGCAGGGAGGTGGAGACCTCGTCGGGCGCGTGCAGCGTCCAGTCGTACCAGGCGCCGACCACGGCCTCGGCGTGCTCCCACGACCAGAAGGCTGCGCCGGCGACGAGATCGGTCACCGGGAAGAGCTCGATCTCGACGGCGGTGACGACGCCGAAGCCGCCGCCTCCGCCGCGTATGGCCCAGAAGAGTTCGGGGTCCTCGGCAGCGCTGACGCAGCGCACGTGTCCGTCTGCGGTGATGAGCTCGACGGAGCGGATGTGGTTGGCGGCCAGGCCGAGTTTGCGGCCGTAGAGGCTCACGCCTCCGTGCAGCAGGTAGCCGATGGCGCCGACGGTGCCCGAGGTGCCGTGGGGCGCGGCGAGGCCGTGGGGTGCGGCGGCTTGGACGACGGCGCTCCAGGGCGTGCCCGCGGGGATGCGGGCCAGACGGCGGTCAGGGTCGATCTCGACGCCGCCGGGCAGGATGGGACGGATCAGGAGGGCGCCGGTCATCGAGGTGGCTGCGCCGGCGGAGTGGCCTGTGGTGTGGACGCGAACGCCCTGGCCGCGCGCCGACGCATAGCTGATCGCAGCCCGCACGTCGGCGAGGCCGGTGGTGGTGAGCGCGGCGGCGGGGTGCGCTGGGCCGGCGAGGTTGAACACGCCGGTGGCGGCGTCGTAGGCGGGGTCGCCAGGGAAGGCGATGGGCGCGGTGTCGAGCATGAACTCCCCTTAGTGGTCCGGGCGGCTCTGCTTCTCAGGGTGCGAGCCGGGCAGTCGCGCGAGCATCCGCCAGAGTGCTCAGCGACAGCAGCGCAGGCTCGAAGACGCTCGACCCGGTCGCCCGGACCACGGTGCCGGTCAAGCCGGAACTGCTCGCCGGCTGCTGGTCACCGGTTGTCAGTCCCCGGTGCCCCGTTGTCAGCCCCCGGTCGCCGTCCGCCGGCACCCGACCAGCCGCGTTCCCCTACCCCGCCCCGTCCTCCAATGCCGCCCCCACCCGCTCCGCCTGCTCCATGAGAAACCGCTGCTCCGGCCCACTTGCGGCCTGCCGTGCCGCGGTCCGGTACGCCTCTCGTGCCCTGTCCAGACCGCCGTCCATCTCCAGCAGGTGCGCCCGCACCGCGCTGAGCCGGTGGCTGCCCTTCATCCAACGATCCTGCTCCAGCGGCTCCAGCAGGCGCAGGCCCTCGCGGGGGCCCTTGACCATCGCCATCGCCACCGCGCGGTTCAGGCGCACCGCCGAGCCGGGCGCGATCTGCTCCAGCAGGTCGTACAGGGCCAGGATCTGCGGCCAGTCGGTCTCGCCGCCTTCCGGGGTCTCGACGTGCACCGCGGCGATGGCGGCCTGCAGGCGGTAGAGGCCGACGCCGGGGCGGGCCAGGGCCTCGACGACCAGCGCCAGGCCCTCCTCGGCGAGGTCGCCGTTCCACTGGGAGCGGTCCTGCTCGGCCATCGGGACAAGGGTGCCGTCGGCCAGGGTGCGGGCTGGGCGGCGTGCTTCGGTGAGGAGCATCAGCGCCAGCAGTCCGGCGACCTCGCCGTTGTCCGGCAGGACGCGGTGGGCCTGGCGGGTGAGCCGGATGGCTTCGGCGGTCAGGTCCGGGCGCAGCAGGTCGGGTCCGGCGGTGGCGGTGTAGCCCTCGTTGAAGATGAGGTAGAGGACGTGCAGGACCGCGCGGGTGCGTTCGGGGCGTTCGGGTTCCGGCGGCATACGAAAGGTCATGCCGGCGTCCTTGATCTGCTGCTTGGCGCGGGAGATGCGGCGGCTCATCGAGGCCTGCGGGACCATGAAGGCGTGGGCGATCTCCTCGGTGGTCAGGCCGCCGACCGCGCGCAGGGTCAGTGCTACTTGTGAGGGCGGGGTCAGCGCCGGGTGGCAGCACAGGAACAGGAGCATCAAGGTGTCGTCGTCGACGGAGACCAGGTCTTCGTCGTCGGGGGCCGGGGCCACTGACGCCTCGGGCAGTGCCATCGAGGCGACGGTGACCTCACGGGTGCGGCGGGCCCGGTCGCTGCGCCAGTAGTCGGTGAGGCGGCGTCCGGCGACGGTCAGGAGCCAGGCTCGCGAGTTGTCCGGGACGCCTTCGGTCGGCCACTGCGTGGCAGCGGCTATGAGCGCCTCCTGCACCGCGTCTTCACAGCCGTCGAACTGTCCGTGGCGCCGGACCAGGGCGCCGAGGGCCGAGGGCCGCAGCTCCGCGAGCAGGCTTTCCAGGCGTTGATCGGAACGCACCGGCTCATTCTATATGCGGGGCACCCGACCTCCCGAGGAAGTGCGCACACGTTGAGATGCCCGGCGCCCGCCGGCGGTGGCACGGTCGGGGCAGAGACCGCGAACCAGTGAGGAAGGCCGCCATGACGGACACGACCGCCGCCGTCGTCACCCGCGACGACCCCCGCTACCCCGCCCTCGTCGAGGGCTACAACCATCGCTTCGTGGGCCGGCCCGACGAGGTCCGGCTCGCCACCGATGCCGCCGACGTGCAGGCCGCAGTCCAGGCGGCCGTGGACGCCGGCCGACGGATCGCCGTGCGCAGCGGCGGCCACTGCTTCGAGGACTTCACCGCGCATCCGGACGTGAAGGTGCTCGTCGACCTGTCCGCGCTGAACCACGTCGGCCACGACGCCGGGCGCGACGCCTTCGTGGTGGAGCCCGGAGCGCGGCTGGACCACGTCTACCGCACACTGCACGACGGCTGGGGCGTGACCATCCCGGCCGGCACCTGCTTAGAGGTGGCCGTCGGCGGGCACATCGCGGCCGGCGGCTACGGTCCGTTGTCCCGGCGCGACGGCCTGGTGGTGGACCTCGTCACGGCGGTCGAGGTGGTCGTCGTCGGCGCGGACGGCCGGGCCCGGACCGTGGTGGGCACCGACCAGCCCGACGACCCGCACCACGATCTGTGGTGGGCGCACACCGGCGGCGGGGGCGGCAGCTTCGGCGTGGTCACGAAGTACTGGCTGCGCACGCCGGGGACGCCGGACGGCGACCCGGCCCGGCAGCTTCCCCGCGCGCCGCGAGCGGTGCTGCGCCGCGACACCATGTGGTCCTGGGACGCGATCTCGGACGCCGACTTCCGCACCCTGCTGCGCAACTACTGCACCTGGTACGAGGAGAACAGCGAGCCGGGCGCACCGGCCACGGCGTTGTGGAGCAACCTGATCATCTCCCACCGCTCCGGCACCATGTTCATCCTGACCTCGGTGATCCCCGACGACGCACCGGATGCGGCCGAGGTCCTCGAAGCCCACACCGCGGCGGTCACCCGCGGAATCGACGCCGAGCCGATGTCGGCGACCTCTGAGACCTCCCCGTGGCTGGACACCTGGCTGCCGTCCTACAGCTGGCCCAGCGATCCGCAGGGCCGGTACAAGAACAAGGCGGGCTATCTGCGGCGCGGGTTCTCCGACGCGCAGATCACGGCGATCCACCGGTATCTGTCGTCGTCGGATTACGAGAACCCCATGGGCTGCCTGGTTCTGACCGGTTTCGGCGGCAAGGTGAACGCCGTCGCCCCGGACGCCACCGCGGTGGCGCAGCGCGACTGCATCCTCAAGGCCTCCTACAGCACCGGTTCCTGGACCGACCCGGCCGACGACGAGCGCCACCTGGCCTGGGTGCGCGCGTACTACCGGGATGTCTACGCGCACTCCGGCGGCGTGCCGGTCCCGGACGACACCAACGACGGCTCCTACATCGGCTACCCCGACACCGACCTGGCCGATCCCGAGTGGAACACATCGGGGATCGACTGGTCTGCGCTGTATTTCAAGGACAACTACGCCCGGTTGCAACGCGCGAAGCAGGTCTATGACCCGCTCGACGTGTTCCATCACGGGTTGTCCGTCCGCCTGCCCTGAGAGGACAGCAGGTCCCTCCCTGCGCTGATACGGCGTCATGAGTTCGCGCGAGTGCACATGTTCACGCAGGTCGCCGGCGTTGCCCATGGTTGAGGTTGTCGTCATGGGCAACGGCTGGCCCGGCGACCTGCGCGCCGTGCAGGGGAGCTGCTCCGGCCCTTCCTCGTCTCCCGGCGCCACGAGGGCGCGGTCCCCTCCCCGGTCCAGCGGGCGGCGGAGGACAGGGCCGGCGCGAGGAGGCGGCGGCCGCGGCACGAGCAGCGATCTTGATGCCCTGGCTGCCGCGCTGGAGGGGCAGGCCGCCTCCCGCGTCGAGGAGTTGCACTCGCGCCGCCCGGTAAACGCCGCAGCCGGTGCGCCCGCTTTCGCGACGGCGCACCGGCTGCTTTCGGCTCACGACCACTACATCAGCGGATTGGCACCGCGTGGCCTGGTGGCGAGCTCCTGCTGTGTCTGCTCCAGCAGCAGGTGCGGGTCCTGCGTCTCGACCTGGCCGAGGCCGGGCGGGCAACGGTCCCAGCCGAGCAGCCGCTGCACCTCCTCCGGCAGGGTCAGCACGGTTTCCCGGGAGACGGCGAGATACTGGTTCTCCTCCTGCCGCAGGTTGCCCAGGTCGAGCGCGACGGAGAGGCTGTAGCGCGGCGAGTCCGTGGTGTTGGCTCCGCCGCCGTGGTAGACCCCGCCCGGCCAGAGCAGGGCGGAACCGGCGGGCATGACCGCCGGAACCGCCTCGGCGTAGGCGGGGGCCCGCTCGTCGTCCCAGTGGTGACTGCCGGGGATGACCAGGGTCGCGCCGTTGGCGCTGGTGAAGTCGGTCATCGCCAGCATGAGCTGCAGCCGGCACGGCGGCCCCGGATGCCGCCACAGATGCATCGCGTCGTCGCGGTGCAACGGCTGCCGACCCTGGCCCGGATCGATTCTTATCGCCTGGGTGAAGCTGATCTGGATGCTCGGAGTCACCTCCATCCGGACCTTACCGATCCACATGTGCGTGGTCTGCTGCAGCAGGCGCCGGGCCGCGCCGAGGAACTGCGGTTGGAGGACCACGCTGGTCATCTGGCGCGGCGACCGCTGGAACAGGCTGGACAGCCGCTTGGTCTTCTTCCCGTCGTAGCCGCTCTCGCTGTAGCCGGCCGCCTCGAGGCCGAGTCCGAGGTCCGCCCGGAGCGCGGCGAGCGTCTCGGAATCGACGAAGTTCTCGACGATCACCGCTCCGTCGCGTTCCAGGATCTCGACGACTTCGTCGAGCGAGGTGGCAGGGTTGACGTGGGTCAGTTCGGCCATCCCGCTCACCCTTCGATGCGGGCCAGTATGCCCCGGGTGAGGGTCTCCAGGTCCGGGTCCTCGAACAGGTCGCCGATGTCGAGCGTGATGCCCAGTTGCTCCTCGACTCCCGCGGCGATCCGTACGGCGGCGATGGACTGTCCGTTGAGCTCGACGAACGTGGCGCCGGGCCGATCGGAGCCCGGGCCCAGGACTTCGGCCCAGATGGCGGCGACCCGCTGGGCGATGTCCGCGGTGGCCGACGGCTGCTGAGTGGTCATGTCACTGCTCCTCACTGCATTTCAGAGGTATTGGGTGTTGGGGGCGTGCCCGCAGGCCACCCGCCCGTACAGTTCGAAGTTCGTGTCTGGTGCGTGATCGCGTGCAGGTTCAGCGCCTTGATGTCCCGCTCGATATCGGCACATCAAGCTGCAACGACGTGCCACCGGCCGGCACCGGCCGACAGATCGGCGGCTTCCTTCACCCTCGGACACCGCGCCGAGGCCGAGGCGGGCCCGGACCCGTTTCGGCACCCGCGTCCGTGGCAGGCCCGATCCGCACAGCGATTCGAGAACCTCGACGCTGAGCCGCCACTGGTCCTCCGACGACTGCGCATCGGCCCTCGACAACGGGCCGGGCTCAGCCACGGCTCGGCGGCTCGGTTCGCGGCAACGTGGTGACTTTTCCCATTGCCCCTCCTCGAGTCCCGACACCCTCGGGTTCGACTTTCGCAGCCGCGGCAACTGCGAAGCATCTCCTGAACTGCCATCTCGCCCGGCCTGGAGCAATAGCCGGTCGACGAGCAGCGCACAGGGTTCCGCGCAGCTCGGCGACCGGCGCAGAGCGGGCCCTGACGGAACGTCGGCACCGGCCGGGGGTGCGACGAGCACCATGGCGGCACCGTGCCGCGCGGTGAAGCCGGGCAGGTCCATGCCGTCCACCCGGATCCTCGGCATCGGGAGCCAGTCCCTCGGCGCGACGCCGGACCTCAGCAGCCCCGAAGGCGGCAAGTGGGACCCCGGTGCCTTCCAGCGCCTGCGCCGGGTACCCACGACCGAGCCGGCCGCCGAGAAGTACGGCCTGGTCAGGCGACCGCGCATCCACGGCCTCCGCCACTCCCACGCGTCGTCGCTGATCGCCGTGAAGGTATCCCTGCCGCCATCGAACGGGCCGTGGACCCGGCCGCCCCGCTGCCTGACGAAGTGGGCGCAGGGTATCGAAGCTCCCCTTGGCCGACGGCGGCGTCACGTGGCGCGCCATGCCCGCAAAGAGCCCTGTCGTACACGGCCGATGCCGCGTCCGCCGATGTCCCGATCCTCATCACGGTCACGGGCTCTTGTCCTCATTACTCGTCGGGGTCGGGATCTGCTCGGCGGATCCGGTCGCCGGGACCCGGTCAGCGGGGTGCCGGCCGGCTCGGGGGACGTCGGCCACGGCCGGGGGCACGGCGGCCGGCCCGGCCGGGCCACGCAGCGCGTTCAGCAGGACCCGGACGATCATGCCGGGGCGCATCAGCTGCTCCGGCCGGTCGAGCATCCCGGCGGCGCGCATGTACCCGCGGGTCACCGAGCGGTCGCGGGTCGCCGCTACCTGGACCATCGCCAGGTAGCGCTGGCCTATCCGCAGCTTGAGGTCCCGCTTGCCCTCGACGCCGTCGAAGCCCAGGTCGACGGTGCGCGTCATTTCCCACGGCGGGTCGATGACGTCGCGCGCCAGGTCGCGGAAGTACTGCCGCGCGTCCGGCGTGGCGCCGGAGTGCAGGTGGCGGCGCAGGGTGAGGGCGGACAGCGCCGCGACCGTCATGCCCTGCGCGTAGACCGGGTTGAAGCAGGACACCGCGTCACCGATGACCAGCAGGCCGGCCGGGAACCGGCCCATCCGCTCGTACCGGCGGCGCTGTGTGGTGGGGAACCGGAAGGCGACCGGCTCGTCCAGCGGCTCGGCGTGCTTCAGCGCCTCGTGGATGTCCGGGACCGGCAGGCGCTTGACGAACCCGTACAGCCCCTGCTGGTCTGTCGGCGGGTGGTCGCCGAGGATGCCGTAGACGGTCATCAGGGTCGTGTCGCCCTCGGTCTTGGTGAAGATGACGCCGCGCGGGACGTCGGGGGAGGCGACAGCGATGATCGCGAGGTCGCCGTCGTAGGGGTCGGCCTTCATCTTGTAGTTCTGGGTGACGTAGCCCAGCCCGATGTTGGTCCGCTCCTCCTCGACGCGCGGGTAGCCCATCTCCTCAAGCCACACCGGGGTGCGGGAGCCGCGCCCGGTCGCGTCGACCACCAGGTCGGCCGCGATCGTCTCGCCGGGCGCGCCGCTCCTTTGGACCTTGACCCCCGTCACCTGCGCGTGGTCGGCGGTGGCGATCAGGCCCAGGATGTCGCAGCGTTCGACGAACCGGACGTTCGCCAGCTCGGCCGTGCGTTCGCGGATCCGGCGCTCCATCAGCGGCGCCGAAGCCGGCACCGCGATGTAGCCGATGTCGGCGCGCTTGACCGGGCGGCCGCGGAAGTACCAGCGGACCGAGCCGGAGTAGTCGCCGACCGGGGTGCCGTCGGCGATGAGTTGGTCGGTGATGCCAGGGTAGAGCTCTTCCATCACCACCCGGCCGCGCACGTGCATGGCGTTGATGTGCTTGCCCTGGGGACGTCCGCGGCGCGGGCCGTCGACGCCGGTGACCGTGTCCCGGTCGACGACCAGGACCTCGTCGTAGGCCTCGGCGAGCACACGGGCCGCGAACAGCCCGGCGATGCTGCCGCCCAGCACGACGGCGCGGGTCGGGTCGCCATCGGCCGCCGACCGGGGTGTTTCCTGGGGCATCTTGCCCACCTCCTGGGGATCGTGCTGGGGATGTTGGGAGTCTGCGGTTCCGGGGTTTCCGGGGTTCTGGGGTGTGGGGCGGCCACCGGAGGGCCGGCGGACCGGCTCGGTCAGCCGCCCGGGGCGAAAGGGGGCCGAGCGGGTGAGCGTGACGTCGGAGCGGAAGAGCTCCCGGACCTGCTACGAGCCGGTGATCGCGTCGAGCATCTCGGTGTGGGTGCGGCCTTCGGATCGCGGCGTTGCCCCGGATTCCCGGGGTCGCCAGGTCCCCGGGGCCAGGGCGCCGACCAGGTTGAGCACGGCGGCCCTGGCCGCCACCCCCGGGCGATCGAAGACCGCCCGGGGGTGGTCGGCGAACCGGCTGGTCATGCCGGTGACGGACACGCCGGTCGGCACCCGGTTACCCCCGTCCAGCCGTTCCGCGCCGTGGTCGGCCAGGACGACGTTCGCGCCGACGGCCCGCAGCGTGCGTGCCGTCGCCAGGCCGATGCCGCTGTCGCCGGTGGTCCGGATCGTGCTGCCGTCGGCATCGCCCATGGGCTTCACGATGTGGTCTGGGGCCGGGGCCGGGCATCTCTTGGATTGCGGGCCGGTCGCGGCCGGTGTCGGCCGGTGTGTGTCCCGAACGCGTTGAGAGAGGCGTAGAGCCTCTGCGACCGCGGTGTCCTGCTGAGAGTTCGCTCCGGGCACCGTGTCAGTGCTCGACGTGCCCGGAAACCTCATAACACAGCACATACGAAGATGCCCGCCGGGGCCCTCGGGTCCGATGCTCTAGTGCCGCGACCGGCAATGTTTGCCCGGAAGGAGCGTCGTCCAGTGCGTGCGATCGCAAGGCGGCCGGAAGTCCTTGAATGGGGCCTCCCCTGCTCGAACGAAGTTGAGAGCTTGGGGAAGGAGCTACCAGGGCTTTTGGCCAACGCAGCGAGCGTGCGTGCTGGGCGGCGCGACGGGGCAAAGCTTGCCGGGAGGGGCACTAGCTGCGTTTCACCCCAGCCGTGAGAGAGCCGAGGACAGGCATGTCTCAGAACAGGCAACAGACAGGCCTCCAGATGACCCCTCCGGAGGACCCTGACACCGACCAGCGGCCCGCGGCACGTGCGGAACGGCCTTGGTGGAAGAGGTACTACCCCTGGTACGCCGTCGTGGGCGGGGCTGTGCTGTTCAACCTGCTTTACTCTTTCCCCCACTACTTCGCCACGGACCCCGAGGCCTCCCGGAGCCAGCTCGACCCGGGCTTCCAGCCGCATTTCGCGTTCCTGGTCGCCCACGTGGTCACCGGCAACCTGGCCCTGGTGACGATGATGCTCCAGGCCTGGCCCCACCTGCGCCGTACGCGCCCCAGGATCCACCGCTTGATCGGCCGGGTGTACGTGTTCGGCGCGGTGATCCCGACGACGCTCATCGTGCTGTTCGTGCTGGTCCCGCACCGCGCCAACCAAGGCAGCACCGGCCTCGCCTGCGGCGCGGTCCTGTGGCTGGGTACGACGCTGTACGCCTGGCGCAAGGCCCGTCAGCGCCGCTACGCCGAGCACCGCCGCTGGATGATCTACAGCTTCTCGCTCGCGCTGTTCACAACCTACGGCCGCATCGTCGCCTGGATGATGCTGAACTGGGGCCTGCAGGTGAACATCCAGATCCTGATCGAGGCCACCAGCTGGGGCGTGTGGATCATCCACCTGCTGATCGCGCAGGCGTACCTGGAGTTCACGGCGCGCCGGCGCGACAAGAACCTGCACGCCGGGCGGTTCGACCCGGCGACCGGGGCGATCCGGCAGTAAGAGGCCTGAGCGCGAATCCACCGGTCGATGAGGGCTGTTGACCGAACCCCATACGAAGAGATGCCTTGCGATCTGCGGTGATGGACTTGTTCCGGGACCACCGGCGCACGATCGGCAAGGCATCTCGTCAGGGCATCCTCTCGCGGCCCCGCGGGGTCTCGGCCCGCCTTCGATGAACCGGACCCCAGCCCATGGCCGACGCCGGGCTCGACCCGCTCGTTCACCTCGCCGACCGCTCTGGGCTCCCCGCCCTGCTGACCGAGCATCTGCATCTGACCGGCGCGGACAACCACGGCGGTGGCCACTCCGGCGCCGGGGCGATGCCCCTCAGCGGCGCGGGGTGCGCCGGGGCCTACGGCGTCGACGATGCCGACCGGCTGCGCACCGGCGCCATGGACACGCTGTTCGGCTGGCCGCCGTGCACCGAAGGCTCCTGACCGCGCTGACGCGTCAGGCATCGCTGCGGCCCGGCACGGGACCCTCAATTCGTCGGGACCGAAGCACTCCTCACGGATGGTCACCGCCGGAAGGCCGTCGCCGCACTCGCGCCGGCCGACGACGAAAGACGAGCTCGATCCGCCCGCCACTCTCCCCCGCCCGGCCACGGTGATGATCACGGCGTATGCGGGGGTGAACCAGCAGGATGGGCCCGTGCCGAAAATTCCGCCCGAGTCCACGCCGCACCACCTGCGCCACCGTCCGAACGCCCGCGCCAAGGAACGCCGGCCCCGGCTCGCCCGCGTCCGGGTGCGCTTCCGCTCCGGATTCACCTACGTGGCGGGGAAACTGCCGGGCGAGGAGGAACCGCTACCGCTGTGCCGCCCGCGCTTCACCGGCGTCCTACCCACCTGGGGCTCTGCCCTCTGCCGCGCCGGCCGGGAAGGCACGAGGACACCTCCTGCCCACCGGGCTGCCCTTCGGCTCACCCGGAAACGCCCCGGGCCGCGCCTGCGGCTTCCGTCTCGGCGACCCGGCGCCCTGGTCAAAACCTCTCCACGGACTTCTGCGGGGCAGCACTGGAGGGGGCCGAAGCGGAGCTCAGGGCGCGACGCTGTACGCCACCGCGACGCCGTCGGGCCTGCGGCATGATCGCCCCCGCTCAACCCGAACTGCTCGCAACTCCGCACGGCTCACGTGTCGGATTCTCGGAACCTGCTCCGACTACCGGGTAACGGCGCCATGCGCGGGTGCCACCCGCGGTGGTGAACGAGAAAGGATCTACATGAGTGACACGACTCAGGACACGGCCCCGTTGGCCGGGCGCCGGCAGTGGCTGGGCCTGGCCGCACTGGCCTTGCCCACGCTGCTCGTCGCCTTCGATATCGGTGTCCTGTTCCTAGCACTGCCCCATCTGAGCGCCGACCTGGGCGCGACCGGCACCCAGCAGCTGTGGATCACCGATATCTACGGCTTCATGCTCGCCGGCTTCCTGATCACCATGGGTACTCTCGGTGACCGGATCGGCCGTCGCAAGCTCCTCATGATCGGTGCAAGCGCCTTTTCCGCCGCCTCGCTGCTCGCGGCGTTCTCGACCAGCCCGCTGATGTTGATCATCGCCCGTGCCCTGCTGGGCATCGCCGCCGCCACGCTGTCGCCCTCGACGCTCGCCCTGATCAGCAACATGTTCCGCAACCCCAAGCAGATGGGCACGGCCATCTCGCTGTGGGCTTTCTGTAATTTCGGCGGTGCCGCCCTGGGCCCGGTCATCGGCGGGGTCCTGCTGCAGCACTTCTGGTGGGGCTCGGTGTTCCTGATCAGCATCCCGGTCATGCTGCTCCTGCTGATCGCCGGTCCGATCCTGTTGCCCGAGTACCGCGACGCCAATGCCAAGCGCCTCGACCTGGTCAGCGTGGTGCTGTCGCTGGCCGCGATCCTGCCGGTGATCTATGGCATCAAGCAGCTGGCCGCCGGCGACGACAGTTCACCGGTGGGGGCGTTCGTGGCCATCGCCGTCGGCGTCGCGTTCGGTGTCGTGTTCACCCGCCGACAGCTGCGCCTGCCCAACCCGCTGCTCGACCTGCGGCTGTTCCGCAACATCAGGATCAGCAGCTCCCTGCTGGCCATGTTGCTCGCCTCGGGGACGCTGGCCGGGCTGGGCCTGCTGACCAGCCAGTTCATCCAGAGCGTGCTCGGACTGGAGCCGACCGAGGCCGGGCTGTGGCAGGCCCCGACCGGCCTGGGCATCGCCGCCGGAGTCCTGGTCACACCGGTGATCGTCCGGCGGATCCAATCGCGCACCGCGATTCTCGGCGGACTCGTGCTGTGCTTCATCGGCCTGGTCGTGCTCAGCACGGTGACCAAGACCAGCAGCCCCGGCCTGGTGTCACTGAGCGTGGCGCTGGTGGCGTTGGGCATCGCGCCGATGTTCATGCTCGGCACCAGCCTGGTCGTCGGGGCGGCCCCGCCCGAGAAGGCAGGCTCGGCGGCGTCGATGTCGGAGACCAGTAACCTTCTCGGCTCGACCCTCGGACTCGCCCTGCTCGGCAGCATCGGCGGCGCGGTCTACCAGTCCGGCATGGCCGGCTCTCCGGTCGCCGAGGCCCGGCAGACGCTGGCCGAAGCGGTCTCCGCCGCCGCCAAGCTCCCGGCCGCCCAGGCCCAGTCGCTGCTGGACACGGCCCGCAACGCCTTCACCGACGGGCTGAACGTGGTGGCCGTCGTCGGCATCGTGATCATCGCGGTCATCTTCGTCCTCGCGTGGATGACGCTGGGCCAGAAGGCAGCGACGCCGTCAACGTCCGACGACCTGGATCCGGTCACCGAACGCCCCGAGGCGGCCGAATCCTGGTGAGGCATTCCGCCCGGTACCCGCCGCATCGGGTACCGGGCGGAGCGCCGGGCTCGGCTCAGCCCGTGGTCGTGGGGGTGTTGACCTCACCGGTATCGACCGCGGGCACCGGCGGCCGGGGGCTGGACCACCTCCGCATGACCGGCATCTCGACGAACCGGTAGAGCAGCCAGGCCAAGGCGATGCTGACGGCCAGGCAGCCCAGCAGGAACAGCACCGCCACCGGCGTACTCCACGACGTCCGGTCGAAGGCGCCGTACCCCATCCACTCCCCCTTGAACGCCGCCTGCGCCGAGTTCAGCACGTTGAGGTGGATCAGGAAGAACGCGTACGAGATCTCGCCCAACCAGACCAGCGGACGACGGGCCAGCAGTGTTCCCCGACCGGCGAGGTCGTCGGCGGCGGCGGCCGCGACCAGCAGCCCGAGCGGGAACGAGTAGGGTGCGGCAAACGACCAGAGCTGGGGCAGCCACAGCGCCCCTACGTACACCGCGAGGACGCTGAGCGCGGCCGGACCCAGGCCGAGGCGGACCCACCGCCCGCTCAGGACGATGCGGGCGAAGAGGATGCCGACGATGAACTCGAGGCAGCGCACCAGCGGGAACTGGTAGGCGAACCACATCTGCGGCCAGGAGAACTGGTCGTACCCGGGGAACATCGGAGCGTCGGGCAGGAAGGCCTTCGACAGCAGCGGAACCGACAATGCCAACGCCGACACAGCGATGGCCCAGTACCAGAGCCGGTTGGCCCGGATCTTGTTGATACCGAGAATCAGGAACGGGAACAGCAGGTAGAAGGCGATCTCCGCCGACAGCGACCACGTGACCCCGTTGACCGCGAAGATGAGGTTGTTCATGTCCGGCACCCAGGCGTTCACCAGGAAGAGGTTGGCCGTGGCAGGCCCGACCTCGATCGTGGTACCGGATACGAACAGCATGGCGACGACGATCAGCCAGACCACGGCGTGACTCGGGAAGATCTTGAAAAACCGCCGGCGCCAGAACTTGCCCATCGTGTCGGTCGGCTTCACCGCCCAGGTCAGTACGAACCCACTGAGCACGAAGAAGAACGAGACGCCGACCCCGCCGGCACTGCTGGTGATGAAGTTGTACGCCTTCTGCACCGAGGTGTCGCTGAATATGCCCAAGTAGTGCGCGTGGAAGACGAAGACCAGGAACGCGGCAACGAACCGTAACGCGGTCAGGGAAGGAAGTCTGCCCGGACTGGGTGCCGTTGCCTCTGTCATGCGTACCTGCCTCGTCGTCAAAAGGGCCGGGAGAGAGCCACAACCGGTCTCGGAAGTGGATTGTCCGGGCTGCGCCACGGGCCGGCGTCTTCCAGAGTGCGGTATTCCCCCGACCATTCTTTCAGCGTGCTGGGTCGCTCCGATCTGCCGGGCTCGCGAAGTCCGGCCGGTCATCCGACGATCCGCCCGGCGGCAGGCCCTGGAGGGCATCACGTGCGCGCCCCTCCGGCGGGGTCATTGCGCAGGTCAGTACGTCACGATGGCCCGGAAGCGGACATCTCCCTTCGCCGCCTTGTCGACGGCGTCCGCGACCCTGTCCATCGGGAAAACCTCGATCATCGGGGTCACCGCACCCTCCGCGACCAGATCGAGCGCCTCGGTCAGATACCGCAGCCCGTTGTGGGTGGCGCCCAGCACGCGCTGGCCCCGCGCCCAGAACGGTGTGGCGGGGTCGATGGTGAACGAACCCGACGGGTCAATGGTGGCCAGCACGATCCGCCCGCCGACCCGCAGTCCCTGGAGCGCGTCCGTGGCGGCCTCGTACGACGTACCGGTCACCAGGACGACGTCGGCACCGCCGGCCTCACGCAGTTCCTCCCCGTCACGGACAACGAGGTCGGCCCCGAGACTCGCGGAGAGTTCGTGCTTGTCCGACGAGCGGGTGATGGCGACGGTCTCGAACCCGCAGGCTCGGGAGTACTGCACGGCCATGTGCCCCAGCCCCCCGATACCGAGAACGGCAATCCGCTCGTGCGGCTGCGGTTCGCTCACGCGCAGCGCGCTCCAGGCCGTGTAGCCGGCGCAGAGGACGGGTGCGGCCGTCGCGTAGTCGATCCCGTCGGGGAGCAGCACGGTGCTCGCGGCGGCCACGCAGAGGTATTCGGCATGGCCTCCTTGTACGGTCAGACCGGTCATCACCGGCGCCGCGCACGTCATGCCGGACTGGCCGGTCAGCGGCAGGTTGCGCCGGCAGTAGGAGCATCGGCCGCAGGCGGCCTGGACCCAGGTGGTGCCGACCCGGTCGCCCACCTGGCGGGTCGTGGTGCCCGGACCCAGTTCGACTATCTCGCCCGCCGCCTCGTGTCCGGTGATCGCCGGATCGCACGCCGGGAACGGGAAGACGCCCTGGGCGACCCAGATGTCGTTGTGGCAGATCCCGCACGCGTGCACCTTGATGAGCACCTCGCCGGGGCCCGGGCGGGGGGTCGCGACCTCCTGGATCTCCCACTGGGCGTTGATCGCGGGAATGACGGCTGCTTTCATGGGCGTACACTCTCCGGCTTCAGACGTTCGGGAAGGCTGCGTAAGCCGTTCATGATGAAGGGGCCCTGCGGCTCGTTGTCCTCGGGACCACTGTCAGATGGAGGTCGGGGAACCGGGTGAGGAGTTCGGGGAGCGCGGTCCGGGCTTCCTCCCGCGCCAAGGGCATGTCGATGTAGCGGTAGCTGCCGTGGCCGAGGGCGAGGTGGGTCTTGTCGGCTCCGGCCGGGTCGAGGCCGTCGGACGGGCGGTGACGAGCTCTTTGGAACAGAGGGCAGCCGTCAGGCGGGCACGGCCGTGGAGGACCTTTCCGTCCGAAGAGCTCCGCCCGGCGTCAGCCTCACACCCGGTCAGGCGTCCGGCATCTTCTGGATTGCTCTTGGCGGCCCGCGCCCCTCCCGGGGCCGGGTTCGAACCGCTGCCCCGGGTAATGGGGTTGGTCCGAGAAGGTTCTTTCCCGGCAGTGCAAGCCAAGAGATGCGGCGGCCTGCAGCGCGCAGCAGGATGCGCTGGGAGATCAGCCGATGGGCTTCGGGAGGGGGGCCGCGATGGGTGAGCGCATCGGGGATCGTGTGTTGGTGCTGGGCGGGAGCGTCGCGGGGCTCTGACCGCACGGGCTCTCGCCCGGCATGACGCCGAGGCCGTCGTCGTGGACCGCGACCGGCTCACCGGCGTACGGGGACCGCGGCGCGGAGTTCCGCACGGCAGGCGCGCGCACGGTCTGGTAGCCCGGGGCCACCAGATGCTCGAGTCCTTGTTCCCTGGCCCCGTGACCACTTGCCCGCACCCCGCAACCCCGCAACCCAGGAGATGTGACGCACACCGGTGCCTGCGACGGTGATCCAGGACTCCGATCACCGGGCGCCCACCGAACCCCCCTGTCATCGCTTCCCAAGGAGAATCTGTGGACACCACCGAGCTTGCGGACTCACCGAGCCGCGCCGACCTTGTTGCCCGCGCAGCGAAGTTGGTGCCGACGCTCCGCGAGAACGCGTCCTGGGCCGAAGAGAATCGCCAGTTGCACGAGGGCACCATCAAGGCGATGGCAGAGGCCGGTCTGCTGCGCACCCGGCTCCCCGCCCGCTTCGGCGGTTACGAGTCCGACATGAGGACCCAGGTGGAGGTACTCGCGGAACTGGCCAAGGGAGACGGATCCGCGTCGTGGACCGCCGGCGTGTGGTCCATCAGCGCGTGGGTCGCCGGGCTCTTCCCTGACACGGTGCAGGACGAGGTGTTCGCCTCCCCGGACGACCTGGTGAGCGGCATCATCAGTCCGACGGCCATGGCGGTGCCGGCGAAGGACGGCATCGTCGTCAACGGCAGGTGGGCGTTCAACAGCGGGGCGAAGCACAGCAAGTGGAACACCAACGCGGCGGTGCTGGCCATGCCGGACGGCAGTTTCCAGCCGGTCATGACCCTGATTCCGCTGGCTTCGCTGGAGATCGACGACGACTGGCACACCGCCGGACTGCGTGGTTCGGGCAGTGTCAGTACCGTCGCCCACGAGGTCTTCGTGCCGGACGGCTGGTACATCCCGCTGGGCGGCATCCTCCAGGGGCACAGCGGTCACGGCAGTAACGCCGATGCGCTCATCCACCGGGCGCCGATCATGCCGACGGCGTGCGCCACGGTCAGCGCGACCGCACTGGGTCTGGCCAAGGGCGCCAAGGACGTCTTCTTCGAGCGGCTGCCCGGCCGGAAGATCACCTACACCGAGTACACCGACCAGAGCGAGGCCCCGCTCACCCACCTCCAGGTCGCCGAGGCATCGGTCAAGATCGACGAGACCGAGTTCCACGTGTACCGCATCGCCGACCTCGTGGACGCCAAGAACGCATCCGGCGAGCCGTGGACGCTGGAGGAACGCGCCCGCGTCCGGCTCGACACAGGCGCGGCGTGCCAGCGGTCAAAGGAAGCCGTCGACATCCTGAACACGGCGAGCGGCGCCTCGTCGATCTACACCGACGTGCCCATCCAGCGCATCGAGCGCGATGTCCAGACGCTGAACCTCCACGCCATCATGCACCCGAACACCAACCTGGAGCTGTACGGCCGCATCCTGTGCGGGCTGGCCCCCAACACCCAGTACCTCTGATCATCCCGCTCCTCGCAGTAGGGCCGGGGGCTGGGGCGGTGGCTGCTGCTCCGTTCCAGTCCCCGACGCTTCACACCGGGGTGCAGATCTCCCCCGCACGGCTTTGGACATCGTTCACCGACCGGCACCCGCCGCCGCCCGGCCCCGCAGGGCCTGGTTCGGATCGGCGGCCTCTGCGGACGCGGTCGCCGGGCGGGAGACCGAACGACTCCGGCGGACACCGCCACGCGCACCCGCGGGTCAGCACGTACACCACGGCCGTGAACACCGCCCGCTCGTCCTCGGACAACACCGACCCGCCCATCGGCCGGCCCGTCCTCGCCACAGCTCCGAAGCGCTGTGGCCGGAGAGCCGGATGCACCGGAAATCGAAACTCACGCGGGTCGGTCCGGTCGCAGCCCGTCCGGTGCATCGTCCTCGTAGATCGACTGGACCGTGCACCGAAGTCGTTGCAGCCGAATCGTATTCGTACGTCTTCGACTGCCCGCTCCTCCGCACTCCCCGATGCTCTTCCGTCGACGGGCGGCTTCCTGTCTCGAAGAGCTAGCACGGAGAATTTCCCGTACTCATACGTCCGCCCGGCAGGAGCACGTTCCGAGAAAGACCAATCCGCACCCGGATTTCTTTCCCGCCCCTTCCCTTATCCGGTGCGGCCGCCGTCATTTCGAGCCCGGTCCCGGACCGTTCCGCGATGCAACGGCATCGTCGGAGTTGTCCCGGTGCGAAGAAATTTGCCACGCTGTCGCGGACCGGGAAACACGCGTCCCAGAGGGAGATGACAATGCCGAACACGACCGGCTCCACCCATACCGACCAGGCAGGTGCGGCGGCAGTTCCGCAGCGGATTGTCGCGGCGTGGGCGAGCCACGACGCGAAGAAGTTCGCTGCGGTATTCACCGAGAAAGGCACGATGATCCTTCCCGGGACTTTCAAGAAGGGCCGCGAGGCCGTCGAAGAGTTCATGACCGAGGCATTCGCCGGCCCCTACAAGGGGACGCGCGTGACCGGTGAGCCGATTTCGGTCGAGTTCCTCAGCCCGGACTCCGCGGTTCTTGTCACCGCGGGAGGCATTCTGCTGCCCGGAGAGAAGGAGGTCTCGGCGGAACGCTCCATTCGGGCCACCTGGGTGGTCGTCAAGGAGGGAACCGGGTGGCAGCTCGCCGCCTATCAGAACACTCCGGTCAACTGAGACCGCTCCACCGGACGGGCCGGGGGCCCGGGGCCATCCGCCCCGGGCCCCCGGCCCTTTCCGCCTCCGTCACCACCTCCGTCGGGCTATCCGGGCACTTCGGTGAACTGTCCCGGACGGCGGCCGGGGCCCGCCGGGCCGCGGTACGCCTGGGCGATGTCGAGCCACCGGTCGCTCTCGGGGCCGGTGGCGGTCAGGGCCAGGTCCGCACGGTGGCGCCGCCGGGTGGCGAGCAAGCACAGGTCCACCGCCGGGCCCTCGATCAGCTCGCGGGCCTCCGCGGGCCCCATCTCCCACACTTCCCCCGAGGGCGCCGTCAGGCGGAAGCGGAACCCGGTCGGCGGCGCTGTCAGCTCACGCGACTGATAGCCGAAGTCCCAGGTGGTAACCGCGAACTCGGCGATGTGGAGGATCCGGTCGGTGAACGTCCGCCGCACGCCCAGTGTGTCCGCCACGTCCTGGCCGTGCGCGAACGTCTCCATCATCCCCGCCGCGGTGAGCACCGCGGCGGGGATGGGACGCACCAGCCACGGCACGATCTGCCCCGGCCCGACTGCGAACAGCGCCTGCTCGGTGGCGGCACGCTGGGTCCGCCAGCGGTCCAGCAGCCGGGCGGGGCCGTCCGCCAGATAGGGGTACAGCCCCTGCTGGACCGCCGCGTCGAAGGACGGGCCGAGCCCGGCGACCTTGGCCTCGAAGGCCGGGGCGTCGGCGGCGGCCTTCTCCGCCAGCTCGAAGACCATGGTCAGATGTGCGATCTGATGGGCTATCGTCCATCCCTCGGCGGGGGTCGGCGCGCCCCATTCGGCATCGCCCAACTCCGCGACCAGAGCATCGATCTCGTCCCCTTCCTCGACCAGATCTGCCAGGACGTCCCTCTGCTTCGCCATGTGGAATTCCCTCCACTCGTTGCGGATATGCTCCGGCACCCAGTGTGTGGCAGGCCGTCGTCCGGTCCTTCTCTCTCGGTGCTCACCCCGGACAGCTATGGATCCGGTGTGGAAGCCGGTCGAGAACCGCATCATCGAGGAAGTCAACGCCAGTTGCGCCGCATAGCATCGCAGTTCATGGATGACAGAATGCCCAGAGCGCGCTGTGGAACTACAACAACTCCGTCAAGGTGACCGAGAAGGGCGTGTCGAATCCGGCCTCGTTCAAATCGGATCCGGTCAACTTCGAGCTCGCACTATGGGGTCCGCAGGTCAACGGTGTGCGATATCGCAAGGCGCTCATCTTCGAAATCGCCTCGCGGCTCACCCCTGACCTCGACTCTTCAGCAATCGTGGTTGCTTGGTCGGCCCGGCCGTTCGCCCTGTTTGTCCCGTGTGATCGCGGGCGGGGCCTTCGCGTGTCGCTGCGGCTGCGCCGGGGTTCCACTGCTCCCGGAGGCGTGTGGGTCCTGCTCCTTCCTGTTCTTCGTCGGGGCGGCGCGCGCGTCCTCGAGATCGGCGCGGGCTACGGGCGGACCTGCCACGCGATGCGCTCCCCCGCGCGGCCGGGCAGCAGGGCGATGCGGTGTGAGCGGCACCGAGGCATCGCGGCGGCGCCCCCGCTCGTCACCGTGCCCGGGGCGTCGGGCTTCGTGGGGTCCGTGGTCGTGGCGGCCCGGCGCTCCGGTTCCGGTCGACGAATCCGCCCCGGACACCCCGGCCAGCCCGTACGACCGGCAGAAGCAGGCGGCGGAGCGCGAGTTGCCGGCTGCCGCAGCCGAGGGCACGGTGCTCGGCGCCTCCCTCCGCCTGCCGACGGTCTACGGCCGCGGCGCGCCGTCGGGACGGAAGGATCGCGGGGTACTGGCGGCGATCGTGAGACGGGCACTGGCCGGGGAGCCGCTGACGATGTGGCACGACGGCTCGGTGCAGCGCGATCTGCTCCATGTCGACGACACCGCACGGGAGTTGCTCGCCGTCTTGGACCGCCCCGACGCGGTCGCGGGCCGGCACTGGGTGCTCGGAACGGGGCGCGGAGAACCTCTCGGCCGGGTATTCCGGTCGATCGCCGGCGGTGTCGCGGCCCGGACCGGGCGTCCCGCGGTGCTCGTGGCCGCCGTCCGGTCATAGCGGTTCCCTCTGGACGGACGAATAAGTCGGCAAGGATTGTCCTGCGGCAAATTGCTTGTGCCGATAATCCATGACGCATGGGCCTGAAACATCTCCGATGTTGCTGTCTCAAGGCACTCCGTCGGGCGGGCATGATTCCCATGGTGTATGCACTCGAAACATGAAAAGGATGCTTGTTCGGAAGTAAGCCGTACTGCTAATGTCCCTTTCCGCTGTGAGCGTTCTAGGTCGTCCATCGTCCGGTGACCCCATGGTCCCGAATTCAACCGGCCTGATCGCTGCCTCACTGCCCTGGGAGGGTAAATGGAGAGCGGGAAATGCATGGTGCCCAATATTGTCGATGCCGTCGAGCGGTCCATCCAAACCATGCGGGAGAACCTCTCGGAGCCGCTGAGCATTGACGACATAGCCGGGTTCGCCATGTACAGCAAGTTCCATTTCTCCCGAGAATTCCAGAGGGTGACGGGCGTCTCACCAGGTCGTTTCCTGTCGGCAATGCGTATCCGGGAGGCGAAGAGGTTACTGCTGACGACCGATTTCACTGTCACCACTATCAGTCACATGGTCGGGTACAGCAGTGTGGGGACCTTCAGCTCACGATTTTCCGGCAGCGTCGGAATAGCACCCTCTACCTATCGGCGATTCAACGGATTCGTCAATTCGGTAAAAGTTGCGGGAAAGCAAGATGCCGGGGGTTCGGTGTACGGGTCGGTTACTGCACCCGAGGGCGCGGACCTGGGATTAATATTCCTCGGCCTTTTCCCTACCCGGGTACCCGAGGGGAAGCCGGTGAGTTGCACCGTTCTCTCTTTCCCTGGACCTTTTGAGATCACAGAGGTTCCGGCTGGAACGTGGTTTTTGTTGGGACATTCCGTTCCGGCGCACGCCTGCGAAGCCCTGACGGAGGACCAAGCGGTTCATGTGGGCTCCCTCGGCCCTCTGGAGGTGCGCCGAGACGCACCGCTCGGCCCGACCGATTTCCGACTGCGGGGTATGCGGATTCTCGATCCCCCGATACTGGTGGCACTGCAGCGCGTGCGGTCGGAGGCGTTCGAGGCGGACATCGTCCGGGTTGTCGGATGATCCGGCGCTGCGGCGGGGCGTCGGCCCCGCCGCAGCGGTCACCGCACCGTATGGCCGTCACCGGCAGCCCGCCCGCCAGGTCCTCGATGTCGCTGAACGCACCGACTTCACCGAGACCGATGACATCAGGGGCTCGGTCGTGCCGCTCGACACGACGCGGCAGCCCCGGGGCTGCCAACCGGTTCGGCAATGCGGGAGATGTCGTACCGCTCCCCCGGGCCCGAAGATGAAACCCAGGCTCCCGAGCCCCTGGGAGGGCAGATGGCGCGAACTCTTGGATATCGCTCCGGCGGACACTGTTCGCGCCGCCCCTGGCGGAGGTCTCCTTCCCGCCGCGCGGCTTCCACATTGAGGTTCCGGTCTACGGTGACGGGCGCAACCGCCGCGAACGGCTCCACGTGGACGACCACTGCCGCGCCATCCACCTGGGCCTCGCCAAGGGCGGGGCCGTCTGGTATCTGCTGGGTGAGCTGCAGGTTCTCCAGCTCGTTGCCGCTGCCGGCACCCTGGTCGGAAAAAGACCCAGGAAAATAAGCCCTCATTCGGCGGTCGGCGCAGTGACCAAACCCCGCACCAGCTCCCCCCATCCTTATTTTTCGCGACGATACTCCGCGTCGCGTAGCCAACCGAACTGACGGTACATCGAGGGCGGAAGTCCCTTGCTGTTGGTGAAGAGCAAGCTGAATGTGCCGACGCTGCTGTAGCCGACAGTTCGGCTGATGTCCGTGACCATCATGCCGGTGGTCAGGAGGAGCCGCTTGGCTTCCTGTATTCGCGGTGCGGAGAGAAAGTGTTTCGGCGAAATCCCGGCGATCCGATGGAATTCGCGGGAGAAGTGGAATTTGCTGTACATGGCGAATCGCGCCATGTCATCCATGCTCAAGGGCTCCGAGAGCTCGCTCCGCATGATGTGGATCGACCGCTCGACGGCCCTCTCGATCCCTGTCACTGTGCACTGCGCCATTGCCCCTCCGGCGCCTGAGACGAATACCTGTCGGTCACGCCCATGCACCGAACGTTCGCGTGAAGTGAAATCGTTCGGCATCGCCGGACATTATTAACGGCGGATGAGGATCCGAACAGCCACGACATCGATGTTTGCCATGCGCAACCCATGGGCATATGCAGATCTTTTCGGCGGACAAGACGACAGCAATGACGGAGATGCTTGGCCAATCTCCACGGCGGATGATCTGTGCGGAGAGGTTCTCGACATGACGAGTCGCAGCCGATTCCATGCCGCCCCATGCGTCGAAATGGAGAAGGAATGTCATCCATTCAACCGCTGCTAAATCAGGACAAAGTCAGCACGTTGGAGGCCTTCGCCGACACCATAGTCCCCGGTGCGAAACGATACGAGGAGGACCGGGCGGTGGCCGGCGTCGTACCGGGTCCCGGCGCAGTGGCGGCAGGAGCCCTGGAACTGCTCCAGACCGCCGCCACCGGGTTGTCGGACTCCCTGGACGAGTTCGCCGACGCCCTCAACGCCCATGCCCGGCTGTACGCTGCCGCGGAACCGGCCGACGCGGACGCCGCGGTGCCGCCCTTCGTGGCCCTGTCCTACACCGAGCGAACGCACCTGGTGACCGTCCTGACCGCTCCCGGACACCCCGAACGTGATCTCTGGGTCAGTCTTGCCCTGTTCAGCAACATGGCCTTCGACACCGGCGCCCATCTGCACACCGCCGACGCGATCGCCGCCGGACACCCGGGCCTGGCCGCCCTGGGCTTCGCGCCCCCGTCTGAAGACGGGCAGTGGCGCTTTCCCGATTTCTCCTACGGTCGCCCCCTTGCCCGGCTCCACCCCGACACCACACCCTCCGGGAGCCTGGCGTGAATGCGATCGAGCAGACCGATGTGCTGATCGTGGGCAGCGGATTCGGCGGATCCATCACCGCGTACCACCTCGCCGCGGGCGGGGCGAAGGTCACCATGCTGGAGAGGGGCCCATGGCTGGAATCAAACGACTTCGAGCACGACTTCCTCCTCGGTTCCTCCTATACCCGAATCTTTGATTTCACCGTCGGCGACGGCATGAGCCTGCTCGGCGGCAACTGCGTCGGCGGAGGCAGCGTCGTCTACTTCGCCGCGATGCCCCGCGCACCCCGCTTCGTCTTCGACCGCACCGGAAGCATTGGCCGCCGCATGTGGCCGGCCGCCATCAGCCGCGATGCCCTCGACCCCTGGTACGACGTGGTCAGCGAGGCCCTCCCCGTAACTACCCAGAGCTGGGAGGACGTCAGCTACGCCGGCGGTCTCTTCGCCGCGGCCTGCGACCACGCCGGCCGGACCGCCAATCCCGTCCCCACCGCGGTGGACAATTCCAAGTGCACGAACTGCAACTGGATGATGGCGGGCTGCCGATTCGACGCGAAACGCTCACTCCTGCTGAACTACCTCCCTGCCGCACGCGCCCACGGGGCCGAGATCCGGCCGCTGCACGAGGTGCAGAAACTCACCCGCACCGAGGACGGCGGCTACCGCGTCCACTACAACACCATCGATGACACGGACTACCGCTTGAGCAACGGCAGCGGTGTCATCGAAGCCAAGATCGTCATCCTGGCCGCAGGAGCAGGTGCCACCCCGGTCATCCTGCAGCGCTCCGCCGCCGACCTCGGCGGGATGCCGCATGCCGTCGGACGCTACTTTTCCGGCAACGGCGAGCGGCTCAACAACGCAGTGATCAACGAGGAACGCGCCCGCGACCTCCTGGGGCTGGACCGCGGCGACGACATCGCCTACCTCGCCAACCAGATCGGCAAGGGACCGGTCGTGGCAAGCTGGGACAACCTCGACGGCAACCTTCCCGAACACTCCCGGTTCTCCCTCGAACAGCTCTACTTCCCGCCGGGCTTCGGCACCATCCTCGCCCAGGTCCCCGACGCCCAGGGGCCCAGTTGGTTCGGCGCGGAGAAGACCGAAATGGTCCGGCGCTGGCGCTCCTGGCTGACCATCTTCACGATGATCGAGGACGACAACGAAGGCGTCTTCGGACCGCCCCCGCCGACCGGGAACGCCGTGCGGATCTCGCAGCAGATGCTCGGCCGGGGCCCGATCTCCTACCGGCCCAGCGCCAACACCCTGCGCGGCTGGGACGAATCCGACGCGGTCGTCAAGGACATCCTGGAACGTGACGGACTGTCCCGCGTGACGCCCTGGACCAATGACGTGGTGGGCGCCTACACCGTCCACCCACTCGCGTCCTGCCGCATCGGCGACGACCCGCACACCTCCGCCCTGGACGACCGGCACGAACTGCGCGGCCACCCCGGCATCTTCGTGACGGACGGCTCCGCGGTACCGGGCGCCCTCACCGTCAATCCCGCGCTCACCATCTCCGCGCTCGCCGAACGCGCCGTTCCCGGGATCGTCCAAGCGGCCCGCGAGCGTGGCGTCGACGTCACCTACGGCGCCCCCACCCCCGACGGCAGCACCTCCGGCCGGGCCGGCATCCGACGACAGCTCCCCCTGCTCACCCGTAAGTAGCGGACAGTCCCAACGGCAGACAGGTCATGTCCCACCGGGGACAACACCCTCGCACCCGGGGCGTACCCGCCGGGCCGAGGCGCCCGTCGGGCGCTCCCGGACGGCGAGCTGAGAAGACTCGCCGAATGGGCGGAAGGCTCCCGGGGACGGACAGCGCTCCCCCGCACCCGTCCCCGGGTAGGTGCCCGAGGCCCTCGGTGTGGCCGTGGTCTTCCACTACCTCAACCGCGTGGTCACCATCTTCCTCGGGCCGTCCCCCTCTCGGCCCGTATCCCCGCCTCGAAGGCCGGCCGTCCACACCGCGGGCGAAGTCACCGTCCCGTCTCCATCCGCAACCTCATCACCGAGGAACTGTCCGACGGGGATGGCACGCACAGGACACTCGACCCGGATTGGCTCAATAAGGCCGACGCTCAGCTGCCCCCGAGGACCGCCTCGCCGGCCACCTCGCGCTGCTCACCGCTTTCGCCTCCTACCGCGTGGACGAAACCGTCATCGCTCCCGTGCGGCACACCGAATTCGGCGACGCTGCCCTCCTGACGCCGGTCGCCGACGGCGGCGCGGGGCGGCGGCGTTGCGGGCGGCGCGTGGACTGTGAGCTTCTCGTCGTTCAGGCTGCGGGACTCGGTACGGCGGCGCAGCCGCAGGAGGACGACGACAGTGAGCAGCACTCCCACGTTGATCGTCAGCCTTGCGCCCCGCCCCCGGATCACGCCCGGTCTCGTCCGACCCTCCTGTGTATCCGCAACCGCCCGCTGTGCCGCCCGGCCATCGGATGATGGTGCGAAATGTCTGGTTGGCCGGATCGAGTACGCCGAACTCCCAGGTGAGAGTGTGGGCGGCCGCCCCGGGCATGGGAAGAGGCACCGTCCGGCACGTCGGATCCGGGCACGGCGTGGCGATCAGGTCCGGGAGTGGGGCTGCAGGAGCATCTGCTGGAGCTCGGCGGTGCACATCATGTAGCCGTCGGGGGTCGGCAGGTTCTCGAGGTAGTGGTGGAGATCGGATGCCAGGGAGAAGACCCGTACCGGGGTGCCTGCGGCGCGGGCGGACTCCACGACCCTGCGCACCCCGTCCAGGACAGCTGGGTGACGGGTGCGGTAGGAGTCGGCGACCAGGTGGTTGCCCCGGTCCGCCGCGAGGTAGAACTGCACCAGGTCCTTGATGCCGACGAACAGTTCGCTGACGCCCGCGGCGCACATCGCCGAGGTGGCGTGTACGGCGGAGGGTGTCTCGATGAACGCTGACAGGGGAACGCCGTCCGGTAGGTCGAGATGCGCTCTGAGCTGGGAGAACTCCGTCTCGTCACTGACGAACGGCACCGAGAGCCCTACCCGGTCGGCTTCGTCGCCGAGGTGTTTGCGCAGGGTGGACAGCACGGCGTGCAATGCGTCGCGATAGGCGACGGAGCCGAGCAGCCAGCGTGCGCCGTGCAGGCCCATCTCGGGGTTCGGCTCGACCGCGACCGGGGCGATCTCGGTGACGTCGGCCGCGTGGTCGGAGCGCAGGTCGAGCATCCGCAGGATCAGTCGTTGGCCGGGCAGGAGCGCCTCGACGAAGCCGCAGAGCCTCCCTCCGATGGCCTGTCCGTAGGCGGTGATGTCGGCGGGGCCGCCGGCCATGGCGTCGAGCGGGCTCAGGCCCAGTGCGAGGCAGAGGAACTCCTCGCGGATGAAGAAGGACTCGACTCGTCCGGCGTTCGGCCCGGAGGCGTTGATGGTGGTGATGTCCTGCAGGTCCGCGATGACCGCGCACGCCGAGCCGAGGTCGTCCAGGGCGGGACTCCCTGCCTCGGACTCCGCGGACGCCTCCGGTCCGACGACGATCGACGCGCTCTCCAGGTACAGCGTCACCTCGCCGACCAGATCGGCGAGGTCCGCCTCGTCGACGCGGAGCACGGGTATCCCTCTGCCGCGGCACAGGGACTGCATGTGACCGGTCAGTCCGCCGGAGCCGCAGACCACCGCACGCGCGGCCACGATGGCGTCGTACAGCCCGGCTTCGAGGGAAGGGGTGACGAGGATGGTTCCCTCGCGTGGACTTCTTGTCCGGTTACAGATGCCTTGCAGCACGCTCTCGGTGCCGCCGGCCAGAAGAAATCCCAGAATCCGCCGCCCGTTCCCGTTCAACTAGCCCTCCAGATTTTCGACTTTCCCAATCCCCAGTTGTCGACGTAGCTGCCGTGGCGTCACGGAGACGTCGTTGAGGCGTTCCACAGCGATCCGGTTGACGACTGCTCTCATCAGGCGGTCGGGCCGGGAGACATCCGTCGGAAGTGCCGGAAGACCGCCCATGGAAAGAATGCTCGCGTTCAAGCGGGAGTCGAGTGCTTCTCTTTCCCTTCGTTCACGCGTGGCCAGCCTTCGCACTTCCAATACCACAGACTCCTCCAGCGCCGCCCGGGCCGCTTCCTCCGGATTGCTGGCATAGCTCCGGTAGTGGGGATGCCGGGCCGCGATGTCGTTCAAGCCGTCCTGCCGCAGTTCCAGCTGCTCGATCACGTGGGCTGCGACGGAGACCGAGTGGTTTTTGATAGCGGCGAGGTTGAACGTGAACGCGCCGGTTCGGCCGTGCCGGACGATCTCGTCGCCCTCCCTCAGCACGCCGACCGTGGAGATCGGACCTGCCGGCCGCCCGTCGGCGCCCAGCAGCGTTCCGCATTCGTCGACCTCCAGGCCGCGCCCGGTGCGCTCGTGGGGGGCCGCGATGCCTTTCCGGAGGAGGTTTCGCCAGAGCAACTGTCCGACCTTGGCGTAGTCGGACTCCCTGCCGAAGTTGGACACCACCAGGTCGGCTTCGACGCTGTGCCTCTCGTGTTGTGCGGCGACCGAGACCAGCAGCCGCCCGGACTGCGCAGGCGTGATCGCCCGCACCCTTCCGAGGACCAGTTCCACCAGCCCGTCCGGTGGCCGCATCGCATGCTCGATGACCGCCATCGTGTGCTCCACGGCACCGACGCGTAATGCCGCGATGGTGGTGGCGAACTCATCGAGCAGGCACCGCAGTTCGCTCGTGGGGATGCGTTCGATGGCCTCGGGGAGGTAGGGCTCCCACGCCTTGGCGACGCGCTCGGAGATGATCACGGAGGCGATGTCGCGGTGATTCTCCCGGACCGTCGAGCACGCTGTCCGCCATGCGGTCCTGACCCTGGCCAGGAATTCCTCGCGGTTGCGGTAGGGCTCCAGCAGGGTGTCGGGGCGGGGCAGTCGCAGCACGCCGTGTTCGTGGGTGTTGGGGTAGGTGCGGAAGATCGTTCCGGACTTGGAGATGAGGTGGATCCGCCCGGTGTGGCCGTTGCGCAGCAGCATGCCTGCCGAGTCGTAGGCGCTCAGCGCGGATCCGACGATGGCGACGGTGGCGTCGGACGGGAGTTGGGCGAGTTTGCGGATTCCGGACGCGGAGTACGGGTTCCGTACGAAGGAGGGGTGCCCGGCGACCTCTGCGGCGAAGGGCGGCTCCTTGAGTTCGAGGCCGGTGGCCAGGACGACGTGGTCCGTGCCGAGCACCTGCGTGTCCGGGAGCGGCCCGGGGCGCAGGCTGTCGAGTCCGTTCGCGGAGAGGTGGCCCACCGTCACCTCGAAGCCCCGATCGCACGCGTCCATGTCGAGCGCCTCACCGTCCGCTTCGACGAGGTCGACGCCGGGGCAGGACTCCCTTCTGGCCTCGGCCAGCCGGTCGTCGAGGTAGTCCTGGAAGATTCGGCGGGGCGCCGGGCCCTGTTCGGTGAACTTCTGTGCGGCCCAGTGTCGCGGCCAGTCCCGGCGGTCGGCCTCCTGGTTGGCCCAGTGGATGAAGTCGAGGACGTCCTCCCGGAACACGGACATTCGGCCGGCCTGGATGTTGAAGACGTGGTCCCAGGGGTTGCCGTCACGGTGGTAGGCGACTCCGGCGGAGCGGTAGTCGGGGCGCCGCTCCAGCAGGACGATCTCGAGTGGTCTTCGCGCGAAGTGGAGCAGTCGGATCGCCGTTGCGGTGCCGGCCAGGCCGGCCCCTACGACGAGCACTCTGGGGCGCACGCCCGTTCGACTCATGAAGCCTCCCCGCTGAACCGAGGCCGCCCGGCAGTACCGCCCCGCCGGTGCCGCGTACTGGGTGGAAGTTGCCTGATGAAACGTCGACTTGCTCGTGTGGTTGAGCCCTTGGGACATGGTTCTGATGCCGGGACAAGCAGCGTTCACGAACGTGCGCAGACGATACCCGAACCTGCCGGCAGTCGAGACCCGATGGGGTGACCGCGGGACCGGCTCTTTCGCCGGTGTGGCCGCGCGGCACCGGAGCGACCCGGAGCGCGCAGCCGGTGGGATCAGCCGTCGAGGCCCGGTGCGGCCGGGACGTCGAGTTCCGTACGGGCGTAGTGGTTCGCCGAGACCGTGTGCGCCGACTGGCAGCGCACGCGTCGACCGCGCCCACGGCCAGGGCTATCGCCTCGCGTGTGCGGGCGTCGAAGGTGCCGTGCTCGGCGATGGCCGTGCTGATCGCTGCGTAGGCCTCCAGGACCACGGGTGAGTGGAGGTACGTTGACGCGGACCGGCTTAATCGGCCTGGTCACGGCAGCGCTGCTGTCTCGGTGCTCGCCTGCCACCTCGATGGCGTACCACTCCGGGATTGCTCTGGCTCCCGTCAACTGCGCTTTTACGCAGTGCAGTTGTCCGGGCCCGAGATCCCTCAGCAAGCCGGGAGATGCCGACCGTTGGGCGATCCTCAATCGTATCTGTGGGGTCCCTCCCATGATTCGATCCATGCCTGGTGGTGGATCCGATCGTGTCGTCACCGGTCATCGCGACGTCCGCCGGTCGCCACACCCGGCGGGAAAGGGGGACCTCTTGGCGGCGGGGCCCGCATGGGGCGCCGTCGAGGTCCCGCGCAAGAACAAACAGGCGTGACCGGTGGCCGCCTGCCCTGAGGACGAAGGAAAGGGAACGCTGATGGCCGACGTGCGGCCCTACTACGAACTGCGCCATCTCGTCGGATTTGAGGAGACCAACCTGGTCGGCAACGTCTACTATGTCAACTACGTTCGCTGGCAGGGCCGGTGCCGGGAGATGTTCCTGCTGGACATGGCCCCCGAAGTGCTCGACGACATTCGCGACGACCTGAAGCTGTTCACCGTCTCGGTGAGCTGCGAATTCTTCGCCGAGATCACCGCCTTCGACCAGCTCTCGATCCAGATGCGCCTGGAGGAGCTGACCCAGACGCAGATCGTCTTCACCTTCGACTATCTGCGATTGCACGAGGGCACCGAGAACCTGGTGGCCCGTGGCCGGCAGCGGGTGGCCTGCATGCGCGGCCCCAACGGCGACACCCGCCCCACCAGGGTGCCCGAGGCCCTGCGGCTGGCCCTGGAACCGTACGCCTCGCAGGTATCGGCCTCAGCCTCCGCTCGCGGGGACTGAGGTACCGACGGACATGTCCGGGGCGTGGTCCTGGTGGAGGCCTGTGCCGTAGCCCTGTCCGACGATGCGGTGGGCCGCTCCGTCGTAGTAGCCCTCCTCGGCCGGGACATCGGTGGACAGGCAGCTGACGTAGCGGTTGTACATGCAGAAGGCCGCGGCGATCAGCACGGTGTCGTGGATGTCGCTGTCCTCGGCACCTTCGGCGCGGGCCGCGGCGACCGCGTCGTCGGACACCGGACGGGCATGCTGCCGCACCTCGGCCGCGATCCGCAGCAGGGCGCGCAGCCGAGGAGTGACCGGTGCGCTGTCCGGGCCGGCGCACACGGCCCTGACCGTGTCCCGGCCGCCGTCGAGCTGGGCGGCGGCCGCCGCGCCGTGCGTTCCGGCGCAGAAAAGGGTGCTGTTCAGGTGGGAGACATACGCCGCGATCAGCTCGCGCTCCCCGCGGCTCAGGGAGGCCGGCTCCCGCAGCAGTACGTTGGCGAGGTGGTTGAGCGGCGCGGCGGTGTCCGGGCGGTGGGCCATCAGACCGCGGATGCCGGGCTCGTCGTTGCTGATCGTGATATGTGGCATGGGCACGTCCTCATGAGTCGTCCGAGCGGTAGACGCGTCCATGCTCCTGAGGGCGTCGTCCGTGACCAACTCCTCCGTTGCTCAATTCGGTTCGGCCGCCGCGCACTGCTCATCTCCCCTGCTCCCCTTCCGCTCGCCGTCCGGACATTCAGCAACCGGGAAAAACGAACCGCCGTCCGTCTCCTTTACGCTGTCGCCGGATTCGACGGCTGACAAGGAGCTCTGTTGTGGCAGGCATCGATGGATTACCGGTTCGTGGGAGCGGCGTCGGCACAGGAGAGAACGGGGTGCGGCGGCGCGGACTCCTGCTGGTTCTCGGTACGGTCGCCGGATTTCTGCTGACCGTGATCTGGTCGGCGGAGTTCGTCGACCAGACGGTCGGCGGCAATATAGCCAGGTCGATTCTCGGTCATGACCCGGAGACGTCCCCGCTTGCCTCGGTGGCGGCCGGGACGGCCTTCGCCTTCACGTCGGGTCTCGCCGGGACCTTCACCGCGTGCAACATCGCGGTGTTCGGCACGGTCGCTCCGATGCTGGGGACCGTGAACAGTCGTGCGGGCCGGGCCGTCCAGGCGCTCAGGCCGCTGGGCTGGCTCTTCCTGGGAATGGCCGTGGTATCGGCGGTGTACGGGGCGGTGGTCGGTCTGGTGGGGACGTCGATGCCGCAGTTCTCCGAGGCGCAGACCGTTCCGGGGGAGTTGTCGGGGCGATCGGTGCAGTCAATGGTCACGTTCGGGGTGATCGGGCTGTCGATGTTCTGGCTGGGGCTCAGCGCGCTGGGGTACACCCGTGATCCGTTCGCGAAGTCGGCCCGCCGCTTCCCGCACGCCCAGACGGTGTTCATGGGCGTCCTGGTCGGCGGCTTCCTCATCGGGCGGCCGTATCCGCTCTTCCGCCAGCTCTTCCGTGATGCGGCCGAGAGCGGCAACCCCTTCTACGGGGCGGCGGCGTTCGTGCTGCAGTCGGTCGGCAACGTGCTGATCATCGCGGTGCTCTTCTTTCTGATGGCCTACTTCGCCGGCGGCCGGCTGTCCGTCTGGATGACGGCCAGGCCGGGCCGGATGGCTGCCGTGACCGCGGTGACCCTGATCGTCGCGGGCGTCTTCACCGTCCTGTACTGGGACGTCAGGCTGCTCGCGCGCCGCGAGATCATCCCCTGGTACCCGATCGCGCCTTGGGCGGCCTGACAGCATCGGACGCCGCCCGGCCACGATCGCGAGCAAGAGGTGTGCGCATTCCCGAAGATGCCGTGATCCTCGCCGCCGATCGACGATGAGGCCCTCGCCACCCCCCTGGTGGCCGGCCGAGGAGGCGCCGCGTGGCAACGGCAATGGGTTCTCTGCGCAGACTTCTGATGGCTCCGTCCCTGCGTGACGTGAGTTTCGCCGGACGCGGATTTCCGGTGGCCGAAACCGCTGCCACCAGGCAGCTGGAGACCATCCCGCAGGCCGTGGTGACCGGCTTCGAATGGGGCATCGAGTCCAAGGACCTGTGGGAGACCGAGCGGCGGCTCTCGTTGGTCGACCTGGAGATACAGGGCTTCGCGTACGAGGGCGCGACCATGGCCTCGGTCATCCGGGACTCGATGCCCGGCCGCGGCGGGCGCACCCGGGAACTCCTCCAGGGCGCCGGACGGAGGCACATCTTCCTCAACTACATCGGCATCGGGTTCGCCATGGCCAAGCTGCCCCGACCGTTGTGGAAGAAGGTCATGCCCGACGACCTCGACGGCGAGGAGTTCTACCCGCCGATGAACTGGCTCGCCGTCGACGGGTACGGCTTCGACCGTGCCTACTTCGACCCCGCCCGCTGGGTCGACGACCAGCGTCCGGACACCCCCTACGCGTGGGACGGGCACCCGGACTACTTCCAGCGGGCGGTGGACCAGGGCATCGGCCGCGCCCTGTGGTTCATCCACGGTGCGCACGTCGGGCAGGTCAGCGCCGCCGTGCGCAGGTTCGCCTCCGAACGTGAGCCGGATCTGTGGGCGGGCGTCGGACTCGCCGCCACCTTTGCGGGCTGCTCCACGGCCGACGAACTGGCCGCGCTGCGCGCCGAGGCCGGTGAGCTGCACGGCCATGTGGCGCAGGGCTCCGTCTTCGCGGCGAAGGCCCGCCACTTCTCCGGCACCATCCCCGAGCACACCCGGACCGCGCTGCACGCGCTGGCCGGGATCACCGTCGAGGCGGCGGCCGCGCTCGCCGACGCCGCCGCGCCCGAGCCGGGCGTGGCGGGTGATGTCCCGACCTATGAATTGTGGCGCCGCGCCGTGCGTGAACAATTTCTCGCGCATACCCGTCGAGCATTCCTGGAGTAGCCGCACGGGTACCCCTGTCGAATATCTTCGTCTAACGAACGGGAAATTCAGGCAAAGGATCGAGGGGCGGTCTTTCAGGTGTCCATCATGCGTGCGCTGAGGCGCCGAGTCCTCACGCCCAATGTCCGGGAAACGCAACTGGAAACACGCGGTTTCCACGTCAAGAACGCGGAGGCCAAGCAGCAGCTGGAAACCGTCGGGACGAGCTTCCTCCAGGGATACGCCTACGCGGTCGAGGCGCGCTCCGCGGACCAGGCCGCCGACTGGCTGGAGACGGTTCCCCGGGCCTTCCGCGGTTTCGCGTACGAGGGCGCCGGTATGGGCGCCGTCATGCTCGACTCGCTGACGGGCGGCAACAAGCGGCTGACCGGCATCCTGACGGGCAGGGGCCGGCACCACAACTACATGATCTATGTCGGCGTCGGCTGGGCGATGGCCAGACTGCCGCGGTTCATGTGGCCCGACGTGACCGGTTCCGATCCGGTGCTGCGCTGGCTGATCCTGGACGGGTACGGCTTCCACCAGGCGTACTTCAAGACCGACGCCTACGTCCGCGACCCCGGCCTGGAACACCCCTTCAGCTGGAAGGGAGGGCCGGACGCCTACAGCGCTCGCGTCATCGACCAGGGCATCGGCCGCGCCCTGTGGTTCGTCGGCGGCACCGACCCGGACGTCGTCGCCGAGCTCATCGACGCCTACCCCGCCCACCGTCACGGCGACATGTACGCCGGCGCCGGGCTCGCCTGCACCTACGCGGGCAGCGCCGACGAGGACGAGCTGCGGCGCTTCGCCAAGCACGCGGGTGAGCACCTGCCGAACCTGGCGCAGGGCTCCGCGTTCGCTTGCGAGGCGCGCGAGCGGGCGGGTACGACGATCGCCCACACGCATATCGCCGCCCGTGTCCTGTGCGGCGGCCGCACACCCGAGGAAGCCGCTCGGGTGTGTACCGACGCGGCGCCCGAGGGCTGTGACGGCGGCGAAATTCCGGCTTTCGAGATCTGGCGGCAGCACATCGCCGCAGAGATCACTTCCGTTCCGCACGCGTAGAAAGGCGCTGGCATGACACACCCCATTTCCTGGCTGCGGAATCAGGCCCCCGGAGTCATCGCACTCATCCTCATGGTCGGCACTTTCTACGCGGTGAATCCGAGCGAATCCAGCGCCTCCGAAAAGGCTGAACTGGCGAAGAATTTCACATTCGAGCCGATGGCGATAGCCATGCCGGGGGGATACAAACGGCAGAGCGTACGCAAGGTGAACAAGGCCTACAAGCACATCGAGGCATGGATCTCCTCGGTGGGCGCGGGCGTCGCCATGAGCGACATCAACGGCGACGGGCTGCCCAACGACCTGTGCATCACCGACCCGCAGATCGACCAGGTCGTGATCACACCCGCGCCGGTGCCCGGACGGCCGAGTCCGTCGTACGCCCCGTTCGTGCTCGCCCCGTCGCCGCTGCCCATGAGCGACAGCATGGCTCCGATCGGCTGTGTCCCCGGCGACTTCAATGAGGACGGCCTGACCGACCTCCTCGTCTACTACTGGGGACGCACCCCGGTCATCTTCCAGGCGAAGAAGGGGACCGGGCAGGACCCGCTGCCGATGACCGCGGAGCGCTTCGAGCCCGTCGAGCTGGTCCCGGGCAACGGCGGCAGCACCTACACCGGGCCGCTGTGGAACTCCAACGCCGCGGCCGTCGCCGACTTCGACGGCGACGGGCACAACGACATCTACATCGGCAACTACTTCCCCGACAGCCCCGTCCTGGACGACACCGTGGACGGCGGGGTGACGATGAACGACTCGCTGTCACACGCCCAGAACGGCGGCGGCGGCCACTTCTTCCGCTGGACGCCCACCGGCTACGAACAGGTGGAGGGCGTCCTGCCCAAGGGCCTCGACCGGGGCTGGACGCTCGCGGCCTCCGCCACCGACCTGGACGGCGACCAGCTTCCCGAGCTGTACCTCGGACACGACTTCGGGACCTCCGCGCTCCTCCACAACGAGTCGACGCCCGGAAAATTCAAGTTCCGCGAGGTCAAGGCCGAGCACACCGCGACCATCCCCAAGTCCAAGGAGATCGGCCGCACCTCCTTCAAGGGCATGGGCATCGACTTCGCCGACCTGGACAACGACGGCATGTACGACGCGTTCGTCTCCAACATCACCACGTCGTTCGGTATCCAGGAGTCGAACTTCGCCTTCATCGCGACGGCCAAGGACAAGGCGGGGCTGCGGTCCCGGTTCCGGGACGGCGTCGCCCCTTACAAGGACGAGAGCGCCCCGCTCAACCTCGCCTGGTCCGGATGGGGCTGGGACGTGAAGATGGGCGACTTCGACAACGACGGCGTCCAGGAGATCGCCCAGGCCGTCGGCTTCGTCAAGGGCAAACGCAACCGCTGGGCACAGCTCCAGGAACTCGCCACCGCCAACGACGAGCTGGTCAAGCACCCCTACTTCTGGCCCAACGTGAAGGAGGGCGACGACCTCGCCGGCAACCAGCACATGCGCTTCTTCGTGAAGAACAAGGACGGCAAGGCTTACAGCGACCTGTCCGAGCAGCTCGGCATGGCCGTGCCCGTGCCCAGCCGGGGCATCGCCACCGGCGACGCCGACGGTGACGGGTGCCTCGACATGGTCGTCGCCCGCCAGTGGGAGGACCCCGTCTTCCACCACAACGTGAGCCCGAACACCGGCGGCTTCCTGGGGCTCAACCTCACCGACGCGGCTGGTTCGCCCGTGATCGGCGCGCAGGTCGCCGTGACCCTTTCCGACGGCAGCACCCGCCTGGGCCGCGTCGACGGCGGCAGCGGCCACTCCGGCAAGCGCAGCCAGGACGTGCACATCGGACTCGGCCGAGAGGTCGAGGGGCCGGTGCAGACCCATCTGACCTGGCGTGACCGCACCGGACAGGTGCGCAACCAGGACCTCCAGTTGATTCCCGGCTGGCACTCGCTCCAGCTCGGTGCCGATGCCAAGGAGAAGTGACCGTGTCTGCCGCAACCGCAACGCCGGGGGCCACCGCGCCCCGGCACGACGTGAAGGTCGTCACCGCACTCCGCCGGTTCGCGATCTCGATCTCCGTCCTCAACATCCTCGGATACACCGTCCTCGGCTTCGAACAGCCCTGGCTGTGGCCATTCATCGCGGTCCTGACCGCCTACGTGGTGGAGATCGCGCTGGAGGCCGTCAGCGCCCGCGGTGAGAAGCGCGCACCCCGCTTCGCGAACGGCGGGTTCAAGGGCATGGTGGAATTCCTTTTCCCCGCGCACATCACCGGCCTCGCCGTCAACATGCTCACGTACGTCAACGACCGCGTGTGGGTCATGGTCTTCGGCGTCATCGTCGCCGTCGGCACCAAGTGGGTGCTCCGCGCCCCGCTCAAGGGCCGCATGCGGCACTACATGAACCCGTCGAACTTCGGCATCACGGTGATCCTGCTGCTCTTCCCGTGGGCCAGCATCGCCCCGCCCTACCACTTCACGGAGTACCTGCACGGCCCCGCCGACTGGGTCCTCCCCGCGGTCATCCTGGTCCTCGGCACCATGCTGAACGCCAAACTGACGGGCCGTATGTGGCTGATCGCCGCCTGGTTGGTCGGCTTCGCGCTCCAGGCCGTCATCCGCGGCCTCGTCATGGGAACCGCCATCCCTTCGGCGCTGGGCATGATGACCGGGACGGCCTTCATCCTCTTCACGAACTACATGGTCACCGACCCCGGTACCTCGCCCTCCAAGCGGTCCTCCCAGATCGCCTTCGGCGGCGGCGTCGCGGCGATGTACGGACTGCTGACCGGGCTCGGCATTGCGTACGGCATCTTCTTCGCCACCGCCCTGGTGTGCCTCATCCGCGGCGGCTACCTGTGGGGCCTCCACTTCCTCGCCAAGCAGCGTGAGACGCAGGCCCGGGAAGAGCGGGCGGCCGAGGCCGACCCGGCCGAACAGCTCGCCGCGGTCCCGGCCCAGCTGCCCGCCGTCGCACCGGTCCCCGAGGGCACCGCGTCCTCGGGCAACCAGTGCCAGGACGGCACCTGCTTCCACGGAAAGTGCGCGGCCAAGCGGGCGGCGAAGGAGAAGAAGGCGGCGATGCCCGTATGAACAGGATCGCCATCGTCGGGATCGCCTGCACGTACCCCGATGCCACCACCCCCGGCGAACTGTGGGAGAACGCGGTTGCCGGGCGGCGGGCCTTCCGCCGGCTGCCCGACGTCCGGATGCGCCTGGACGATTACTGGAACCCGGACCCCACGGTCCCCGACACGTTCTACGCCCGTACTGCCGCCGTCCTGGAAGGGTGGGAGTTCGACCGCATCGCCCACCGGATCGCGGGCAGCACCTACCGCTCCACCGACCTCACCCACTGGCTCGCGCTGGACACGGTCACCCGGGCCCTGGCGGACGCCGGCTTCCCGGCCGGGGAGGGCCTGCCCCGGGAACGTACCGGCGTCGTCGTCGGCAACACCCTGACCGGCGAGTTCTCCCGCGCCAACGGGATGCGCCTGCGCTGGCCCTACGTGCGCCGGGTGCTCGCCGACGCCCTCAAGGGGCAGGACTGGGACGACGACCGCCTAGGCCCGTTCCTTCAGGAAGTGGAGGAGGCCTACAAGAAGCCGTTCCCGCCCGTCGACGAGGACACCCTTGCGGGAGGTCTCTCCAACACCATCGCCGGCCGGATCTGCAACCACTTCGACCTCAACGGCGGCGGCTACACCGTCGACGGCGCGTGCTCCTCCTCGCTCCTGTCGGTCACCACCGCCTCCACCTCCCTGCTGAACGGGGACCTCGACGTCGCCGTCGCCGGAGGCGTCGACCTGTCCATCGACCCCTTCGAGATCATCGGCTTCGCCAAGACCGGAGCGCTCGCCAGGAAGGAGATGCGGCTCTACGACCGGGGCTCCAACGGCTTCTGGCCCGGCGAGGGCTGCGGCATGGTCGTCCTGATGCGCGAGGAGGACGCCCTCGCCGCCGGACACCGTATCTACGCCTCGATCGCCGGCTGGGGCATCTCCTCCGACGGACAGGGCGGCATCACCCGCCCCGAGGTCAGCGGCTACCAGCTCGCCATGGCCCGCGCCTACGAACGGGCCGGCTTCGGCATCGACACCGTCCCGCTCTTCGAGGGCCACGGCACCGGCACCGCCGTCGGCGACGCGACCGAGCTCAGGGCGATCATGGGCGCCCGTGCCCAGGCCGCCCCCCACGCCCCCACCGCCGTCATCAGCTCCATCAAGGGCATGATCGGCCACACCAAGGCCGCCGCCGGAATCGCCGGACTGATCAAGGCCACGATGGCCCTGGACGCCGCGATGCTGCCACCCGCCATCGGCTGCGTCGACCCGCACGAGCTGCTCACCGACGAGTCGGCCAACTTGCGGGTACTGCGCAAGGCGGAGGCCTGGCCCAGCAACACACCGCTGCGCGCGGGGATCACCGCCATGGGATTCGGCGGGATCAACACCCATGTCGTCCTCGACAGGACCGCCCCCGCAGGGCGCCGGACCACCAGCCGCCGCGCCACCACCCTGGCCAACTCGCTCCAGGACGCCGAACTGCTGCTCCTGGACGCCGCATCACCGCAGGCGCTCAAGGAACGCCTCACCCAGGTCGCCGACTTCGCCGCCAAGGTCTCCTACGCCCAGCTCGCCGACCTGGCCGCCACCCTCCAGCGCGAACTGCGCGAACTCCCCTATCGGGCGGCCGCCGTCGTCACCTCACCGGAGGACGCCGAACTGCGGCTGCGACGGCTGGCCGAGGCGCCGGACACGGACGAGAGCATCACGCTCTCCCCCGACGGCCGTTCCTTCCTCGGCCGGGCGAGGGACGCCGCCCGCATCGGCTTCCTCTTCCCGGGCCAGGGCTCGGGCACCTCGACCGGCGGCGGCGCGCTCGCCCGCCGCTTCACCGAGGCCGCCGACGTGTACCGGCGGGCCGAGCTGCCCACCACCGGCGACATGGTCGCCACCGACGTGGCCCAGCCCCGCATCGTCACCGGCTCCACCGTCGGACTGCGCGTCCTGGACGCGCTCGGCATCGAGGCCGACATCGCCGTCGGCCACAGCCTCGGCGAACTCTCCGCCCTGCACTGGGCGGGCGCCCTGGACTCCACCACCCTGCTGGAGGCGGCCCGGGTCCGGGGAGCGGCCATGGCCGAGCACAGCGCCTCGGGCACCATGGCCTCGCTGGCCACCACCCCCGAGCAGGCCGGGGAGCTCATCGAAGAGCTGCCCGTCGTCATCTCCGGTTACAACGGCCCCCGGCAGACCGTCGTCGCCGGAACCGTCGACGCCATCGCCGCTGTCACCGAACGGGCCGGACGAGCCGGTGTCGCCTGCACCGGCCTCGCGGTCTCGCACGCCTTCCACTCGCCCCTGGTCGCTCCGGCCGCCGACGCCTTCGGCGACTGGCTCGCCGGGGTGCGCCTGGATGAGGTGAACCGCCGGGTCGTTTCCACCGTCACCGGCGGGGAACTGGAGAGCGAAACCGACCTGTCCAAGCTGCTGCGGCGGCAGATCACCGACCCGGTGCTGTTCACCCAGGCGGTACGGTCGGCCGCACCCCATGTCGACCTGTTCGTCGAGGTCGGCCCCGGCCGGGTACTCGCCGGCATGGCGGCAGCCACCGCCGACGTACCGGCTGTCGCCCTCAACACCGACGACGAGTCCCTGCGCGGACTGCTCCAGGTCGTCGGCGCCGCCTATGTGCTGGGTGCCCCGCTCATCCACGAGCGGCTCTTCAACGACCGGCTGACCCGGCCGCTGGCGGTCGGCGCCGAGTTCAGTTTCCTGGCCAACCCCTGCGAGCAGGCGCCCGATGTCGCCCTGCCCGCCACGCGCGGCCCCCGGACCGAGGACGCCGGCGACGGCGTCACCGCACAGGCCGGCGGCTCGGCCGGGGAGTCGGCGCTCGACGTGCTGCGCGCCCTGGTCGCCGAACGGGCGGAACTGCCGCCCGAACTGGTCGACGAGAACAGCAGTCTCCTGGACGACCTGCACATGAGCTCGATCACGGTCGGCCAGATCGTCAATCAGGCCGCCGTCCAGCTCGGCCTCACCGCCGCCCACGTACCGACCAACTTCGCCACCGCGACGATGGTCGAACTGGCCGAGGCGCTCACCACGCTCGCCGAGACGGGCGACGGCGCCGCCGCCCCCGCACCCGTCGTGGCGGGCGCCGCCGCGTGGGCCCGCCCCTTCGCCGTCGACCTCGACGAGGTCCCGCTGCCCGCCCCCGTACTGGGCGGGGGCAACGGGTCCTGGGAGCTGTTCACCGCCCAGGACCATCCCTTCGCCCAGGAAGTGCGAAGCGCCCTGGAGAACGCCGCGGTGGGGTCCGGGGTGCTGGTCTGTCTGCCGCCCGCCTGCGCCCGGGAGCAGATCGAACACGCGTTGAACGGTGCCAGGGCCGCACTCGCAGGCGACCGCGAACGCCGCTTCGTCCTGGTGCAGCACGGCCGGGGCGCGGCCGGTCTGGCCAAGACCCTTCACCTGGAGGCACCCCACCTGCGGACCACCGTCGTCCACACCCCGGTGGCCGACGGCGCCGCGGAGCGGGTGGCGGCCGAGGTCGCGGCGACCACCCGCTTCAGCGAGGTCCATCTCGCCGCGGACGGCACCCGCCGCGTCCCGGTACTGCGCGCCCTGCCGGTCCGCGCCGGGCGTACCGAGCAGGTCCTGGAGGACTCCGACGTCCTGCTCGTCACCGGCGGAGGCAAGGGCATCACCGCCGAGTGCGCCCTGGCTGTGGCCCGGCAGACCGGCGTCAAGCTGGCTGTCCTCGGCCGGTCGGACCCGGCCCTGGACGAGGACCTCGCCGCGAACCTGCGGCGGATGGCGGACAGCGGGGCGACGGTGCGTTACGCCGCTGCCGACGTCACCGACCCGGTACGCGTCGCCGCGGCCGTCGCCGAACTCACCGCCGCGCTCGGCCCCGTCACCGCCGTGCTCCACGGGGCGGGCCGCAACGAGCCCGCCTCCCTCACCGGCCTCGGTATGGACGACTTCCACGCCACGTTTGCCCCCAAGGTCGACGGGCTGCGCACCGTCCTGGACGCCGTCGGCGAGGAGAACCTGAAACTCCTCGTCACCTTCGGCAGCATCATCGGCCGGGCCGGATTGCGCGGCGAGGCGCACTACGCCACCGCCAACGAATGGCTGGCCGACCTCACCGAGAAGGTCGCCCGCGACCATCCGGACTGCCGTGCCCTGTGCATGGAATGGTCCGTGTGGTCCGGAATCGGCATGGGCGAGAAGCTCTCCGTCGTCGAGTCCCTGTCCCGCGAGGGCATCGTCCCGGTCTCGCCCGACCAGGGCGTCGGGATCTTGCTGCGGCTGATCTCGGACCCGGACGCCCCCGTGGTGACGGTGATCAGCGGACGTACCGAAGGCATCGGAACGGTACGCCGCGACCTCCCGCCGATGCCGTTGCTGCGGTTCACCGGGACCCCGCTGGTGCGCTACCACGGCGTCGAACTCGTCACCGAGGCCGAACTGAACGCCGGTACCGATCTCTACCTCGCCGACCACCTCCTGGACGACAGCCTGCTGATGCCCGCGGTGATCGGTATGGAGGCCATGGTCCAGGTGGCGTCCGCGGTCACCGGACGCGGCGACGTACCGGTCATCGAGGGGGCGCAGTTCCTGCGGCCCATCGTGGTGCCGCCCGCAGGGACCACCCGCATCCGGATCGCGGCCACCGTCACCGACACCGACACGGTGGATGTGGCCATCCACGCGGAGGACACCGGCTTCGTCGCCGAACACTTCCGGGCCCGGCTGGTCTACTCCGGCGCCGGAATCCCGGACGGGCCCCCGGCCCAGGTCGGCCCGGACGTCCCGGCCGCCCCGCTGGACCCGGCGGCCGACCTGTACGGCGGTGTCCTCTTCCAGGGCGAGCGCTTCCAGCGGCTGCGCCGCTTCCACCGGGCGGCCGCCCGGCACGTCGACGCCGATGTGGCGATCGCCGCGCCGTCCGGCTGGTTCGCCGGCTTCCTGCCGGGCACCCTGCTGCTGGCCGATCCGGGGATGCGGGACGCGCTGATGCACGGCAACCAGGTGTGCGTCCCCGACGCGACCCTGCTGCCGTCCGGCATCGAGCGGCTGTACCCGATGGCCGCCGACGACGATCTGCCGCAGGAGGTGCGCTACTGCGCCACCGAGCGCCACCGGGACGGCGACACCTATGTGTACGACATCGCGGTACGCACTCCCGACGGCACTGTCGTCGAACGGTGGGAGGGGCTCACCCTGCATGCCGTCCGCAAGACGGACGGCTCCGGGCCGTGGGTCGCCCCGCTGCTCGGCTCCTACCTGGAGCGGACTCTGGAGGAGGTGCTCGGCACCCACCTCGACATCGCCGTCGAACCGGACCTGCCCGGCGCCGGGGAGTCCACGGACGAGCGACGTGCGGCCACCGCACGGGCCGTTCAGCGAGCACTGGGCGAGAGCGCCGAAGTGCGCTACCGGCCCGACGGACGCCCCGAACTCGCCGACGACCGCCGGATCTCGGCCGCCCACGGCCTGGGCGTGACCCTCGGGGTCTCCGCCGCGCAGACCGTGGCCTGCGACATCGAGGCGGTCTGCGTACGCAGCGCCACCGAATGGGCGGGGCTGCTCGGTGAGCACGCCGAGCTGGCCGCTCTGGTGGCCAAGGAGACGGGCGAGGCCCCGGACACCGCGGCGACGCGTGTGTGGGGCGCCGTCGAATGTCTCAGGAAGGCCGGGCTGATGGCCGGGGCACCCCTCACACTGGCTCCGCCGACCAGGGACAACTGGGTGGTCCTCACCGTGGGCGGACTGCGGATCGCCACCTTCGTCACGGCGCTGCGCGACGCCCTGGAACCGGCGGTGTTCGCCTTCCTCGCCGAAGGCCCGGACGGCACCGTCACCCAGGGCGCCGCCAGGACCCGGCCATGACCGGCCGGACGGGCCGCCGCACGGGCCGGCTCCCGGTCGCCGCCCCCGTACCCGCACTGATCCCCGATGCGCCGGCACGAGCGTCGGCGTCCTGCGCGGCCGGATCCCGGCCGCTGACAGGGAGGCAGACATGAGCCCGACAACTGTTCCGTCCATGGAGCTCGTCGACCTGGAGGACCGAAAACAACTGCGGGGCGCATTCGGAGCCTTCCCCACCGGGGTCACCGTGGTGACCGTCGGCGGGGACTCCCCGCGGGGCATGACGGCCAACTCGTTCGTCTCCGTCTCCCTCTCTCCGCCTCTGGTGCTCTTCTGCGTCGGCAAGGACGCGCTGATGCACGACAGCCTGGACCGTTCGCAGACGTTCTCGGTGTCGGTGCTCGACGTCGGCCAGGAGGCCGTGGCACGCCACTTCGCCGACCATTCGCGTCCCGTCGGAGCCGGCCAGTTCGACGCCGTCGGCTGGCAGCCCGGACCGAAGTCCGGCTCACCGCTGATCGCCGGTGCCGTGGCGCATCTGGAGTGCGAGAAGAGGAAGTTGTACGAAGGCGGTGACCACACGATCTTTCTCGGCGAGGTGCTCTCGGCGGTGCGCTGGCCGTTCCGTGAAGCCCTGCTGTTCTCCGGGGGCCGCTTCCGGCGGTTCGCCCCTGAACACAGTGAAGGCAAGGTGGCATGAGAATCGACCCGCCGGGCCCGCCGGTCAGTGCCCTGCCGGGGCTGCTGAGGAAGTTCGCGGTGAACCGCCTGGGGATGATGAAGGACGCGGCCGCCCTGGGCGACGCCGTGCGGGTCTCCATGGGGCCCAAGAAGCTCTACATCTTCAACCGGCCCGACTACGCCAAACACGTCCTCGCCGACAACAGCACCAACTACCACAAGGGCATCGGCCTCGTGCAGTCCCGCCGGGTCCTGGGCGACGGCCTGCTGACCAGCGACGGCGAGGTGTGGCGGGCCCAGCGCCAGACGGTGCAGCCCGCGTTCAAGCCGGGGCGCATCAACCGGCAGGCGCACGCCGTCGCGCAGGAGGGCACCAAACTGGTCGCCCTCCTGCGCGCCCATGAGGGGGGTGGCCCGGTCGACGTCCTTCAGGAGGTCACCGGACTCACCCTCGGTGTGCTCGGCCGCACCCTGCTCGACTCCGACCTCGCCTCCCAGGACACCCTCGCGCCCGCCTTCGAAGAGGTGCAGGACCAGGCGATGCTGGAGATGGTCTCCCAAGGCATGGTGCCCAGCTGGCTCCCGCTGCCTGCGCAGGCCCGCTTCCGCCGGGCCCGCCGGGAGCTGTACCGGGTGGCGGATCTGCTGGTGGCCGACCGCAGCGCGCGGATGACCGACGGTGAGCCCGGCGACGACGCACTGTCCCGGATCATCGAGGCCGCCGGGCGGCGGAACAGGCGGCCCCAGCAGGTCCGCAGACAGCTCCGGGAGGAGCTGGTCACCCTGCTGCTCGCGGGGCACGAGACGACGGCCAGTACCCTCGGCTGGACGCTGCACCTGCTGGAGCGTCATCCCGAGGTCCGCGCCGCTGTCCGCGAGGAGGCCAGGAGCGTCCTGGGCGAACGTCTCCCGGACGTCAACGACCTGCACCGGCTGACCTACACGACCATGGTCGTCCAGGAGGCCATGCGGCTCTACCCGCCGGTGTGGGTCCTGCCCCGGATAGCCCAGCAGCGGGACGAGGTCGGCGGATACACGGTGTCGGCCAAGGCCGACGTCCTGATCTGCCCGTACATCATGCACCGCAATCCGCGTCTCTGGGAGGACCCCGAGCGCTTCGATCCCGAGCGCTTCGATCCGCAGGCGGTGGCCAGCCGCCCCCGGTACGCCTATATTCCCTTCGGCGCGGGACCGCGCTTCTGCGTCGGCAGCAACCTCGGCATGATGGAAGCGGTGTTCGTGACCGCGCTGGTCACCCGGGACCTCGACCTGCGCACCGTCCCCGGGCACCGGGCGGTCGCCGAGCCCATGCTGTCGCTGCGGATGCGCGGCGGACTGCCGATGACGGTGAGCGCGGCGGGCTGATGGACGAGCGGGAACGGCCAACGGGCCGCAGGAGAAAGCCCCTTCGCGTCCGGCCCCGTCCGCCGCGAGTCCGGCCGGACCGGCCGGACCGAACGGACCGAACGGACCGAACGGACCGGACGGACCGAACGGACCGAACGGACCGGACGGACCGGGGGCCCGCCCCTGTGAGGAGGCAGCCCACGAGCGACAGCGACCACTTGTCCCGGGTGTCGACCGGAGCAGCACCCACCACGGAGCCGTCGGCCGGCACGGTCCTCGGCGCGGCGGCGGCTTCGCCCGGCGCGTACAACGCGTCCACCGCTCAGGAGACGGCCACCGCGCTGGTCCGTCTGCTGATGGAGCAGCTGGGGTTCGCTCCCGGCGGCATCGCGCCGAGGGACCGCGCCGAAACTCCGGGAACGGGGGCGCGGGGCCCGGCCGGTGGGCCGGGGCGCCCTTCACGGGCCGGGCAGGACATACCGGGGACGAGTGGTCTCCGGGGAAGGGAACCCGCGTGAAACAGGAGAGGGAGGAGTGGCGATGAGGCCGCTCGTGCGGGCCGTGCTGCGGGGCTCCCTGCGGCAGGTGCGGTACGTGGATGTGATCGCCCCGCGCCGTGCCCGGGGCCTGGTGGCGCAGGTGTATCGCCGCACGGAGCGTGACTTCGGGGTGCTCGCACCGCCCGTGGCCCTCCACTCGCCGGCTGCCGCATCGCTGGCGGCGACCTGGCTGATGCTGCGTGAGACCCTGCTCGCCGACGGCCTGGTGAGCCGCGCGGTGAAGGAGACGGTCGCCACCGAGGTCTCACGCGCCAATGACTGCCCGTACTGCGTCGGTGTGCACCAGGCGGTCCTGGGGACGCTGCCGCCGGAGGGGACGGTCTCCCGGATCGCCGAGTGGGCCAGGGCGACCGGACGGCACGACCCGGGAGACTCCGCCGGGAGCGCTGCCCCGCTCCCGTTCACGGACGCACAGGCGCCGGAACTCTGCGGCGTCGTGGTGACGTTCCACTACATCAACCGCATGGTGACCCTCTTCCTGGCCGACTCCCCCATGCCCGCCCGGACGCCGACGCCCCTGCGTGGACCCATCATGCGCACCACCGCCCTGGCCATGCGTCCCGTCGCCCCGGGCCCGCTGGCGCCGGGCGGCTCGCTCGGCCTGCTGCCCCCGGCGCCCCTGCCCCCCGGACTGGAGTGGGCACAGGGCAGTCCTTCCGTGGCCGAGGCCTTCGGGCGGGCCTTCGCCGCCGTGGACCAGGGGGCGCGCTGGGTGCCGGAACCGGTACGGGAGCGGTTACGCTCGCGCCTCGACCGGTGGGACGGGTCCGCCCCGGGGCTGGGCCGGGGGTGGCTCGATGAGGCCGTGTCGGCGCTGCCGGCCGAGGACGTGCCGGCCGCCCGGCTCGCACTGCTGACCGCATTCGCGCCGCACCAGACCCTCCCGGAGGATGTTGCGGCCTTCAGGAGCCGGTTCCCCACCGACCGTGAACTCATCGAGCTCACGTCCTACGCCGCCCTTACCACCGCCGTGCGGATCGGCGGCCGGATCTGCGTACCCCGCCGGGCCGGGCCGGCGTGAAACCGGCCCCGGTACGGGTGGGTCGCGGGGTCAGAAGGGGTGGCGGACGCCGGTGAGGCGTTCGGACTCCTCCCACAGGCGGCGCCGGACCTCCGGGTCGCGGGCGGCCCTGCCGGGACTGACGAGTCCGGGTGAGCCCCGTGTCTCGGTCGCGCCGAGCGGCCCGTAGTACCCGCCGCCCCGCGCGCCGGGGTCGGTGGCGGCACGCAGGCCGGGCAGCATCCCCATGGCGGCGGGCTGGAGAAACAGCGCGCGCAGTCGGCCGCTGACCGGTGCGGTGCCGGGGTCGGCCAGGACGGCCCCGACCAGCTCCTGCCCTCCCGCCAGCTGCGCGGCAGCGAAGGCCCCGTGCGAGGAGGAGCAGAACTCGGTGCCGTTGAGCTGCGAGACATACGCCGCGATGAGCTCACCCTCCCCCGGGCTGAGCGAGGACGGCGCCCGCAGCAGAACGTTCGCGAGGTCACCCAGCGGCGCGGCGGTGTCGGGACAGTGGGCCGTCAGGCCGCTGATTCCGGGGAGGTCGTTATCCAGTGCAATATGGGGCATGGCTCTTCCTCCACGAAAGGGGGAGACGGGCGGCCGGTGAGGGCGGCGCATCTGCTCGGCGAGGGCCGGGGCGGCCGGCGTATCGCACACCAAAAGCGCGACGCCGAGCCGCTCGGCAGCACGCGGGCGTCCGCGAACCGGCCCTCGTGAAGAGCACGGAGGAAGAAGCCCCCACGCGCGCGAGCCTGATGTGATGAGCCACCGTTCCTTGACCGTGGAGGTTCAAGCATGGCCATCAGCACGGGATCGCCACCGCGTACGCTGCGGGGCGGGATCGACTACCTCAACGGCCGCCACCATCAACTCGGCCTGCGCCTCTTCCTGTTCATCGTCGTCGCGCACTGGGCGGAGCACCTGGTCCAGGCGTACCAGATCTACGTCATGGGCTGGCCGATCCCGGAAGCGCGCGGCGTGCTCGGGGTACCGTTCCCGTGGCTCGTCACCTCGGAATGGATGCACTACGGCTACGCCCTGGTGATGATGGTCGGCCTGTTCCTCCTGCGCCCGGGCTTCACCGGCCGCTCGGGCACCTGGTGGAAGGTGTCACTTGGCATCCAGGTGTGGCACCACCTGGAGCACCTGCTGCTCCTGGTCCAGGTCCTCGTCGGCGCACACCTGCTGGGCAAGGCCGTGCCGACGAGCCTGATCCAGCTGATCGCGCCCCGCGTGGAACTGCACCTCTTCTACAACACCCTGGTGACGGTCCCCATGGTGGTAGCGATGTACCTCCACACCCGCGCGAACCGGCCGGACAACGCCGCCGCGCGGTGCGCCTGCGCGCCGAAGGACTGAACACTTGGCCACGAGCGGGAGAAAACCCTCCGGGTTCGTGTCCCTGCTGCTCCTGCTGGCCGGAGTCCTGCTGTTCTGGGTGACCGTGCCGAATCTCGGCAACGCCGCCAGGGCCGCCACCGCGGACGGGCCGCGGGGCACTTTCACCGCGGCCCGGCTCGTGTGCGCGGGGCACGCCGGGCACACCACCTGCGAGTGGTCGGGAACATTCCGGTCCACCGACGGCACCGTGGAGATCGAGGGCGTCAAGCTGTACGGCAGCGGCCGGGACACGTTCAAGGCAGGACAGACGGCACCGGCCGTGGACGTGGGCAACGCGGGGCGGGTCTACAACCCGACCGGATCGCGTGAGTGGATCTTCACAGTTGTGCTGGTGGTGCTCGCCTACGCACTGCTCGTAGTCGTGGCCCGTCGGCACCTGATGCCTCCCCCACTCCCCCGGCGAAACGGATCCTCTTGATCTTTCCCATCTCGGTCCAGCGGGCGAGTTGTCGGTAGGTGGCGACCAGCGTGACGTCGCCGAGGAGCTCGGCAATCTCTCGTGCGCGCCATGGGCGTTCGGGCCCTTCCCGCAGGATGGCCAGGACACGGTCCATACGGCTGCTGGTTCTGCGAGGGCCGGCCGCCGTTCGGACACCGGCCCAGCCGGTCCCGGTCCCCCTCGCCGCGGCCCGGCCCCAGAAGGGCGCGGACGGCCAGGAGGCGGAGATCGCGACCATGGCCGACGACCCGGACGGCACGTTCGGCGCCTGGCTGTCTGGGGCGGAGCTTGGGCTCTCGGAGGCGATCGAGCGGGGAATCCTCGCCGGTTTCGAGATCGACGTGCTGGAGATCCGCGTCCCCCGTGTTCGGGGAGTCGGACGAGGCGCTGCGCGGCCGGCGCTTGGCCCTGTTGCAGACCGCGCTCCTGGAGCACGCGGCGGCGTACAACCTGCGCATCGTGATGACGTTCCACCAGAAGGTGGAGGAGGCCGCCGCGTTCGCGGAGAAGTTGCCGCAGACCGCTGCCGAGCTGTACGTCAACGACGCCTCGGATGAGGACCTGGCGGCCGCAGACCGGCTGCCGAAGTCCTCGATCGACGCGGCCTTCTACGAGCTGGAGGCCGGCCGCCACGTCCCGCCGGACCGGGTGTGGTCCGCGTGGCTGTGCGGCGACCACCTCGTGTCCGAACGGCGAGAGGCGCTGCGGCAGTTCGCCAACGGCATCGACGCGGCCGGACGCCGGGTCCACCGCGTCAGCGCAGGGTCCGCAGGCTGATGGATCTGGCCGGCACCGATTCCCGGGTGTTGCTTGGCTGGCACGCGCGGGACCGGGGCTGGCTTTGAACGCCCTCGTCCCGTCGAGTCACCGGCTGCGGTGGCTCGACGGGACGAGGTGGCGCCGGGGCCTAGTTGCCCAGACCTGCCGGGATCCTCAGCATCACCGAGCTGGACGAGGCGGCGTTCGGGCCGCCCTCGCCGTAGACCATGAGCTGGTGGTGATCGTTGATGTCGAAGCTGTAGGTCGGCGTGAATCGATCACCGGCGGAGAGTGGCACCATGCCGGACAGATCCCAGAGCCGTCCCTGCGGGTCCCACATCGCCGACACCGCGACGTCCGGGAAAAGTTCGACAGTTCCGAGGATCCACCCGTCGTCGGTGACTTTCTCGCCGGTCGCGTTGTATCCGTAGTCGGCAAGGCGCCGCATTCCGCCGGCCTTGGTCCACACGAACGCGTCGTCACCGCTGGTCCCCACGACAGTCCCGGAGGCGTTCACATCGTTCGCCTGCGCCGAATGCTGTCCCGGAAGCGTGCCGAGATCCTGAACAACACCTGACGTCGCATCCCAGGCGACCGCGTGCGGCACATGGCCATCGGTGTGCGAGGCACCGACGATCATTCCGGCATCGTTGATGGCGCGCGGCTGGGTTCCCGTCAGATCCGGGGACAGGTGGGCCACCTTGCTGAACGTCCCATCCGGCGTCCGCACGAACCCGTCACTGTAGCTGTGGTTCTTACCGTCAGACTCCTTGACGATTGCTTCGGAGAATCCGGTGACCACCCCCTTGTTATTCACGGCGGTCGCGTAGCCGTTGGAATAGGGCCGCCAATCCGGGACGCCGAGCACGGTGAGCGATCCATCCTTGGCCCATTGGGCGGGAAGATAATGCAATGCACTGTCCGTCGCGATACCGACGGCGATCTGGCCGTCATTCAGGTCCAGAGCCGATCCGTACCTGCCCCCGGCGAGATCCAGGTTGGTGAACCCGTCGGCGGCCGTCCAGATGGTCGGCGTCATCCTGGCGTTGTACTGGCGATCCCCCGCGACTACGCCGCTCTCATTGAGGGCCGCGCCGACGAATGGCGGGGTCCACGCGACCAGATCGAGTTTGGGGACATCGACAGTGGCGATCGTGACGTCCGCCGCCCCGATGATCGTGCCGTACTCGTTGGCCACTCGGACCCGGCCGACCATGGGATCCTTGGTCAACTGCCGAGCGCTGACGATCATTGCCCCGTCGACCGGCATCGACTGGCCCGTGGCAACCGTGTACTTCGCGTCGGATTTCGGCGTGATCGTGCCGAGGCCCTTCGAGTACATCTCTTGGTGGTAGTCGAACGTGACGTTGTCTTCGGGCACGGCGACTCCCGCGACCACGATGAAGTACGTACCCGGCTGTGGATCATCGATGACGATGTGCTCGGGCGAGTCCCCGGTCGTGGTGCTCTGGTCTATCGGCCTGCCGTTGAAATACACATAGAAGTCCAGATCGGCAGCGTCTCTGGGCGTCAGCGTCACGTCGAGCCGGGTCGTCTGACGCGGAACATAGAGCATGTTGGACGTGATTTCGCCTTGCGAGACCGTCGAGAACAAATTGCGGACATCGCCGATCTCGCCAGTTGCGACGTGGGCGATCGCGGGGCCAAAGGTGTTCGTCCCCGTCGAGCCGACATTCGTCGGCGAGTTCATCGTCACCTTGTCGACTGTGACGGTCCCCGGATCGAACGACATGCCCTGCAGCGAAACCGTCGCTGTGTACGGGTTCTGTTCGACCGGAGACGTCCTGCGAGACTCGATCACGAACTCCCAGATGCCGGGTTTGGGTCGGTACACCGGTCGTGCGGTGGCGTTGCATTTCGCCGGGTCGGTGTAGTTGGTGTAGCAGTGGTAACTGGCGTTGGAGTCCGCGGGCATGCCGTCGGGGTCGATGGGCAACGCGCGGACCTGGCTGCCGTCGGCGAGCCCGCCCAGGGTCAGCTGCAGTGCTTCGACGCCCTTGGGAACGGGCACCAGCAGCGAGGTGGTTCCGGTTCGGCCGAGCGTGCCGGAACTGGTGACCGCGTAGTCGGGTTTGGCCAGCGGCTTGGTCGCCAGCACAGTGACGGCGACGAACTGGTCGATGCCGCCCGTCGCCGGGTCATCAATGGTCAGGATCGCGCTATGCACGCCGGAGGTCGTCGCGGTCGCGGTGACCGTGATATCGGCCGCCTTTCCGAGCTGCAGGGGCATTGCCGCGCGGGCGCTGAACGTGCCGTCGTTGCCGATCCAACCGATCCGGTGCACGACGTTCCCGGCGGCACCGCTGGTCCGGGTGACGCTGACCTTGTAGGTCTTCTGCGCACCGGTCACCTGGCCGCCTTCCGTTGGCAGACAACGGTTGTAGATGCCGACGCCGGTGTTCGGAGTCGCGAGCAGGCCGGACAGCGAACTGCAAACGGGAGCCGACACAGTGAGCTCATTGGTGTTGATGCCGGCGCTGAGCTGCTTCCAGGCCGCGACGGTGTCGATGATGCCGGCGCCCTGCGCGACGGCCGGGACGCCGGGGATCGGGTCGGCGGTGCCGGTCAGGGCGGTCTTCAGCCCCGCCGGGCTGACCGTCAGCGAATGGGCCTTGGCGGCCGATAGCAGCAGCGCCGCCGCTCCGGCGACCTGCGGGGCCGCCATGGAGGTGCCGTTGGCCATGCCGTACCCGGCCGGCAGCGAATACCCGGCCTCGGGGACGGCTTCACCGGACAGCCACATCGGGATCGAGGAGATGGCGGCGCCGGGCGCGGACACCTGCGGTGCCAGCGCCCCGTTCTCAGCGGGGCCGCGGGAGGAGAAGCCGAAGATGCCCTGCTTGGTGGCGACCTTCGACCCGTAGTCGGCCCACCAGGTGTCGGAGCTGACGGACGCGGCGACCGAGATGGCCTTGCCCGCCACGGACGGCGAGCTGACGGTGTTGGTGCCGAGGCCGTCGTTGCCGGCGGCGATGATGATCTGGACGTCGTAGTTGTCGATCAGCTTGTCGTAGAGCGCGGCGATCACGTCGGAGCCGTCGTTCAACGCGGGAAGCCCACCGATGGACAGGTTGACGACGTCGACATGGCGATTGGTGACCAGGTCGATCATGCCCTCGGTCAGTGCCGCCTGGGTGCAGCCACCGCCCCAAGTGCAGGCGCGGGCGGACACGATCTGCGCGCCCGGTGCGGCACCGTGCATCTGGCCGCCGAACATCGACGTGCCGGCAGTGATCCCCGCCACATGGGTGCCGTGCGAGGCGACCGGCAACCCGATAGAGACGTAGTTCGCGGTCTTGCCGACGTTGCTGCCGCCGAGCGGGGAGAGATCGACGTTGTCGCGGTACTCGACGACGAACGGGATGCGCTCGTTCTGCGGTGTCGCGGGGTCGTCGCTCCCTAAGTGGCCGACCTGGCGGTCGACCGCGAACGGGGCCATCGGTGTCTCGTCGGTGAGGTCCTGGTTGTTGTTGCCGTCGACCCAGATCCTGTGTGTGGTCGGGTCGTACAGAACCCCGTAGAAGTCCAGGGTGTCGCCATCCCGGTTGAGGTCGCCCTCGAAGTCGCTCCCGGCCGTCGCACCCTCGTAGAACACGCCGAATTGGAACGTGCCCTCCGGGATCGTCCAGGTCTTGCCCAGGTAGCTGAACGTCGGACCCGTCTTGGTGGCGGACATCCGCACCCAGCTGCCGTCGCGGTCGGCGACCGGATCGGTCTCGGATACCCAATCGACAATCTTGGGCTTGCCGTCGCTGGTCGTCTGTAGCGCGGGATGCTCGACGTCGACGCCGGTGTCCAGCACGCCGACGACCGTGCCGCGCCCGTCCCAGGCCGGGTTGTTCTTGACGAAGGCCTCGGCGCCGGTCTCGTTGATCGGTAGGTACGGGTTGTCGGCGGGCGTTTTCGCGCCGGGCGCGGTCGGCCCCGCGGCCTTCGTTGCCGCCGTCCTCGCACCCGCGGCGCCCAGATCCGGGCCCGGGATCTTGTACGTCCGGTTCAGGTCGATCGCCGCGACCGACCGAAGGCCGGCCAAGGTGGTCACGCTGTCGGTCGGGACGGTCGCCCGGACGTAGCCGACCTTTCCGGTCACCGACCCGACAGTCCCGCCGGCCTTCTCCACCGCGGTGACGACGTCGTCGGTCGCGCCCTTCCGGGCCAGCATCAACACCGTGACAGACTTCTTCTTCGACGCCTGCGCCTGCTGCAGCAGCCTGGTGTCGGCGTTGCCCAGCTTCTCGGCCGCAGTATCCGACAGCGAATCGTCGGTCAGCGGCTGGAACCTGTCGGTCTTCCCCGCCCTGTAGATCGAATCCGGGTTGTCGCGCCCGGCCCGGTCGTCGAGCCCAGCAACGGGCGACCGACCCGGCCCTTGTGGCCCGTCGGGATCAGCGGGTTCGGCCTTGCTCGCGCCAGCACTCTCGGAGCCAGTCGAGCTGGTCGGGTCGGCGGCTGCGGCCGCAGGCGCAATCAGCGCCGCGGCGATCAACACGGCCGACGCCGCGGCAATCACACCTGTTCGTCTTCCTCGTTTCATCGTGCTCCTAACCAAGGAGTGAAACATCACCGTGCGGCCAAGCCCGCAGACACGAGAACACCTGAGCCGCCTGGCCAATCTCGCAGTTGGGTCCGGGCAGGATCAACGGACCGAGTGGGGCGGATGTCCGCCATGGCTGAATGCCGCCACACTCGGCGCAGACCCACCGCTCCCAGTCGGTCGACCAGGCCGGCGAGGTCCCTCAGCACCCGCCATCGGTGCGGATTGCTCGCGGCGATGACTTTACGAGCCCCGCAGGTTCCTCTCCGGTTGCCGTCTCACCCAACTCAGGCGGGGCCACCGTGCCCGGCAGGCGTGGTCGCGGATGAAAGTGACCCTCCACCAGGACGGTGAGCTGCACCCCGGCGGATCTGCGCAACGGGGCTGTCAGGAATAGCCTGGAGAAGAGCGGCACCGGGACGGGGCGGACCCTCCAGATGCGGCATTGCCTTCGCCGCGCGGGACGCGAAACAGGGAGATAAAGAGATGCCCTGGAATCTCAACGGCACGTACCTGGAGAGCTGCAACTGTGACGTTGTGTGCCCCTGCACCACCTCGGGCCTCACCGCACCGGCCGACCACGAGCGCTGCCAGGTGACCTTCGCCTTCCACGTGGACAGCGGGAACGTGGACGGCGCGGATGTCTCCGACCGCAGCGTCGCCGTCTTCATCGACGCGCCCCGGGTGATGGCCGAGGGCGGCTGGCAGGTGGCGATGTATATCGACGCTTCGGCCGACGACGGCCAGGCGGACGCGCTGGGCAAGGTCTTCTCCGGCCAGGCCGGCGGGCCGATGGCGGCGCTCACTCCGCTCATCGGCGAGGTCCTCGGCGTGGAGCGCGTCCCCATCGACTACCGCGACGACGGCCGCCGCCACGCCGCGCGGGTGGGTGACGCCATCGACATCGAAATCGAGGACCAGGTCGCCCCGCAGTTCGGCGAGGACGGTCCGGTCATGGGCCTGACCGGCATGTTCCACCCGGCGAACAGCACGCTGACGATCGCCCGGTCCACCCGGGCCACGGGCAACGGCGTGTACGGCCGGTCCTGGGACTTCACCGGCGGCAACGGACACTCGGCGCCCTTCACGTGGTCCGCGTGACCGGTGGGCCGGCCACCATCCGCCGGAGGGCGGGCCCCGCCGGGCTGCTGCTGGTCGCGGCGGCCGCCGCCTGGGTCTGGGTGGCAACGCGCTGGGGCGGCATGCAGGCGATGCCTGGCACTATGGGCCTGGGCCTGCCCGCTTTCCTGGTCGTGTGGACGCTGATGATGGCTGCGATGATGCTGCCCGCCACGGCGCTCGTCGCCACGCTGTACGCGCGCACCATCACCGCGCATCGGGCATCGCGCATGGTCGTCTTTACCGTCGCCTACCTGCTTGTCTGGGCTGCGGCCGGGCTGCCGGGGTACGGGCTGGCCGTTGGCCTGGGCCGGGCGGCGAGCCTCCCCGCCGCGGCGGGGACCGCAGTGGCCGCGGCCGTGTTCGCCGTCAGCGGCGTCTACAACTCACGCCCCTCAAGGACCGCTGCCTGGCGAGGTGCCGCTCGCCGATCGGGCTGATGCTGCGCTACGCCTCGTATCCGGGGCCCTCGCGCGATCTGCGTGCCGGAGCCCACCACGGGGCCTTCTGCCTGGGCTGCTGCTGGTCGCTGATGCTGCTGCTGGCGGCGTTCGGTGTGATGAACCTGTGGGCCATGGTGGTTCTGGCCTCTGTGATCACCACTGAGAAGCTCGCTCCGATCGGCCGTCTGGTGGCCCGTGTCGTGGGGATCGCCTCGATCGCCCTGGCCGTCGCCGTCTTCTGGATCCCGGCGCTGGCTCCGGGCCTCACCTGTGCCGGAATGGCCGGGATGTGACAACGGACCGTGTCCGCCGGTGGATCGCGCGCCGGGCGGGCACGGGAGTCCTGGGATCGGCGGCGGAGACCCTGGCAACCGTGATTACGGCGAGCGTGGTCAGCGGCGATGCGACGACCGCTGGTCACCCCGGTCCTGCTGGACCACTCGGCCCAGGCCAAGGCGCACGCCGGCTTCGAGAAGAACGCCTTCGCCATTGACTGGAAGGCCCGCCAGGTCCGCTGCCCCGCCGGGAAGAGAAGCGCGCACTGGAACCCGGTGAAGCAGCACGGCGCGGACGCGATCGTCATCACCTTCAGCGTTCTCACCTGCCGCCCCTGCCCCTTCCAGAAAAGTGCACCAGCTCCGCGCTGGGCCGGCGCATGCTCACCCTGCGGCCCAGGGAACCGCACGAGGCCCTCGTCCGGGCCCGCACCGAGCAGAAGACCGAGACCTGGAAGGCCAAGTACGCCCTGCGCGCAGGAGTGGAGGGCACCATCAACCAGGCCCTGGACCTCACCGGCATGCGCCGGGCCCGCTACCGCGGACTGCCGAAAGTCCGCCTCCAGCAGGTCTTCTCCGCCACCGCCCTCAACGTGATCCGACTCGACGCCCACTGGACCGGACACAACCAGCACCACACCCGTAGCAGCCGCCTCGAACACCTCGCCTACCGCCTCACGGCCTGACCCCGGAATTGCGCAGCAGAGTCATCAGCAGGATCAAAGCTGCGCGCATGGTCAGCAGCGGACTGAGCGGCCGGAGACGGCGATGAGGGCGCGCTGGGCCGTAGTCGAGCGCGGCCGCGGCGGCCGGGTTGGTCTCTCGCGTGCGAGACGGATCGGTGCCGGCGGCGACGGCCTGGATGGTGCTCAGGGCGCGGACGACGTCGAGCAGCCGGTACGCGTGCGCGCGGCTGATGCCGAACTCCGCGTCGCCGTACGCCTCCCAGCTGCTTTCTCTGTGTCGAGTTCAGCGTGTTGGGGGCTTTGCATTCCGTACTGGCGGGTGCTCGGGCAGCGGCGCGGTGCGGCCTGAGCACCCTGGGACGTGCAGGTCAGCCGCCCTGACCGGCGCTCCCCATCGGGCCGACCTTCACCTGGGAGCCGGAGCCGTCCGTGACGGGCAGCGTGTCGGCGCCCGGCCAGTGGAGGGTGACCGACTTCGTCTCGTCCGGCGGGGTCACCACCAGCCCTGTGATGCGGACGCCGGAGCCGCCCGACGTGTTGATCGGGTAGTTGATGCCGAAGTACACCGACTTCCCGTCCTTGAGGGTCATCGGGGTGGCCTTCTCACCGGTGCGCTTCGCGGACAGCGACCCCGAGCTGGTCTTCAGGTCGACGCCGGCGTACCCGGAAAGCACGCAGTCCCGGCTGCCGCCGTTCTTCAGCTCCACCGCGACGGTCCCATCGGGGTCGCCGTCGATGGTGCTGTCGATCGCCGTGATCTCCAGCTCGTCGGTGCGGCACTTGCCGACCTTGCCGTTCTCGCTGGAGCCGGTCCCGGCGGTCGTGCCCTGCCCGCCGGATCCCTGCCCGCCGGATCCCTGCCCTCCGGTCGTGCCCTGCCCGCCGGATCCCTTCCCGCCGGAGTCCTTCCCGCCGTCCTGACCCGAACTGCCCGAGCCCGAACCGCCGCTCGTGGAAGACGCGGTGGACGCGGACGACGGGGCGCTCTGTCCCATGTCCTCGTCGCCGTTCTGGCAGGCCGTGAGCGAGAGACCCGCGACAACGGCCAGTGCGGCGAAGGTGAGCTTCTGTACACGCATTTTGTTTCTTCCTCAGCGTCGGTGGGGGGTGTCGGCTGCTCGGCACGGTCGGTACGAGCGAGCGTTTCTGATCACCAAGAGCCGCCCGGCCCGGCGAGTCGTTCCGCCCAACCACTCGCTAATACACCCCTGTTACACGCACAGCCAGGCACGACACGCACCACCACCGGGCACACCCCACCCGCACCGCCCCCTGCCGCAACCGCTCCCTGCCGCCATCCGGCAAGGGAAACAGGGGCCGGACACGGCGCACCGTACCGCGCCGGGGCACGCCACCGGCCGGCCGGGACGGCGGTTCCCGCCGCCGTTCCGCACCCGTCAACGCCCGCAGCCCACTGGGACAGACCCGTAACCGGGCGAATCTTGACCACAACCGGTGGCATGCCCGCCGGCCGAAGCACCAACCCGGCACGCTTCCCCCGCAGAGGACGGCGCCTTGTGACGACTCCCTTCGAACCGCAGGCATCCGCCTTCGAACCGGTGCCCAAGCAGCCACCAGTACGGCCCGGCCGCAAGCTCGGCCCCGTCGCCCTGGACATTTCCAGCTCGCACCGGGCCTGGCTGGAGCCGGTGCGCGAGTGATCAGCCCGTAGCCCTGGCGGGCGAGGTAGCGCTCGGCTTCGGCGATCAGCGCGCGGGCGACTCCTTGGCCGCGGTGGATGGGGTCGACCGCGATGGGACTTGTTGAGCTGGGTGGTGTCGTTCGGGGTGTGCCGGGGTGGTGTCGTCTCCTCTGTTTTGAGCGGGATCGAGGTCCGGGTTTGCGTCGCCATTCGTTGTGCGTGGGGTGAGTTCGGGCAGGTGCTCGTCATCGGGCAGGTGGCTGCGCAGCCGGTCTCATCCGTGAGGGAGAGGTTCCGTGGTACTTGCGGAACACCGTCGCGAAGTACTGCGAGGACGAGAAGCCCAGCGCGTGCGCGACCTCGGTGACCGTGGCCTGCGGATCGGTGGCGAGCTGCTCGAGGGCCCGCTCGAGCTTGCGTCGCAGTACGTAGTCCTTGGGCGTGGTCCCGGTGGCCTGGCGGAAGACCTCGTAGAAGCGGCTGGGTGACAGGCCCGCCGCGGCGGACAGACCGGCGGCGTCCAGTGGCTCTGTCAGGTGGGCTTCGATCCATTCCAGGATCGGCGCAAGGCTGTCCTGGGGTGCTGGCTGCGCCGAGGTGTGTCGCTGCGCGCGGGCCCGCGCCAGGCCGAGCACCGCCGCACTGACCATGTGTTGCAGCTGTCCGTCCGTGATCCAGTCGTCGTGCTCCTGGTCGATCCCCAACGCCCCGCCGGCGAAGCCGAGCAGCCCGATCAGGAAGGCCCGCTTGCGGCCGGTGTAGTCGGCGATCCGGCCGCCGAGCAGCAGCAGGCTGCCGAACGCCAGCGTGTAGGCGGTGATGATCCACTGCCGGTCGCCGTCGGAGAAAGATCCAGCCCAAGCGGGGCGAGGCGCCCCCGGTGCTGCACCGTGGCAGCTGCGCCGTGTTCGGGGCCAAGGACGGGCATCGGCTCAATCGCACGGAGGCGCGGCTTGCGGTGACGCATGAGACGTACATCGTGAAGTGCGAGATCTGCACTCCAGAGACGGGGCTGCTGCCGGAGCAGGCCCGGGCGGTTACGTGATGTCGTCCGGGGCGAGGTCGGGGCGCAGGCGGTGCCAGGAGGGGTGGCGTAGTCGGCCTGCTCGGGTCCGGGTCGCGTAGCGGACTTCGCCGACCAGGCGCGGCACTACCCATCGTGCGCCGGTCACCCCGGGTGCCTCGTCGAAGGGGCACTCGTCGATCGCTGCAATCTGGAGCAGACCTGCGAGCGTGGTGCGCTCTGTGTCGCTCCACCCGGTGCCGATGCTGCCCACGTACCGCAGAGCGCCCTCATGCCGTTCCCCCACCAGGAGCGCGCCGGGCAGACCGGCGAGCCGGCCGCGGCCGGGCACCCACCCGCCCACGATCACGTCGGCGGTACGGACGTGCCTGATCTTGATCCACGCGCGGGAGCGGACACCCGGTTCGTACACGGAGGTAAGCCGCTTGGCGAGCACGCCCTCAAGTCCCGCGGTCCGGGTCATCTCCAAGGCCTGAGCCCCGTGCCCGACGACCGCTGCCGGCGTCGCCCAGTGCGCCCCGTTCAGGTCCAAGTCCTCCAGGAGAGTGCGGCGCTGGGTGTAGGGCAGCCGGATCAGGCTGTGGTCCAGGAACACGGCGTCGAACAGGATCAGGTGGGCGGGCACGACCTGGGTCATGCGGGCGGCCTTCGTCGGGGATCCGGCCAGTCCCATCCGGGCCTGCAGTCGCTCGAAGTCACTGCGCCCCTCGCTGTCGAGAGCGACGATCTCACCGTCCAGGACCGCGGGCCGGCCGAGCATGGAGCCAAGTGGTTCGAGTTCCGGGTAGGCAAGAGTGATGTCCGCACCGGACCGGGCCCGCAGGGTCACCGTCCCGTCGCCCGGCAGGTAGATCACGACGCGCTGGCCGTCGTGCTTCACCTCGAACGCCCACCGGTCTTCGACGGCCGCGGGCGGCAGGCTGCCGGGGGTGGCGAGCATGGGTGCAATCCGCGGCAGCATGACCATGATGGGGCGCCGTTGTCCGGTCAGGATGCGCTGCGTTTCTTCGCAGCCGGTTTCCTGGCCGTGTTCTTCTTCGCGGCCGCCGTCGTCGTCTTCGCCGTCGTCTTCTTGGCCGGTGCGGTCTTCTTCTTCGCCGTTGTCTTCTTGCTGGGCCGCATCTCGTGCACGGTCGCGTCCTCGCCGTGCTCGCCACGGCTCTCCTTGGCCGCCGCCACGGAGGCGTTCAGGGCGGCCATCAGGTCCACGACCTTCCCGGGCTCCCGCTCCTCGCCCTCGGCCGGCTCCGCGAACTCCTTGCCCTCCGACTTCGCCGCGATCAGCTCTTCCAGGGCGTCGCGGTACTGGTCCCGGAAGCCGCTGGCGTCGTCCATGGCCATCGTGTCGGTGAGCTGGACGGCCCGTTCGATCTCGTCGTCGTCCAGATCGATGGCCCTGGGGGCGAGAGGTTGGGGGCTGCGGATCTCGTCCGGCCACCGCAAGCTGTGCAGCACGATCGCGCCCTCACGCACGCGAAGGAGTCCGAGACGCTCGCGCCCATGCCAGGCAAATTTCGCGACGGCGACCTTGTCAGAGCGCTCCAGCGCCTTGCGGAGCAGGGTGTAGGGCTTGGCAGCGACCTGACCGTCGACCGCAAGGTAGTAGCTGTCGCCAATCCGGATCGGGTCGATGCTGTCGGCCGAGATGAACGCGGCGATCTCGATCGCCTTGGCCGTCGGCAGCGGCATCTCTTCCAGCTCTTCATCAGAGATCGGGACCATCTGATCCTTGGTGAGCTCGTAGCCCTTGCCGATCTCCTCCTGCCGCACGACCTCGTCATCGAGCTCGCACACCTTGCGGGTGCGGACCCTGCCGCCGTCCTTCAGGTGGACCTGATGGAAGCGGACCGACCGGTCCTCGGTCGCACTGATGATCTTGACGGGGATCGTGACCAGGCCAAAGCTGATCGCTCCGGTCCACAAGGGCCGCGGCATACCTACCTCCAGGCCCCCCCTAGCGGTGTGAGCCGGGAAGCGGACCGGAGCGCCAGGGAAGGGGTACCAACCCCGTACGTACAAGGGGTCGGAGCGCGGCCGGGCCACCGCCCGTACCCCGATCCTCACGCCGGTGCCCGGGCGTCGCATGTGGATCATGGGGCAGGTGTGCCGGAGGGTGGAGCTATGTAGTGCTGTCCGGGGTGCGGTCGTGCAGCTCGGTATGCAGGGGGCGGTGTGCTGGTGCTGGTCGGGAGCGGGTGGTTGTGCCGCGTGCGCTGCCTCTGCGGCTTTCGTCTCCGTGTATTCCTCGGGGCTGGCCGTGCGCCTGCGCCGGCCGACCTCGTCGGTGAGCTGGTGCCGGGTCTCCGGTGCTTGGGGGGCGGCCCAGATCTGGACGAGGTGCTGTTCCGGAACGGTGTCGCCCTCCTCCGCGTAGATGTCGCCGGCCTCGGATGCCGCGTCTCGTCCACGTGCGTGGATCCCGAACCTCCACCACTGGTACTCCCCCTCCTCACCGAGGAGAGGGACTTCCATGAGGTCTTCGGAGAGGGGATCGCCCACCAGCGGCCCCTCGGACGGGAAGTACAGGCTGACTTCGACGGTCTCGTCCCAGCTCTCACGGTTCAGCGGCGGCTCGGAATCGGTCACGTCGAAGACGACGTCGACGTCACCGTAGGACGAGCACTCCAACTCGCCCCAGGCCCTGCTGGAGCGGTCCCGTCGACCGGGCCGGTCCATGGGCTCCTTCGCCCGCGCACTTGAGGACTTCTTCACCTTCCACGGCCTGGCCCTGCCCACCGACCAGGCCGAACGGCTCGCCGCCGTGAAGTTCCCCCCGCAGCATAAACACCCGCTGTCCAGGCCCCGGGGGGAACTTCACCCTGCTCTGCCAACGACTCCATGACCCGCGCTACATCCATCGCATCCCCACCCCCTGCCTGAAATCGAACAGCCAGAAGGCTACACCGGCCTCTCACGACCCCGGCTTGACCGCTTAGCCCCGTGAGGTGTCTACCGCCTCGCCTCGACTCGGGCGCGGGCCGAGGAGCCAGCGAAGGCTGGCTGACCGTTGAAGGCTCCAACGTGATGGACCTCCGCCCTTCTCGCGGAGGTCCATCAAACGCTGTGCCAAGGAACATCCGGCGTGAGCATCTCGTGGATGCAGCGGCGCAGCCCGCTGTTGGAGTCGACCGGTCCGAGCCACGGCACCCGCTGGAACAGGTCGCTGCATTGGTCGGTAGTCAGGTCGGTCAGGAGGGCTCGGAGCTCGTCGGGGACGGGGTTGCCGACCAGGCACAGCCAGGCGAGGCCGGCTCCAATGCGGATCTCGGGCGATCGGCCGGGATCCGACCACAGCTCCCGGGCCCACACCGGAGCGTGTTCATCCTGGTGTTCGCGTGCGAGCTGGGCGATCGCCAGGATCAAGCTCACACGGACCACCGGATCGTCTTCTACCGCCAGCCTGCGGTGCAGGGTTGAGGAGACGCGCGGGATCTCGCTGGTCGCCGCCGCCAGGACAAAGGCGGTCGCGGAGCGGACATCGGGATCGGGGTCGGGGAGAAGAGGGAACAGGAGGTGCAGGTCGTCCGTGATGGCATCGCGAGCAGCCTGAATCGTCCAGTTCGTCGGACACATCGTGGTGCCCTCCGCCTCCAGCGGATCCTCGGCGACTTGGAGAAGGCCTTCGCGTGTTCCGTCCCCGAAGTGCTGGCATCGTCCGATCTCGGCGACCAGGCGAAGGGTGCTCGCCCGGAGCCCGGGAACCCCGGTAGTCGCGATCCGGAGCAGGAATGGCAATGCCAGTGCTCCCACCGCGATCGTGCTGCCCTGGTGGTGGAGGTTTTCCCACAGTTCCCCCAAGGCCCGGCCAGCGGCTTCGGCATCTCCGGAGGCGAGCGTCGCGAGGCGACCGGGTACCTCCTCGCCCGGGCCGTAGAAGTGCGGAAACCGCTGCCAAGGGATCTCGTCGTACTTGAACCCGTCCTTGACCTCCCGCGGGATCGCGCCCATGACCGTCCGCATGTCGGCATCCGTACCTGCCCACGGCTCGGGCCACCTGGCCCAGCGATCATCGTCCATGGTTTGGCCTTCCGGTCCACCGACACCATCCGAACCCCGGGAGTCTAACGACCGGTGATCAAGAGCGCGGTCCGCCGCAGGCGGCCAGCTCCTCCCGCTCGGCGGTGGTGAGCATGTCGTCGCGTTCGCCGGCGTCGGCCTCGGCCTGGCGGATCCAGTTACGCAGGGCCTCGTGATGCACCCCGAGCTCCTCGGCCATGCGGCGGATCACGGGCTTCGGCTCGGCGGTCCGGTACATCCGGACCGCACGCTCACGCAACTCCAGCGGGTACTTCCTCGGCGCAGGCATCGTCTGGGCTCCTCTCATGACACCCATCTGACTCTCTGTCACCCATCCCCGCATCTCGGGGGAACCTCACTCTCTTACGCAAGCGAGTCCTGTTGGCTCACTGATCGATGTCAGATGCGCGCTGTAACTTCCTCACATGGGTGTGTACCTGGTGAGCGTCGGCGCGGAGGAATGGTTCGGTGAGGAGGAAGATGGATGGGGCGAAGTTGCTTCAGCTCTCAACGCTGAACTCAGGCGGCGGGGCCTGCCGCCCTACGAGGACGTACCCCCGGAGACGGACTTCGCCGCTGGCTCAGGGCAAGCCTTCGAGGAGAAGCTGACCCCTTCCATGACCGGGTTCCTCGCCTTGTGCGAGACGCACCTGTCACAAGAGGAGTCAGAGATCCTTTGCGGCTGGACCGTACTCGTACCCTTCTCGCTCGATGAGGAGATCTGGTTGCCCATCGACTCCGGCTACCACGATTCCGAGTCGACCATGGTTGTCGGTGCTCCCCAGGTGCTACCGCTCGCGGAGAAGCTGGCGGCAGCCATCGAATTGCCGCCCGAAACCCCGGCGACATGCGACAACCTCGACGTGAGCATGTGGTTCAGGGAGCAAGCAAAGGAACTGGCCACTACTCGAACAGGACTGTGGGTGACGGACCTGGACGCAGCCTTCTACGTCGCACTGTTCCTGCGCGCTGCCCAGCACTCGATCCGGCGTGGCTGCCCCATCGTCTGCACCTGAGACCCATCTTCGGTCCCGCTGGTCTCCCAGCGGATATCACTCACCGTGCACCCGTCACGGAAAGCGAGCCAGAACCACTACTCGTGAATAAAGCCACAGGGGCGTACGGCGAAGGCCCCCTGACCATCCCCCACTCCCGTGGTGCACAAGGGCATCGCCGCGGACCTCGCCGTCCTCGACCGGGACCTGTTCGCCCCGGACACGGACGTGGCCGGCACCTGTTCGGTGCTCACTCCGGTCGCGGGAGAGGCGGTCCACACGGAGTGAACCCGGCCGACGGCGTCCGGGACCGTTCCGGTCGCCGTCGGGGAGCCCGGTCCGGCCGGTGAGGGCCGGTGGGAACAGGTGCGATGGCCTACCGCATAATCCTCGGGTGTCCGAGAGCCCGGTTCCCATACCGTCGGGGTCCGTCCCCGCAGACATTCCCAACTGGCAGTCCGTCGACGCCGCGGCGTGGCGGAAGGCCGGCCTGACGCCGTGGACGAGGCCGTTGTGGTCCGTCCTGGCACTGCTCGTCCCCCTGGTCGTGGCGATCGGCGCTGATCCGGAACCGGTGTGCAGCGATGCGGTTCCGTGCGGTCCGGACTGGGCCGGCATGGTGCAGGCGGGCTTGGCCGTGGGCCTGCTGTACTGGCTCGCCCGGCTTCCCGAACTCACCCTCGTCACCGCGCCGGTCCTGGCGGTCCTCGTGGCGTGGGAGCAGTTCCCCGCCCCCGGAGAGGTGTCCCGAGCCGCGAACATGGCGGTGATCGCGGTCCTCGCGCTCGGCTGTGCCGCGGCCTGGGCGCGGTTGGCCGCCCGGCGTGAGCAGCGGCGACTCGTGGAGCGGGCCGCCGCCGGGATACGGCACCGGTTGCCCGAGCCCGTCGGCCCGTTGTGGCGGGGGACGATCCCCCTCGCAGTCGGTGCCATGCTGTGCGTCGTGGCCGCCGGCGCGGTCTGCCTGGGCCTGAGCGGTGTGCGCGAGGACGAGCGCCATGCCGCTGGGGCGGAGCGCATCGCGGCCGAGGTGATCAGCCGGAACGACGTGTCGGTCCGTGTCCGCACCGACGACGCGCGGCGCATCACCGTCGACGCGGCGTTCCCCGAGGACTACGCCGTCGGGACCACGGTGACGGTGCTGGAGGACGGACGGTAGCGGCGCCTGGCCGCCGAGCCGTACGACGCTTTCGGCTGGCAACTGCTGGCGCTGGCCGCCGGGCTGCCGGGCATCTCGCTGCTCACGACGGGCGTCCTGGCACGCCGCCGCAGTGCGACGCTGCGCTGGGGACCGGTGCCGGCTCTGCGGGTGCTGGAGCGCGTCGATCTCAACGGACGGACCTGGGTCTACGCCGCCGACGACGCCTCTGGCAGCACCTCCCTCTTCAGCTGTCTTCTCGTGCAGGTGCTGCCCGACGAGGACCAGCCCGATGAGGGGGAGGGGGAGTACGACGAGGAGGACTGGGAGGGCGAGGACGCCCCGGTCTTCGACACGCGGCTGCACGAGGCGGTCATGTTCGGCGCCCCGTACGAAGGCGGCGAGCTGGTCTTCCTCACGGTCGACGGTGATGGGAACCCGGTGGTGACGCGCACCAGGGGGCCGGTCCGGTTGCCCAGGAGGGGCCCTGGCCCCCTGGCGCACGCCCCGAACCTCGACGCGATCGAGGAACCCGCCGGCGCCAAGCCGCTGCCGGACGACCGTGTGGCAGAGGTGGCCGCGACCCTGACACCCACCGGCCGGCCGATGCGCTGGGGACCTGGCAAGGCGGCCAGGGCCGGCGGGCTGGCCTTCACGGCGTGCGCAGTGGTGGGGACCGAGTTCGTCACCGACACGCTGCTGGCGGACGGGTTCGGCTGGCACGTCCTCGGCTTCTTCGGACTGTTCATGCTGCTCAATCTGGCGGCCACTCTGCTCAACTGGCGGGTCACCGCGGACAGCGCGGGGCTGTGGCTGACCGGAGCCTGGAAGGTGCGGCATGTGCCGTGGGAACGGCTGCGGGGGGCCGCCTACACCGGTGAGGGCACGGTCGAGATCCGAGTGCGCGACCAGGACACCTGGGAGCTGCCCGGCATCGGCTGGCCCTGGGCGGAACGCCGACTGGGACTGCGCCCGCCGTACAAGCGGCTGACCGACGAGATCAACGCGCTGCACACCCGTCCGGAGCTGCGCCCCATCGAGCAGAGTCCACCGCGCAACCACGGCCTGCCACTGGGTCCCGTCCTCGCTGTGCTGTTGGCTCTGACCGTACTGCTGTCGTTCCTCGGGTGAGTGCCGCCCGAGCGCGGCGGCAGGCGGGTGAGATCACTCTTGAGGCTCTGGTGGAGGCAATCGTCGGGCTCGACGCCGACCATGCCGACCTGTGCGACGAGATCGGCCATGGGGAGCGGATCATCGAGGAGGCCGAGGCCGAGGGCGTGAAGCTGTGGAGGCCGGACGACTTCATGGCCGGTGACCTCGTGCGCTCAGGCAGCCGTCTACTGGAGGTCCTGCGAGTCAACAAGAAGACGGTCACCGTGCCCGGCGGCCCCGAGGCAGGGCCGATCACCTCTCAGGCCAACCGGAAGTACTCGTTCAACGGAAAGCTCCCGTACGACAAGGTCACCGGCCGCGTGAGCGCCGAGAAGACGCGGGCACTGCTGGCGGAGGCGGAGAAGAAGGCGCAGCCGGGCGGAACCGCCGCCGCGAGCGGACAGGACCAGCGCGACGCCTGAGCGCGCCGGTCCCATGCACGCGGCCCTGTATCCGCCGCCCGGACCTGGATCAACCAGCGTCTCGACCAGGAGTGGACCCCGCTCGACCTCCTCGCCGCAACGTCGGTCCTCCTGACCCGCCGAGGACACCCGGCGGCCCTTCACGCGCCCCGGACTGCTTCTTGGGAGCGGGCCAGCTGCCGCAGCTCGACTGGCACCGAGGGGACGGTCTCCCAGTAGGGGTGCCACCACAGCCGTTCGGAACCGGGCGAAGCCCCGGTCCGCGCAGGCCGGCAGGGCCGGGGAGGGAACGCCGTAGGCGGGTGGCTGGAGGCCGCGGCCCTACGGGGCCGGCGCGGTGGTGTTGGTGTGTGCGCGCATGCGGCCCCGCCTCTCAGGCTGGTGGTCCGTCGGTGACTTCGACGCCACGCAGCGTCGGGGACGGCCTTCAACGAAGTTGCGGAGAATTGCGGAGGTTCACTCCAGGGCGTCGATCGCGGCCTGGATGAGCGTGCGGGCGGCGTCGTCGTAGACAGCCATCTCCGCGAGTCCGGTGAACGCTTTCGCGCAGTCGGCGAGTTCGCGCGGCTGCTTGACCTTGATCTCCGCCGTCAGGGTCTCCACCACGGCCTGGGTGTCGTCGTGGAGGTAGAACGCTTCCAGCGGCCACACGGTGCGCTGCACGGCGTCGACCTTCTGGATGCGGGTGGTCTTCGCGGGGTGCCGGCCGCACCGGGCGGAGAGTTCCTTCCCGGTGAGGCCGGCGTCCTTGCGCAGGTGCTGCAACCGCACAGCGAGCGCACCGCCGGACTGATGGGTCATGGGTCAAGGGCATCCACACCCCCGCTTCCCATTTACTTGCCCCACCAGGTATCTTGCATCGCATGGAACCAGGTGATTCGACCAAGCAGGCCCGGGCGGCCGCCCAGCTGCGCAAGGGTGTCTTGGAGTACTGCGTACTCGCCCTGATGCGGGACCGCCCCCGCTACGGCGTGGAACTCCTCCATGCCTTGCAGGACTCCGGTGCCCTGGCCACCAGCCAGGGCACGGTCTACCCGCTGCTCTCCCGGCTCCGCCGCGACGACCTGGTCACCACTACCTGGCAGGAGTCCGCCTCCGGACCACCGCGTCGCTACTACGCGCTCACCGACAGCGGCCGGGCCGCGCTTGACGAGTTCACCCGCATCTGGCCCGGCTTCCGCAACGCCGTCGACGCCTTCCTGACCACCCCGCACCCCTTTACCGGAGACCTCGCATGAAGACCTCTGCCGACCTTGTACGCGACTACCTCTCCGCCGTCGAGCGCGAGGCCTCCGCGCTCCCCGCCGACCGTCGCCAGGAACTCCTCGCCGACCTCGCCGAACACATCGAGGTGACGCGCGCCGAACGCCCCGATGCCGCGATCGGCGAGGTCCTGGCGGAGCTGGGAGACCCCCGCACGATCGCGGCGACGGCGCTGACCGAGGCGGAAAACGGGGCCGCCGGGGCCCCGGCCCGGGGCGGTGCAACCCCCCGGCGCGGCAAGGTGCACCCCCTGGCCCCGCTCCTGATGCTCACCCTCTCGATGCCCTTCATGATGGTCTTCCCCGCCGCCCCAGGCCAGCTCTTCGGCGTCCTGTTCCGCGTAATCGGCGCGGTACTTCTCTGCACCTCAGTGCACTGGACCGCCGTCCAGAAGACCACCGGCGTACTGCTCGCCGCCGTCCTGCCGAGTGTCATCATCGCCGCCTGGAACCTGTCCAGCGGCGGCCCGGCGGCCGGTACACCGGCCCTCCTGGCCAACCTGGCGATGCTCGCCCTGATGGCCGGCACGGCAGCATGGCTCTGGCGGGTCCGCCGCGCCTGAGCGCGGCCGCCGGCACAGCAAGGTCAACAACTCCACGCACATCCGCGTCGGCCGGCTGGTACGTGTGCATGGCGCTGGCTCCGGACAGCATCGCGCTGCCACTGGAGTGGTGAACCCGGCATGCGCGGTCAGGCCGCGTGGCCGTAGCCGTCCGCGCCGGACGCGCGCGTGATCATGACGACCCGTCGCGCTGCGCGTCCACACGCTTCCCCGAAACCCTCACTCCGTGGGCGAGGTGATCGGATGCGCCCAGCTCATGGGCCTCGGCCCGCTTCGTAGGCGGTTGTACCAGGTGCCGCCGGCTCCGGACATGGTCGGGCGGGACCGGCACTGCGTCCCGCCGCCTGACGGCGGCGGGACGCACGCCCGAGCCCCGTTTCCCGACAGTTCACACTGGCGGGGCCCTCCCTGCTCGGCGGACCTCGGTGGGTTCCGGTGAAGCGGCCTACTGGTACTGCGTGGTGACGCTCACGCCGCTGAAGTCCTGCTGTCCGGCGTCGAGGCTGAAGTAGACCCAGCCGGACGGCGGGTTGTCGATGGTCAGCGTCTCGTTGTTGCCGGCGTTGGTGGACTTCGCCTGGTACGAGGTGGTGGTGGCCCAGCTGGTGCCGTTGTAGTAGAGGTCGGCGTTGCCAGTGCCGCCGGTGCTGGTGATGGTCAGCTGCTGGACGCCGGCCGGCAGGTACAGGAAGTGGTTACTGTGGTCGCCGGTGGTGGCGGCGAGGTCGTCCCGGCGGCAGTTCTTGTCGAATTGGCGCGTGTCTGCGTTGGTGCAGAGCGGGGTGGACCGGGCCTCCGGCAGAGGGCCGCAGTCGTCGGTCGCGCAGGTGGTCGTCAGCCAGGTGGCGAAGCCGGCGTCGTAGCTGGTGCCGATGGTCTGCTTCAGGAAGGTGCGGGCACCGTTCCAGTCACCGGTGCGGTACTTGCCGAGCACGGTCTCGATGTCCGCGGGGTGCGCCTGCAGCATGTAGCGGACCGCCAGGAAGCCCCACCGGTAGACCCGCGTCGAGTTGACGTCGGAGTCCTCGTCCTGGCCGTAGACGGTGTCGAACAACTCGCTGAGCTTGTAGGTCTTCTTACCGGCCTCGGCAATCGCGCCGGCGTTGCGCTCCTGGCGGTAGCCGTACGAGATGTTCTCGGCGATGCCCTCGACCCACCAGATGGTCGGCGTGGTCTGGCTGGCGTCGAAGTCGCCGTCCATGTTGTAGCGGCCGTCGAGGTAGTGGGTGTACTCGTGGTTGAGGTTCCAGATCTCGAACTTGGGGCGCAGCCAGGACGCCTCGTGGGCGATGAAGCGGGCCTGGTTGCCCGGCTTGGTCGGGTCGCCCTCCTCGTACATGCCGCCGTTGTCGACGTCGATGTCGTAGATGGCCCAGGCGTACAGCGAGTACTGGGTGTAGTCGTCGAAGGCGACGACCTCCAGGTTGGTGTTCACGTCACCGGGGATCGCGCCCTTGTCGCCGATCACGCGGTGGAAGTAGACGTCCTGGTTGATCAGGCTGGTGCAGGTGTTGGCCAGCTGCCCGGGGGACATGTCCTGGGCGCGGATCTTCAGGCCCGGGCTGCAGGTGTGCTGGATCGGCAGGATCACCGGGAGCACGCGGCTGCCCAGGTCGCAGATGCCGTAGGCCGCGCAGTTGCCCTTGTCGTACTGACGTGTGGCCCAGCCCAGGTTCATGGTGATCGGGGCGGTGGGGCCGACGTTCGGGTAGCGGTTGATCAGGTCCTTCAGCAGCGGCCGGACCCGGTCCTTGAGCTCGGGAACGTCGAGGGCGTAACCGAGGAAGCGGCCGACGTTGCTGACGACGTCCAAGCGGTTCAGCTGCGTGTCGTTGCGGGTGATGAAGTCGGCCCAGGTGTTGAGGATCGCAGGGTCGGCCTTGAGCGCGGCCCGCCAGCCCCGGCCGTCGTTCTTGGCATCGAAGCCGTTCTCGACGACGCGCTCGGCGTTCTCGAGCGAGAGGGTCATCCGGCTCGGCCAGGTGGCGTCGTAGTTGGCGAGCAGCCACTTGACGACGCCGGCGTACCGGCCGGCCTCGTGGGTGCTGTCGATCAGCGTGACGACCTCGTTGAGCGTGTCGCCGTTGGCGTCGGTGACGTCCTTGCTGCGCGGGGCGGCGAAGAAGGCGTCCAGCGCGCCGCGGGCCGAGGTCTGCAGCGCCGTGCCGTAGTCACCGACGACGTCCTGGTGGTTGTCCTGCACGTAGTAGCCGGCGCGCAGGAACATCACCAAGTGGCCCACGGAGGTGCTGTTGTCGCCCGGGTAGGTGGCGGAGGCGTCGCGCAGCGCGTTGGCGACGGTCACCATCTGGGGCTCGCGGAACGTCTTCCCGGCGTCGGTGCCGGTGAGGTTGAACAGCGGGTAGGTGCAAGTGACCTCGGGGAGGGCCTTGAGCTGCTGGATCAGCGCACTGCCCGTGGCGTTGATCACTCCGGACAGGTCGCCGCATTCGTTCCGGGCGGCGGCCGACCGCTTGCCGGCCTTGACGGGCTCGGCGGTCGGGGCGGCCGCCGGGGCGGACTCTTCGGTGGAGTCCTGCGAGGAGATCTTGAAACGGGAGCCGTCGGTCGTGGCGTCGGGCGACTTGGGGACCGGGATCGACCGCGGCGCCGAAGCCACGGGTCCGGCAGCGTTGGCGCCGACCTGGGGCACGGCGCCGACGGGGGTGGCCTGGCTCTGCGGCGTGAGCAGGCCGAACGCGATGAAGAGAGCGGCGCCGAGCGCAGGGAGCCTGAGCGCGTTGGCCGTTGATATCCAGGAGGGGCGCATCTGTTGGGGCCTCCGGGGCCGTCGTGGCCGCACGTTGAGCATACGGCCATTGATGTGTGACATGTAACATTGCACATGTCGCATCGCGCGGGAAGATTCCGGACCGGATTGCCGTCCAGCATCTTTGCGTTCGGCCCCCGATGAACGGCGCGGAACTTCTCTCCGCCGCACTGCCCCGCACGGCCGACAGTGTCGAGGAGAGGATGACCCGGCTCCTGGACGGCTGACCGGCTGTTGGGCAGCGGCGCGGCCCGGCCGGGCCCGGCGCCACGGTGCGGACCGGACGCCGCAGGGCACGGGGACCGAGTTCCATGTCATTTCCCGGGTACTGCCGGCAGCACCCCGCATCGTCCGTCGAGGGACGATGCCGGGTGCTGCGCAACGTGACATTGTATACTGCACTAACAAATCGCTGAAAGGGAACGCATGAGTGGGCTGAAGTCCCGCAAACTCCTCTCCGTGCAGGAGCACCTGCGCGACCGGGTGGCCAACGCCCTGCGCGCTGCGCTGATCTCGGGAGACCTGCAGCCCGGCGTGATCTACTCGGCGCCCACGCTGGCCGCCGAATACGGCGTCTCCGCCACGCCCGTGCGCGAAGCCATGCTGGATCTCGCCCGCGAGGGCCTGGTCGAGGCGGTGCGCAACAAGGGGTTCCGCGTCACCGAACTCTCCGACCGCGATTTGGACGAGTACACCGAGATCCGCTCACTCATCGAGATCCCCACCATCGGCCGCGTGACTCGGTCCGCCTCACGCGAGCAACTGGAGGCGCTGAGGCCGATGGCCGAGGAGATCGTGGCCGCCGCAGACCGGGGCGACCTGATCGCCTACCTGGAGTCGGACCACAGCTTCCATCTCGGCCTGCTCGCCCTCGCGGGGAACGCCCGCCTCCTCGAGACGGTGGCCGACCTGCGCAAGCGCTCCCGGCTCTACGGGCTCGCCGACCTGTCCCAGGAAGGGGCGCTGGCGGGGTCGGCGCGGGAGCACACAGCACTTCTGGACATCATGATCGCCGGGGATGCGGAGGGCGCCGAGGAGCACATGCGCCACCATCTCGCGCATGTGCGGACCCTGTGGGCGGCGCGGAAGCGGGAAGCCGAGCGCCCGGCCCGCACGCGCGGCTCCCGCTGACGCCGAGGCTCATCCGGCACGACCGGGGGTACTGCCCCGGACCCGGCACCGACGGGCCGGAGGGGTCAGGTCCGCTCCCCCGGAGCTCCCCCCTTCCGCCGGTAGGCCGCGACGGCGACCACCAGGTCCTGCCAGGCCATCCCGCATGTCTTCACGACCAGCGGGCGGTCGGCCGGGGCGACGGCCCGCGAGCCGATCAGGTCCGCCATGGTCACCAGGGAGCCCGGGGCAAGCGAGCCCTCGCGCATCGCCATCACGACGTCGCCCGCCTCGCGGAGGGCGGTCTCCCGGCTCTCCACGATGACCGTGGCGCGACCCATCAGCGCGCTGTCGATTTCCCGCGCGGTCGGTTCGTGCGAGCCGACCGCCAGCACCACCGCGCCGTCGCGCACCAGACGCCCGTCGACCACCGGTTCACGGGCGGATGTCGCAGTGACGACGACATCCGCGCGACGTACCAGAGCCGCCGTTTCCGCGCCGTCCACCGACGTATGCCGGTCCGCCCATCCGGGGACGGGGCCCCCGCGCCGGGTGACGGCCGTGACGTCGGCCACCGGAACGTGGGCCCGGACGGTGGCGACGTGCCCCTCCCCCTGGGGGCCCGCGCCGAAGACCACCAGACGCAGTCCTCCGCCGGCGTCTGCGAGCCCGCACAGCCGGTCCAGGCAGGCCGCGACCGAGACGGCGGGGGTCCGCAGGGTCGTCAGCGCCACCCCGTCCAGGATCGCCACCGGGGTCAGGGTCGCGCTGTCGTGCAGCAGATAGGTGGCGTTGATCCGCCGCAGCCCGCGCGCGGCGTTGCCGGGCGCGACGGTGGCGATCTTCACACCGAACCAGCCACCGGATTCCGAGGGCATGAGCAGTCCCTGACCGTGGACCAGCGGAATGACCGCGCGCGGCACGTCGCCGTCCGGGTCGAGCCCCCTGGCCAGCGCTTGCCGGACTGCGGCGACGGCGCCGACCGGGCCGAGCGCGAACACGTCCTCCTCGTCGAGCATTGTCGTCATCGCAGCACGAAGCCCGGCAGGAGGGTGTCGTCGGGGTCGACGGTGAAGCGGCAGGTCCCGGTGGCGTACGCCGTGCCCGTCACGGCCGGGACGACCGCGGGGAGGCCGTGGGCGTTGGTCAGGTGGGCGATCCGGGCGCGGAAGACGGATCCCACCACTGACTCGTGCCGCAGTTCGTCACCGGGGTGCAGTTGTCTGGCGTCGGCGAGCAGCGCGACCCGCGCGGCGGTGCCCGAGCCGCACGGGGAGCGGTCGACCTCACCGTCCGCGAACACCGTGACGTTGCGGTGGTGCAACCGCCGGGTGCCGTCGGGCCGTCGGGCCGGTGCGGCAGCCTCTTCGGTGAACACCGTCCCGTAGACGCCGGACAGCCGGGGATCCTGCGGGTGTTCGGCGGCGCCGGCGGCGTTGAGCGCGTCGCGGATCTCGCGGCCCGCCGCGATGAGCTGGGGGATGTCTTCCGGCCGGACCCGCAGCCCGAACCGCTCCACCGGAAGCACGGCGTACATGGCGCCGCCGAAGGCGATGTCGACGGCGACGGTTCCGCGCGAGGTTGCCACCTCGACGCCGCGCGCGTGGACGTAGCCGGGGACGTTGATGAATGTCACGTCCGCGACCCGGCCGCCGACGGTGCGCACGCTCGCCGTGACACGGCCGGAGGGTACGTCGATCACGACGTCCGTCGTTCCGTCGGCGGACGCCGGGACCAGGCCCGAGGCGACCGCCCAGGCGCCGAGGGCGATCGTGCCGTGGCCGCAGGCTGTGGAGAAGCCGTCCTTGTGCCAGAAGAGGGCGCCGAGGTGGGCGCCGGCGTCGTCCGGCGGCACCAGGAAGGCCCCGTACATGTCGGCGTGGCCGCGCGGTTCGCTGCACAGCAGGGCCCGCGTCCACTGGACTTCGTCGCTGGCCATCGCGGCCGTGCGCCGCTCGGCGACGCTGAGCCCGGCCCCGGTCACGGCTGGCGGGGCCTGCGGCACGATCCGGAACGGTTCGCCCCCGGTGTGCCAGTCCACCGTTTCGATCGGCACGGTGCTCAGCAGCCCGCGCGCCACCGCCGTCTCCGGCCTCTCCGGCGTCTCCGCCCTCCCGTGCCCGTCCGAAGTGTCAGCCGCCTTCGGTTTTTCCCGTGTCACCCGCATCACGCTCCCTGATGTCTCGATATGCCGTGGGCCGGTCCGCCAGGCGGCGTCCGGACAGGTGGGCGCGATGGGCCGGACGCCGCACGGGCGGCCGGCCCATCGCGCGACTGCTCAAACGGTTCACACAGTGAACCCCGCCGGGTAGGGGTCCGTGGGATCGAGCAGGTACTGCGCGGTCCCGGTGATCCAGGCGCGGCCGGTGACGGAAGGCAGTACGGCGGGCCGGCCGCCGACCGTGGTCTCTGCCAGGATCCGGCCGGTGAAGCGGGAGCCGATGAGGGACTCGTTGACGAAGTCCCGCCCGGTCGGCAGGAGCCCCCGCGCGTGCAGTTGGGCCATCCGGGCGCTGGTTCCCGTCCCGCAGGGCGAGCGGTCGAACCACCCGGGGTGGATCGCCATGGCGTGCCGCGAGTGCTCGGCGGTCGAGCCGGGCGCCTCCAGATAGACGTGGTGACAAACGTCTATGGAGGGATCCTCCGGATGCGCCACCGGGTTCTGCGTGTTGATCGCCTCCATGACGGCCAGGCCCGCGTCGAGCAGCCGATGCTTCTCCTCCCGATCGAAGGGGATGCCGAGGTCCTCGGTGCGCACGATGGCGTAGAAGTTGCCGCCGTAGGCGATGTCGTAGCGGACCGGGCCGAAGCCCTCGACCTCGACGACCTGGTCCAGCCCGTGACTGTAGGACGCGACGTTCTCCAGGGTGACCGACTCGGCGCGGCCGTCCCGCACAACGACCCGTGCCGTGACCAGCCCGGCAGGCGTGTCCAGGCGGATGAGGGTCTCCGGCTCGACCGCCTCGACCATGCCCGTCTCCACGAGAACCGTCGCCACGCCGATCGTGCCGTGCCCGCACATGGGCAGGCAGCCGGAGACCTCGATGTACAGGACGCCGAAGTCGGCGTCGGGCCGGGTCGGGGGCTGGAGTATCGCTCCGGACATGGCCGCGTGCCCGCGCGGCTCGCACATGAGCAGGGTGCGCAGCCGGTCACGTTGCTCGACGAACAGCTGCCGCCGCTCGGCCATCGTCGCGCCCGGCAGGACGCCGACCCCGCCCGTGATAACCCGGGTCGGCATCCCCTCGGTGTGCGAGTCGACGGCGTGGTAACAGGCGACCGAACGCATGTCAGTTCACCCCGGCGTCGATGAGGGCCTGGGTGGCGGCACGTACGAGGGCTTCGGTCTCCGGGCCCAGCGCCTGCCGGGGCGGACGGCAGGAGCCGCCGGTCCGGCCGATCATGTCCTGGCCGAGCTTGATGGCCTGTACGAACTCGGTGTTGCTGTCCCAGCGCAGCACGGAATGAAGCTGGCGGTAGAGGGGGAGCGCGGTGTCGAGATCGCCTGCCAACGAGGCGTTGTAGAGGGCGAGGCAGGCGCGCGGGAAGATCTGGGGGTAGCCCGCGACCCAGCCCTTGGCGCCGGCGAGACCGACCTCCAGGAGGGTGTCGTCGGTGCCGATCAGGAGGTCGAGCCCGGGGGCGAGCTCACTGATGGCATAGCACCGCCGGACGTCGCCGGAGAACTCCTTCACGCCCACGATGAAACCCTCGGCATGCAGCTTGGCCAGCAGCTCCGGGCGCAGGTCGACCTTGGTGTCGATGGGATTGTTGTAGGCGGTGACGGGAAGTCCGGCCGAGGCCACCATCCGGTAGTGCTCGAGAACAGCGCGGTGGTCAGCTCTGTAGGCGTTGGGCGGCAGGCACATGACGGCCTGGCAGCCGGCGTCCTTGGCGAACTGCGCGTGCCGCTTCGCCTCGACCGCGCCGTAGGCTCCGACGCCCGGCATGACGGTGAAGCCCTCGGGGGCGTTCGCGACGGCGGTCTCCACGACGCGGTCGCGTTCCTCGTAGGTCAGGGTCTGGTACTCGCCCAGCGAGCCGTTCGGGGCGACGCCGTGCAGGCCCTGTTCGGCGAGCCAGGCGACGTTGTCCCCGTAGGCGCCGTGGTCGACGGCGAGGTCGTGGTCGAACGGGAGGCTGGTCGCGACGATGACGCCGTGCCAGGGCATGCGGTTCTGGGTCATTTGAGCTCCTCAGGTGTGATCGGTGGTGGACTCGTCGAGACCGGCGAGCCCACCGAGGGTGGCGGGGGTCGCGATCAGCCGTTCCGCGGGCGCGTACGGCTGATCGCGGGCCACGAGACAGTGCACGGCGGGCCCGCACATCCGGCCCTGGCACCACCCCATGCCGGCCCTGGTCAACTGTTTGACTTGCCGGTGGTCGGATGCCGATCCGTCGGCGGAAGCGGCCCGGACCGCCCCTGCGGTGACCTCTTCGCACCGGCAGACCAGCGTGTCGTCGGTCAGCCACGAGGACCAGGCCGTTGGCAGGGGGTGCGCCTGTGCCATCGCACGGGCGAAGGCACGGTGCCTGGCCACCGCGGCACGTTTCGCGGCCAGGCGCCGGACGTTCGGTAGGCCGGGCGACCGGAGGTCGGTGAGCACCGACACGGCGGCGATCGCGCCCTCGCTCACCGCGAGCACGGCCCCGCCCACGCCGCAGGTCTCGCCCGCCGCGTAGAGCCCGGGCACACCGGTGCGCTGTCCGTCGTCGACGGCGGCGGCCATGGTGCCGTCGCCCGCGTCGGCGAGGTCGCAGCCGAGGGGGATGAGGAGGTCGAGCTGGGGTGCGAAGCCCCAGCCGACGCCCACGGTGTCGGCCTCGATCCGGCGCTCTGTACCCGGGAGCGTGCTGCCGTCGGCATCCAGGGAGGCGACGCGCACCATGGCGACCCTCCCGTCTCCTTCGGCGCCGACGATCGCGGTGCGGGTACGGACCGGGACGCGGTGCCGGGCGAGCGTGCCCGCGTACCGCGCGGCCTCAACCCACTTGGCGGGGTTGCGCAACAGCGGTACGGGGTGTCGCAGCCAGGCCGAGGGCGCAGCCGCCTCGCACACGGCGACGACCTCGGCCCCGCGTGCGGCGAGGGCCGCGGCGACCGGCAGCAGGAAGGGTCCCGTACCGCCGAGCACCACCCGGCGGCCGGCGGCGACTCCCCCGCCTTTGAGCAGCGACTGGAGACCCCCGATGGTGAGCACGCCGGGCAGGTCCCAGCCGGGGAAGGGAAGTTGGCGGTCGTAGGCGCCGGTCGCCACCAGCAGTGCTGGTGCGCGCAGCACTACGGCGGTCTCCTCGGGCGCCCGGCTCCGGTCCATGGCGTGGACGGCGAACCCGTCGCCCTCACGGGCCGTGGTCCACACGTGGTGGTTCAACAGCAGCGTGAGCCGGCCGGTGCGCGCGTGGGCGGACAGTGTCGCGCACAGCGCCCGGTACGTGGGCAGTCCGTGGTGCAGATCCGTGGTCGGGATGGCGTGGCGCGCCTGTTGCGGGGGGTGGCGCCAGAACTGGCCGCCCGGGGCGGCGCCCGAGTCGACGAGAAGGACACGCAATCCGCCGTCCAGGGCGGTGGCGGCAGCCGCCATGCCGGCCGGGCCGGCGCCCACCACCACGAGGTCACCGGATTCACTCATCGTCGCCCTCCCCGGTCGTGATGGCCATGCCCGTGCGGGCCTGCACGAGGCAGGCGCGTTGCCCGCCCGTTCCGTCGATGGTCACCAGACAGTCGAAACAGACGCCGATCCCGCAGAAGACCCCGCGGGGCCGCTGTCCGAGCCGGGTGGTCCTCCAGGCGACCCGGCCCGAGGCGACGAGTGCGGCGGCCAGGGTCTGTCCTGGTACGAACGGCAGCGGTTCGCCGTCCACGGTGAACTCGCTCACTTCGGCATACCTCCGGTGGTGAGGAATCGGTCGGGCAGGAGGCCGGTGTGGGCGGCCGGATCGGCGCCCCGCCAGGGGCGGCCGAGCAGGTGAGCGGTGACCAGAGCGCCGGTTCCCGGAGCGAGACCGATACCGGCGCCCTCGTGGCCGCACGCGTGGACGACGCCGGGCACGCGGGGGTCCGGACCGATGACCGGCAGGTGGTCCGGGCAGTACGGCCGGAAGCCCCGGTAGGCGCGGATCAGATGGGCGGCGCGCAGGAACGGGAACAGACGGCACGCCTGGGCGGCGAGCGCGGCGACCACGGCCGGGTTCATGGCGGTGTCGAAGCCGACGCGCTCTCGGCTGGCGCCGATCAGAATGGTTCCCGCCCGGGTGCCCTCGACGACGCACGAGGTCTCCAGCCCCGCGTCGCAGGATGCGACGTTGGCGACGTAGTCGGCGGAGTAGACCTTGTGCCGGATCGTGGGCGGCAGCGGCTCGGTGACGAGGACGAAGCCCCGGCGCGGCAGGATCTCGACGGGTGCGCCGAGTCGGCGGCCGACTTCGCCGCCCCAGGTCCCCGCAGCGTTCACCACGGCGTCGGCGGCCAGCACGGTGCCGTCAGCGGTGCGGACTCCGGCGATCCGGCCGTCGGGTCCGGTGATTGCGGCGATGGCTTCGCCGGTGTGCACCCGTGCGCCGCGCCGGACTGCGGCGCGCAGCAGTCCGGCTGCCGCGAGGACGGGCTGTACCTGGGCGTCCTGCGGGTAGTGGACGCCGCCGGGAAGTCCGGGCGCGATGTGCGGTTCGAGATCGCGGACGCGTTCGACGGGTTCGGTGCGGACGCCAACTGCCGCCTGGCTCGCGGCGAACGCGTGCAGGGCGGTGAGGGCGTCGGGTGTGCTCGCGACGACCAGGCCGCCCTTGGCTTCCAGTTCGATGGTGTCCGGGCCGAGTTCCTCGCCGGCCTCGTCCCACAGATCACGGCTGAGCCGGGCCAGTTCCATTTCGGGTCCCGGTTCCTTGTCGGAGAGGAGTATGTTGCCCTCCCCCCGACTGGTCGTGCCGGCGCCGACGGGCCCCCGGTCGAGAACCGTGACGTCGAGGCCCGCCGCGGCGGCGTGGAACGCGCACGCAGCGCCCACGATGCCCGCGCCCACGACAACGACTTTCATAGCCACCCCCTCAGTGCAATGTCACATGCTATAGCTAGGCTATACATCGGAGTGATGCGAAGACAACGCCGCCGACCGGGTGATCTTCGCCCCGGTGCCCGACGACGGCGCACTGCCCACCGTGCACACAGGGAGATGAATCGTTGTGAACCTGACCGGACACTCGATCCTGGCCGGCCGTGACGCCCCCGGTACGGGGGCCGCCTGGCACGCGATCGCCGCCGCGACCGGCGAGCCGATCGGCCCTCCGCTCCGGGACGCGTCGGCGGAGCAGATCGCCGAGGCGGCCCGGCTCGCCGAGGCTGACGCCCGCGCCTTCCGCGCCCTGCCGACGGAGCGCCGGGCGGGCTTCCTCGACGCCTGCGCGGAAGAGATCGAAGCGCTCGGCGACGCCCTTCTGGAACGTGCGGCCCGCGAGACCGGGCTCTCTTCGGTCAGGCTGGCCGGTGAACGGGAGCGGACCTGCGGGCAACTGCGCCTGTTCGCCGATCTGGTCAGAAGTGGAACCGCGCTCGGTGCACGGATCGACTCCGGGGCCTCCCGGACGGATGTACGGCTGCGCCGGATTCCCGTCGGTCCGGTAGCGGTCTTCGGCGCGAGCAACTTCCCGCTGGCGTTCTCGGTCGCGGGCGGAGACACCGTGTCCGCACTGGCCGCCGGCTGCCCCGTGGTGGCCAAGGCACACCCGTCCCACCCGGGCACCAGCGAGGCGGTGGCCCGCGCCGTCACGACGGCCGCCGCGCGCACAGGTGTGCCGGCCGGTGTGTTCTCGCTACTGGTGGGCCGGGGCAACGAGGTCGGTCTCGCCCTGGTCGGTGATCCACGGATCGCTGCCGTGGGCTTCACCGGCTCCCGGGCCGGTGGGCTGGCGCTGGTCGCCGCCGCGCAGTCCCGCCCGGCGCCCGTCCCGGTCCACGCCGAGATGTCCGCAGTCAATCCCGTGATCGTGCTCGACGGGGCCCTCGCCGAGCCGGGACCGGCGGCCGAGGGATACGTGGCGTCGCTGACCAGCGGCGCGGGGCAGTTCTGCACGAACCCCGGCCTCCTGCTGCTGCCGGCCGGGCCGACGGGCGAAGCCTTCCTCGCCGCCGTGACTCAGGCCGTGTCGAGTACGGAGGGCCAGGTCATGCTCACCCCGGGAATCACCCGGGCGTACACAGAGGGGGTACAACGGTGGGCGGCTGTCGAAGGGGTGCGGGAGGTGGCCCGGGGCACAGCCGGGGACGGCCCGTACGCGCCCGCCCCCGTGGTCCTCGAATGCGACGCGGCCACGTACACCGCACACGAGGATCTCACCGGCGAGGTCTTCGGCGCCGCGGGGCTCATCGTGCGCTGGTCCGGGACGGAAGAACTCCTCTCCCTGCTGGAGAATCTGGAGGGGCAGCTGACAGCCACCCTGCAGGGAACTGACGCCGACCTGGCCACGGCCCTGCGACTCCTGCCCGTGCTGGAGGAGCGGGCGGGCCGCATCCTGTGGGGCGGCTGGCCCACCGGGGTCGAGGTCTGCCACGCGATGGTGCACGGGGGGCCGTGGCCCGCGACGAGTTCACCCGGAACCACGAGCGTCGGCACCCTCGCCATCGAGCGCTGGCTGCGCCCGGTCTGCTACCAGTCCTTTCCCGACCCCTTCCTGCCCCCCGAACTCCGCGACGACAACCCCCTGCGGGTCCCCCGCCTCATGAACGGCGCCCACCTGCCCGGGTAAGCCAGCAGACCGCCCGCGCCCGTCAACTGCAGGCCCCGGCCTGGGCCCATCCCAACAACCCATCGGTCAGCCGGTCGTCCGCCGCTGTCGTTGGCTGCGGCTCAGGCTTCTGGACCGCCTCGGCCTCGGTCATGTTCGTACAGGTCGTCGGTGAAAGCGAGAGCCGGCTTCGGACGAGAGGGCGATCTGAGCCGATGTCCCGTCGCGTCCGTACCCGCGCGCGGAGTCAGAAGCTCTCTTTCCCTCGGTTGCGTTCGACCCAATGCCTGTAGTCGCGTTGTTGCGCAGTCCTCTGCTCTGCGGTGTAGCCGTGCGCGGTGCCGAGCGTGTCCGACACGTCGTCGATCACGGAGGCTTCCCCGTCGGCGGACCAGAAGAAGGAGCCGGTCCGACGGACCAGAACATCGCTCACTGTCATGGCCATTTCGCGGTGCACGGCGTATTCGATCTCGGCCTGGGTGAGGACGGAGTGACCGATCGTTGCGCCGTCCTTCGGTACCCGTGCCGCAGCGTCGGCCAGTTCGACGGCATTGCCGCCGTAGCGGCGAAGCCATCGTTGCCTGGTCTCTGGTGTGACGGGAGCCGAGGCCACGTCCTGTCGTGCGCGGAAGATCTCGCTCGACCCGGCTACTACGACACACCCGCTGAAACCGCTGCCAGACTCCGCGCGGTTGGACACCAGGAGCCGTGACCTGACGAGAGTTTGGCTGGGTGGCGACCCACCCGTTACCAGCGCCTATCAGAGTGGAAGGGCCTCATCAACCACGGTCTTCAGGTCTGCCGGCAGATCAGGTGAGTCCCGCCAGTTCTGGGCGATCAGCAAGAGCGCGACCCATGCGTCACGCGCTTCAGCGTTCGACTGCCCGGAAAAAACCGCGTCCAGCACCCGCCTGGCAAGACCGTCGACAACCGCATACAGGGCATTCGAGACCTTGCTCACGTCGTCCAGAGGCGAGCCCGCAGCATGAGACGGTGCACCGTCGAGCCGGATGGTGGCTGAGGCAGCCGAGTACGTCCTTCCATGGAGGAAGTCACGAAGACTGCCAATTTGATGACGCGACGGCAGAGGCGGCAGATCAGGACTCTGAGGCACACCGTCACCCTATGTGAAGCGGGACCGTCGCTAACGTCCCTCACACAGCAGCGAAGCCCTGAACGGCAACGACCTACCCGCCCGCGCGGTGGGTGAGTTCGTCTCAAACGGCTTGGACGCCCTCGCGGGTTCAACGTGCCCAGCTCGCATAGCGCCTGGAGCTCATCGGCGCGGACGGCGATCCGGGCTGCCTCGCGCAGTTCGGTTTCCCGGGCGGCGCCTGCGGCGTCGGCGGCGAGCTCGGCCTGAGCCGGGGCGGCCAGGGCGTGGTCATCAGGGCCTCGCATTCATAGTGCGGATTCGAGAGCGGGCCGCCGCAGAAATCCGTGCCCCTGGGCGGAGGACGCGGCACGCGCTCGCGGAAAACAGAAACTGATTCACCTGATGCCTCGTCTTGGGGGGCGAGGCCAAGCAGATGGGAAGCCATGGTGAAGCGGGCGGACAGCGGTGCGATGTCGACGGTGAAGGCAGCAGCACCCCGGTGGGCGCGGCGCCGGGCGGGGTGGTGGGAGGGGGGCGCGAGGGGCCGGCCGGCCTGGACGCGGGAGCGGGTCCTCGCCGCGCTTGCGGTGCTGACGGCCGGGCTTCTTGCGTTCCACCGGGTCGTCCCCAACTCCGTGGGCCGCTTGGGCAGTTCACTGGAAGTCTTCTTGCCTTGGCTCGGCCTGGTGGTCGCAGTGCTGCTCAGCCTGGCGCTGCTGTTTCGTTCGGCCACGGCGCTGGTGGCCTTGCTACTGCCCGTGGCGGTCTGGACGTACCTCTTCGGCGGGCTGCTCCTGCCCGTGGCGGAGCCCGGCGCGCACGACCTCGTCGTGGTGCAGCACAATGTCAGCGACGAGAACACCGACCCGGTGGGCACGGCCCGCGCCCTGGCTGACGCCGAGCCCGATCTCATCGCGCTGGAGGAGCTGGTGCCCCCGGCGCTGCCGGTCTACGAGAAGACTCTCGCCCCGGACTACCCGTACCACGCAGTCCGAGGCACCGTCGGACTCTGGTCGAAGCATCCGCTCACAGATGCCCGGCTGCTGGACATCAAACCCCAGGGGATCGCGGAGGCCTGGAGTCGCGGGCTGCGGACCGTGGTCCACACCCCGCACGGCGAGATCGCGGCGTACGTCGCACACCTGCCCTCGGTCCGCGTCCGGGCGAGCGGCCTCGCATCCTCCTGGCGCGACGAAAGCGCCGGCCTGCTGGGCAAGGCCATCGCCGCCGAGAAGCTGAAAACGGTGATCCTGCTGGGCGACCTCAACAGCACGGTCGATGACCGTGGGCTGGCCCCGCTGACCTCACGGATGAACGTGGCGGAACGGGGCTTCGCCTTCAGCTTCCCCGCCGCCTTCCCGCTGGCCCGGATCGACCAGGTCATGGCCCGCTCGGCGACCGTCGGCCACATCCGCACCTTGCCCGCCACCGGCAGCGACCACCTGCCGGTTGCCGCCCGGATCACATGGGGCTGAAGGAACGGACTCGGTGACAACAAGTCTGCGTATGTGAAAACCAGCGTGCTTCGGCACACGAATACGTTTTATAGCAGGCCATGAATTCGACCGTGTCAGAACTCGAAATCTATCGACTGAACGTCCGTAAAATGCGCGACCAGCCCATCGCACTGGGAACCCCAGTCCGTGAGATAGGACTCGGTGATGGCCTTGGCGACGATCGGATACAAGTCCTCCCCCGTCGCACCGGCGTCTTGGAGCTGGAAGATCTGCTTCGCGTAGGTGGGTGAGATCGCGGTGGTGACGTGCCGTACACGGCCGTCGTCAAAGGACCGGGAGGCGGTGAACCCGAAGTGGGCGACGACGCGCACCATCATGCCGCCAGAGGCGGACGCCTGCTCCCTTGCCTGCGCTCTGACCTGCGGTTGCCACTCGGATTCGGTCGCCTCCACCAGCGCGGCCTGGAGCCGCTTCTGCGGCTTCGCCAGCCGGAACGGTAGCGCTCCACCGTCCGTGTCGAGACCCCCGGGCGCTCCGCCAGGTTCCGCGCTGAGTCCTTCGTTCGCGTGAGAAGGAATTTCACCTGAGCCTTTGCCGATTTCGGCGCGGGCCGGGTGAAAACCTTCCGCTCCGCCCGTGCGAGGGCCTCCAGAACCTTGCCGCGTCGCGGGGCCGGCTGCTGTTGCTCGTGATCGCCCATGCCTCCAGAGACCACGGATCACCTGTGGAAAGATTCCGAAGTCCGCGCAGGTGGCGACGTGCTGTCAGCATTGTGAAGAAGCATCACAGTTGGCAGATCGGCATGCTTGTTGGCAAACGTCACTGATGTTGCTCTGCGTTACGGGCACACGACGGCAGGTGCTAATGAGACGCCAAAGCCGTGTCGGTCATCCGTCGTACCCTGTTTGTGACGTGCTCGGCACCGGCCTGCGGTCCACACACCGATAGCGTCGGACCCATGATCGTATGGCTCAACGGCACCCACGGCGCAGGCAAGACGACGACCAGTGCACTCGTGCAGCAGCTGATTCCGGATTCACGGGTGTTCGACGCCGAGAAGGTCGGCGAGACACTCATGGACATCACGCCGGAGCTGCCCTGGACGGGCAACTTCCAGCACTGGCCGCCGTGGCGGCCGCTCGTCGTCGAGACCGCCCGCCGCGTACTCGACTACACCGGCGGCACTCTGGTGATGCCCATGACTGTTCTGGTCGAGCAGTACTGGCGCGAGATCAGCTCGGGCCTTGCCCAGCATGACATTCCAGTACGGCACTTCGTCCTCCATGCCGACCAGGACACCCTTCGCGGGCGGATCGCGGGCGACACCGTTCTCGGCCCCAACTCTCCGTTCCGTCTGAAATACCTTGAGCCCTACGCTGAGGCGGCCCGGACATGGCTGCACGACGAGGCCGAGGTCGTCGACACCACGTACCTCACGCCCGCCCAGGCCGCTCTGCAGATCGCGGAGGCTGTCAAGGGCTGAAGCTTGCTTCCGCCCGACACGCGTTAACCGGCATGCAGGAAGGTGGGCGGCGTACCCGACAGCCGGCCACCCTGGTGTTGCCTATCCGGAGAAGTCGCATAGCCCTTTGCCCTGACTTTTGAGAACGTCGGCGGCCATGGCGGGCACGTCCCCGACTACCTGGGCGCCTCCAGGTCAGCCCGCCGTCCATCTCCAAAGCGATCGCGTACCTCGAGAGCCAGGGCTTCGTCCGCCGGGAGCGCGACGAACGCCGTCGCGAGCGCTACATCGTCGACGACGACATCTGGTACCAGTCGATGATGGCCACCGCCCGGTCCACCGCCCACCTCGTCGAGACCGCACGGCAGGGCGTCGGCGTCCTCGGCCCCGGCACCGCCGCCGCTGCCCGCCTCGAGAACGTCGCCCGCTTCCTCGAATTCGTCTCCGAAAGCCTCGCCCGCGCCGCGGATCAGGCCCGCGACGTCCTCTACACGAAACCCGAAACGACCTCAGACGGCGCCACCTGAGCCACGTTTTGATCGTGGAGGGGCAGCCGCCTCGCCTTGACGGATTCAAGGAAAACATCTTGACGGTTTTTTTGAGCCAAACCGGCCCGAACCTTTGGTGGCGCCTTCCGAGGCCTCCGGCCGGGAAGGACGGCGGGCCCAGCCGCGGATCCTTGCGGACCTGACGCCTCTCCAGCTTCAGCGCGCCCGTCTGCGGGCCGAGCACGTCCGGGAGGCGGTCACCGGTTTTCGGGACGGCCACCCGGCCAGGGCCAGGCCGGGCGAGCCGCGGCCAGCGCGTCCGTCAGCTCCGTCCGGTCCGCACGACACTGATGCAGCGCCGCAAGGCCAAGGCGGAAGAACTGGCCGGCTTGGACCCGCCGGAGGCCGAGCTGCTCGGCTTGCAGCGCATGAGCGAACGGACGCTGATCCGCTTGTCGGCGCCGCACCGGCTGAGTCCGTAACGACTGCGGCCCCCGCCAGTGGCGGGGCCGCAGTCGCTCTTGGAGTGAGGTTTCCACCGTGGCAGTCGCCCCCCGGTTTCCCCCGAAGGCTGGCGCCGCGGTGAACGGAATCGATGGAGAGCGCCCCCAGACGGATTCAGCCGACCTGTCTGGGACCAGTTCTCCTCTCGGGGTGATCTACTCCGCCCATTGCTCGACTGAGAGGGCCCAGCGAACCGTCGAGGGGGCCGATACCCGCACGGTGCCTTCGCTGCGCGCTCTTTTTAGATGGATTTCGTTGTAGATGCTGCTGACTTCCTCGTTCACGCAGTTCAGAGGAAAGGAGAGCCCCACAGGGTCGACGGTGACGTTAAGGATTCCCTTGCCTTGGCAATTGACCTGGATGGCCAGCGTTCCCGCGCCGATTTCCTTGGTCAGAGGAAGTTCAGCATTCCCTTGCTTGGACGCGACGGACAACAGAACCTGCCCGTCATTGACAGGCTTGGGCGCCCGGGAAACCGTCTCGCCTTCGATGTGCTCGGCCCGGTCACTAATCCGGGAGGGGCTGGGCCGTGCAGATCGCGAGGTGGTTGGTTCGGTTGCTGAGGGCTCCTTCTCCCCGCTGCATCCAGCCAGCGCCAGCGCGGTCATGACAGTCGCAGCGAGGCAGGAAGAAACACGGGCAGGAACCGGAAAGCTCAGCCCTCCCACAGGGCCCACCCCACCTTCATGGGTGTGTAGCTGGTATTGGTCTTTACCGACAACGTCTTGCAGTTGCTGTAGATCTTGTAGCTCGTGCCGGTGTTCTTGAGCCGGTAGACGCCGTACCTGGCGTTCGTCGTCGTCTTCGGCGGTGTGTCCACCGAGATCTGGTTGCCCATCTTCGCTGTCAGCTTGGCGCTCAGGTTGACGTCGTACTTGCCCTCGATCTTCGCGATCAACACGTCGACGCCGGGCGTCAGGCCTGCCGTGACGCTGACTCCGACTTCACCGGTGACCTCGGAGGTGAACGTCCAACGCGCGGTGCGTGATGTCGCGTTGTAGTTGGCGTTCGTCGGCCCCACACCCTTGTGGTACTTGGCGCCTTTGGTCTTGGGTGTGTAGACGGCCTGCGTCGGACCGCATTGCTCCCCGTTCGTCGTGTTCCCCGCCTTGCCCGGTGAAATAGTCTCCTCCGGCTCGGGCTCGGGATCCGTGGCGTCGACCAGATCGCTTTCTTCCGGCTCCATCGGCGGAGCGGTGCCCACCGGCTCCGGGTCATCGGCAGAAACAGCCGATGCCGGCTGCGCGTACGCGGGCGCCGTCGCTGTCCCGGCGAGTACAGCGAACGCGATGACGGAACCTACTGATCCCCGTCTGATGATGCTCACGAGGCACCTTTCCCCTAGGCGTCCCCCGTCAGGACGGCATGGCCTCATTAAGTCATACACGTGATCGAAAACCTTAGAGTCACCACAAAGAACTGATCGCAACTTGAGGATGGAAGCCCTCGTTCCGCACGAGGTATCACCTGCGTCACTCGAACACGGCAGCTGTAGTTCTTGATCGGTAGGGCGTTGCTGCTGGTCAGGTCGTTGCGGTAGCGGTGGTGTTGTTCCATCGGTGGCGGGTTTCGGCAGCTCGGCGTTGTCTCCAGCAGCCACGGCGCCCTGGAGGCCAGTCCGACGCCGTCCTCCTCCTCCTCGTCGGTGAAGCAGGTGATGTTGTAGCCCTTGAACGGCGACTCACCGTGGATCCTGGTGGCCGGCATCGCGGCGGGACCGTGACGGACGATGAACAGCGGGTTGCCCGAGGCCAACTGCCGGGTCAGCAGCCGGCCCCACGTCGGCGTCCCACGCCAGGTCCGCCATCGGACCGTGACCGCCCGGCAGGTAGACCGCGTCGTAGTCCTCCAGGCGCACGTCCGACAGCTGCAGCGGTCGACGCATCACCTCCGCGGAACGGATGATGGCCTCCAGCTCCAGGGCGCTGTCGTTTCCGCCGACCATCTCGGGGCGCAGGCTCATCATGTCGACGGTCGGCGTCACACCGTTCGGCGTCGCGACGACGACCCCGTGACCGGCGTCCGTGAGGATCTCGTACGGGTTCGCGAACTCCTCGGCCCAGTAGCCGGTCGCGTGCCGCGTGCCGTCCTTCAACACTCAGCAGGTGGCTCCGCTGACGATGAAAAGCACCTCTGCCATGGGAGAAATCCCCTCTCGGGCGCATGCCAGGAGCGGGTTCGGCGGGATGCCCCACGAAACCGGCCCGCCCCGCCGGTTTTCTCCCCCCTTCCCACGCAACCACGCTAGGCAGCTGCGCCGACCGCGCGCAACCCGGTGCTTCGTCGGCGGCCTTGGACGCGTATCGCGCCGTCGGCGGTGGCGCCCTCGGCCACGGACGCATCCGGTCACATGTCCAGGACCACGTCGGCCGGGGGCGTCGAACAGCAGATGAGCGCGCTTCCTCCGGCGGGGGGCTCCAGGGGCTGCGGGGCGTACTCGACGTGGCCGGAGAGAAGCGCGGTCTCGCAGGTGTGACAGATTCCGGTGCGACAGGACCAGCGCACGGGCACGTCGCACGCCTCGGCGAGTCCGAGCAGCGTCCCGTAGTCAGGGTGCCAGGGGACGATCAGCCCGCTGCGCGCGAAGGCTACGGACGGCCCCGGGCGGCCGCCGGGAGGAGCGGCCGGCTGGTGCGGCGCCCGGACGGATCCGGTCACCACACCGGGGGTGACGGCGGACGTGGCCCCGAAGACCTCGGTGTGGATCCGGGAGGACGGCAGGCCGCAGGCATCCAGGGCTCCGGTCATGTCCCGCATGAACGCGCTCGGCCCGCAGATGTAGGCGTCGGCGTCCGGAAGCGGCTCCAGGCTGCGGATCCGCTCGGGACTGAAGCGCCCACTGACCGTGTAGTCGACACCTGGGCGGTCGACGCCGGACGGACGGCTGTAGGAGACGAACGACCGGCCTGCGGGCAGCTGGGAGAGCAGTGCGCGCACTTCGCCGGCGAACGGGTGGTTCTCGCCGTCCCGGGCCGCGTGCAGCCACCACACCGCACCGCCGATCTCGTAGCGGTCACCGATGCACACCTCGTCGTCGGCGAGTCCGTCCACAGTGAGGTTCTCGCCGAACTGGCCGTACGTAAAGTCGTCCCGCTTCAGGTACTCCTGCCAATGGCGATAGGAGCTCAACTGTTGAAGTGCTCTCCCGGCTGAAGCCGGGAGATTCCTGCTTACCTTGCGGTAGCGGGCTTGACGCGCTGCGCGCGCCTGACGACTGCCCTCCCGGCAGCCGGGATGAGCGCGAGGCCCATCCGGTACAGGTGCAAGACGTTGTGGGCTGCGTTGTGGTCGGCGTTGCCCGACCAGCCGCAGTCCGGGTTCTTACACACGAACACGGCCTGGCTCTCCCGGCTGCCGGGCGTGGTGATGCCGCACGCCGAGCAGCGTTGGGAAGTTCCGGGGGCGGGGACCTTGTGCAGGGTGCCCCCCAGCCTGGCGGTCTTGTACGTCAGCATGGTGACCGTCCGGCCCCACGCCTCCCCGCTGATGGAGCGGTTCAGCCCAGATTTCTGGGCGACGTTCTTCCCCGGCTCTTCGATGGTTCCTCTGGCGGATTTGACCATGTTCGTGATGGTGAGTGCTTCGACCACGACCGTGCCGTAGGTGCGGGCGATGGCGGTGGTCGTCCGGTGCTGCCAGTCCAGGGCCCGGCGCTTGGCTTTCGCGCGGAGTCCTGCGATCTGGTCGTAGGTGCGGTGCAGTCGGCGGCTGGTGCGCTCGCCGGGCTTGCGGTGCTGCTTACGCCGGGCGGCGCGCTGATCCAGATGCAGGAGCTTGGCCTTCTCCTTCTCCGTCAGCCACTCGCCGTGCTCATACGTCTGCCCGTCCGACAGGGCGATGGGCACGTTGACGCCCACGTCGATGCCGACTTCCGGCCCCTGGTGGGGCTCGGGCCCGGCCTCCAAGGTCTGGACACGGAAGGTGATGTGCCAGCCGAGCACATCCTTGACCAGCCGGGCCCCGGTGATCCGGTTCTCCGTGGTGGCGTGCTTGCCCACGGGCAGGTCCTTGGTCCAGCGGAAGCGGACCCGGCCCACCTTGGGAAGGTTGACCTGCCCCCACCGGCGATGCACGCGGGTGATGTTCAGGTCGCGGCCCTGCGGGATGTCCACGGACATCACCGTGCGAAGACGGCCCTTGAAGTTCGGGGCGTCGGCGCGGCCCTCCCAGCAGTTCTTCCACGCCCGGACATACGTCTTGAGCACCGCTTGCGCGGCCTGCGCGGGAAGGACGGCCAGGAAGTCGATGTCCTCGCGGGCCTGCCGGATCGCGGCATCCGCGTTGGCGAGAGTCCGCTTCTCCTTCGGCATCATCTGCCACCAGGCGTGCAGCAGGTTCCACAGGGTGCGGGCCGCGTGCGCCTGGTCATCGGTCTTCAACACTTCGGCGTGCGACAGTGCAAGCCGGGCACGGTGCCCGAACTGCCGCTTCACCAGGGTGTCTTGACTCACGATCGAAAACCTAACATTGGTTTATGTCGCCACGCTGGAACCCAAATCCCAATGTCAGAACCGGTCGCCATGTTGTCTACAACCTGCACGTTCACTTGGTTTTTGTTACGAAGTACCGGCGGAACGCGTTCACCGACGCCATGCTGACCCGCACCGAGGAGATCATGCGGGAGGTCTGCGCCGACTTCGAGGCCGAACTGAAGCAGTTCAACGGAGAACAGGACCACGTCCACCTGCTCGTGCACTACCCGCCGAAAGTCCAGCTCTCCAAGCTGGTCAACTCCCTCAAGGGCGTCAGCTCCCGGCGGCTCCGCCAGGAGTACACCACGCATGTCCGCCGGCACCTGTGGGACGGACACTTCTGGTCCGGCTCCTACTTCGCAGGATCATGCGGCGGGGCACCCCTGACCGTCGTCAAGCAGTACATCGAAAACCAGCAGCGCCCCGCCTGACCGTCACCCCGGAGACGAAGAGCACTCCGGCACTCCGCGCCTCCGAGCCAAAGATGGCCTTCACCCCCGACCTGAAGGGCGGAACACTGGCCAAGATCAGAGGTAGACCAGCACGGCACGCTGCTCGCCGCCGTGCCCGGCGAGGTCACCCTGCCCGTCGCCGTCCAGGTTGAGGCGGCGCGCCATCACGGGCCCGGCGACGGGGTGCTTCCAGATGCCGGTGCGGGTGGTCCTGCCGTGCCAGGGGACGTCCTTGGGCATGCCGACGTTCACGGCGATCAGAGCGGCCATGACCTGTGCTCCTCCCGCGCTCGACAGGCCGGTGTCTCCAGCGTCGTACGGTCGGCCGCCGACCGCACCCGAAGAGCTCTACGCGGCGCCGGGGCTCGGCGACACGTAGAGTGAGAGCCGGTGGGCGCCGTCGCCGCGTGTGGCCCGCCGTGAGCCGGAGACTTCCAGCGCGAGAAACCTCAGCTTGGACATACCCATGAGCTCGGAGAAGAAGGTGGCAATCGTCACCGGTGCTTCACAAGGCATCGGCGCGGCCGTCGCCGACGCGTACCGCAGGCGCGGGCACGCCGTCGTCGTGACCGCCCGGTCCATCCCCTCGTCGCACGATCCGGACGTACTCGCCGTGCCCGGCGACCTGAGCCGGCCCGGTACCGGTGCGCAGATCGTCGAGCAGGCGCTGGACCGCTTCGGCCGGATCGACACGCTGGTGAACAACGCCGGCGTCTACCGGGAGAAACCGTTCACCGACTACACCGACGCCGACTACGACCTGGTGACCGGCGTCAACCTGCGCGGCTTCTTCGACGTCACGCGCAGCACCATCCCCGCGATGCTCGCGGGCGGCGACGGCGGGCACGTCCTGTGCGTGTCGACGTCACTGGTCGACCGCGCCAACGCGCGCATACCCGCGGCGCTCGCCTCGCTGACCAAAGGCGGCCTGGTCGCGGCGACGAAGGAGCTGGCCATCGAATACGCGGCGCGCCGCATCCGCGCCAACGCCGTCTCACTCGGCGTCATCCGCACGCCGATGCACCCGGATGACCCGGGCGGCACGCTCGCCGCGCTGCACCCGCTCGGGCGGATGGGCGAGATCGACGACGTCGTCGAGGCGATCATGTACCTCGAACAGGCCTCGTTCGTCACCGGCGAGATCTTGCACGTCGACGGCGGCCAGAGCGCCGGCTTCTGAAAGTACCGGGATCGGGAGTGATCGACCTATGCGCACTCGCAAGCAGTTGGATCCGCTCGGGGCTGTCGGTGCGGGTCTGGCGGCGGGAGTGATCGGCACCGTCTGCATGGACACCGTGCGGTTCCTGCGCCAGCGCCGGGCCGGCGGCGAACACAACGCCCTGCGCTGGGAGTTCGCCCCGGTCCGCACCTGGCAGGAGGCGCCGGATCCCGGGCAGGTCGGAAAGCGCCTGGCCGAGGTCTTCACCCTGCGCGAGCTGCCGGACAGCGCGGCGTTCCCCGTCAGCACGTTCATGCACTGGGCCAGAGAGAGCCCGTTGCGATGAGAGGCGCACGGCGGGTTCGGCGAGAGGTCCGGAGAAACGGACCGGGAGCAATCCCGGCACCGCGCTCCGGGCCTACTCAGCGGAGTCGGAGGTGATGGTGCGGAACAAACTGGGGACGGACCGCGACGACACCCCAAGTAGCTCTGCGTAGTGTCTCCGTGGTATCCGGCCACGGAGGCTCCGCAAAAACCCGTTTGGCGGACGAGGGGCGACCACTGCTACATTTCCGGAGGCCGTGCGAGAGATCGAGGAGGTGGTACCCATGAACGCAGTATCGACATGGGTGCTCCCCTCCGGGGTCACGGTCGGGCGATAGACAGGTCGTCCGGGAGCGCCGTTCCAGTGCACTCCCGAAAGGCACGACCATGCGTTTCACTTCCGAGCAGCGCCTCGACGACGGCGTCCTCGAACGCGAATTCACCCTCGGCGAGATCCCCGGCATCCTGTGGACACCCGCATCGGCATCCGCATCCGCACCGGCGCCGCTGATCCTGCTCGGCCACCCTCCTCTCGGGCTGCGCAAGATGTACCCCCGACTGGTGGCCCGGGCCCGGCACTCCGCGGCGGAGGGCTTCGCCACGGCCACCATCGAGCTCCCCGGAAGCGGCGACCGGCCCCGTTGGCCCGCCGCCGAGCAGGCCCGCGCCGACCTGCGCCGGGCGATGGAGGCCGGTGAGCCGGTCAGCGACGAGATCGTCGACGCCCTCATCCTCCCGCTGGTCGAAAAGGCGGTCCCGGAATGGCAGGCGGCCCTGGACGCCCTCCTTTCGCTGCCCGAGATCGGCGGCCCCGTCGGGTACTCGGGGGGAGTGATCTCCATCGGCATCCGGCTTTCGGTGGTCGAGCCGCGCATCGTGGCCGCCGGTTTCTTCGCCGGGAGTTTCGTGCCTCGCGCCATGTTCGAGGAGGCCCGGCAGGTCACTATTCCGCTGCATGTCCTGCTGCAGTGGGACGACGAAGGGAACGACCGGCAGACTGCCCTGAACCTGTTCGACGCCTTCGGCTCCAAGGAGAAGTCCCTGCACGCCAACATGGGCGGGCACACCGGCGTCCCGCAGTTCGCGGGGGAGGCCGCGGCCCAGTTCTTCACCCGACATCTGAAGTGAGGCCGGGCCGTCGGACCGGCAGCAGACGGTAGCTGATGTCGGCCGGCATGCCACTCATCGAGGAAAGGTCCCGGCCCTCCGCAGCTCTCCACACCGTGGGCCCCTGCTGAACTCTCGGCAGGGGCCCGTGCCGCCTGAAGTCATGAACTGTTCGATTTCTGCAGGGCTTCGAGTGCTGCCCAAACTCCGGAGCTGGCGGGGTGTGGCCAGACGCAGCTGAGCGAGGGTGAGCAGGACCTCGCCGCTGATGTCCGCTCCGGCCTTCGTCGCCGCGGTCTTCCGGGGCCGAGACGCTTCTCCAGGTACATCAGTACTGGGAGAAGAGGAGATGGCGGCGGTGTCCGCGCGGCATCAACCTCTCACCGCCGGCGGAGTGTGTGAACTACTACTGTTCGACCGCTGACTTTCCGTCATTTGTATCTGGAGAACGGCCGAGTTCATGACGGGCTGGCCCCGCCCTTGCCACGATGGCGTCATGGACACCACAGCGGAACAGACCGAGCCGCTGCTGCGGATCACCGTGGCCGATGACCCGAACGCGCTGCAGTCGCTGCTCGACTGGCTGCGGCATGAGGACGAGCTCCGCGGGCGGCTGCGCCTGGAACCCTCCTCCGGTGGGACTGGCGGCGAGATGGGCGGTCTGCACGAGGTGCTCACCATCGCGATGGGCTCCGGCGGGGCGGGGGCGGCGCTCGCCCGCTCGCTGTCCACATGGCTCACTCGCCGGTGAGAGTCCTGAGCTCGCCCGCGCTACCCACCTTGAGTACGTGGACCTCGGCTCGGGCCACTGGCCGATGGCTACCCGCCCCCGCGAACTCGCCCGCGTCCTGGCAATGGCCGCCGACTCCTAGCGGTGCCGGGTTGGGCGGTCAGGTAGCGCTCGGTAGTGGTCTGCCGCCTCGGATCCGCAGCCTGCCCAACCCGCCATGGCACCGGCAGCCGGGCGGGGACGAAATGCCGCACGGGTACTCCGGATGCCGAATGAAGCCTCAGCGCCGCGCGTGGCGGATTATCAACCGTCCGAATTCCATGGCCCCAGAGATTCGGATCTTCGGCCCACCGGGGCGGGAACGTCGCCGGGTCTTGTAGTGCAGGTCCTTCCATCCCGTGCGCAGACCCTCGACGTCAACGACCGCGTCGCGAGGCACTGTGATCTTGGCCCCGCCGGCGCCGAGTAGCAGCTCGATATCGACAACCGGATGCTCGATGACCGCCCGGGACAGATCCAGGCGCACCCTTCCGAATGCGGACTCCACCTTGAGGATCCGAGGTACCCGCCATACGCCGCGCCGCTGGATCCGTCCGCCAGCGGCGGAGATCGTTGACGTGGCGTCCGGACTCCCCTCCGGGAGCGAGGCCATAGCCGACGCGAGCTCGCTATGCGTATGTGCGGTGAGCACCTGGTCGAGACGTTCGTCCATCTCTTCGTGCGAGATGCGCTCAGAGGCGTATGCCTCCTGCAGGCGCTGCACGGCCGTCTCGCGGTCGTCTTCGCTGAGCAGTGGCAACCGATCTTCCTGCGGAGAGGTCACCGTTTCACTCTAGTGCCGCCCCGACGATGTGAACGTGCCAAGGTCCGGAGCGGGCAAGGCATCTGATGAAGAGGCCGACCGCTCACCACCATGGCCTTGGTCGCTCAACCCGGCGAACCTATGCGGTCACAGCACTAGCTTGACTCTGAAGCTCCTATAGATCGTCAAGCTGGGTCGCGGTGTCCATAGGATGCGTTCGTGGCTCGGTTTGATGAGGGTAAGGCGACGTTCTGGGGTGAGGGCCTGTACGGGGTCCAGCGACCATTGGCCGACGCGGTCGTTGTGGCGTTTCCGACCGACGTGCCGACGTCGTGGAGCGAGAACCATTGCACCCACGTCAATGGGCACGACGTCAAGCCGGCCGCGCCAGGCGGGCCGTCAGAACACGGGCCCGGGCCTGCTGGACCGCCCCCGCCTGGGAGGCGGCGAAGCGGAGCAGGCCCGGGGGCGTCCGCAGGTGCAGCGTGTCGGTGACGACGCAGCCGGCCTCATGGCGGTCGATGGTGAAGCGGTAGCTCATGCGGACCCGGCCGGGGCTGCGGACCTCGCCGGATATCTCGGCGGACTGCGGAAGACCGTCCGAGACGGCGACGAGCGTGACGTCGATGATGTTGTCGTGCCGTAGGACGCCGAGGAACCGGAAGCGCTCCACGGCCGTGTAGTGCACGGTCCCGCCGCTGCGGCGGACGTCGCGGACGGCGACGAGGAGCGGCGACAGGCCGACGTAGTGCGACGGTTCGGCCAAGTGCGCGAAGACCTCCTCAGGCGGCGCTGTGATCCGGAACGTGTGTTTCAGCTCGGCGGACGGCACCTCGGACCCTCCTCGATACGGTGTGGTGGCACGGTGATCCTCCCATCGCGGGCGCTCGTAAAGGTCGTTGAGCCCTCGCCCCAAGAGAAGATCCCTGTGCCTGAGTTGAGGGCACCCGAGTAGGGGCCCACATGCTCTTCACACGCGATCAGTGCGCAACAACGGCCTTGCGCACCCTCAATACGACCTGACGAGACCCCAGCTCAGGGCCAAGCTGTACAGCATCACGAACCCTATGAGCCCCAGAGGAAAATAGAACAAAAGCCGCGCGTGCTCCGTCCCCAGGTGTCCGGCCCCGCGATGGTGGCTCGCTTGCGCGGGAGCGCCGGATCATAGCAGATACGAACTGGCGTGCCCTCCTCGTACCCGAAGGCGCCCGGCCGATCCTTGAACTCGACGGTCTCGCCTTCCGGCGTACGGAAGGAGAAGGTGAACTCGGCGCGAGTGCTGCTGCCGGCGCTCACAGACCGGATCAGCTCGCGTTTCACGCACCGCCCCTGGGTCCGCTCGCCGCGCAGCACCAGCCAGATCACGATGACCGTCCGGTGCAAGAACAGGGCGACGCCCGTCGCGCAGGCCAGACCAGCGGCCAGGGCGCCAATCTCCGTCGTCGACACGCCGCCGCCCTTCGCCTTCTTCAGCGCAACACTATCGATGATGTCCAAGACGCCATCGGTCGGTGTCCTTCTTCGAGTTCATCGTGATCAGGTACGGGCGCTACTCGGAGAGTTCCGGTGAGAGCGGCTGTATCGGAGCCAGTGACGTTGCCGGACCAGGACTCTGCGGATGCCGACTAACCTCAATACCAGTGACTTAAGGGATCACGTCCCAGCTTCGTGGGACCTTCGTCGGTGGGTTGATTGAGGCTGTGCGCCAGTGCGGGGCGATGGCGACGGCCTCGGCCGGGCTCCGGTCGGGTTGCGGAGGGTGTCGATGTTCGTCGCGTTTGACGCCGAAGCCGGACATCTTGCTTTTGATGACGCGGGGGTTGAAGCGTCTACGGCGGGCGGGCAGCAGGTGCCGGGTTATCTCCCGCAGACCTTCGGCGAGGGCTGTGGCCAGGTGGTCAGGGGGAAAAGGCCGCCTGCGCGGTGACCTGGCGGCGGGCGAGGCGGAGGCTACGGGTGAAGGAGAGCCGGTCGGCGTCGAGTTGGGCGGCGTCCGCGGTGTCGTGCATCAGGCTCCGAATGGCGTAGTGGACCAGCAGGTGGCCCCAGACTTCCTGCTCGACGCCGTCGGGCGAGCGGGAGCGCAGGACCTGGCCGGGACCGCGCTGGTGGGTCTTCAGCTCGTCCAGCGTGGTCTCGATCTCCCACCGCTCGTGATAGAGGGCGGCCAGGTCGGCGGCCGGGGCGGCCTCGGGGTCGAGGATCGTGGTGATCAGCCGGTAGGGGGCATCCTGTTCGGGAAAGCCTGTGCCGTGAAGTGTGTACTCGACGACCCGCACGGTCGTGGGGTCGGCGCGCTTACGGTCCTTCGCGACGACGATCTCCGACAGATAAGAGCCGTCGGGAAGTTCCTCGCACACCGGCAGGATCTGATGCGAGCGGATCCGCCACAGCAGGTCCGCGCCGCCGGCCGAGGCCGCCCGCCACAGCTCCACCCCGGTGAACCCACGGTCGGCCAGCAACAGATCCCCCTCGTCGAGATGACCGAACAGCCCACGAGCCAGGGCCGGTTCGGAGGACGACAGCGGCCCCAGGGCGGCGGCGGTGATGGCGTGGGTGCCACACTCGGCCAGCGCCACCATCCGCACCTGCGGATACGCGCACCGCTCGGTGCGATGGGTCTTCGGCCGCCCGAAATGCGCGGCGTTCTGCTCGCTGTCCGGCACATCGAAGACCGTGCCGTCGATCGCCACCAGCCGCCACCGCCCATACCGGGCACCCCGGGTCTCCTCGGTCGCCAACGGCCGGGCAACCTCGGCGAACAGCGCCTTCAAAGGCTCCGGCCCCAGCTTCACCCGCGCCCGCGAGATCGCCGCCGTACTCGGCACCTGCCACGAGCCCGACCAACGCTTCGCCCAGGTCAGACCCTGCGTGAGCAGCCGCGCGACCTCCTCATAGCCCTGCCCCGAGAACAGGCACATCGCCAGCACGAAATAGACCACCACCCGCGGCGGCAGCAGCCGAGTGCGCAGGCCAGAACGGCCGCACTCGGCGACCACCCGGTCCACCAGCTGCGGCGGAAACGTGCGTGTCAGCAGCCCGACCGCGATCCGGTCCGACAACCGCTCATCCGTCTCCGGCTTGACCTGCCCAGGTCGTGGCATCCAGGCACCTCCTGGATGCCAGGCTACCAGCCGAGGCCCTTAAGTCACTGGTATTGCGACTAACCTCGATCTTTCGTGATTGGTCGTCAGCTTCGGCTGGCGGCCAATGCGTCGTTGTGGAGCGTGTGCGGGCATACAGGTAGGCCCGATCGTCGCATCGGGTGGGCGCCGGATTCCACGGTTCCGGTCGGTGGCTCTTCTGCTCGTCGGGACGGGTTGTTGCTGGTCAGCGTGGGTTCGGGAGGGTGTCGAGCCGTCTGATCGCGTCTGTGATCACGTCGGTCCATGGCCAGTGGTGGGCGAATCGCAGGAGCCGTTGGCGGGCGGTGGTGATGAGTTGGGCAGCGGCGGAGAACAGCCGCAACCGCAGGCGGCGGGGCTCCCAGAGGCGGGGTTTGCCGGTCAAAGCGAGCATCGGCATCCAGGCGAGCAGGTCGAGGGCGAGCTGGACGATCTCCAGCCAGATCCGGTTCTGTGCGGTCTCGTGCAGGGGCAGGTTCCGCAGGCCGGTGGCCCGTGCGTTCCGAATGCGGTCCTCTGCCCTCGCCCGTCGGCGGTGCCTCAGTTCCAGGTCCGTGATCTTCCCGCCCGTCGTATTGGTGGCGAAGCAGGTGAGCCGCAGGCCGTCGGCGTCGGTGAAGCGCAACTGGGCGCCGGGGTGGGGCCGTTCCTTGCGGACGATCAGCCGCATTCCCTTCGGCCAGCCCTTGAGTGTGTCGCCGTCGAGTTCGGCGGTCCAGGCGCCGTCGCGGATCTCGCCGCCCGGCTCGACCGCTGGTGTCCAGGCGGAGGCCGGGACCTTCAACACGGCCTGATGAATCTGCTCAGTGATGGTCATCCCGACCGAGTACGACAGCCACCGGCCCCGTTTCGTGAGCCAGGCGAGGAACTCATGGGTGCCGCCCGCGGAGTCGGTACGGATGAGTGTGGACCGGCCGCGCCGGTGACGCTTGGGGAGCTGGGCCAAAGCGAGTTGAGTGGCACCCCACCTGACCTGCACTGACGCGCTAACTCACCGGCATTGCAGGTCAGGAGCACTCTTCGCGTTTCCGATCACGCATCGGACACCCAGCCACGTGAAAGCCCGAGGCTAATCATCCGCCCTGATCAGGCGGCATGTTGGTACTCGCCAAGGGTTCCGCCGAGTCGATCTCGTCGGCCGATCTCCAAGTGCTTGATCTGCCCTGGTTCGGCGGTCGGTGTGGGCAGCGGGCGGAGCGGAGCGGCTTGCCCCAGGGCCCGGTGGGGGCGATGGCCGTTGTAAAACGACTCGAACTCGCGCAGGGCATGGAGTAGGTGCCGCTGGTCCCATATGAAGGTGCGGTCCAGCAGCTCACGTCGACAGGTTTGTATCCATCGCTCCGTGATCGAATTCATCCGCCACATCCGGATACCGCTGAGGACGACCTCCAGCCCGGCGTCGGCCATCACGGCGTCGAAGGCCTTGGTGAACGTGGAGTCCCGGTCGCGGATCAAGACCTTGGCTGTGCTGCCTGCTTCCTGGAGATCCATGGCCCGCGTTTTCGGGGTGTCCGCCAGCCGCAGCACCCTGCTGCGGCTGGTCCACGCATTGACCGACCCACAGACACCATGCCCATAGATGGTTGGTGTCGATGGGTACGCCACCCGCAAGGGCCGCCGCTACGGCACCATTCTGGTGGACGCGGAATCTCGCTGTCCCGTCGATCTGCTGCCCGGCCGGAAGGCGTCGGCGGCCTGACCACCACACCAAGGGTGTCCGTCCAAGCGGGACAAGTTCAGCTCGGACCCTGCTTGCCATCCGAGGGAGGCCGGGCCCTTGCGTGTACGTGCGCTGTGTCGCGCTCAGCGGTGCGGTGACCGTCGGACAGACAGGACCGCGACGTCGTCGTGCTGGCCGCCTTCTCCGGCGAACGCACGCGCGTCGTCGTAGAGGGCGCGCGGCAGCTCGGTGGGAGAGAGCGACGCGCGCTCGTTGAGGCGTTCGGTGACGGGGTAGAACGTGCCGTCGGCGGCGCGGGTCTCGGTGAGCCCATCGGTGGTCAGCAGCAACGTCGCGCCGGGCGGGAAGGAGAACCAGTCGACGGTCGCGGGTTCGGCTGTGAGTTCGGCGAGACCGAGGGGGACGCCGGAGTCGAGGGCCGGCGTGATGACGGTGGCGTCGTGCAGTAGCTGCGGCGGAATGTGCCCGCAGTTGATGACTTGTACCTCGTCGTGCGCGTCGACGTTGACGATGAGCGCTGTGACGAACCGTTCGTCGTCGCCGGTCTGTGCGGCGTAGGAGTTGTGCCGTACGACGGAGGCATCGAGGGCATCGACGAGCGCGGTCAGGGTGGGCTCCCGGTGGGCCGCTTCACGGAAGGCGCCGATGACGGCGAACGCGGCGCCGACTGCGGGCAGCCCCTTGCCCTGGACATCGCCGATCAGAACCCGGGACCCCCACGGAGAGACGACGACGTCGTAGATGTCGCCACCGACGAGCCGGTCCTCCTGCACAGGCTCGTACACGCCGTCGACCAGGACGTCGTCGGTGAGCAGAGGAAGAGGGCGCAGGATGTGGCGCTGCATCGCTGCGGCGGTGGAGCGTAGCCGCAGCATCTCGTGCTCGCGGTGGATACGATGGTGGCAGGCGTAGACGGAGGCCGCGCCCAGGGCGAGGGTGAGCAGCACCATCAGGATCGTGTTGAGCCACGAACGCCCGTCACTACTTACCAGCGCGGTGACGGTGACCACGAGCGTGGTCCACGCAGACACAAACTTCGTCTGGCGTACGGTGCACAGCGCCGACGCCGTCCCCGGCAGGAACACAAGCAGCCCCAGAAGCCATACCGGGGACCCGGACAGGGCACCGAGGGCCATCACCAGGACCGTCACTGACACCACGCCGATCACGACTTCGGCGTTGCGCGGCGGTTCGATGGCCTCGAAGCGACGCGTGAATCTCTTTGGGTGAGTACGGGGCACGGAACCTCCCGGGCAAGTGACGTGCTTCCCGTACGTTAGGCGGGCTCCGCCGCGGGCGAGCCGCGCCCCGCCGGACGATGGCCTCTGCGCGGTGAGCACCACTGCGTGCGGAGCACGGCCCTGGCACTCCCTTGGCCCGGTCGAGCTCAGGAAGAGACATCCCTCGTGGTGGGGCCGGTACGACTCATCGACCACGACCCAAAGCGGGCGCCCGTCGACGGGCGACTCGGCACATGCAGCACGAAACTTCATGACGCCCATGACTGACCCCGGCAGCACGTGCCTCACAACCAGCAGATATCCCACAGTCACACGAACCGGTGAGCCCATGTGCCTCACACAACAAGTGCCAGATCGGAACCGGAGATAATGATCGTCCTCAAAGCGGTTACGTAGTAGATGACGCGGACTTCGTCGAACGCGTCCGCGTGGTCGTGCAGCAGGGTGCCGGGCACCTCGGTGCCCAGCTCCGGGTTGACGCTGATGTCGACGATCGCGCGGTCGAGGCGGTGCGTCTCGCTCGCGGTGAGTTTCGCCAGCTGGGTGAGCGCGGGCTCCACCATGATGACGTGCGAGCGGCGCGCGCCGTGTTCAGGCGACACGGGGCGGTTCGTCCCCGAGGCGGGGGGTGTCCCGGGCACTCTCCCCCAGCACACCGGACTCGGGCGAGGGGTAGCCGTTTGCGGCGATGTCCTCCAGCGCCGAGGCAGGGACGTCCTTCTTGGCGCGCTCCGCGGCCGCGTACGAGCGGACCGTTCGGCGGCGTGTTCACCGAGGGGCCGGCGGTCGGGCGCGGTGGCCGGCCGCTGGCTCATCCGGGGCTCCTGGGCTGTCATCTGGCGTGTGTCCCCACGGTAGCGCCCGGGCCGGGCACCCGGGCCCGGGACTGTAAAACGTTCGGCTCTGTCCCGTAATCGGTGGTAACGAAGGGTGACGGCCGTCGTTGTTCTGGTGTGAGTGATGTCAACGAGCTTGTGAGTGTGGTGTTTTCGGGGCTGTCAGCCCTCGTTGTCGAGGGTGTACAGGACGAGGGCGAGGTCATCCGGGTGTCTGCGCGGACCCGGGACGATCCGGTGCCGTGCCCGGCATGCGGGGCGCCGACGGCCAAGGTGCACGGCCTGCACGGCCGGACGCTCGTGGACGTGCCGGTGGACGGGCGGCGGGTCGTGGTGTCGGTGCGGGTTCGGCGTCTGGTCTGCCCGGTGCTGGGATGTCCGCGGCAGACCTTCCGCGAACAGGTGCCGGGCCTGGTGGAGCGCTACCAGCGCCGCACCCCACGCCTGGCCCGCCAACTCGGCTTCGTAGTCAAGGAGTTAGCTGGCCGGGCGGGTGCCCGCCTGTCCCGTGCCTGGGGCTGCGGCATCTCCCGTTCGACGGCTCTGCGCCTGCTCACGCGCCTGCGGACACCACCGCCACGTGTGCCGCGGGTGATCGGCGTCGACGACTTCGCCCTCAAGCGCCGGCACCGCTACGCCACCGTGATCATCGACACCGAGACCGGCGAGCGGATCGACGTCCTGCCCGACCGCACCGCCCCGACCCTGGTCACCTGGCTGCGCGAGCATCCCGGGGTCGAGTACGTGTGCCGGGACGGCTCCGCCACCTACGCTGAGGCCATCCGCCAGGCTCTGCCCGAAGCGGTGCAGGTCAGCGACCCGTGGCACCTCTGGTCCAACCTGTGCGGCAAGGTCCTGGCCGAAGTCCGCTCCCACGCGGCCTGCTGGGCAACCGCCGTGAACCCCGCCCGGCCCGGAGGCGTACAACAGACCACCCGCGAGCGGTGGCAGCGCGTCCACGACCTGCTCGGCCAAGGCGTCGGCCTGCTCGAATGCGCCCGCCGCCTCGATGTCGCCCTGAACACCGTCAAGCGCTACTCCCGCATGAAGGAGCCCACCGGGGACCGCCGCGCACCCCGCTACAAGCCCACGCTCGTCGACCCCTACCGCGACCACCTGCGCACCCGCCGCGCCGCGGACCCGGCCGTCCCCGTCCTCCAGCTCTTCCGGGAGATCAAGGAGTTGGGCTACACCGGCAGCCTCAACCTGCTCTACCGCTACATCACCCAGGGCCGCGCCGAGGGCGACAAGCCGGTCACCACCCCGCAGCGCTTCGCCCGTCTCCTGCTCACACGCCCGGAGAACCTGCGTGACAAGGACACCGCGCTACTGCGAGAACTCACCGGAACCTGCCCCGAAATGACCGAACTCGCCTCCCCCGCCGGCAAGTTCGCCCAGCTACTGGCCCCGGCGGAGGGCAACGACGCCAAACTCACCAACTGGATCACTACGGTTCGCACCGCTGACCTGCCCCGGCCGTGACCGCGTGGCGCTGGGCGCGACGGTCGACCTGCCGCGGCTGCGGACTTCACGTACAGGTGGTCGGCGCTGGCGACTCCCCGGGCGTGGCGCCGGCAGACCTGGGGCAGTCCGTCCGGGCCCGGGTGGTGAGCCAAGTGGCACACGAGGTCGGTGTAGAGCTTCGTGGTCAGCCGGCCGCCGCAGCCACCAAGCAGCAGCCCGCACCAGAACGTGTCGTGCTCGTGCCGACGGCGGAAGGCGTCCAGCTCGATCGCCTCCAGCGGCAGCATCAGCGGCTCCTCCGAGTCCGCACTCCCCAGGACCGCCGTCTGGATCTGCCGCCTGTCAACCGCAAAACTGCCCCCTCTTCGCTACCAGCGGCGCGTGCCGCAACTCCGGGGAGAAACGCGACCGCCCCCCGGTCGCGGGCCTGCCGCGTGCACCGCGTGTACGCCCCGGCCGTCATGGGCGTCACTGGCACCCGTGCCCACGCGCGCCGAGAACGAGAACGCGTGGTCACGGCACTCGGCGGCGGCGCCACACCGCATGAGTTCTTGTACGCGGCCACAGTCGCGAGCCTGGCTGTCGGAAAAAGGTTCTCCGGCACACCGAACCTCCCCCAGGCATTGCACATCTTCAGGTGCGTAGGCGCGCACTGACCTCGCGCGCCGATTCTCATTCGAGGGGAACCCGAAACTTCATGAAGAGCAATCTGACCGCCGTGGCCCTTGCGGCCGTCGTCGTCGCCGGCACGGCCACTACCGCCGTCCCGGCCTCGGCCGCCCCCGCCAAGGCCGAGCCGACCCGTTGCCACACCGCCGACCTGAAGGCCGGCTTCGCCATGGGGGATGACGCGAAGCCGGAGATGGAGCAGACCAAGAAGCAGACCCAGGCGTACATCTGGTTCACCAACCAGAGCAAGCGCACCTGCACCCTGTCCGGCTTCGCCGGAGTAGACATGATCGGCGCTCAGAAGACCGACCGCACCTGGTCGCTGGCGCGCTCCTCCAAGAAGCCCGAAAAGATGATTTTGAAGCAGGGGGACACGGTGGACTTCAGCATCAACCTGCTCCCGGTGGCCAAGTCCACTCCGCAGAAGGAGAAGTTCGTTCCGGCGAAGTTCCTGGTCACCCCGCCGAACGAGACGGAGTACTTCACCCTGAAGTGGCCGTTTGGCGGCCAGATCCTCAAGCAGGACGGCGCCACCCGCCCGGCCACCTACCTCAACCCGGTCGGGCTGTAACCACCTGGACAGCCTCTGAGCTTCCCTTCAGCGTCGCTGGTGGCCAGCGGGCGATGTTGGCATGGCCGGCCCTGGCCGCCTGGCATCGCCGGTCATGGACATCGCGCTTGTCCGTTCACGATGGCGGGCCGTATTCGCCGTATTCGCCGTGCCTCCGTGGGGGCTGGGCCTGCCGTTGACGGCCCTCGCATTCGGATTGGACGCCGCTGCGGGGCAGCCCGATGTGCTGGGCACCGCGATGGCCGTGGCAGCCGGTGCGGCGTCCTTCGCGACCGTTCCGGCTCAGGTGGAGACTGTTAGGGCTCTGCTGTCCAGACCCCGGCTCACCCTGGAGACGGACGCCCTGGTCATCCATGACCCCGTGTTCCTCCGTAAAGGCGCCCGGATCGCGCGCGAGCGAATCGCGGAAGCCGATCGGCTGGACTGGAAGGAAGCCGAGGTCAGCTTCCGCATCGGCTACGACACGACCGAGCTGACCCCGTTCCGCGAACCGCTGAACGTAGAGGTACGGCTACGCGGCGACCACGGCTTCGCCTCGGCCCGAAGGCTTCACCGCGGCACCTGGATCTGGCACCTCCCCCGCAGATCGGACCGATCCCCGCAGTTTCCGGTGCCGGGCGACGCGCTCGCGCAGCTCCCCGACGCCCACCGGCACGGCACCGACATCCTCGTTCGCACCGACAGTGCCGGATCCGCCAAAGCCTTCCTCACCCACGTCCGAGACCTGCGGACGCGCGGAATCCGTACCTTCTTCTCGGTCGGATACGCCATCACCGCGTTGTTCAGCACCGTCTGTCTGCCACTCCACCGCCTCCGCGATGGCCGGGGGCCGACCGACGGCCGCATGCGCTATAGTTGATCTTGAAAGTTCGCCGCAACTCACGGCGACTGACACTGCGTTGGTGGTCCAAGGAAAGACGCCCCGCTTCCTGCGGGGAAATGCAGGTGCAAGGCCTGCCCAGCGCTCACTCACGAAGCCCTTCCCCCACCGGGGAAGGGCTTCGTCACGTTTCCCGCGTGCCCTGGAGAACTTCACTCCGGCGGCTGCGGGCTGGCTGGATCCGGGCGCACGGCGCTCGGTCCCGCCCGCCTGCGTCATGCGATCGACGGGTCCGACTCCTCCTGTACGGTCCAGGACATTCCTTCGGGCAGCGACCGGGTTGCCTCTCCCCAACCGCGGAGGGCGAGGACGATCAGGATCGCCGCCGCCGAAGCGCACAGGAGCCAGTCGAGCAGGGCCGGTAGCCGGTCGGGGCCGATGTAGAGGACGGGGGCGGTGAGCAGGGCAGCGAGCAGGACGCCGCCGAGGATCCGGGTGTGTACGGGTGCGGCAAACTTGGCCGTGCGGGGCAGGCGCCGGACGGCGCGGTCGGACGATGGGGGGGCGTGTTCCGGTCAGGTACGGGCGCGCCTCGTCAGGGTCCGTGAGCCCCATGAGCACTTCACCGCTGTCGGAAACAAATGATGCGGGCAGTTCCGCCTCGATCAGCTTCCACCGCTCCGGCCAGCAGAGCCAGCCGTCCTGGCCGGCGAGGCGCAGGGTCGCCCGGCCCACCTCCTCGGGGGCGTTGCTGAGTCTGATGCCACGTTCGCCGTCCTGGAGGACGAGCCAGTGGAACTGGGTGACGTCGAGTTCGCCCGGCTTGCCGCCACGCTGGAGGTAGCGCATCCGTACGGGTTCGCCGACCCGGACACGTACGGCGTGGAGCTCGCCCCGCGTGGCGTCGTCCGTCAGTACCCGGAACTTGCTGCGCTCCACGGCCTCACCGCCCCGTTTGCGAGCGAAGAGGAGTGCTTTCACCGTCACCACGAGGACCAGGATGATCAGCAGTCCGGAGAGCACCCCACCCGAACCGGCGGCCAGCCGGGTCAGGACGAGCGGGGTCAGGACAAGGAGGACGGTTCCGGTAGCCCGGCCCACGTCACGGGCGGGCAGCGGGAGGCGGTGCGGGAGCGGCGGCCTGTCTGCCGCGGTGGATGGCGCGGCGCCGAGTGGTGGCGCCGTACGGCAGGCGAGCATCCACCCTCCGGCGGTGAGGGCGGCCGCTCCGAGCGCCCCGAGTATGTCCCAGCGCGGCGCGGGCGCGTCGTAGCGTACGAAGACCAGGGACAGGGCCACGGCGGCGCAGACCAGTGCGGTGCTGCCGAGGGCCCGGGTGATGAGGGTGGAACGTCGCATGCGCGTCCTGTACCGGTGAGGTGGAGCCGGGGTGGGGCACCGTCTCGCGGGGCTGGGTGTGCACGTACCGCTTGATGCCGCGGTGGGACGCGGGAGGGGGAGACGGTGGCCGCGCGCGACGTATCAGTGTGGACTGCGATCCGACCCCGGGGCAATGGCGAATCGCTCTCTTCGAGGTTGCGGGCTTCTCCGGAGGGCAAGCCGTTGTCGAAGCCGCCACCAGCAAACCTCGGCGCCGACATCGATGGCCGCTGGGGGCAGCATGTGTTCGTCGAAGCCGAAGACCAGTGCCGCCTCAGGCTCTGCCTCGCCGGATACGAAGCGCTGCCGAAACCGTTGCCGGCGCCCGGTTCTTGGGTTCAGCAGCCTGGGGGCGGGGGCGATCCACTGAGGTGGTGCCGTTGGTGACCAATGGGATGGGGTGTGAGGTGCGGCCGGTGGGACGGGGTGCGTTCGATGACCAGGAGGGCGGCGTCGTCGGCGAGGTGGCCGCCGACGTGGGCGAGCAGATCGCGGTGGATGTGGTGCAGCAGGGTGTCGGGGTTGGTGGCGGGGAAGGAGGCGACCCGTTCGGCGAGCGGGTAGAACGCTCCGGACGGCGAGCGGGCTTCGATGACACCGTCGGTGTAGAGGACGAGCATGTCACCGCCTTCGAAGGTGAACGGGTCGATGCTGTCGTCCTCGATCGTTCCTTCGCACACGCCCAGCGGAGGCAGGGGCTGTCGGGCATACAGGACCGTGACCTGCTGATCGTGCACCAGCAGAGGCGGCGGATGCCCGCAATTGATCATCTCGGCGGCCGACGGGGCGCCGTCGGGGATCTCCAGGACGAGGCAGGTGATGAAGTGCTCGCCGGGGTCGTGCTCGGTGTCCGTCACGTCCTCCAGGTTCCGGGAGACGCTGTCTCCGAGGGCAGCTACCAGCCCGGGGAGGGTGGCATACCGGTGAGCGCCCTCACGGAATGCCCCCAGCACCAGCGAGGCCTCACCGATGGCGGCCAGCCCGTTGCCCCGGACATCACCGATGACCACCCGGGTCGCGGCATGCGCGGCGCGGGCGAACGCAAACAGATCACCCCCGATCTCGGCCTCGTCCTCCGCGGACATATACAGCCATGCCACCTGCAACGGCCCGATCCGGCGTGGCGGAGGCCGAAGCAGAACACGCTGAGCCGTCTCCGCCACGGAGCGTGCCCGGCTCAGCGCCCGGTCGCGCCGCTCCCGCACGCACCGCATGAAAATCACCAAGGCGGAGAGCGCGGTCAGCGCGATGATCTGCGCCAAGTGGTCGGGCGTGGTCAGTCCGCCGAGGAAGACGGCGATGAACACCTGGGCCGCCACTGCCAGGACCCCGGCGAGAGCGGTGAGCCGTGGCCCGGCGAGGGAGGCGGTCAGAGCGGGCGCGATGACCAGCAGTGGGCCCAGATGGATATCGCGCCCGGTGTAGATATCCAGCGCGACGATCGTCACAATCAGCACGAACGGGACCGCAACCAGCCCACCACCGGCTGGATGCTCCCGAAAGTGATCCCAGACACGTCGCACACCCATATACCCCTTATGCTCCATCGATAGTGCACCCCCAGCCAGCCGACGAGCACGGGTCGGGGCTTCTCTCAGCCTTCCCGCGGCGGCCTCGTTCTGTCCGTCCACTGGCCCTGCCGTCGACAAGCTCCAGCAGCTGGCCGAACGCGGACTCGACTGGGCTGCGTAGGAGACGGAGCGTGCCGGGCGGGTCGCCCGGTGACCGGCGGCCCGCCGAAGGTGAACCGGTTGCCGTCAGACCTCTGGCAGGTGAGGGCGTCGGGCAGTTGTCTCTTGTCCTCATCAATGCCGACCGCGCCGGCGCCCTGGTCGTAGGTGAAGTACACCGATCTCTGACAGCAACGCCGGATTCCTGGTCCGTTCCTACTCGGACCCCGGCCACGGGGGCTCGCCCCACCCAATGCGACCTGTCGACGCCATACCTCCGATGATTTCAGCCCTTCTCGCTGCAAGTGCCCTTGACAGGCTTTATTAGGCAGCTTCAAGATCAATAGAACCGATGTTTGAGTCTCCAGTCGGATGCCAGGAGATCCCACTCACACACGGCTGCAGAAGCAGCGGGAGGACAGTGACGTGCACCCCCAAGTCACCGGTTTGACCAGAAGTTTGAAGGCGGCGTTCGCGACAGTCGCCCTCGTGGCCGGTTGTGCTCTGGCCGCCGGCGGCCCGGCCCAGGCCAATCCGGCCCCCAAGCCCATCGATGCCTACCCCGCAGCGATCCCGCTGAGCACCGACACGAACATCGCGAACTGGGAGAAGCTCCAGTTCGGCATGTTCGTGCACTGGGGCATGTTCTCCTCCTACGGTGGCTACTACAACGGGGTGCAGCAGACCATCGGCTACCCGGAGCAGATCAAGGCGTGGATGAACATCCCGACCTCCGACTACCTGGCCGGCGCGCACCAGTTCACCGCCGACAAGTTCGACGCTGCCCAGTGGTGCGCCACCGCCAAGGCGGCGGGTGCCAAGTATTTGGTGCTCACGTCGAAGCACCACGACGGCTTCGCCATGTGGGACACCGCGACCACCGACTACAACGTCGTCGCTCAGACACCGTTCGGCCGTGATCCCATCAAGGAGCTGAGCACCGCCTGCCGCGCTCAGGGCATGGGCTTCGGTCTGTACTTCTCCATCATCGACTGGACGTTGCAGACCCCCGAGCCGTATCAGAACCTGAACCCGATTCCCGACTCGATGATGCCGTACATCAAGTCGCAGCTGACCGAGTTGCTGACGAAGTACGGGCAGCTCGACGAACTGTGGTTCGACATGGGCAAGCCGACCGCCGCACAGAGCGCGGAGATGGCAGCGACGGTGCACCGGCTGCAGCCACAGACCATGGTCAACTCCCGGGTCTGGAACAACAAGGGCGACTTCGAGGTCGGCGGCGACAACTCGGTGCCGACCAAGCAGCTGCAGGCGCCGTGGCAGTCTGCCTACTCGATCTTCCCGATGTGCTGGGGTTACTGCACCTGGCCGAGCGCCGATCGCTCCGACGCCTCCAAGACGTCCAAGACCACCCAGCAGGTCAGGTCCCTGTTCACCGTGACTTCGGGCGGCGGCAACTACCTGTTGAACGTCGGACCGCAGGACAACGGCGCCATCGACGACTTCCAGGCCGGTGTGATGGCCGGAATCGGCGCCTGGAATGCACGCCACCCCAACGCCGTCGAGGGTGCCCGGCCGACGCTCTACGGCCGGATGTCCTGGGGCGACAGCACGATCAAGGGCAACGCGGTCTACCTCGGCGTGAGCAACTGGCCGAACGGCGGTGGCGACATCAGGCTGCCCGGTATGGCCAGCACGATCCTCGATGTCACGGTGGACGGCACGGCTGACCAACTGCCGTACCGGACGGACGGCAACGATCTGGTGATCACCCTGCCGGCTCAGCCGACCGATGCCGACCTGCCGGTCATCAAGGTGCACACGGACGGTGCGCCGCTCGTGCGGCCGGCCGGCACCGCCGTCAGCGCGGACCAGCACTTCTCGATCGCCGCCGATTCTCTGACCAGTCGGCTCTCACCCATCAACGGCGGCCGCAATGCGTCCTCCGTGACCGGGTGGCTGGCCGGCCAGGATGGCAACAGCGGTTGGAACGCGGCCAGGGTCACCGTGTCCGGCACGTTCAAGGCGGACACGAAGTACCGGATCACCCTCGGCGAGACGTCCGTGGTGGCCACTGGAGCGCAGCTGGCTTCCGGAGCGGTGGACGGCCTTCGGTACCGATCGCAACGGATCACGCCGATCACGATCGCGCCGGCCGACCCCGACTACTTCGCTGATCCGTTGGGGGCGACCGTCACGAACATCACCGTCGACGGCTACCGCGGGAACTCCTGAGCGTCCGGTCCCGGTGGCGACTTCCCTCCCGAGCCGGCACCGGGGTCCTCTCTCCGGCTCATGAGCGCCGCGGGCGGTGGGGTGCACAGCGCCCTCACCACCCGCGGCGTTCTTACGGCCCCGACGACCTCTCGCGGACGGCCTCGGAGACAACGTCGACGAGCTGACCCGTCTTCTCGTGCATGGCCCGCTGCCGCATCGCGGCGGTCAGGTTCCCTCGGGCAAGGATGCGTTGCGCGACTCGGGGGAGGTCGTTGTCGGAGACCTGGGCGTAGACGGCCTGCTCCGGCACCTGCGCGCTCCCGCGCGGCTTCTCCGCCCGGCGGGCCTTGAGCCTGGGCGCTCTGAAGTCGGGGGCGATGAACAGCTCGTCGTTGTCCGGGTACTCGCCGCCCGCCGCTGCCGCCGCCGCGCTCAGGCGCCCGCGCAGCTGGGCGACCAGTGCGCGGCCGTCGAACGGCGCCTCCTCGCCCGGGTGCGCGCAGGCCGAGCCGCCCGGGAACCGGCTCGCAACATCGGGTTTCGCGCGAATATTCCGACGCAACGGCTCTTCGGCGCGTGGTGGACCTCACCCACCAGAGGCAGTTCAGGTAGTTCACTGTTCAACCATTTGGGGTTAGTGTCTTCAATGTCAGCAAGGCAAACACGCACTAATTCACCCATTCACATCGCAGGGTGGAGAAAGAGAGGAAATCATGACAAGCAGGACCGTCCGTCGGACTGTCGTCGCGATCACCTCGACCGCCATCGCCGCAGCCGGGCTCCTCGCCACCGGTGGCACCGCCTCGGCGGCGACGCACCCGAGCAGCACCCAGCCGGGCGCCGTATCCACCGTCCGAATCACCGACCACCACAACGAGGACCGGCACAGCGCACCCGGCGGCCGGGGCAGCGACGGCCGTGGCCACTGGAAGCAGGATCGCGATGGAGGCCGCCACTGGATCCGGCACGACGACCGCCACGGCTACCAGGCACGGATCGACGAAGACCGTCGCCAGTGGGTCCTCGACCAGATCCGCTGGGCCGAGAACCACGGACACACCTACTGGGACAGCCTGGGGCACCACGACCGTTCACACCGCTGAGAATCGCGGACCCCAGGAACATCACCGCCCTGGCCGCCGCACACCGACAGGCAAATGACACGGCCCGAATCACCCCCCGCACCACATGCGGGCGGGCACCGCGGGGGCGGTATGCGGTGTCATGGCCGCTCAAGGGACAGCAACGGCCATGACACCGCATACCGCCCCCGCGCCCCGCGCGAAGGCCCCGCAACCACCGCCACCAGAGCCCAGGCGCCGCCCCGGCCCCCGAACCAACACAAAGCCATGATCACTTGCGTAGACCACATGCTCGACATGGAGTTCGTGTCGCCCCTGGGCGCACGGCTCCCGGTACCAGCCCACCTGCTGTACAGGTCGCAGGACCCGCTGGTGGTGGAGTTCCTCTTCCAAGACCTCGTCCGAGGCCCCGTACTCTGGGTCATCTCACGCGAGCTGCTCGCCCGGGGAATGCTGGCACCCAGCGGAGAGGGCGACGTGCGGGTACGGCCTACCGGGACCGGCCCAAATGCCCTCCTGCACCTTCTCCTGACTTCTCCGGGCGGCTCCGCCCACCTCATCGCTCCGCTCCCGGCCCTCAAGCACTGGCTGCTGCGCACCTACCAGCTGGTGCCCGCCACCCAGGAGGCCGAGGCACTGGACCTGGACGGCCACCTCGACCGGTTCCTGAACGGGGCGTCCTGAACGTACCCGCCGCGAGGACCTCGGGGAAGCCGCCTTCGCGGCGGGCCGGGGCGAGGGGGCAGATGCCGGAGGCCGCCGAGCGCTCCGCGAAGAGGGGGCATCGGCGGCTGCCGATCGGATGAGCGGCGCAGCGCCGTCGCGGATGAAGGACGAAGCAGGAGCCGAAAGCATGACAGCACACGTCCTCGCGCGAGGTCAGGCCGTCGCCGTGTGGTGGCGGAACGCGGGTCGGGCCTGGTGGCCACCGCGAGTCGTCCGGTCGGTATGGCTTGCGGCGATACGGTCCGCGACGATACGGCCGGCAGCGGTACGGACCGCCAAGGTCCTGATCGCGACCCTCCTGGCCTGGCAGGCCGCTTCGTGGTGGTTGCCGCGGGAGCAGCGGTATCTCGCCGTGGCCACCGCGCTGGCCATGGTCAGCGCCCCCACCGTCTATCGGTCGGTGACGCAGGCACTGCGCAGCGTGGGCGCCCGGGCGGCCGGGCTGGCGGTGGCCGTGGCCGTCATGTGGCTGCTGGGCCCGGCTGCGGGGAGCGCCGCCGTCATCCCGGCGATCGCGCTGGTCGTGGCCGGGCGGCGGGGGTCGGACGGCCGTCTGCAGGTCGCCTCGACGGCGGTGCTGGCCCTGGCCGCGGCGACGGCCGTTCCCGTGGGCCATGTGGTCGCGCTGACCCTTGCGACGCTGACCGGAGCGGCGGTGGGGATCGCGGTGAACGCCGTCATCCTGCCGCCCGTGCACCTGAGCGCCTCCGACTCCGCGGTACGCGGTCTGGCCGTGGCCATGGGGGAGCTGCTCGTCGACATGGGCCGCGGGCTGAGGGAACGGCAACCCGCCGACCGTGCGCACACCTGGCTGGAGAAGGGCAGACGTCTGGAGGACCTGGCGGTGCGGGCGCACGAGGACGTCCGTGAGAGTCAGGAGAGCCTGCGCTGGAACACTCGGTGCGTCGTCGTACGCGGACGACGCGAGCTGTCGGGTCACGGCGAGGCCCTGCGGGCTTTGCACCGGATCACCTTCCAGGTCCGCGGCATCGCCCGGACGCTGGCCGACGCCGTCGACGACCACCGCCTGGGGCAGATGTTCCTCGATCGCTACGCGGCGACCCTGGAGGCGGCGGGCGAGGCGGTGACATGCTTCGCCACCCCCGGCCCGGCCGAGGGTCCGGCCCAGGACGACGCCCGCGAGCGACTGCGCCGGGCCATCGACGACGCCGCCGCGTGGCACACGATGATGACCGGCGAGATCGAGCAGGGCACACTGACCGAGCCGGGCGCCTGGCACGTGTACGGATCACTGATGACCGACGCCGAACGTCTGCTCGCCGACCTCGACCGCGCGCCCCGCCCCGCCGGGACGTGGCACGATGGACAATCGTCCTTGGTCTCAAAGAAGTTGGGATGGAAAGCACGTGGATACGAGGGAGACGGGGCTGTTGAACAGCACCAGCAAGGACATTCGCAAGATCGAGGTCGCGCTGAAGTGGGATCCGAGCCCCATCGGTGAACCGGCCAGCCACCTCGACATCGTCGCCGCGACCTACCTGGCGGCTGCCCCTTACGGAGACCCCTCCTACATAGTGCACTGGGACAGCCGCTCCCCAGACGGCACCATCTACCTCAACCGTGACAGCAAAGACGGCAAGGGCCTCGGCTGGGACGAGGTCATGACGCTGGAGCTCGACCGCCTCGACAGCCGGTACGCGCGTGTGGTGGTCGGCGTTGTCATCCACCAGAACGCCAGCCGCAGGACGTTCGCCGGCGTGCTCGGCCGCGGCCTGCGCCTGCGCGAGGGCTACACCATCTTGGCCGAGGACGACTTCGGCGGTGTCCTGGAGGCGACGGCGGCGACGGTCGGCGAGTTCGTACGCGACAACTCCGGAGCGTGGGCCTTCCGCCCGGGCATCCGCGGATACGACGAGGAACCGGCGGCCTTCACCAGGATCATGGGCAGTCCCCCGAGTCGTGAAACCGGCCCATCCGCCTGATATCGGCATGCCACCTCCCCCAGAGACGTGAGGCCACTCTGCATAGGGGTTTCCGGTTCCGGTGTCGTTCCTTCTGCTCTCATGACTCCTACGGTGTCAGCACCGTTCCCAGGGAAGGCACCCAGGGGCGGCCCGCTCGGCACCCACCCGCGTGTTCGCCTGAACCCGAAGGCCGAACCCACGAGAACACGACAATCCATCCTCGGGTTCCCGCGAAAAGCCCTGCAGTTTCCGTGAACTCGCGGGCCTCTTGGGGTGCCGGTAAGAACCGTGTCACCGATCCTGCTGGCTTATTCCGTACCCAGCGGGTCTGACGGCTCGTTGGGCAGGACAGCAGCGGCCGTCTTGACGTTCCCGGTCGCGGGTGGGGTGTGGAAATGTCGATGCAGCCGAGGCCGTGGCCGAAGGTACCTGAGCTGACCGCGCAGGTGGCACGGGCGGTGGCGGCACGGGGCCCGTACCCGTTGGCGATGCGGGTCCGTGACGAGCTGGGCGAGTTGTTCGCGGACGCCGAGTTCGCCGAGGCGTTCGAAGCCAGAGGACGGCCAGGCTGGTCACCTGGCCGGCTCGCGCTGGTGACGGTGTTGCAGTTCGCCGAGAACCTCACCGCCCGGGCGGCAGCGCATCGGGTGCGGTACGGCATGGACCTGAAATACGCGCTCGGCCTGGAGCTGGATGATCCCGGGTTCGACGCCTCGGTGCTGTCCGAGTTCCGCACACGACTCGTCGAGCACGGGATGGAGGAGAAGGTGCTCGACCTGCTGCTGACCGCACTCAAGGACCAGGGCCTGGTGAAGGCGGGAGGCAGGCAGCGCACGGACTCCACCCGCGTGCTGGCGGCGGTACGTGATCTGAACTGGCTGGAGCTGGCCGGGGAGACGCTGCGGGCCGCGCTGGAGGCGCTGGCCTGCGCGGCCCCGGACTGGCTGGTCGGGGCGGTGCCCGTTCGGGAATGGGCCGAACGCTACGGCCCGCGGACTCACTCCTGGCATCCGCCGGCTTCCACGAGCAAACGCGAGGAGATGTGGCCGTGGTCTTCTGCCCGCCGAGCACTTCCTCGATTCCGGTTATGCCTCCGCCGAGTTGATCGTGGGGATGAAGAAGAGCTTCGGGGTCACCCTGGTCACCCCGGTCCTGCTGAACAGCTCACCCCAGGCACGTGCCGGCGCCGGGTTCGACCGCACCGCGTTCACCATCGGCTGGGACAAGCGGCAGGCCACCTGCCCACGCGGGGACACCAGCACCTGGTGGAGCCCCGCCACCCAGCGCGGCACCAAGGCCATCGTCATCAAATTCGACAAGGAAACATGCCGCCCCTGCCCGGTGCGAGACCAGTGCACCCGCTCGAAGACCGGCGGCCGGACCCTCTCCCTGCAACCCCGCGAGCTGCAAGAAGTCCTCGACCATGCCCGCCTCCAGCAGTCCGGCGAACAGTGGCGAGCCAAGTACGGAACCCGCGCGGGCATCGAGGGAACCATCCACCAGGCGGTCGCGGTCACCGGGATGAGACGTGCCCGCTACCTCGGCCTCCAGAAGACCCACCTGGAGCACGTCTTCTCCGCCGTTGCGCTCAACCTCATTCGCCTCGATGCCTGGTGGAACGGCCACCCGCTCGACCGCACCCGCGTCAGCCACCTTGCCCGCCTCGACCCCTCCCTCACCGCGTGACCGAATAACGGGCTCTCCCGCGATTGGTCGTGAGGCGTGTTGGCCTGGCTCCTGAGGCAAGGGCCCGCTACGCGGAGCCGCGCTAGTAATAGCCCTTCGTGCCGTCGAGCAGCTCTCGGACGATGTCCGCGTGCCCCGCGTGCCGCCCCGTCTCCTCGACGAGGTGGATCAGCATCCAGCGGAGGTTGGCGCTGCCGGAGCGGAAGTCGGGGTGTCGGCCGACGTCGTCCGGGGAGGCCGCGGCGACGATCTCGTTGCTGCGGGCGCACTGGGCCTCGTACTCCGCGAGGAGCTCGGCGAGGGGGCGGCCGTCGGTGTGCCAGTCGGCGTCCTCGCTCGACTCGTCGAACGACGGGTTCTGCTTCTCGTCGCCGCCGAGGAACAGCACCTCCAGCCACATGTGCTCGATCCAGCGCATGTGGGAAATGAGACCGGCCATCGTCATGACCGGTGAGGTCGGGATGACCGGGCGGTGCGCGTCCTCATCGCTCAGCCCCTCGCATTTCCAGCGCAGGATCTGCCGCTGCAGGTCCAGCCAGCCGATGAGCGCGGTGCGTTCGTCCGCTTGGAGCGGGGGGCGTTCCAGTTCCGATGTCATGTCGGCGCACACTACCGGGGCGGTCGGGAGGGGACACCTGGATCTACGGGCCCTTCTGCGATTGATGATCTTCGTCACGGTTGGGGACATCGGGGTGTTGGTGCGAGTTATCCGGGTTGTGATGACTCATCAGATCCGTGCGGTGATGGCGCATCCCGCCCTCTGCGGTGTCCCGGAGTGGCTCTTGGGCGAGCTGGTCACGGAGCTCGCTGCGCGCTGGGAGGCCCGCTGCGAGTCCGAACGCCATGGCCGTCGTCAGGGTTCGCGCCGACGTGAGGCGGGGGCCGGGCCGAAGTACGAGCTGGTGTATACCGACCGGCTGCTGGCCACGCTGGTGCACCTGCGGACCGGGCCGGGAAACAGCCAGGGCTCAAGAAGGCCCAGACCGAAGGGTCTCCGGCCTGAGCCTTCTGCGCTTGCTGGAGGATAGATGACCCTCCCGAGGGTTACTTCACGTCGACGTAGTCCGCCGCGGAGGCGACCGCCGGGGTGGTGGACGTGCCTGCGAAGGAGTAGCGGAAGTAGCCGTCCGCCGTGGCCTTCGTCGTCGTCCTCAGGTTGCCCTTGCTGTCCGTCGTGACGGTCTTGAGGGTCTTGTAGGTGCTCGTGCCCTTCTTCTTGAACTGGAGCTTCACCGGCTGCCTGGTGTAGCCCCCGTACTTGTAGGTCTCCCAGTTGGCGCGGGTCAGGGCGCCCGTGACGGTGATCGTCTTGTTCTTCTTCACCGGTTCCGGCGAGGCGTTGACCGTCAGCCTGGAGTTGCGCAGGACCTTCGCCTTGGCGACGGAATCCTTGGTGATGTAGTCACCGTCGTTGGCCAGGGCGTGGGCTCTCACGGTCCAGGTCCCGGCCGTGGTGTTGTCCCGGGGGTGGATGCGCGGGTTCATTTTCAGCGTGTAGGTGCAGGTGGTCGTGGTGAAGCTCTGGCGCACGCACTTGCCCGCGATGTTGTCGGGCATCACGAGACCGTAAGAGTCGCCGTTCGGGAGGGGCGTGTGCCACATGACCGGGAAGGTCCTTCCGACCTCGATGCCCGAGTCGTCCGTGGCGGTCACCGCGATGGTGAACGTCTTCACGTCCGTGGTCCCCAGGACGATGCCCTTCCCTCCGTTGACGACCACCTTCGTGATCCTGATGTCGCCCGAGAAGTCATCCGCCTGGGCGGCCCCCGGAATCGTGAGCGCAGACAGGGCAAGGGCCCCGGCGAAGCCTGCCACGGTGGTGCGGTGATGCATGAAGGCGTTTCCCCCATGTTCCAGCGCCTCAGGAACGTCCCGAGGCGGAGCTGACAATGCCCACCCGGTACGCGGGTGGCACGGACATGACCATCAGGTCGCAGGAATGGTTGCCCGTCGATCACACGGCTGCCAGGACGAGCGCGGGGCTCACGCCATCTTCCGGCCCCGGAGTGTTCCGGCCTCGGATTACTTACTGGTGGGCTCGCGTATTCAACTGTCGCCAGTTCTCCGCGGGGTCCAGCCGGGTGGTGACCGCCAGTGGTCTCCGGCGGCGTATCGGCTCCAGGTGCCTCCGGCCTCGGACGCGGCCTCTTTGAACTGGTGGGCCAGGGCGAGCGCCTTCTCCAGTTCGGGCCGGACCTTGACGCGGGTGCTGATCTGCTCCTTGAAGATCTTGTGGCAATCCGCGCGGTGGAGGGCTTCGAGCTGGCTTGCCAGCTCCTGGCGGGCGGTCGATGTCCTCGCGTACCCGATCCGGATCGGCCGCTCGGTGCGGGGCGCGGGCATGACGGCGAGCGCCGGGCCCATGCACCTGCTCGCCCTGGTCGACCCGGTGGACGACACCTGCCGGCGCCTGATGAACCGGCAGCTCACCGTCCAGGAGTCCCGCCACCGGCTCGCCCGCGCGATCTGCCACGGCGGTCGGGGCCAGATCCGCCAGGCGTACCGCGAGGGGCAGGAGGACCAGCTTGCCGCCCTGGGCCTGGTCCTCAACGCGGTGGTGCTGTGCAACACCCGCTACCTGGACGCCGCGTCGCCCGGCTCCGCGCCGAAGGCCACGACATCAAGGACGAGGACGTCGCCCGTCTCTCCCCGCTCAAGGACCGGCACATCAACTTCCTGGGCCGCTACCTGTTCCACATCAAGGCCAGCGACCCCGGCCAGAGCCTGCGCCCCTTCCGCGACCCGACGCCGCTGAGGACAACGAGGAAGAGGCCTGACATCCCAGGCATATCCAGGACGTCAGGCCGTTCGTTCTCTGCTTGCTACCGGGCCCTGAGGCCGGGGGCGGGCGGGGTGGTGCGCGGTCGCAGGCGCTCTCCCTGCGGCCCGAACATGATCAGGTACTCGACCGGGCCGCCGGGGCCGGCGTTCGCGACCCCGTGGGGATTGCGGGTGTCGAACTCGGCGACGTCCCCGGCACTCAGGACGAGGTCCTGGTCGCCGAGTGCGAGCCACAGCCGCCCGTACAGGACGCACAGCCATTCCCAGCCGTCGTGGGAGACCTGCCGGGGCCGCGCGGGCGGCTCCTGGACGGCGGGCAGGACGTGTTTGTGGGCGTGCAGGCCCCCGACGTACCGGGTCAGCGGCAGCACCGCCTTGTCGTCGCCGAAACGCTGGAGCGCGGAGGTGCGGGGCTCGGCGGCGGGGGCGGTGCCGGCCAGCTCGTCCAGGGAGACGCCGTACTCCTTCGCCAACTGCAACACCACTTCCAGGGTGGGCTTGCGTCGGCTGGTCTCGATCCGCGACAGCGTGCTCGGGGAGATGCCGGTCGCGCGGCTGACGCCGGTGAGCGTGGAGCCGCGGTGTTCGCGCGCGGCCCGCAGCCGGGGGCCCATCGCCGCCAGCGTGGCGGCCACGTCGTCGCCTGTCACCCGCCCTGCCCCCTTCCGGACGCGCCGCTCCATCCTGTCCTGCAAGTTTGCCAGACTGGCAAGGGTAATCGCGTCGGGCGGTCGCCGCGCCGCATGATCGATGCGTACCTGCGTCCACCCGCGAACCGAGGAGAAGCCCCCATGCAGCCCGAGCCGTCCGCCGCACTCCGCCACCGCACCGTCGAGGCCCCGGCCGGGCGCCTGCACCTGGTCGAGCAGGGCACCGGCCCGCTGGTCCTGCTCGTGCACGGCTTCCCCGAGTCCTGGTACTCCTGGCGCCGCCAGCTCCCGGCACTCGCCGCGGCCGGCTACCGGGCGGTGGCGATCGACGTGCGCGGCTACGGCCGCTCCTCCAAGCCTGCGGCGACCGACGCCTACCGGATGCTGGAACTGGTGGAGGACAATGTCGCCCTCGTGCACGCCCTCGGCGAGGAGAGCGCGGTGGTCGTCGGCCACGACTGGGGCTCCAACATCGCCGCCACCTCCGCCCTGCTCCACCCCGAGGTCTTCCGGGCCGTCGCCCTGCTGAGCGTCCCGTACGCGCCACCCGGCGGCCCCCGCCCCACCGACATCTTCGGCCAGATCGGCGGCCCCGAGCAGGAGTTCTACGTCTCCTACTTCCAGGAGCCCGGCCGCACCGAGACGGAGATCGAGCCTGACGTGCGGGTCTGGCTCGCGGGCTTCTACGCCGCCCTGTCCGCCGACACCATGCCCGCCCAGGGCGAGCCCGACCCGCACTTCGTCGCCCACGGCGGCCAGCTGCGTGACCGTTTTCCCACCGGCATCCTCCCGGCCTGGCTGACCGAGGACGACCTCGACGTCTACGCCGGAGAGTTCGAGCGCACGGGTCTGACCGGCGCCCTCAACCGCTACCGCAACGTGGACCGCGACTGGGAAGACCTCGCCCCCCACCGCGGCGCCCCGATCAAGCAGCCGTCCCTGTTCATCGGCGGCGCCCTGGACGCCTCCACCACCTGGATGTCCGACGCTATCGACGCCTTCCCCACCACCCTCCCCGGCCTGACCGCCTCCCACCTCGTAGAGGGCTGCGGCCACTGGATCCAGCAGGAACGCCCCGAGGAGATCAACCGTCTGCTGACCGGCTGGCTCAACACCCTCACGGGCTGAACCGCCAGGCGCGGCCGGGGCTTCTGTACACGGAACCCCTCCCAGCTCCCCCGGCAGGTCCGGCCCATCGCTGGTGAAGGCCTCATTTCCTTCATCGAACGTCTCGCCGCCGCCAACCACGTCAAGACCGAGCACCTGCGGACCTACCTCCGCGAGCCTCCGTCGGCACGACGGAGGCTCGCCTGACTGGCGACGCCTGGCCGCCGTGACCGGCCGTGCCCCCTCGGCCCTCCGAGAGATCCTCGAGGGCACTCGGTGTGTTGCATGCGGAACTCTCATCATCCGGCGCACCAACGGCGGTTCACGGCAGACCTGCTCGCAGGCATACCGCCAGAAGGCATACCGGCAGCGGAATCCGAAACCGCAGAAGGGACGCGAGACGGCCTGCTTGTCCTGCGGCACGAAGCTGGCCCTCTCCGTCCACGGGAGACCCGCTGATGGTGTTCAGCGCGCTGCCGTCGAAAGGCATACCGCCAACGTAAGCGCGAAGAAGCCGAGGCCCTGGCCATCCCGGAACCGACCTGCGGCATCTGCGGCATCTGCGGCAACCCGCTCCGCGGCAGCCAACAACGCTGGTGCTCGAAGCGCTGCAGGCACGAGGCATACCTCCGTCGACGGGTCGACAGAGGCGAGCCCCCTCTTCCCACACCCGCCCCTGACGACTGTCAGCGGCCAGCTCACATTCCCCACGGACGGCACACACGGACGGCCAGCGGCGTCCCCAGCGGTGGCCACTTGCACTCTCAGTGAGGATTTCGGATGTTTGGTCGCCGGGCGGAACCGTCGAAGCCCAACGCGGTCGCAATCCGTCTCAGTCCACGAGGACCCGGCCCGCGTGACCGACGCGACTGCGCCGGCTCGTGGCGCAGGAGTCCTGAGAACGGGTCTTAGGATTGTCGATGTCGCCGTGGGTCGCCGCTCGCACGAGCTGATGTGCCCTCAGCTTGCGGCATGATGGGAGACTCTGATGGGCTCGTTCGATGTGCCGTTGGATGACGAACGCACCCAGCTCGATGCGTTCGTCAAGGAGTATCGGAGCGCCCTCGAGGTAACCCTCGACGGCCTCACCGAGGAGCAGGCCCGCCGCCGACTCGTCTCGTCGGCGACGACGTTGCTCGGGCTGCTCAAGCACGTCACGTGGATGCAGCGGGTGTGGTTCGAGGAGTGCGTCGGCGGCACATCCCGTTGGGAGCTCGGCTTGGTTCAGAGCCCGGACGAGTCCTTCCGGCTCGCCGACGACGACACCGTCGCCTCCGTCACGGCGGCCCACCGGGAGGCCTGCGCGACGGCCCGGGCGGTGGTCGCCGACCTGCCGCTGGACACCGTCGTGACCGGCCACCGGGCCGGGCCGCGCACGCTGCGCTGGGTGTACTTGCAAGTCCTGCGAGAGCTGGCCCACCACTGCGGGCACGCCGACATCCTGCGCGAGCAGCTACTTGCCGCCGACTGAGTTCTGAGACCGGACCTAACGGCGCAAAAGCCCGATCGACACCGAGACACCTGCGGGCATACCATCACCGCAACTACGCACCGTGAACAAACCACGGCCAGTTACCTCCCCACTAAATGGCCGCCAGTGGGACCTCCGAACTGGCCACTGAAGCTTCCCCTTGATGTTGGACACCTGGAGACTGGGACGTGAGGTTCCAGAGGAAGTAGTGCCAGGTGGGAAGCAAGAGCAACCGCAGTAGGCGGTATACGGAGGAGTTCAAGCGCGACGCGGTCGCGCTGGTTCGCTCCTCCGGCAAGACCGTCACCGAGGTGGCCCGGGAGATCGGGGTCAGCGCCGAGGGACTGCGGAACTGGGTCAAGCAGGACACGATCAACCGCGGGCAGGGGGCGCCGGGCGAGCTGACGAGCGCGGAGCGGGAAGAGCTGCGTCGGCTGCGGCGGCAGAACCGTGAGCAGGCCGAGACGATCGAGGTTCTGCGAAAAGCGGCGGTCTTCTTCGCGAAGGAGAGCGATCGATGAGCGAGGTGTACGCGTTCATCGAGGCAGAGAAGACCACCCACGGAGTCGCTCTGTTGTGTCGGCTGCTGAAGGTGGCCCGGTCCTCCTTCTACGCCTGGTTGGCCGGCGAGCAGGCCCGCGCCGCCCGCCGGGCCGCCGACGACGCCCTGGCCCACGAGATCACCGTGATTCATATCGCCTCCCGGTGCACCTATGGGGTACCGCGTATTCATGCCGAGCTGCGCAGGCTGGACCGGCGGGTCAACCGCAAGCGAGTGGAGCGGATCATGCGTGAACGCGACATCGCCGGGGTCACGCGGCGCAAGCGCCGGTCGCTGCTTGGGTTTGACGTCGGCGAATGCCTGGATGGTCGGCCACAGGCCGGTTGCGCCGGCCGCGATCGTCGCGCTGCTGGCGAGCGCGCCTTGGAGGGCTTCGGGGCGCACCGCGGCGAGGACCCCTGCCCGGCCGAAGTGCTCCAGCCCGCGAGCGAGAAGCGTTGAGCAGGGGGTACCGGCTACGGCTTGTACACGTACGGGGTCGTGGTGCTCAGAGCGGCGAAGCCGAGCCGCTGCAGGATCGGGCGGCTCTGGTCGGAGGCGTCCACCTGCAGGTAGTGGTAGCCGTGCTCGGCGGCGATCTCGGCGCGGTGCGCAACCAGCGCCCGGTAGATCCCCCGGCCGCGCCAGGCGGGTACGGTGCCGCCGCCCCAGAGGCTGGCGAACTCGGTGCCCGGGTGTAGTTCCATCCGCGCCCCGCAGACCGGCATGTCGCCGGCCATCGCGACGACCATGCTGACCGTCCCCGGGCTCTCGGCCAGCATGTCGAGCAGGCTCGGCCGCATCCAGTCCGCAGTCGTCTCGAACGCCCCCTCGTGCGCGGACAGCATGAGCTCCACGTCGGCCGGGGTGGTCACCGGGTGCAGCCGGACACCCTCGGGCAGTCCGCTGCCATCGGGAAGGTCGGCGATCCGGGCGATCATCAGGGCCTCGTCGGGCTCAGCCTCGAACCCGGCCGCCAGCAGCAGATCGCCGAGATCCTCCGGCTGGTCGTGCGAGTAGAGCTTCCACTCGAACTCACGGCCCAGCTCGGTGAAGTACTGCACCTGCTCGGCGATCGCCGGCCGCGCCGTGGCCTGGTCCAGACCGGACCAGACGACCGCGCTCCAGCCGCCCTCGACGCCGACCTGCCGCACCACCTTGCCGACCCTCTCGACCCGGGCGCCGGGCGCGTCGGCGAGGGTATCCCGCCGCATCTGACGGTCGAAGAGGGCGAGTACTTCAGAAGTATCCATCCGCGCATTTCAGCACGGGCGAGAGGGCTCGCCAAGCGGATTTCCGCCCACCTGGAGGGGCGCCGGATCAGCGGCCGCAAAAACAACGGATAATGCCATGGCTACTTTGCCGACTGCGCTGGGCGGGGCAGTGCGGCTGCCCCTGTCGGCTCGGCGAGCGCGAGTCGTCCGCCCTTCAGCTCGGGCACGTATTTGCAGATCGTGTCGCGGGAGACGCCGAGGAACTTGGCGATCGAGGAGGCGGAGTTCTCTGGGTGAGTGAGCAGGTCGCGGGCGTGGCGTACCCGTTCCTCGGTCATGACCGGCGGGCGGCGGGCGGCCGAGCCGGGCACCGCGGGCGCGGGCGGCGTCCAGGCCCTCGTTGGTGCCCTGGACGATGAGTTCTCGGATGAACTCGGCGAGGGCGGCGAAGACGTGGAAGACCAGGCGTCCGCCGGGCGTGGTGGTGTCGAGCGCCTCGTGGAGTGAGGTGAAGCCGATGCCGCGCCGGCGCAGGCCGGAGACGATGGCGATGAGGTCCTGGATGGAGCGGCCGAGCCGGTCGAGCGACGGGACGACGAGGATGTCCCCCGGCCGGAGGTAGTCGAGCACGGCTCGCAGTTCTTCGCGTTCGGCGTTCTTGCCGGACTTCCTGTCGGAGAAGATCCGGAAACATCCCGCTTCGGCGCGCGCGTGGATCTGTCGGTCGAGCAACTGCCCCTTTGTGGACACGCGTGCGTATCCCACAAGGTCACCGGTCCGTTGGGCCGGGACGGGGGCGAGAAGGTCGGCGGTGTCGTCGCCCAGAGGCTGTCGCACCTCCGAGACCGTACAGAAAAGTGCAGTCCTCACGTTCTTGAGCACGCCGACTTTTTGACACCGTTTTACGGGCATGATCCGACGTCGGTCGGGCCGTGAACCCGCATCTGCGGATCTTGCTCGCCCATCGATTTTCCGGTCGGTCTTAGCGGCCGCCCGGCGGGCAGACCCGGTCCGGCAGCCAGACGGGTAGGCCCCGGCGTTCGTTCTCGGAGAGGTCACGGCCGAGGGTGTCGCACAGCTCCTTCTTCCAGAGCGCCGGGTCGGAGGATGCCCACGGTGTTCTTGTCGACGGTGCGAAGCAGGGTCCTGCCGTCGCGGGAGACCGCCAGGAACTTCTGCTCCTCTGCGAACACGTAGGACTCGCCGCGGTCCTCGGGGTCCGCCGCGTCCTGGAACCGTATGGAGTTCCCGTTGGCCAGGAAATGCACCGAGCTGTCGTCCCGGAAGCCCTGCCGGTACTCCCAGGGGCTCAGGGGCCCCATCGGGCCGAGCACCCGCTGCGGGGGCTTTCCCGTCCGCCCGACCGACCACAGTTCCATCATGGGCCTGACACGGACGCCCTCACCGTCCTCAACGCCCTCGCCCACGCCGGCCGCCCGATCACCGCCGACTTCCTCGCCGAGTCCCTCAGCTGGAACCTCGACCGCGTCGCCGACGCCATCGAACGCGCCTGGGCCTACCCCCACCTCGCGGGGCCGTACGCACTCCGGCGCGCGGCCCCGCCCACTTCACCCTCAGCCCGCGCCTGGACGTCCTCACCGACCGGCAGATGAACTGGGTCCACCCCGCCAACCACACCGAGCCGTGGCGTCACCCGAGCGATTCGCACCACCGGCCGCTCCAGCGCGACGTCCTCAGCAGTCAGGACGCGGCCGTGCTGTTCCAGGCGTCCTACGAGGGCTCCGTCTCCACCGACCCCGAGGAACCGACCGCGGCCACCGTCGCGGGCCTGCTCGACGCCGGGCTCCTGGTCCGCACCGACGACGGCACCGCCGTCCTGGCCGACGACGTCCGGTACAGCCTCCGCCTCACCGACGCCGACGACAGCACTGCCTACTGACACGCCTCATGGCAGAACCACTGACATCCAGTGGCAGACTCCGCTGACGTCCCGATGGCAGACGACACGTCAACTCACCCTTCACATACGGGCGTTCGCTCCTGAAGCGCTCCTCTGACGTCAGATTGGCATACTTATGGACGGGTTAAATGTTTGAGTTAAACGCAAGGGTAAATTCTGCTACTGTTCAGACTGGAGGTAGAGACACATGGCATCCGAGGAAGAGCTGTTCGCGAACATCGACGCGCTGCTGGAGGAGGAGCCTCAGCTCCCGCCCCCGGCGGAGCGCGCCCGGCTGCGCGAGGCCGCCGGTATCACCCAGGTCCGCCTCGCGGCCGCGTTGAAGACGTCGACGCAGTCGGTCAAGAACTACGAGAACGGCCGCTCCGAGCCGAAGTCGCCACGCCTGGAGGCGTACCAGCGGTTGCTGAACGGCTGGGCGGCGAAGTACCCCGCCCACGGCACTCCCGCCGCTGCGCCCGTCCCGGCCGCCGCGCCGCAGCCGGTCCCGGAAACGTTCACCGGTCCGGCTGCGCCCGAGCCCGCGGCGGAGACCGTCGCGTCGGCGGAGGCACCCGCCGCCCCGGTCGCGCCGGAGCGCCCCGCCCGCCCGGCGACGTCGTCTCGCCGCCCGGCCGCGAAGAAGGCAGCCAAGCCCGCGACCGATCCACGCTTCCCGCACGGCCCGCTCGCAGTGCTGGACGGTGACGGCTCCGCGTACGGCGTCGACGGCATCGTGCTGGACTGCCCGGCGACCACCGTGCCTCATCTAGTGGAGTGGACCCTCAAGGAGTCCGGTCTCGGTGCGCCGAAGCTGCACCGCAACGGGAAGGACTCCGACCCGCTGATCGTGCTCACCGCGTCCGCGGCCGTGAAGCTCGGGCTGCCGGAGCGCCTGGAGGGCCACGAGCAGCGCCGCTCCCTGCGTCTGCCCGAGGACCACCCCGTGATCAAGCAGGTCGCCAAGGCGAAGTGGCAGCTCACGCAGCGCGGGTTCGGCCCGTGGGCGAGGATCTACCGCAAGGCCGCCGGAAACCAGCGCCAGTGCGTGCAGCTCGCCGTCCTCTCGTGGGACGCCCTCGATGAGCGGTCGTGGCCGGGGGTGTCGGAGATGGAGCCGGCCGACGTCGCCCGCGTCCTCGGGATTTACGCCCAGCGGGTCATCACCCCGCGCGGCAGCACGGCCGTGTCCGGACTGGAGCTGATGACGGCACTGCGCCCGCCGACCCGGGCCGTGCAGGACAAGGAGACCGGCAACTGGGTCTCCGGCCACAACCCCGGCTCGCTGGGCACGGACCCGATGGACCCGGCACCGCCGGAGGCCCGCCCCGAGCACCCCGTGGTCGTCCACTCCGGCTGGACCGGCGGCTTCCTGAACGAGGAGGCGTACCAGTGGGTGCGCGACGTCTCACTGCTGTCCGATGAGGAGTGCCTGCGGCCGTGGGCGGTGGGGCTCGATTTGAACACCGCGTTCCTCGCGGCCGCGGCGAGGCTGACGGTGGGGCTCTCCGCGCCCGACCACTTCCACGCCCCGACGTTCAGCCCGAAGATCCCCGGCTCCTGGCTGGTGGACCTCTCCCACGTTGAACTGGACCCGCGCCTCCCTTCGCCGTTCACGCCGGCCGGCGAGCGCCCGACGGGACCTGCCTGGTACCAGACGCACACCGTCGCCTACGCCCAGGAGCTCGGCTACAACGTCGCCCCGATCGAGGCGTACCTGCGCCGGGAGACCGGGGCGTACCTGGACCCGTGGCACGACCGGCTCAAGAACGCGTATGTCGACACGCTCGCCGACCTGGGCGTCACGAAGGACCTCACCGACACCGAGTTCCTTGCCGCGATGGAGCAGCACAAGCAGGCCGACCCGGCCCTGGCGGCCGTACTCGCCGCCATCAAGGGCACCGTCAAGGGCGGCATCGGCAAGCTCCGCGAGGGCCCGCAGGGCAAGCAGTACCGCGACGGCGAGACGTGGCCGGCCCTTCAGCGGCCGACCTGGCGCCCGGACATCCGGGCCGCCGTCATCAGCAAGGCCCGGGTCAACATGCACCGCAAGCTCAGCAACATGGCCAAGATGACGGGCTTGTACCCGCTGGCCGTGCTGTCCGACTGCGTCGTATACCCCTCGCCCGGGGCCTCGCCGATGGACTTCCTGCCGTACGCCACCTCCGGCAAGCCGCAGCCGGGCGGCTTCCGCCTCGGTCCCACCCCGGGCCTGGCGAAGCTGGAGGGCGTCCAGGAGATGGCGTGGGCGGTCGATCTGATGGAGAAGGGCCTCAACCCCGCTCGCCACATCAAGGGCGGCGACGCCGTCCTCGAAGAGGGCAAGTAGGCCGTACCCTGGCGCGCCCTCACTGGATATATCACCGAAGGAGTCGTACCCGATGAACACCACCGACGCCACGGCCTTCCCGGAGTGGCCCGCTCCCTCCGCCTCGCCTGTCCACGACCCGGCCTTGTTCGCGCGGGCGATGCGGGACATGCGTCTGACCTGGCGTGCCCGCGGCGTCCTGGCCGAACTCGCCACCGGCTACACCCCCGGGCAGGAGCCCACGGTCAGCGATCTGGTCTCCCTCACCCGTGATGAGCGCCTGGCCGCCGAGGGCCGCGACGCCTTCCGCAAGGCGGTCGGCGAGCTGCGCAGTCTTGGCTACCTCACGCCGGACGCCACCACAGCCTCCGGCGTGGGCGAGCGCCTGGTCGTGGACCTCGCCCCGGCCGCCGACGCTCACCTGATCCGCCACCGCTACGGCCACGGCGCGCTTACGGACGGGAGCTGACCGGTGGGAGAGATCGAGGACGCGATCGAGCGTGCCGACCGGGAGGCGTTCACCCGGGAGCCGCCCAAGACCCTCCAGGGCCGCATCAACTTCCTGATGAAGCAGCTGAAGACGACGCGCGCCGTGGCTGCCGAGCTGGGCGTGACCCAGCGGTCGGTGGAGCGCTACCGCAAGGGCGAGCGCAAGCACCCGCCCAAGGACATCGCCGCGAAGATCGACAGCGCCGTCCGGTCCCGCTGGCAGCCCCAGGTCCGCAAGCGCCGGCGGAAGCAGGCCGCCGCCACCGGGATCACCGTGGAGACGCGGGCCCGCTTCGGCTACACCGCGCCGATCGGCACCACCGACGACGGCCGCTTCCGCCGCCTCACTGTCCGCCTCCCCGCGACGTACGCGCAGCGCCTGTTCGACGCCCGCGACGCCGGGGCCAGCGACCAGGAGATGCGTGGGATCATCGCCGAAGGCTTTAAGGACGTTTATTTCCAGGACGGCGGGAACCGGGCCATGGGGCTGTCGGACGTGGCCATTAACGACATCGACTACCTGGATCTCGACTACTGAATTCGGAGCCCTTTTTATGGCGAGCATCAACTACCGGGACTGAGCGGCTGAGTTGGCCCTTCAGCGCTTGAGTTGGCCTGGCTGAGCGTCGTTGTCGGCCCGCAGGGCAGCGGTCGGTGCGCTGACCCGGACGAGGCTCGATGGACAGGCGGGACATACGCCAATCGTCCCAGTTCTCTTTTCTTGCGGAGTGACGGCTGACTATGGTCATAGGGGGCTCGGGGCCGCCGCGGCGGGCCCTGCTGCACCGTTGCCGGGTCGCGGGGCCGGGGCGCGGTGGGGTTCAGGCCTACGACCTGCGGGCGTCCCACGCGGCGAGGACCGCGTCGTGCTTGTCCTTGTCCAAGCCGACGGGAATTTTCCCCTGAAGGTACTTGGGCCGCGGATACCCGCCCTCGCTGAGCGCTCGCCAGGTGTCCGCGACGGTATCGGCGACCGGGCGGCAGCGCAGACCTGTGGCCAGGGCCTTGGCCGAGGAAGCAGTCCAGGTACGTCGATCACACAGTCCCGGGTCCGCCCCTCCACCAGCGCACGCAAGGCGGCTTCGTTCCCTCGGTCGCCCTGGACCGCCTCCGCGCCCGAGGGCGTCGGGCCCGCCTGTCCGCGGTTGAACAACGTCACCTCGTGACCACGACGCAGCGCCTCGTCTGCAAGCGCACGGCCCAGGAAGATGAACTTGCCAAGATCCCCATGCACTGGCGTTGAGCAGGCTCCGTGTCGGCCAACCCGATCACGCTTCATCTATCTCGAAAGGTCGCGGCAGCGGGCCGACACAACGCTGAGCCGGGCCAACTCAAGCCCTGAAGGGCCAACTCGGCCGCTCAGTCACAATTACCCGGCTGCCGTCTCGGCGCTGGTGTGGCTGCGCATCGGCTCGTCGCGGCGTGAGAGGCGCCGACGCTGGCGGCTCAGCCGACCCCCGGCCGTCGCCACAGGTCGATGGGTACGTGCCGCACCGCCCGCCCCGCCTCGTCGAGGATCCAGCCCATGCGCTTGGGATTGCCGAGCGTGAGGGAGCGGTCGGCCACAGCGATCTCCGGAAAGCGCTCGGCGATGTACGACTCCAGGCGCAGCACGTCGGGGGTGGAGCGCACCCAGACGTTGATCACCAGGTTGTGGTTCGAGGTGGTCGCCGCGCACATCCGCACCTCCGGCAGCGCGGCCAGCGCGGGGCCGACCCGGGCCAGCGCATCGGAGGGCACGTTCGCATGGAAGGTGGCGAACACGGGATACGGCGAGTAGGTGTGGGCCACCTCGCAGCGCGGCAGCGCGGCCCCCGTACGCACCATCCACGCCACCCGGCGCCGCACCGTCGACTCACTCATTCCCGTACGCCGGGCCAATTCGCCGTATCCGGCGCGCCCGTCGGCGCCGAGTGCGAGCAGCAGCTCCCGGTCGGCCTCGGCCGGTGCGGGATCGACGTCACCCACCGCGGGGGGCGCCCCGGAGCGGACCGCCTCGCGCTGGTCGCGGCTGATGGCACGAATGTCCCAGCGGGAGCCCTCCGTGAAGAACCGGGTGACGATCCGGCTGTGTGTGGCACGCACCCCGGGCAGTCTCCCGAGGACCTCGGTGTGCAGCCGGGAGAGGTCGGCCAGCGAGTCCACCATGACGTTGAGGGACAGGTCGTGGTGGCCCGCTGTGTGCTCGATGCTGGTGATCTGCGGTTGCTCGGCAAGCGCGGCCGAGATTGCTGGGATGTGGCCGGGTTCGCAGTTCACGTCGACGATGGCGACACAGTGGTGGTGGTTGACGAAGGCTCCGCCGTACGCGGTCACCCAGACCAGGCCCTGGGCGCGCAGCCGCTCCCAGCGCCGCGCCGCCGTCACCGGGCTGACCTCGATGGCCCTTCCTACCCGCGCCCAGGACGCGCGGGGCGCGGTCTGGAGCGCATTGACCAGGGAAAGATCCAGCTCGTCCAGCAAGCCGGTGGCGGAATCGGTCACTGTGGCATCTCTCCTGAATGAATTATGCAGAAATCCATGGGGTGCACTCCAGGAGTTTCAAGCTCCTTCTGTGATTTGGCAACGGCCGCCGGCCGTCCGCCACGGTGGCTGTCCCTCTCTCGGCAGCCGACCACCGACTCGCGACATGTCTCGGAGTTCGCTATGCGCCTTCCGTGGTTGCTGACCGCCGTGCCTGTAGTGGCCCTGCTGTCAGCTGTCTGGCTGCCTTTCGTCAACGGACCGCACTTGTGGTTCGGCATGCCGTCCCTGCTGGTCTGGTCCGTCGTCTGGGTCCTCGCCCTGACCCCTGCCCTCGCCTTCGTCGAGCGGCGCCGCACCGCGCTCGCTGCCGACCCCCACAATCTCCGGGAGGAGCGCCGATGAGCACCGTCCTCGTCGTCTGCGTCGTCGGCATAGTCGTCATCGGCCTACTCGGCATGATGGGCCGTCGCAAGCCCGCCGCCAATCTTGAGGAGTGGAGCGTCGGAGGCCGTAACTTCGGCGCCCTGACCACGTGGTTCCTGCAGGCTGGGGAGATCTACACGACCTTCACGTTCCTGGGCCTCGCGGGCCTCGCCTTCAGCTCCGGTGTCGCGGTCGTCTACGCCCTGCCGTACCTGCCCATCGCCTACGTCGGCCTCTACGTCATCAGTCCGATCGTGTGGCGCATCGGGCGCGAACGCGGCCATGTCACGCAAGGCGACTTCTTCGCCGATCGCTACCGCAGTCCCCTGCTCGGCACCGTTACCGCTGTCTTCGGCGTGCTCTTCCTGCTGCCCTATCTGCAACTGCAGATCACCGGACTCGGCCTGGTCGTCGAACTCGCCACCGGAAAGGACAACGTCGGAACCCCCGCGATGATCCTCGCCTCGGTGCTCATCGCTGCCTTCGTGTTGTGGTCCGGCATCCACGGTGTCGCCAGGACCGCGTACTTCAAGGACGCCCTGATGCTGGTCGTCCTGATCGTCCTGCTCGTCGCCGTCCCCGCCCACTTTCATGGCGGGCTCGGCAGCCTCGGCGGTGAACTGCGCTCCCACCACAGTGAGCTGCTCAGCGTCCCGTACAGTGGCCCGCACGGCGCCGTCTGGTTCTTCACCGCGATGCTGACCAGTCTGTTCAGCGTGCTGTTCATGACGATGCCTCAAAACTGGCCCGCGGTCATGGCCGCCGACTCCGAGCGCGCCCTGCGTAAGAACAGCATCTGGATGCCCGTCTACGGCGCTACTCAGGCCATCCCGATCGTCGTAGGTTTTGTCGCGATCACCGCGCTCTCGGCTCCCGTGAACGGGAACAACGGAGTCCTGCTCACCCTGGTCGCCCAGGCGCTGCCCGCTTGGCTCGTGGGCGTCGTGGCTGTCGCGGCGGCCGCCACTGCCATGGTCCCGGCCGCCGCCATCGTGCTCGGCATGTCGACCATGGTGGCCCGCAATGTGCTGCGCGTACAGGACCGCCGTCGCGCGCTCATCGTCAACCACACCACGGTGGTGGCCGGTGTCGGGGTCGCCCTCGTCCTGGGTATCGCCCGGCCTGATGCTCTCGCCAACCTGCTCCTGCTCACCTACAGCGGCCTCGCCCAGATGGCCCCGGCGACGGCCGCCGCCCTGACCAGGCGCCCATTGCTACGCGCACCGTCGGCGGGGGCGGGCATTGTCGCCGGCGAGGCCGTCCTCATCTGGCTGACCTTCGGCGGCATCTACGACGGTCCGGTCAGCCACGGTCTCATCTCCCTGGCGGTCAACGTCCTGGTGGCAGTGGTGACCGAGGCGGTCTCGCGCCTGCGGGGCAGCCGTGCCGCCGAGGAGGAGCGGGAGGCCCCGACGCCGGCCCCGACACCCGTGCGCTGACCTTGCAGTCCCTTCCCGAAGACGCACCGTCACGAGCGACCGTCCGCCGGACGTCGCCACACCACCGCACCGCCCCCTCGTTCCCGTCCGGACGCCGTCCTCGGCAACATGTCCAGCCGCACGGGAACGAAAGACAAGAAGGAGACCGGTATGACCACCGCGACCAACAGGCAGCACGGCCCCGTCGCCGCTCCCGCGCCTGTTCGCATCATCCGGGCCCGCCGCATCACCACCCTGGACGGCGCGGCCGACACCCGGGTCCTCGCCACCGTCGGCGAGAGGATCGCCGCAGTCGGCGAGGCAGCCGAGGCGTACACGGCACTGCCGGGCGCCGAGACCGTCGATCTGGGCGACGCCCACCTGGTGCCCGGCTTCCACGACGCGCACTGCCACCCCATGGAGGTGGCCAACGCCGCTCTCCGCCTCGACCTGGGCGCGGGCGCCGGAACCCCTCGGGAGCGGCTCGCGGCACGCGTGGCCGCCACCGAGCCGGGCCGATGGATCGTCGCCCAGGGCTACAACCCCGCCACCGACCCCGACGGCCGCCTCGATCGCACGGCGCTCGACGCGATCACCACCCGCCACCCGCTCCTGGTGATCCACTTCTCGTTCCACATGGCGGTCGCCGGTTCCGCGGCCCTGATGCTGACTGATCTGCACGACGGCAGCGGCCCCCAGACCGGCGGCGACCTGGGCCGCGACACGACGGGCCGACTGGACGGCTGGCTCTACGAGCGGACCTGGTTCGACCAGCTCTACCGTGCCTCCGGCGAACCCGCCCTGCTGCCGCAGGCAGCGCCCGAGGCCCTGCTCGAACCGCTGGCCGACGTCTTCACCGCCTACCACGCGGCCGGCATCACCTCCGTCTGCGACGCCGTGACCACCCCGGCCGCACTGCGCACCTATCAGCACATGCGCGAGCGCGGCCGGCTGACCATGCGGGTGGGCGCACTCCTGTGGCATCGCTACGCGGACGCCCTGCGCCACGTGGGCCTGCACGCCGGATTCGGTGACGAGTGGCTGCGCATCGTCGGCGTCAAGATCATCATGGATGGCGCGCTGGCCGGGGGCACCTGCCTGTGCCGCGACCCCTACCCGGCCGAGACCGGGTCCGACAACGGAATCCAGCTCCTGGACGAGACCGAGCTCGCCGACGCAGTTCTCGCCCTGCACGCGGCGGGCTTGCGCGTCGGCGTGCACGCCAACGGCGACCTGGCCGTCTCCCAGGTCCTCGACGCCATTGAGGCGGCCCGCGCCGCCCACCCCGAGCAGCGGATCAACCACCGCATCGAGCACTGCTCCCTCGTCGACGAGAAGCTGGTCCAGCGGATCCACGCCGCAGAGGTCACCCCTGTGCCGTTCGGCGCATTCGTCCACGGGCACGGCTCCAAGCTGCGCCGCTACTACGGTGACGCGCGCGCCGCACGGGTCAGCGACCACCGCTCCTTTCTGGACGCCGGCGTCGTCGTCGCGGGCTCGTCCGACCACCCGGCGGGTCCCCTCGAGCCGCTGCTCGCCCTCCAGACGATGGTGACCCGGCGCACCAGCGAGGGCGATGTCCTCGGCGCCGACCGGGCCCTGACGGTCCGTGAGGCTCTAAGCGTCTACACCGCCGGCTCCGGGCACGCCACAGGCGAGTCCCACCTCAAGGGCCGCATCGCTCCCGGATACCTGGCTGACTTCACCGTGCTCGGCCAGGACCTGTTCGCCACCGACCCCGACGCCCTCGCGGCCGTTCCGGTGCGCTCCACGTGGGTAGGCGCCCGTCAAGTCTGGTCGAACGACATCGCGTGATCGCCACGGTGGCGCGCGGGACGGGCAACGTGTTTCCCACCCACTTTGCCCGCATGGGCAGATCTCTCGGTGTACGTCATCGCGCGCCGCCGGGCGGGAGGGTGAAGGGCCGGACGGCCCTTGTCCAAGGGCCACCGAGCCCTGCTCCGTGCGAGCAGGGCTGGAAGGTGAGGCGCTTCCAGCCAGCGGCTATGTCCAGCCCCGTCGTGGAACCCGCAGACCCTGGAAATCAGGTTGCGCGCTCCACCGCGATCGGGCCACGGCCCCATTTTCGGTCTCCGAGCGCTGCCTGAGCTGTACTGAGACTTGCGGAGCTCCCGCGCAGGATCAGGGAAGGGGCGCGCCATGGACCCCGATCAACAGTCGCTGCCGCCCCGCCTGCATCCGCATACAGCCGCCGGGCCAAGCCGCGTCACCGGGCAGCTGCACATGCCGGCCCGCGCCCAGCAACGGTTGGAGGGCCTGCTGCGCGCCGTGCCGGCGATCAGCCGGGAGCTGGAGCCGCCCGTGGTGCTGCAACTGCCTCGACGCGGGTCCGGCTGGAGTGCTTACGGCGTAATCAGGCGTCGAGTCGCGGGCTCCGCATCAACTTTGCCGCCCCGAGATGGTGGACGCGATACCGGGTGAGGCCCTGGGCGGCGAGCGCCCGGCGCAGCGCCCTGCTGGTTCCGGCGGCACGTGGGCCGCCGGCATCCTGGCCCTCCCGGTGCGTGCCCGGACTGCGAGGCCGGGACGGCGCGGGTCCGCGGCTACCACGAGCGCACGGTCGCGGATGCTCCGGTTGATGGTCGCCGGGTGGTGGTCCGGGTATGTGTGCGGAGTTTTACAGGGATGATCCGGGCTGCAACAGAGCGATTACCACCGAAAGCGACAAGGAGGTTCCGGTGTCGCGCGCCAGCCCCCTTATCCACCCCTCTTGAGGGAAACTTGAACGGCCCGAAACCTGGGCGCGTCACCGCAGGTCAGCGCCGTGGCGACGAGAATCCCAAGAATTTCCCGTCGATAGGGGGTCACCCCTATTTTGCGGCGGGGGTGCACTCCGCTCCCTACCGTCGCTGGGCTTCTGACAGAGGCAGTCGTTAGGGTCGGCATCGTGACTGATGCCGTGAGGGTCGAAGACCTGGTAAAGAAATATCCGAACGGTCCGGTACCCGCAGTGGACGGCCTGAGTTTTTCCGTGTCGCACGGAGAGGTCTTCGGTCTGCTCGGACCGAATGGAGCCGGCAAGACCACGACCGTGGGAATCCTGACCACGCGGGTGCTCCCCACCTCGGGACGTGCCATGGTCGATTCGGTGGACGTGGTGGCGGAGTCCGCCCGGGCGCGCAGGGCGCTGGCCGTCGTGCCGCAGCGCAACAACCTGGACCGGTCTCTGACCGTCCGTCAGAACCTGCTGTTCCACGCGGCCTACCACGGGGCCCGCTCCGCCGCGCGGAAGCGGACGGCGGACCTCCTCCTGGAGCGGATGGGACTGAAGGACTTCGCTGACGCCCGTGTCGACTTCATGTCCGGCGGTCAGGCTCAGCGGGTGATGATTGCGCGGGCGCTGATGCACCGGCCCTCTGTGCTGTTCCTCGACGAGCCGGCGACGGGACTCGATCCACAGGCACGACTGTTCGTGCACGAACAGATATCCGAACTCCGCAACGACGGGGTGACCGTGGTGCTCACCACCCACGACATGGACGAGGCCGAGAAGCTGTGCGACCGCGTCGGCATCGTCGACCACGGCAAGCTCATCGCCCTCGACACGCCCGCCGCGCTGACCCGCACCCTCCCCGGCAGCAGCACCTTGACCGTCACGCTCCGCCTTTCCGACAGCACCACCGCCGAGGACGTCACGCTCACGCTCGCGGGTGCTGACGGGGTGGAGCGGGTGGAGCGCCTTCCGGCGGACCCCTCGGGCGCGGACGAGCAGTTCCGGCTCTATACGGCCCTTGCCCCAACCGCTGTGCTGCCGGGCGTCATCAAGGTGCTCGAGGGCGTCAGCTGCGAGGTGAGCGACATCGCCATCGGCAGACCGAGCCTCGAGGACGTGTTCATCCATTTCACCGGTCGGGAGCTCCGTTGACCAGCATGCTTGAAACGCCGAGCCGTCAGGGCGGCGACGACGCGGCGCGCGGGCCCGGCTCCGCGCGCGTCTTCATGGCCGTCTTCTGGCGCGACCTGTTCGTCACGGGCCGCGAACTTCCCTCGTTCCTCGCGCAGGTGGTTCTCCAGCCGCTCTTCACCCTCTTCATCCTGGGCAAGGTTTTGGGTGACCTCGGTTACGTGGGCGCCGAGTTCGAGCAGGTACTGCTGCCGGGCGTGGTGGCTCTGGCCGCGTTCATCGGGGCCTTGCAGAACACCGCCCTTCCGCTGGTGCTGGACTTCTCCTACACCAGGGAGATCGAGGACCGGCTCCTGGCACCGCTGCGTCTGGAACTGGTCGCGGTCGAGAAGATGCTCTTCGGCGCCGCGCGTGGAGTGCTGTCGGCCGTGCTGATGATCCCGATCGGCATGCTCATCCTGGACGGGGTGGACTGGCCGTTGAGCGCTGTGCCAGGGATCGCCGGAGTGATCCTGCTGGGATCTCTGGTGGGTGCGGCGATCGGAATGACCCTGGGCACCTTCGTTCCGCCGCAGCGGATCGAGATCATGTTCGCGGTGACGCTCACTCCGTTGATGTTCACCGGCGCCACGCAGTTTCCCTGGCTCGGTCTCGAAGCGATTCGGTGGTTCCAGGTAATTTGCGCGGTCAACCCGCTGACATACTTCAGCGAAGCACTGCGCGCGTTGCTGCTGGCGGACGGCAGCGTCGAGTCGCTGCCGCTGTGGATCTCCCTTCTGGTCCTGGGCGCGGCACTCATCGGCTTCGGTTTCGCCGGCGTCAAGGGCTTCATGAAACGCGCGCTCGACTGACCGGTCGAGCGGAGCGCGGTGGCTGGCGGAACCTGTGTCCCCCGGGGGCTGGTCACTCCTCGTGCACGTGGGCCGTCATGCGCGGGCCGGTCTCCTGCCGGCTCCGCGCATGACTTACTCGTCTTTTCCAGCACGGCCGGCTGCTTCGGGTTGTGCTGCCGGCGCACGTACCGTGTCGCGCTGCTGCTTCGCAGTCGCCGCGACCGTCCGTGGTGCTGCCGCCCCGCTCCGGGTCACCGCCGGCGGCGTGTGCCGCAGTGGGTGCTGGGAGTTCAGGGGGTTCAGGGGCCCTGCCGCCGGATCCCGTTCAGACCACGATCGCAGTCAGGAGCAGGCCGCGCTGCACACGCCACAGCCCGGTGAACCCGCTGAACGGCCCGGGCACGAGCAGCTCGGCGTGGAACGTTCCGGCGTCCGGGTCGAACTCGATGCGGGCGGCGTCGAAGCCGATGAAGACGCGGGCCACCGGGTACCAGGCCTTGTAGACCGACTCCTTCGCGCTGAACAACAACCGGTCCCAGTTGGGCGCGGCGGGATGCGCCGGTAACGCGGCCAGCATCTTCAGTTCGGCGTCGAGCGCCACCGCCTCGGCCACGCCATCGGGCAGCGGTGCGTCCGGCTCGGCGTCGATGCCGATGGTCAGCGCGTCGTCGCGGCGGGCCACGGCGGCTCCGCGGTAGCCGGCGCAGTGCGTGAGGCTGCCGACGATGCCATCCGGCCAGACCGGCGCACCCCGCTCCCCCGGCAGGACCGGGACGGGCGGCAGGCCGAGGCGGCCGAGCGCCCGGCGGATGCAGGCCCGTCCGGTGGCGAATTCGCGCCGGCGTCCTTCGACGGCGCGCGCCGCCGTCGCGGCCTCCTCCGGGAACAGGTAGGCGTCTGCCAGGTCCCCGAACTCTTCGGCGGTCGCGACCATGTCAGGCAGAATATCGAGCATGCGCCCCTCCCTACCGGTCCGCCGACGCCGCGTTCGTCCCGGGCAGGACCACCGGGCGCAGCACCGGCGGCGGTGTGCCGCGGCGTTTCCATTCCCGCGGGTATCCGAGTGACACCTCCTGGAACAGCACGCCGTCCCGGGTGATGTTGCGGGGTATGTGCAAGTGTCCGTAGACGACCGTCGCGGCCCGGAACCGCAGGTGCCACGAGGCGGTGCGCTCGGTGCCGCACCACTGCGCGAACTCGGGGTATCGCAGGACGTCCATGGGGTCCCGGATGAGCGGATAGTGGTTGACCAGGACGACGGACTGCTCGGGTGCGCACGCGGCGAGGCGGCGCTCGGTGTACTCGACGCGCTGCGAGCACCACGCCTCACGGCTCGGATACGGGTCGGGGTGGAGCATCGACTCGTCGGTGCACACGACTCCGGTGGAGTACGCGTAGGCCAGCGACTCGGCCTTCGTGCGCGTTCCGGGTGCCCGGAAGGAATAGTCGTACAGCACGAACAGCGGCGCGATCAGGAGCGGACCGCCGCGTCCAGTCCACAGGGGATATTCGTCCTCTGGTGTGAGGACGTCGAGGCGGCGGCACATCTCCACCAGCTCGCGATAGCGGTGCTCGCCGCGCAGCCGGACGGGATCGTCGGGGTGCGTCCACAGTTCGTGGTTCCCGGGCACCCAGACGACCTTGGCGAACCGCGAGCGCAGCAGCCCGAGGCACCATTCGATGTCGGCAAAGAACTCCCCGACGTCGCCGGCGACGATGAGCCAGTCGCCCGGGTCTGTGGGGCGGATGCGCTCGACGAGTTCGCGGTTCTCGCGATAGCCGACGTGCAGATCGCTCAGCGCATACAGGGTCGGTGGCACCATGGGTTCCTCAGCCACTACGCGGCGCGCAGTGGCGTAGTGAGCGCCGGATCCTGGTCGAGGATTGCGCGGTACCGGCGCTGGACCTGCAGGCCGGGCTGCAGGCCGAGGTCGTCGCGGAGGCGTTGGCGCAGCCGGTGGAACACCTCAATCGCGTCAGCCTGCCGGTCGGCCCGGTAGAGCGCGAGCATGAGCAGGTCGTGCAGCCCCTCGCGCAGCGGATGCTGGGCGGCCAGGCTCTCCAGTTCGGAGGCGACCGCGCGCTCGTCGCCGAGGGCCAGCCGCGCGGCCATGAGGTTCTCGTGCGCGGCAACGCGGCTGTCGTTGAGCCACAGCGCCGCGGACCGGCAGCGCGCGCCCGGACCGGCGTCGAGCAGGACCGGCCCCCGCCACAGACGCAGCGCCTGTTCGAGGTGCTCGACTGCGGCCTGCGGGTGGTCGGCGACGCGCTGGGCGCCGCTGGAAGCGAGGCGGTGGAAGCGTTCTGCGTCGATCGCGTCGGGGCTCAAGTCCAGCAAGTAGCCTTGGCTCACCGTCTGCAGCGCGTCCGGACGGCCGGCGTCCTCCAGCAGCCGGCGCAGCCGGGCGATGTGGGCCTGCAGGGTGTTCTTGGTGGTGCGCGGCGGGCAGTCGTCCCACAGTTCGTCGGCCAGATCCTGGCAGGACACGACGGAGCCGGCGTTGAGGGCGAGCAGTGCGAGGATGGCGCGCACCTTGGTTCCGCCCACCGGGAGACGACTCTTCCCGATCACCGTCAGCGGGCCGAGAATTGCTATTTCCATCAGGACTCTCCGCCTGGCCATCGTTGTCAGTGGTATGCCGACGAATGATCGACGAAGCCCATGCTTGCCGGAACCGTACAGCATCGTCAAGCAGTCATTGCCCCGTATATCCACCAGCCGACCCCACTGCTTCCCGCCCCCGGTCTAGGGGTTGCCCCGGGATCGCCCATCGCTTTCCGCGGGCCGCTAGGGGTTTCAGACCATTGTGCCGACGGAAGCCGTCGGGTTAACGTGGCCGCTCATGCCGGGACGACGCCAGCCGAATGTTCAATAATGACCGGTATAATCGAGACCATCGGATTACATAAGTCCTGCAAAGGCAAATACTGCGGACAGACTGGCGACCTGGGAGTTCTCGATCCGTCCGGCGGTGCCGGTGTACTGGCGCTGGACCCCGACGGTGCGGATGCCCTTCTTCACGTCGCCGGTCTCGTCCACGACCAGCACCGCCGCCTCGTCATGAAGATGTTCGACGACGTACTCGCGCACGTCATCACGCACGGCATCAGCGTCCCAGGACGCGCGGCACAGCAGGTGCTGCATACTGTGCGGAGTCTTCTCCCCGGCCCACTCCGCGATCGTCCAGCAGTTCTTGCGCGGCAGGTCAGACAACAGCCCCAGCACCAACCGGCTGGCCCTCAAACGGGGTTCGACCCGGGCGAATCGGCCCGCGATACGGCCCATGGCCACCTCGAACGCCTCCCGCCAACGACCGGGATCTATGCTGTGACCTGCGGCCACCGTCTCTTCGTAAGTCCACACAACTCACGCAACGGTGGCCGCACCCGTTCCCAGACCGCCCCACCAGCCAAGTCTGAGATGGACCAACATCGCATGTGCGGCATCCATCGCTGATGCCGCAGTATCCGCCACTTCCGTGGGCCCCGCGAGGGAGGGATCCATGGCCAGCTTGGTCATAGCGGCTCTGGTGGTCTCGCTCTCCTTCATCAGGTCTTCGAGAAGCCCTCTATCAACCCAGGAATCGGCAAACGGCTCGCCCCGACCCTCCTGGGCATCGAGCCACAACTGCTCCGCGGCGCATCCGTCCCGGTTGATCCAGTAGGCGGGATCGCGATGGCCCGCCCCGACGACAGCTTCTCCCGGAGCGCGGGCGAGCCGTGTCCAGCGCAGAGCTGCGCAGCCGTCTCCGGCCGGGCCGGGAATTTTCTCCCTCGCGTACGCAGGTGTGAGACAGCATGCACGGCACATCGCCACGCAGGTCGTTCGACGGCTCCGCCGGGTTCGTCTTCCGCTACCCCGACACCAGCTCCACTCCTTCCTTGAGACGACGTGACGGTACTGCCGCGATCTGCGGCATCACAATCAAGCGATGGCGGCCGTCGACCGGGCGGACTCGGCAGCTCGGTCTTGGCGGACCCGGTCGAGTTGGCGGGAGTAGAGGGAGCGGAAGAGGACCGTGTACGTCAGGCCGCCGACGAGTGGGCCGAGCAGCGCGGACACGTCCGCTCCGTTCAGCGCCGACGCGACAGGCCCGACGTACAGCGAGTTGAGGCACAGCAATGCGGTGCCGGTGCCGAGGAGTTGGGCGGCAAGCCCGGCCACGTTGATGCCGTCGTGGTACCAGTAGGCGCTGGTGGGGGTCTCATTGTGCAGCCCGGGGCCGCGGTAGTGGTTCCGGCGCAGGATGACGTCGGCGACGCTGATCGCGAGGCCGGGGCCGAGGACGGCGACGGTGAGTTCGAGGATGTCGTTGAGCGCGTCGAGGAAGTCGGTGATGAACAGCGCGTAGACGGTGATGGCGGTGGCAGCGAGGCCGTCGAGCAGGACTGCGGCCCACTGGCTGATGCGGACGCCCACGGCCTGCAGGGCGAGGCCGGAACTGTACGTGGTGAGGATGTTGTTGGCGACGGAACCGAGGACGATGGCCAGCAGGAGCAGTGGGTAGAACCAGCCGGGCACAATGTCTTTGAGTGAGGTCTGCGGGTCGGTCATGTCGACGGCAGTGCCGGCGAGTACGCCCACGAGGCTGAGCAGGACGGTCGGTACGAAGCCGCCCAGCGTCGTCCACCATGCCACGGCTCGCGGGGACGCGTCGGCGGGCAGGTAGCGGGCGTAGTCTGCGCCGCTTCCCCACGACAGCGGGACGGACGCGATGATCGCGAAACCGATCAGTAGTGCGGCCCCGAGGTCGGCGCCGTGTGGTGCCCCTTCGGGGACATGACCGGGTTCGGCGTGCGCGACGACGAAGCCGGCCAGCAGCACCAGCATGACCGTCAGCGTGGCGGTGAACAGCGGGCTGAGGCGCAAGATGAGGGCGTGGCCGTAGACGCTGACGAGCAAGGTCGTGCCGGCGAGTACGGCGACCACGACTGCCTCGACCGTGGTCGTGACCGTCATGCCGAGGTAGTCGAGCAGCGCGAACCCGGCCAGCGACCCCAAGCCGAGATTGACCGCCGCATACGCGACGCACACCGACCAGTTCGTGGCCAGCGAACCGACCCGGTTGCCGCGGATGCCGTAGGTCGCGCGCGTCAGCACGCTGCACGGGGTGCCGGACACCGGGCCGGAAATGGCGAGGATGCCGTTGAACGCCCAGAAGAGGTTGCCCACCACGATGACGGCGAGGCTCTGCCACAGATCGAGGCCCAGCAGAACGAGGGAGCCGCCGAGGACGACCGACAGGAAGTTCACATTGGCGCCGGCCCAGACGAAGAGCATGTCCCGGGGCTTGCCGTAGCGCTCGCTTTCGGGGATGTGCTCGATGCCGTATGTCTCTACGTGGGCGGCGGGCGGGTGCTGCGCGGTGCCGGCGGTGGTTCCGGCGGATTCGGGCGTGATCACAAACGGTCCTTCCAGGCTCGGGAGGCGGACGGGCGGTAAGGAGGGAGCGCGTCCGCGGTGCAGCCATGGCGGCCCGGGGTTCGAGAGCCGTGGCGGCCGGGTGACGCCGCACGACGTCTCCGGCCGCCACGTTCATCACTGGGTCCTGCTCACTTCGCCGCGGTGCCGCGCCCTTCGAGCAGCGGGCGGGCCGGCTGCCAGGTGTCGCCGCGGCGGCGGGCCGCGATCCCGGACAGGGCTTCGAGCACGATCCGGTTGGCGAGCATGGCGGTGATGTCCGCGTGGTCGTACGGCGGCGACACCTCGACTACGTCGATGCCGACGACCGGGAGTTCGAACGCCAGACGCCGGACGGTGTCCAGGAGCTGTCGGGACGTCAGGCCGCCGGGCTCGGGGGTGCCGGTGCCCGGCGCCATGCCCGGGTCGACCACGTCGACGTCGATGGACAGGAACACGCCGTCGCACTCGTCGAGCGCGATGCCCATGGCCTCCTCGACGCACACGTCGAGGCCGCGGGTGACGATCTCGCTCATCTCGTACGAGCGCATGTCCTGGTCGGCCATCCAGTCCAGCGTCTCGGCATCGGGCCAGTAGCCGCGCAGGCCCATCTGGAGGAAGCGGTCGCCGCGCACGGCTCCGGACTCCAGCAGGCGGCGCATCGGTTGGCCGTGCCCGTGCAGGTGGCCGAACTCGATGTGCGCGGTGTCCGCGTGCGCGTCGAAGTGGATGACCGACACCCGGCCGAAGCCGTGGTGGCGGGCGACGCCGGTGATGTCCGGCAGCGCGATGGTGTGGTCGCCGCCGAGTACGAGCGGGATCGCACCGGCGGAGGCGATGGCGTGCACGGCCTTCTCGATCGCCTGGATACTGGTCTCGATGTCGCCCGCGAACATCTCCACGTCGCCGGCGTCCAGGACGCGAAGATCCGCGAGTGCGTCCACGCGCAGCGGCAGCGACGGGCGCGAGGCATCGGGGGCGAGGTAGTCGGTCGACCGGATCGCCTGCGGGCCGAACCGGGTGCCCGGGCGGTGGCTCACGCCCCCGTCGAAGGGGGCGCCGACGATCACGACGTCGGCACCCCGGTAGGTGTCCGGCTCGTCGAGGGTGCAGGTCTCGACTCCGTGGAACGTGATGTCCGGGCCGAACATCGTGCCGTAGCGACTCATGGTGCTCTCCTTGCACAAATCGCTGACTTTAAAGTCAGCATCAGGTGGGCTGACTTTAAAGTCAGCGAGTCGGCCGCGGCAAGAGGTGTGCAAGGATCGAATCCGTGAACAAGGCAACCGGCACCACCGCACCGACCGGCAAGAGCGCCGCCCCCGGCGAGGTCACCGGTGGCCGCGACGGCATCCTGCAGGCCGCGGTGGAACTCATCGCCCGGGACGGGTTCGACGGCGTCCGCATCGCCGACATCGCGGCCCACGCCAAAGTCTCCACCGCCTTGGTGCACTACCACTTCACCGGCCGCGACCGGCTGCTGACCGACGCGCTCACCTACTCGCTCACCCGCGCCGAAGCCCGACTGGAAGGCCGGACGCAGAGCTCCGACCGCGAAGCGCCGGCCGAACGCCTCGCCGACCTCATCGACTTCGGACTTCCGCTCACCCACGACGACGTCCTCGAATGCCGCCTGTGGAGCGAGCTGGAGATCCGCTCCACCGGGTCCGGCGAACTCACCGCCGCCCTCGCCGAACTACGCCACCGCGTCCTGGCCCCACTCATCGCCGCCATCGAAGACGGCCTGGACCGCGGCGACTTCCACCACTGCGCCCCCCACGACGTGGCCACCATCGCCATGGCCCTCCTCGACGGCCTGACCAACCGGCTCCTCACCGACCCCGGTTCCCTGTCGCTCGACGACGCCCGCCGCCTGGCCGGACACCAGCTCGCGCTCGCAGTCGGCTATCGCGGCACCCTCCCCTTCCAGCCCCTCCCCAACCCAGGCCAGCCACCGCCCCAGCCCCCGCCCAACCGGGCGACCCCCCGCCGCCGCCGCGCACCGCGAGCCCCCTCACATCCGACGAACACCTGAGCACCCCACCCACCGCACACGCCAGACCCACGACCTGCGGTGCCTCGCCGCTACCTCTGCAGCAGCCGCCGTCGTCACCGACCGCCCCGCAAGCCCAGAGCAGAGCCGCTGAGAACAGGGCATCACGGCCGGGCCGCCCCCAGGGCTTCGGCGGGCCTCTCGGTGTTGTGGCGTGGCCGTGAGGCCAGCTCGGTCCCAGGCCATACCGGCCGTGGTGGTCCGTACAGCGGTGACGGTGCGTACGACGGTCCACCGCCGCATGGCTGAACTCGCCTACTACCGCTGCCACTCCACCCGGCCAGTCCGGCTCACCCCCTTGGTCAGGGTCGCCGGTTCGAGATGGCGGGTGGAGGAGACATTCCAGACGGAGAAGGGGCTGGCCGGCCTGGACGAGCACCAGCTCCGCCGGTACCCCTCCTGGGCCCGCTGGGTCACCCTCGCCATGCTCGCCCACGCCTTCCTCGCCGTATTCCGCGCCGACGAACACACCCGCCCTGCCTCCGACGACCTCATTCCACTGACCTGCAACGAGATCCAGCACCTGTTCATCACGCTCATCGTCCAGCCGCTGTCCAACGTGGCCCACCGCCTCAGCTGGTCCGAGTCGAGACGACGTCATCAAGTCCGATCACGCACCAGTCACTACCGGCGACAAGCCTCAACTCAGACATGAAGATCACGATCTACAGCTGGAGTACTAAGCCGTATGCAGCGTCGAAATGTCCGTCGACAAAGGCGAGATCTTCGGCTTCCTCGGTCCCGACCTCGTCGATTCACCGAGTCGGCCGGTTGATCTTGTGCCTGTGATGCCGTGTTGATCCCTGTCCGGGGCAGTGCCGGTCAGGGGTGCGCGTCGGCTGGCGTGCCGGATCGCGCCGGGTCCCACGGGCCCGGTGACCGCGGGTGTCCTCCTCTCGGTGCCCGGCGGGGCGGTTCGTGCCGTTCAGGTGGGGTGGGGCAGAGCGAGGATGCGGGTGAGTGCCCGCACGATCGCGGCTGTCCGGAGTCCGGTTTCGAAGAGTTTCAGGCGGCGTTTGCGCCGGCCGCGCACCAGGCGGGCGGGGACGTGGAGGATGCGGTAGCGCAGTGTCCTGGGGGTGGCCTTGGCCTCCTCGCCGTCCAGCGCGAGAGTTGGAGCCAGGCGCGAAGGTCGTGGCCGTCAGTCAGGCGGCATTGACATTCGTCTCGTGGGAGGGCAGGAGGCCCATCCCGGACGCCTTGCTGTCGCGGCTCGACGCGGGCGTGCTTGCGGTGCCGGGCGTCGAGGTGGGCGATCTGACCGCGGCGACTGTTGGTGGCGAAGGTCCGGTAGCGGACCTGTTGCTTGATCTCGTAGTCGGAGGCGTCCTTGAGGCAGCGGGGGCGCAGCGGCTCCTCCGGGCGATCACCCGATGGCTCTTCGGCCAGCCGGTGATGTCGGCAAGCAGGCCGGTGATGTCGGCGACGAACGCGTCCTCACGGACGTGGCCGCCCTCGCCGGTGGTCGGCTGCCACAGCTTCTTGCGGTCCACGATCTCAATCGTGGCCTGCTCGCGCTCGGTGAGGTACCAGCCGACGGAGTACTCCCAGCGGAACGTGGGGCTGGCCCTCCGCCCGCGCTCCAGTCCAGCAGCTGGTGGGAGAATCCGGCCCCGCCCACCCGGAACAGGATCTTCTGCCGCCGCCACCAGGGTAGTTGGGCAACGCCCCTGGTGAGGATGTCGATGCGCTGTTCGCCGATGAGCTGGGCAGCAACGTGATCTGGCAGAGCATCCTCGTCGTCGGCGCTCTGGCGATCCTCTCGATGCCGTGGGCCGCACGGGCCTTCGCGCGGAGCCTGCGGTAGTCGGCTCCGCGCACTTCCTCAGCGACATCCCGCTTCCTACAGCGGGATGTTGCTGTGTTTGCGGGGCGGCAGTGTCACACGCTTGTTACGCAACGCCCTGAGTGCGCGCAACACGGTCAGCCGGGTCTCCGACGGCAGGATGACGTCATCAAGGCTGCCGCGTTCGGCCGCCATGTAGGGGGTCAGCACCGTCTCCTCGTACTGCTCGATCAGCTCCTCGCGCAGCTCGCCGGGATCGTCGGCGGCGCCGAGTTCGCGGTGGCACAGCATGTCGACAGCGCTGGCGGCACCCATCACGCCGATCCATGCGGTGGGCCAGGCGAAGCACATGTCGGCGCCGAGCTCCTTGGAGCCCATCACCGCGTACCCGCCGCCGAACGCCTTCCGGACGATGACGGTCACCTTCGGCACCGTCGCCTCGATGTAGGCGAAGCCGAGCTTGGCACCGCGCCGGATGATGCCCTGATGCTCCTGGGCGGTGCCGGGCAGGAAGCCGGGGACGTCCACAAACGTCACGATGGGGATGTTGAACGTGTCGCAGAACCGTATGAACCGCGCCGCCTTCTCGGCCGCCGCGATGTCGAGAGCTCCGGCCAGCTGCCGCGGCTGGTTGGCCACGACGCCGACGGTGTGCCCCTCGATCTGGCCGAAGCCGCAGATGATGTTCGGCGCGAAACCCGGGTGCACCTCCAGCAGTTCGCCATCGTCGACCACGCGCGCGATCACCTCGACCATGTCGAACGTCTCGCGCTGCGCATCGGGCAGGATCGAGTCGAGCTCGAGGTCGTCGGGGGTGACGTCCAGGACCGCCGTGTTCTGGTACGCCGGCGCCTCGCCCAGGTTGTTGGACGGCAGGAACGACAGCAGGTCCCGTACGTAGTCGAGCGCCTCAGCCTCGCTGTCCGCCACGTAGTGCGCGTTGCCGGCGACCGTGGCGTGCACCTGCGCGCCTCCGAGGTCCTCCATGCGGACCGTCTCGCCCGTGACCGTCCGGATGACGTCCGGGCCGGTGACGAACATGTGCGAGGTCCGGTCGACCATCACGACGAAGTCGGTGCAGGCCGGCACGTAGACGGCGCCGCCCGCGCAGGGTCCCATGATCAGCGAGATCTGTGGGATGACGCCGGACGCGGTGACCACCTTGTTGGCTACGCGGCCGTATGCGGCCAGCGACAGCACGCCCTCGGCGACGCGCGCGCCGCTGGAGTCGTTGATCGCGATGACCGGGCAACCTGTCTGCAAGGCGAGGTCGAGCAGTTTGCCGACCTTCTCGCCGAAGACCTCGCCGACGCTGCCGCCCAGGGTCAGGGCGTCCTGGGCGTAGACGCACACCCGGCGGCCGTCCACGGTGCCGTAGCCGGTGATGACGCCGTCGCCGCTCGGCCGCGCCGTGTCGGCGGCGAAGCCGGTCGAGCGGTGGCGGGCGAGCAGGCCGGTCTCCACGAACGAGTCCGGGTCGAGCAGGTACTCCAGGCGGTCCCGGGCCGTCATCCGTCCGAACCGGGCGAGGCGGCGGACCGTGCGGTCGGGGACGTGCAGGGCCGCCTCGCGCCTGGCCCGCAGGTCGGCGATCTTGTCGGCGGTGGTGCCGGGCGCCTTCGGGGGCACCGGTCTCTCGTTCCCGTTCCCCGTCCGCTGGATGGGGAAGCGCCGTTGCACGGCTGCGTGCGCTTCGAGGTAACCGGGTTCGTCCATAGTCGTCTCCTCGCTCACACAATCATGCTCGCGCACCCCGCTGCCCATGCTCTGACCAGCTGCTGACAAGCTGCTGAAGGAGTGCTGAAAGCGGCTGCGCGTCAGAGATCCTTCAGCCGACTTTCAGCGCCTGCTGGCATCCTTGGCGCATGACGCGTGCCGCGGTCATCAGTGGCCTGGGGGGCTGGCTGCCTCCTCGGGTGGTGACGAACGACGACCTGCCAGCCGAACTCGACACCTCCGACCACTGGGTCCGCACCCGTACCGGCATCGCGCGCCGCCACTTCGCTGAACCCGGCTCCGCGACCTCCGACCTCGCCGTCGAGGCTGGAGCGCGAGCCCTGGTCTCCTCGGGCGAGCCGCACATGGACGCCGTGGTCCTGGCCACGACCACGCCCGACCGGATCTGCCCGGCCACCGCCCCCGAAGTCGCGACGCGGCTGGGCCTGGCCGGCGCCGCCGCCTTCGACCTCAACGCCGCGTGCACCGGGTTCGTGTACGGGCTCGCCTGCGCAGCTGGACTGATCACCACAGGCGTCGCCGACCGGGTGCTGCTCATCGGCGCCGAGACGTACTCCAGCATCGTCGATCCCCTTGACCGCGGGACGGCTCCCATCTTCGGCGACGGGGCCGGCGCGGTGGTCCTGCGGGCCGGCGCCCCCGACGAGCCGGGCGCGATCGGCCACATCGATCTGGGCAGCGACGGCGCCGACGCCGAACTCATCGAGGTCAACGGCGGTGGTTCCCGGCAGCGGCTGTCCGACGGGCCGGAGCGGGACGGCGAGCGGTATCTGACGATGGCCGGCCGCGAGGTGTTCAAGCACGCCGTCATGCGGATGACCGCCTCGTGCCAGACCGTGCTGGAGCGCGCCGGCCGGGGCGTCGCCGATGTCGACCGGCTGGTGGCCCATCAAGCCAATATCCGCATCGTCCACCAGCTCGCCGACCAGTTGGGCATCGACCGTGGCCGCGTCGTGACCAACATCGACCGCGTCGGTAACACCGCGGCCGCCTCCATCCCGCTGGCGCTGCTCCACGGCGTCGCCGACGGCACCGTGCGGCCCGGCCAGCAGACCCTGCTCACCGCGTGCGGCGCGGGCTTCACCTGGGGCTCGGCGCTGCTGACCTGGCCCGATCTCGTGCTCTGCGACTAGCCGAGCGACGGTTACCGATTGCTGATGAGGAGCCCTCTGATGAAGAACACGTACGACCGGCTCACCGACATACTGGTCAACCAGTTCGAGGTGCAGCCCGAGGAGGTCCGCCCGGACATCACCTTCGAGGAGCTCGAACTGGACTCGCTGTTCCTGGTGGAACTCGGCCTGGTCATCAAGCGGGACCTCGACGTGGAGATCGGCGAGGACGACGCGACCCCGCGCAGCACGGTCGCCGACGTCGTGAAGCTGATCGACGCCCAGCTCAACCCGGCGTCATGACCACCGGTGTCGTCGTCACGGGTTTGGGGCTGGTGACCGCCGCTGGCGTCGGCACCAAAGCGACCTGGCGCGCGGTGTGCGCCGGGGTGCCGACCGCTGCCACCGACCCGGCGCTGGCCGGGTTGCCGGTCGACTTCTCGTGTCGGGTCCCCGATTTCGACGCCCGGGCACTGCTCGGCCGTCGCACGACCATGCAGTACGACCGGTTCGTGCAGCTGGGGCTCATCGCCGCGCAGGAGGCCGTCGCGGACGCCGGACTGGATCCGGCCACGTGGGACGGCGCCCGGGTCGGCGTCGTCGTCGGCTGCGGCGTGGGCGGTGCGGGCACGTGGGAGACGCAGTACCGGAAGTTCGACAACGACGGGCCCGAGACGGTGTCGTCGATGCTGATGCCGATGCTGATCCCGAACATGGTCGCCGGGCACCTGGGTATCCGCTTCCGGGCGACCGGCCCGAACCTCGTGACCGCCACGGCGTGCGCTTCCGGGGCCACCGCCATCGGCGTGGCCCGCGACATGCTGCGCCAGGGCGTCTGCGACATCGTCCTGACGGGCGGCACCGACGCCGCGGTGGTACCTCTCATCGTCACCGGCTTCAGCCAGATGCGCGCACTGTCGACCCGTACGGAATCACCGGCGGCGGCGTCACGCCCGTTCGACGCCGGCCGCGACGGATTCGTCATAGGGGAGGGCAGCGGCATCCTGGTCCTCGAACGCGCCGACCACGCCGAGGCCCGCGGCGCCCGCGTCCGGGCCCGGCTCGTCGGTTACGGTGCCTCCGCCGACGCGTACCACGCGACCGCCCCCGACCCCGCCGGCACCAGTGTGGAGCGAGCCATCCGCGCCGCACTCGCCGAGGCCGGCGCCGCTCCGTCCGACGTGGACCACGTCAACGCGCATGGCACGTCGACGCCGCTGAACGACCTGGCCGAGGCCAGGGTCCTGGCCCGCTGCCTCGGTACCGGCCCCGCGGTCACGTCGGCCAAGGGCACCCTCGGGCACACGCTCGGCGCGGCCGGGGCGATCGAGGCGGCGCTGACGGTGCTGACGCTCGAGAACGGGCTGATCCCGCCGACGGCGAACCTCGAAAGCCAGGACCCGGAGATCGAGGTCGACGTGGTGGCCAAGGAGGCCCGGCGCTGCCGGGTCGACCTGGCGCTCACGAACTCCTTCGGGTTCGGCGGGCAGAACGTCGTACTCGCCTTCGCAGCAGGCTGAGCACGCCGGCCGGTCCCGAGCGTGCGGGTCCACCCTTCTTCCTTCATCAGGGGTGCGGTACGGGTTTCGGGTACCGCACCCCGCTGCTTGGCGCCCCCGTGCAGTAGGGGTTCAGCAGCGTGCGCGGGCCGGGACACGGTTCTCCCTTCGATCGCGGTCACCAGATCCATTCCTTCCGCCGGACACCGGTCATCTCTCTGTCGGAGACGAACAGGCGGTGTCCGATCGCGCACACCGTAGAAGGGGGCCCGCGTTTGTGTCGCGCCCCTCGGTTGCTCCCACCGCCGAAAAAGATGCCGCGATCTGCATCGCAGCCGGGTGGGCCGGCCCAGAGAGCACGCCGTGAACCGCACGAAGTTCACGCCGAATTGCACACGATGCAGGCGGCAATGCCCTGGTAGGTCGAACCCGGCGACGGATGGGACGACTCCGTCACCAGCCGCTGGTATCCCACGGCCAAATCCCCGGCCGAGGGCTGGAGCAGCGAGGAGACCAAGGCGTATGCCCTGGTCACCCGCCCTGCCATGGTCGAATCCGCCCGGGCCGCACAGACCCACATCGTGAGGAACACCGGCCCGGATCACGACGCTTCCACCACTTCGGCCACGGCCTGGTCCTCGGTGAGAGGGCGGACCGCGAGCGCGGCGCACCGCTCGTTCCACGCCCGCACCGGCTCTCGCGGCACGGCCGTGGCCCGGGCCCGGTAAAGATCGCCGAGGAACTCACCCAGCAGCTCCTCCGCCACCCGCGTCCGGGCCTTGTCTGCGGCCGTCTCGGCCCGCTTGCGGTTTTTTTCAGTGGGAGACATCCCGCGCATAGCCATCCGCTTCACGTGCGCGGCCTCGGCCTCGGCAGGCTTCGACTCCCGCAGCCGTTCCAACGCCCGCCGGCGGCGTGCCTCCAGCACCAGCTTGGCCATCTGCCGCTCAGCGTACGCCTGCGACGTCGGGTGGTCGAACCCTTCCGGTACCTGGGACCCGTGCACGTACGCCCAAGTGTCCCGCGCCACCGTCTCGGTCAGCTCTGCCAGGCCCTGAGGATCGTCGACGTCGGCTCGCAACGCCACCGTGATGTCCACCGCCTGGTCCACCACGGCCGCAGTTTCCCGCCGCAACGTGCACGTCATGCACAGCCCAGCGGCGTCGGACAGGCCGCAGTCCGCGCACGGCTGTGCCGCCCGCTCCGCCTTGGCCACCGTGATCTGCGCCTTCTGCTCGTCGACCGCAGCACGGTAGGCGATCTGCTGCTTGGCCGTCTGCTCGCGCTCCTCATGGCCGCACGGCTGGCCCTCGGCGACGAGCACGCGGTCGCCGGCGAGCTGAGGAGCCTGGCCGCCCAGCATCCGCTGCGCGAGGGGCTGCACGACCTACTGATGCTCGCCCTGTACCGGGCCGACCGGCAGGCCGACGCGATCGAGGTCTTCCACCGGCTGCGCGAACGCCTCCGCGACGACCTGGGCCTGCAGCCGGGGCTGCAGGCCCAGCGCCGCTACCGCGCGATCCTCGACCAGGACCCGGCTCTCACCGCGTGCGGTGTGACGGCTGACGGGCCCGGGCTCACGGCCGCTGCTCGACCACCTTCGCGTGCTGGAGCGTTCCGACCAGCTGGATACGGAGGCGGGGGTCGGCGACGACATCCTTCGAGGCACGCTTCACCTGGGAGAACGTCAGGTTGAGCTGGTCGGTGTCGATCGCGATGTCGGGCGCGCCGACGATGACGATCCTGCCGTGCTCCATGTCCACGTCGATGCGCAGCGTTCTCGACGTGATCACCGCATCGGTGAAGTCGAGGGTGACCCGGCACATCTTCGTCTTCACCGTGATGTGCTGCGGAACCGTCCACTGGCCGGCCCGTGACCAGTTGCCGCTGCGCTGTTCCACGACGAGGTCCTCCGCCGTCAGGGCTTCGGCCGGCAGGTCCGCGACCAGCGCGGCCAGCTCGCCCTGCGTCTGCGCCGTCAGCGCGCGTTCCACGCGGTCCTCGAGCTCCTCGGAGGTGATTCGGCCGTCTCCGGCGGCGATCCGCAGAACCTCCACGACGCGGTCACGGTCACCGTGCGACGCCCGCAGCTCGGGCACGTCAGCCGACATGTCAAACATCCTTTCACAGACGGTACTTGTGGTGTCGGGTCTCTGGTGCCCGCCACGGACGGATCGAGTCCGTGGCGGGCGCCTTCGCTTCCGCCCCGACGGCGCTCCCGGCGTTCAGGGGCCTGAGTACACCGGTCCTTCCCCTCCGGTCCCTCTCCTCAGGTCCTTCAACTCCGGTTCTGCTCCTTCGGTTCCGCTATTCCGGATCCGCTACTCCGCTCCTTCGTCGAGCTCCTTCTGGATGAGAGCGATGAGTTCGTCGTCACCGGCCGCGTCGAGCCGCTCGGCCAGCGACTCGTCCGCGGCGGCCGGCTCGCCCGCCGTCCACTTCTCCAGGAATGCCTGCAGCCGAACCGCCACCCGGGCCCGGACCAGCCCGTCCGTCCGACCGGCGGCGAAGGCCGCGTCCAGCTCGTCCAGGGCGCTGATCATGGGCTCGGCCACGTCGGCCACGCTCCCGCCCAGCTCGTCGAGGAGGTGCCGCACCAGTGCGGACGGCGTCGGATGGTCGAACACGACCGTCGAGGCGAGCTGCAGCCCGCTGTCCTTCGCCAGCACATTGCGGAACTCGACCGCGGTCAGCGAGTCGAACCCGAGATCCCGGAACGGCCGCCTGTCGATGTCCTCCTCCGACTTGTAACCGAGCACGGCGCCGATACCGCGGCGGATCATCTCCGACAGCTCCGCCTCCTGCTCCTGAGGACTCAGCGGAGCCAGTCGTGCGCGCAGATCGGCAGCGCTCGCCCCGCCCTCCTCCTGTGGCACGGTCAGGGCCCCGGCCGTTCCCGCGAACTCGTGGAGCAGCGGGCTGGGCCGCAGGAGGGTGAAGGCTTCGGCGAAGCGTGTCCAGTCGACGTCGGCGACGGTGAGGCTGCTGTCGCCGTTGTCGACCGCCTGGGCCAGGGCGCGGATCGCCAGGTCCGGTTCCATCGGGGTCAGCCCGCGCCGGCGCAGTCCCTGCTCCGCCTCGCCCTGGGCCGCCATGCCCGTTCCGGCCCAGGGGCCCCAGGCGATGGACGTACCAGGGAGTCCGCGGTCGTGGCGGTGCTGGACCCAGGCGTCGAGGAAAGCGTTGCCCGCCGCGTACGCACTCTGACTGCCACTGCCCCAGGTCGCGGCGATCGACGAGAACACCACGAACAGACCGATCGGCATCCCGGCGGTGAGTTCGTCGAGGTAACGGGTCCCGTCGACCTTCGCGCGGAGCACCGTCGCGAAGGTCTCGGGGGTGGCTTCCTCGATCCGCTGCGGGAGGTCGAGACCGGCCGCGTGCACGATGCCGGTGAGCGGCCACTGCTCCGAAACACCGGCGATCACCGCCGCCAGGACGTCCCGGTCGGCCACATCGCAGGCCGCGACCGTGACCTGCGCCCCCAGCCCGGACAACTCCTCGACCAGACCCTCCGGCGCGACGCCGCCACGGCTGGTCAGCACCAGATGCGGCACACCCCGGCCCGCCAGCCAGCGCGCCACCTCCGCACCCAGCGCACCGGTACCGCCCGTGACCAGCACGCTGCCCGACGGGTCCGGGTCCCACGGCGTGGCCGGCACACCGCCAGGCACCGCACGCTCCAGCCGACGCCCGAACACCCCGGTCCCACGGACCGCGACCTGATCCTCACCCGCACCGGCCGCATCGGCGGCCAGGACACCCGCGAGAAGCTCACCGGCCCGCGCGTCCAGCTCGGCCGGCAGGTCGACGAGACCGCCCCAGCGCTGCGGCAGCTCCAGCGCCGCGACCCGGCCCATACCCCACACCGCCGCCAGATCCGGATCGCCGAGCCCGTCGGAACCGTCCACGGACACCGCACCTCGTGTCAGCACCCACAGCGGTGCGTGCACCCCGGCCAGTGACTGCACCACGGCCAGCGTCTCCGCCCACCCGGACGCGGACAGGACGACACCCGCCAGGCCAGGCAGTCCCGGCACCTCCTCGGCGGACAGGCCGACCACGGTCGCGCCCGCGGCCTCCAACGCGGCGGACACCTCCGGGTCCTCGGTGCCCACGACCGCCCAGATACCGGACAGCACCGCCGTCTCGGGCAGGCCGTCCAGCGGCTGCCAGGTGACGCGGTAACGCCACGAGTCCAGCGTCGAGCGTTCCCGGTGACGCCGCCTCCACTCCGACAGCGCCGGGAGTGCCGACTCCAGACCAGCGAGTTCCGTCAGGTCCTCACGTTCCACCGCATCCCAGAACGCGGCCTCGATCGGATCACCGCCGTCGCCTGCGACAGCCGTGGCCGAAGGCTCCGGCCAGTAGCGCTCACGCTGGAACGCATAGGTGGGCAGATCGACCGTCCGACCACCCCAACCGGCGAACACCGCCGTCCAGTCGACCTCGGCTCCGGACACCCAGAGTCGACCGGCCGCCGTAAGCACGGTATCGGTCTCCTCGCGGTCCTTGCGCAGGAGGGAGACGAACTCGGCGTCGGTGACGGTGTCCTGGGCCATGCCCGACAGGACGCCGTCCGGGCCGAGTTCGACGCAGCGGGTCACGCCCATCGCTGCGAGTGCTTTGACACCGTCGGCGAAGCGGACCGTGCCGCGGACCTGGTTCAGCCAGTACGCGGGCTGCTGCATGGCGCCGGGTTCGGCGACAACTCCGGTGAGGTTCGAAACGAGGGGAATCCGGGCCGGGTGGAACGTGAGGCCGGCCAGGACGGTCGCGAACGCGTCCAGCATCGGTTCCATCAGCGTGGAGTGGAACGCGTGCGACACGGTCAGAACGGTGAACCGGCGTCCCTGCTCGGCGCATTGGGCGGCGTACCGCTCGATGGCCTCGACCGTGCCGGACAGGACGACGGAGTTCGGGCCGTTGACGGCGGCGATGTCCAGGCCGGAGTCGGCGACCTCGGCCTCGGTGGCCTGGACGGCGAGCATGCCGCCGCCCGCGGGCAGCGCCTGCATCAGCCGGCCCCGCTCGGCGACCAGGGTGCAGGCGTCGTCCAGGGACAGGATGCCCGCGACATGCGCGGCGCTGATCTCCCCCAGGGAGTGACCGAGCAGCACATCGGGTGTCACGCCCCAGGACTCGACCAGTCGGAAGAGGGCGACTTCGAGGGCGAAGAGGCCGGCCTGCGCCCACACGGTGTGGTCCAGGTCGACGCCGTCGGTCAGGACGTCGCGCAGCGGACGCTCCAGCCGGACGTCGAGCCGCGCGCACACCGCGTCGAAGGCTTCCGCGAACACCGTGAACGCCTTGTGGAGTTCCAGCCCCATGCCCGCACGCTGTGAACCCTGGCCGGTGAAGAGAAACCCGGTCCTGCCTTCGCCGGCGAAGCCGGTGGCGAGCGTCGTGTCCCCGGACAGCACCGCGCGGTGCTCAAGACCGGCTCGTGTGGTCGCGAGCGACCAGGCCACGTCGACGGCGTCCAGCTCCGGCCGTTCCGCGGCGAACGACGTCAGCCGATCGACCTGCGCCCGCAGCGCGGCACCGGACTTCGCCGACACCAGCCACGGGACCAGCCCAGGCGCCTGCCGCGGCACGGCAACCGGAGCCGGCTCGGGCTCCGGAGCCTGCTCCAGGATGACGTGCGCATTGGTGCCGCTGATGCCGAACGAGGACACCGCCCCGCGGCGCGGACGGTCCGACTCGGGCCAGGCCCGGGATTCCGTCAGCAGTTCCACCGCACCCGCCGACCAGTCCACCTGCGGCGACGGCTCGTCGACGTGCAGCGTCGCCGGCATCAGACCGTGCCGCAGCGCCATCACCATCTTGATCACACCCGCCGCGCCCGCGGCGGCCTGCGTGTGACCGATGTTCGACTTCACCGAGCCCAGCCACAGCGGCTCGCCGGCCTCGCCCCGCTCCTGACCGTAGGTCGCCAGGAGCGCCTGCGCCTCGATCGGGTCCCCGAGGCGCGTACCCGTGCCGTGCGCCTCGACCACGTCGACGTCAGCGGTCGTGAGGTCGGCGTTGGCCAGGGCCTGGCGGATCACCCGCTGCTGGGACGGACCGTTCGGCGCCGTCAGACCGTTCGACGCACCGTCCTGGTTCACCGCGCTGCCGCGCACCACCGCGAGGATCTTGTGCCCGTTGCGCTCGGCGTCCGACAGCCGCTCGACCAGCAGCAGGCCGACGCCCTCACCCCAGCCCGTGCCGTCGGCCGCTCCCGCGAACGCCTTGCACCGGCCGTCCGACGCCAGACCGTCCTGCCGGTCGAACTCCACGAACGCGCCCGGGGTGACCATGACCGTCACACCACCGGCCAGGGCGAGTTCGCACTCACCGGCCCGCAGTGCCTGCCCCGCCCAGTGCAACGCCACCAGCGACGACGAACACGCCGTGTCCACCGTCACGGCCGGACCCTCCAGCCCGAAGGCGTACGAGACCCGGCCCGACAGCACCGCCGCCGCGTTCCCCACGGCAGCGTGCCCGTCACCGGTGTCCTGCGACGCCGCGAGGACCTGCCCGTAGTCCTGGCCGTTGGTGCCGGCGAAGACGCCCACGCTGCGGCCGCGCTGCGACCGCGGGTCCATCCCCGCCGACTCGAACGCCTCCCAGGCCGCCTCCAGCAGCAGCCGCTGCTGCGGGTCCATCGCCAGCGCCTCACGCGGCGAGATCCCGAACAGGTTCGCATCGAACTCGCCGGCATCATGGACGAATCCGCCCACGCCGCCCGCGACGCCGGACACCTCCGCCGGCCATCCCCGGTCGACCGGGAAGACGGACAGCCCGTCCACCCCGTCGGAGACCAGGTCCCACAACTGCTGGGGCGATCCCACTCCGCCCGGGAAGCGACACGCCATCCCGACGATCGCCAGCGGCTCGTCGGTTCCCGCCGACGGTGCCGGCGCACCGGACGCGACCGCCGCTCCCGTACCGGTCAGCTCCGCGCGGAGGTGGTCGGCGAGGGTGTCAGGTGTCGGGTGGTCGAACACGAGGGTGGTCGGCAACGACAACTCCGTCGCCGCGGACAGCAGATTGCGCAGCTCGACCGCCATCAGCGAGTCGAAGCCCAGCTCCCGGAACGCCCGGCCGGGCTCCACCGCCTGCACCCCGGCATGTCCGAGCACGGCGGCGGCCTGCCCCCGGACCAGGTCGAGGAGGACCTGGCGGCGCCTGCCGTCCGGCAGGCCCTCCAGCTGTTCCCGCAGGCTCGGCCCACGCGAGCCGGCCGGCAGAGCCGCCGCGACCGCGGCCGCTTCCGGAAGGTCCGCCAGCAGACGGCTGGGGCGTGCCGATGTGAACACCGGAACGAACCGCTCCCAGTCGATGTCCACAACCGTCACATCCGCGTCACCGGACCGGATCGCCTCGCCGAAGACGCGCAGCGCGAGCTCCGCGTCCAGCGGGCGGACCCCGCCACGCCGCAGCCGCTCCACGACCACACCGTCAGCCGCCATGCCCTCCTCGGCCCACGGACCCCACGCCACCGACGCCGCCGGCAGACCACGACCGCGACGCCACTCCACCCACGCGTCCACACACGCGTTCGCAGCCGCGTAGTTGCCCTGACCCGCGCTGCCCACCGAGCCCGCGAGCGAGGAGAACACCACCAGCCACTCGACGGGCAGCTCCGCCGTCACCGCGTCCAGGTTGACCAGACCGTCCACCTTCGGCGCCATCACCGACGCCAGACGCTCCAGCGACAGGCCCTCCAGCAACCCGTCGTCCAGAACACCCGCCGCGTGGACCACGCCCGTCAGCGGCACATCGTCCGGCACGCCCGCGACGACCGCCGCCAGAGCCTCCCGGTCGGCCACATCGCACGCAGCCACCGTCACCCGCGCGCCCAGCCCCGCGAGCTCGTCGACCAGACCCTCCGGCGCGACACCGCCGCGGCTGGTCAGCAGCAGATGCGGCACACCCCGGCCCGCCAGCCACCGCGCGACCTCGGCACCCAGCGCACCGGTGCCGCCCGTGACCAGCACCGTCCCCGACGGGTCCGGGCTCCACGACGTGTCTTCCGGCGCAGCAGGCACCGCACGCACCAGACGACGCCCGAACACCCCCGACCCGCGGACCGCGACCTGGTCCTCACCGCCGCCGGCGGTACCGGCGGCCAGGATGCCCGCGAGGCGGGCGCCCGCCCGCGCATCCAGCTCGGCCGGCAGGTCGATCAGGCCGCCCCAGCGGCCCGGGATCTCCAGCGCCGCGACCCGGCCCAGACCCCATACCGCCGCCAGACCCGGATCGCCCAACCGGTCCGAACCACCCACCGACACCGCACCCCGGGTCAGCACCCACAACGGCGCGTCCACCCCGGCCAACCCTTGCACGACGGACAGCATCTCCGCCACACCCGAGGCGACCAGGACCACACCCGCCAGGCCCGGCAGAGCCAAGACCTCCTCCACCGGAACACCCACCACCGACGCGCCCGCCGCCGACAGGGCCGCGGACACCTCCGGGTCCTCGGTGCCGACAACCGCCCACACCCCGGACAGCGCCTGCGACGACGACGGCAGACCGTCCAGCGGACGCCATGTCACCCGGTAACGCCACGAGTCGACCGTGGAACGCTCCTGATGACGCCGACGCCACGCGGACAGCGCCGGCAACGCCGACTCCAGGCCGGCGAGTTCTGCCAGGTCCTCCCGTTCCACCGCGTCCCAGAAGGCGGCATCGACCAGGTCACCACCGCCGCCCGCAGCGGCCGCCGGCGAAGATTCCGGCCAGTACCGCTCACGCTGGAACGCGTAGGTCGGCAGGTCGACCGTCCGGCCGCCCCACCCGGCGAACAGCGCCGTCCAGTCGATGGGCGTACCGGAGGTCCACAGGCGGCTGACGGCGGTGAGAGCGGTGTCGGTCTCCTCGCGGTCCTTGCGCAGGACGGAGACGAACTCGGCACCGGTGACCGCGTCCTGGGCCATGCCCGACAGCACACCGTCCGGGCCGAGTTCCAGGCAGCGGGTCACGCCCATCGCGTCAAGCGTCGCGACACCGTCCGCGAAGCGGACCGCCTGCCGCACCTGACGCAGCCAGTATCCGGGTTCCTGCATCAACCCGGGGCCGGCCACGTCGCCGGTCAGGTTCGAGACGACCGGGATCCGGGCCGGGTGGAACGTCAGCCCGTCCAGCACCGCCGCGAACGCGTCCAGCATCGGTTCCATCAGAGCGGAGTGGAACGCGTGCGAGACGGAGAGGACGGTGAACCGCAGGCCGTGCTCGGCGCATGCGGCGGCGTAGCGCTCGACCGCGTCCAGATCACCCGACAGCACCACGGAGTTCGGACCGTTCACCGCCGCGATGTCCAGGCCCGAGTCGGCGACGTCGGCTTCGGTCGCCTGGACGGCGAGCATGCCGCCGCCCGCGGGCAGCGCCTGCATCAACAGGCCGCGCTCGGCGACCAGGGTGCAGGCGTCGTCGAGGTCGAGGACGCCGGCCACATGCGCGGCGCTGATCTCACCGAGGGAGTGGCCGAGCAGCACATCCGGGGTCACACCCCACGATTCGACCAGTCGGAACAGGGCGACTTCGAGGGCGAACAGGCCGGCCTGCGCCCACGCCGTCCGGTCCAGGTCGGCGCCGTCGGTCAGAACTTCCCGCAGCGGACGCTCCAGTCGAGCGTCCAGCCGGGCGCACACCGCGTCGAACGCCTCGGCGAACACCGGGAACCGCTCATACAGCCCCAGGCCCATACCGGCACGCTGCGAACCCTGCCCGGTGAACAGGAACGCCGTCCGACCCTCGCGGGCGGTACCCGTGGCGACTGTCGTGTCCGCGGACAGAACCGCACGGTGCTCCAGAGCGGCGCGCGTCGTCGCGAGCGACCAGCCGATGTCCACCGGGGACAGCTCCGGTCGGCCGGTGACGAACGACCTCAGGCGTTCGATCTGGACCTGAAGCCCGGACTCCGAGTTCGCCGAGATCATCCACGGCACCGGCCCCGGCACCTGCAGCGTCGCGGCAACCGGAACAGCGTCCGGCTCGGGAGCCTGTTCGAGGATGACGTGCGCGTTGGTGCCGCTGATACCGAAGGACGAGACGCCCGCGCGGCGCGGACGGTCCGACTCGGGCCAGGAACGCGCCTCCGTCAGCAGTTCCACCGCGCCCGCCGACCAGTCCACCTGCGGCGACGGCTCATCCACGTGCAGCGTCGCCGGCAGGACGCCGTGCCGCATCGCCATGACCATCTTGATCAGGCCCGCGACACCCGCGGCTGCCTGCGTGTGGCCGATGTTCGACTTCACCGACCCCAGCCACAGCGGACCGGACTCGTCACGGTCCTGGCCGTACGTGGCCAGCAGCGCCTGTGCCTCGATCGGGTCCCCGAGTCGGGTGCCCGTGCCGTGCGCCTCCACCACATCGACATCCGCGCCGGTCAGCCGGGCGTTGGCCAGGGCCTGGCGGATCACCCGCTGCTGCGACGGCCCGTTCGGCGCCGTCAGACCGTTCGACGCACCGTCCTGGTTCACCGCGCTGCCACGCACCACCGCGAGGATCTTGTGCCCGTTGCGCTCGGCATCCGACAACCGCTCCACCAGCAGCAGACCCACGCCCTCGGCCCAGCCCGTGCCGTCCGCACCCGCGGCGAACGCCTTGCACCGGCCATCGGCCGCCAATCCGTCCTGCCGGTCGAACTCCGCGAACGCAGTCGGGCTGACCATCACCGTCACACCACCGGCCAGCGCCATGTCGCACTCACCCGACCGCAGCGCCTGCCCCGCCAGATGCAACGCCACCAGCGACGACGAACACGCCGTGTCCACCGTCACCGCCGGCCCCTCCAGACCGAACACATACGCCGCCCGGCCGGAGATCACACTGTTCGCCGCCCCCGACAGCACATGCCCTTCGGAACCCGCCATGTACCCGGACGACAACGCCCCCGCGAACACGCCCACACTGCGACCCCGCAGCGAACGCGGATCCATGCCCGCCGACTCGAACGTCTCCCACGCCGCCTCCAGCAGCAGCCGCTGCTGCGGATCCATCGACAACGCCTCACGCGGCGAGATCCCGAACAACGCCGCGTCGAACCGGTCCGCGTCATGGACGAACCCGCCCACACCGGCGCCCCGACCGGCCAACTCGGCCGGCCAGCCACGATCCGTCGGGAACGGCGACAAACCGTCCAGCCCACCGGAGACAAGGTCCCACAACTGCTCGGGCGACGTCACACCCCCGGGCAGCCGGCACGCCATACCCACGATCGCCAGCGGCTCATCGGTCCCGGCCGCGCTCACCTGCCGGACCGGCTCCCCGACCGCCTCCGCGCCGCCGAAGAACTCCGACAGCAGATGGTCGGTCAGCACCACCGGGCTCGGATAGTCGAACACGAGCGTCGCGGGCAGCCGCAACCCTGTCGCCGCCGTCAGCCGGTTGCGCAGTTCGACGGCGGTCAGCGAGTCGAAGCCCAGGTCCTTGAACGCCTGACGCTCACCGACCGCGTCCACCGAGGCGTGGCCCAGCACCGCCGCCGCGCTGCCGCGCACCAGCTCCAGCAGCATCTGCGCACGCTGAGCACCGGGCATCGAGCGCAACCGCTGCACCAGCGCCAAGCCCGCACCCGACGCCTGCGCAACACCACGCCGCACCCCACCAGCGACCAGACCACGCAACAACGCAGGCACCTCACCAGCCGCCCGCACCGCCACCGGATCCAGACCGACCGGCACCACATGCGCCACCGACAGCCCCAGCGCCGCATCGAACAGCGCAAGGCCCTGCTCCGTGGACGTCCCCGTGGACAACTGGTCCCGGAGATGCCCGGTCATACCGCTGGCCTCCTGCCACAGGCCCCAGGCAAGGGACAGGCCGGGCAGACCCTCCGCACGACGTCGGACGGCAAGGGCGTCGAGATAGGCGTTGGCGGCCGAGTAGTTGGCCTGGCCCGGAGTCCCGAACGTCGCCGACGCCGAGGAGTAGAGCACGAACATGGCGAGATCGCTGTCGCGAGTCAGCTCGTCCAGGTTCGAAGCGGCGGTGACCTTCGCCCGCAGCACCGTCTCCAGACGCTCCTGGGTCAGAGCGGTGAAGATGCCGTCGTCGAGGACACCCGCCGCGTGAACGACACCGGTCAGCGGAGTCTCCGCGGGAACGCCCGCGAGGACGGCCGCGAGGGCATCACGGTCGGCCGCGTCACACGCCACGATGCCGGCCTGCGCCCCGAGTTCGGCGAGCTCCGCGACAAGTGCGGCCGCACCGGGCGCGTCCGCGCCCCGGCGGGACAGCAGAAGCAGGCTACGGACGCCGTGCTCGGTGACCAGGTGGCGGGCGAGAAGCCCTCCGAGCGTTCCGGTGCCACCGGTGATCAGCACCGTGCCGTCACCGTCCAGCGGCACAGACTGCGCAGCACCCCCGGCCCGCATCAGCCGAGGCACCAGCAGCGCACCGTCGCGGAGGGCGACCTGCGGCTCGTCGAGACCGGCGAGCAGCGTCAGGTCCGCGTCCTGGTCGTCGGTGGCCGGGTCGGTGTCGACGAGCACGATCCGGTCCGGGTGCTCCGACTGCGCCGAGCGCACCAGACCCCACACCGCCGCACCCACCGGGTCCACGACGTCCGCAGTGCCCACGGGCATCGCGCCCCGGGTCACGACCGCCAGACGAGAGCCGAACGTGCTCTCGTCCGACAGCCACTCCTGCACACCACGCAGCACCTCGCCGAGGACCTGCTCCACCGGACCGTCACCGGCCGGCAGCACCGTCCACGCCGCAGCCTCCGCCGCATCACCGGACGCACTGCCCGGCGGCAACGCAGTCCACTCAACGGCGAACAGCGCGTCGTCCGCCACGCCCCCGGACGCCGACAACTGCCCGGCCGACACCGCACGCGACATCAACGAACGCACGAGAGCGACCGGCGCACCCGTGCCGTCCGCCGCCTGCACGGTGAAGCCTTCGCCCTCGGGACGGATCGCCACCCGCAGCACGGTCGCCCCGACCGCGAACAACTCCACACCCGACCACGCGAACGGCAACCGCGGCCCCGACTCCCCCGGCTCTCCGGACTTGCCGGAGCCCTGGGACAGGAGATTCGCCGGATGCAACGCGGCATCCAGCAGCGCCGGATGAATACCGAACGCGTCGACCTGCCCCACACCCGGCTCCGGCAACACCAGATCCGCATACACACCGGACGCGTCACGCCAGGCCGCCCGCACCCCCTGGAACACCGAACCGTAACCGAAGCCCACCCCGGCCAACGACTCGTAGAACCCGTCGACCTCCACCGCAACCGCACCCTGCGGAGGCCACACACTCAAACCGAACTCAGGCACCCGCGTCTGCGACACAGCGAGGAAGCCCGACGCATGCAACGTCCACTCCTCCGCGCCGTCCAGCCGGCCATGAATCTGAACCGGCCTGTCTCCGGACTCGTCCGATCCGCCGACGCTCACCTGGACCTGCACGCCACCGGATTCTGGCAGCACCAGAGGGGCCCGCAGGACAAGCTCCCGCAGCAGACCGCAGCCCACTTCCTGTCCGGCCCGCAGCACCATCTCCACCAACGCCGCACCCGGCACCACGACCTGGTCCAGCACGACGTGGTCAGCCAGCCAGGGCTGGGTACCCAGCGCGAGGCGGCCGGTCAGCACCACCGCGTCTCCGCCGGCCAGTTCTACCGCCGCACCGAGCAGCGCATGGCCCGCACCCGCCAGGCCGACAGCAGCCAGGTCTCCCGCGCCCATGTCAGGCAGCGGCCAGTACCGCTCGCGCTGGAAGGCGTAGGTGGGCAGGTCGACCGTCCGGCCGCCCCAGCCGGCGAACACCGTCGTCCAGTCGATGGCTGCCCCGGAGGCCCACAGGCGGCTGAGGGCGGTGAGGGCGGTGTCCGTCTCGTCGCGGTCCTTGCGCAGGACAGGGATGAACTCGGCCTCAGTGACGGTGTCCTGAGCCATGCCCGACAGGACTCCGTCGGGACCGAGCTCCAAGTAGCGGGTCACGCCCATCGCCGCGAGGGCGGTGACGCCGTCGGCGAAGCGGACCGTGCCGCGGACCTGGTTCAGCCAGTACCCCGGCTCCTGCATGGCACCAAGTTCGGCCACGGCTCCGGTGAGGTTGGAGACGAGGCGAATCCGGGCCGGGTGGAACGTGAGCCCGGCAAGCACTGTCGCGAACTCGTCCAGCATCGGCTCCATCAGCGCCGAGTGGAAGGCGTGCGACACCGACAGGACGTTGAACCGCAGGCCACGCTCTCTGCACGCGACGGCGTAGCGCTCGACGGCCTCCACGTCGCCGGAAAGAACCACGGAATTGGGGCCGTTGACGGCGGCGATGTCCAGGCCGGAATCGGCGACCTCGGCCTCCGCCGCCTGGACGGCCAGCATCCCGCCACCCGCAGGCAGCGCCTGCATCAGCCGACCCCGCTCGGCGACCAGGGTGCAGGCGTCGTCCAGGTCGAGGATGCCCGCGACATGCGCCGCACTGATCTCACCCAGCGAGTGGCCGAGCAGCACATCCGGGCTCACGCCCCACGACTCCACCAGCCGGAACAGGGCGACTTCGAGCGCGAAGAGGCCGGCCTGCGCCCACGCCGTCTGATCAAGGTCGACACCGTCGGCGAGGACCTCCCGGAGAGGGCGCTCCAGTCGGACGTCGAGCCGGGCGCAGACAGCGTCGAACGCCTCCGCGAACACCGGGAAAGCCTCATGGAGTTCCAGCCCCATGCCCGCGCGTTGCGAGCCCTGGCCGGTGAACAGGAACGCGGTCCGCCCTTCAGTGGCCGTGCCTGCGGCCAGCACATCACCGCCGGCGGCGAGCACTACACGGTGCTCCAGCGCGGTCCGCGTCGTCGCCAGCGACCAGCCGACGTCCACGGGGTCCAGCTCCGGCTGCTCCGCGACGAACGACGTCAGCCGTTCCACCTGCGCCCGCAGCGCGGGCTCGGACTTCGCCGACACCACCCACGGCACCGGAGCAGGGAGCGCGGCACGCACCCGCGGCGCCTCGACGGCCTGTGCGGCGGGAGGCGCCTCCAGGATGACGTGGGCGTTGGTGCCGCTGATGCCGAACGACGAGACACCCGCGCGGCGCGGACGGTCCGACTCGGGCCAGGCGCGGGATTCCGTCAGCAGTTCCACCGCGCCGGCGGACCAGTCCACCTGCGGTGACGGCTCGTCGACGTGCAGCGTCGCCGGCAGCACGCCGTGCCGCATCGCCATCACCATCTTGATGAGGCCCGCGACACCCGCGGCCGCCTGCGTGTGACCGATGTTCGACTTCACCGAACCCAGCCACAGCGGCTCATCGGCCTCGCCGCGCTCCTGGCCGTAGGTCGCCAACAGGGCCCCGGCCTCGATCGGGTCCCCGAGCCGGGTGCCGGTGCCGTGCGCTTCGACGACGTCGATGTCCGTGCCGGTCAGTCGGGCGTTGGCCAGGGCCTGGCGGATGACCCGCTGCTGCGAGGGACCGTTCGGCGCGGTCAGACCGTTCGACGCACCGTCCTGATTGATCGCACTGCCCCGCACCACGGCAAGAATCTTGTGCCCGTTGCGCTCGGCATCCGACAGCCGCTCCACCAGCAGCAGACCCACGCCCTCGGCCCAGCCCGTGCCATCCGCCGCACCCGCGAACGCCTTGCACCGGCCATCGGCCGCGAGCCCGTCCTGACGATCGAACTCCACAAACGCGGCCGGAGAGACCATCACCGTCACACCACCGGCCAGCGCCATGTCGCACTCACCCGACCGCAGCGCCTGACCCGCCAGATGCAGCGCCACCAACGATGACGAACACGCCGTGTCCACCGTCACCGCCGGCCCTTCAAGACCGAACACATACGCCGCCCGACCCGAGATCACACTGTTCGCCGCACCCGACAGCACATGACCCTCACCACCGGCCACATACCCGGACGACAACGCCCCCGCGAACACACCCACACTGCGACCCCGCAACGAACGCGGATCCATCCCCGCCGACTCGAACGTCTCCCACGCCGCCTCCAGCAGCAGCCGCTGCTGCGGATCCATCGCCAGCGCCTCACGCGGCGAGATCCCGAACAACGCCGCATCGAACCGGTCCGCCTCATCGACGAACCCGCCCACACCCGCACCCCGGCCCGCCAGATCCGCAGGCCAGCCACGATCAACCGGGTACGGCGACAAACCGTCCACCCCACCCGCGACCAGATCCCACAACTGATCGGGCGAGGTCACCCCACCCGGCAGCCGGCACGCCATACCCACGATCGCCAACGGCTCATCGGCCCCGGCCACACTCACAGGCCGCACCGGCTCACCGGCCGCCTCCAACCCACCGAAGAACTCGGAGAGGAGGTGATCACTCAGCACCACCGGGCTCGGATAGTCGAACACCAGCGTCGCCGGCAACCGCAACCCCGTCGCCGCCGTCAACCGGTTCCGCAACTCCACCGCCGTCAGCGAATCGAAGCCCAGATCCTTGAACGCCTGACGCTCACCGACCGCATCCACCGAAGCATGCCCCAGCACCGCCGCCGCACTACCGCGCACCAACTCCAGCAACACCTGCGCACGCTGAGCACCAGGCATCGACCGCAACCGCTGCGCCAACGCCAAGCCCGCACCCGACGCCTGCGCAACCCCACGCCGCACCCCACCAGCGACCAGACCACGCAACAACGCAGGCACCTCACCAGCCGCCCGCACCGCCACCGGATCCAGACCGACCGGCACCACATGCGCCACCGACAGCCCCAACGCCGCATCGAACAGAGCAAGACCCTGCTCCGTGGACAGGGCATTACCAGCACTGGTCACCCGGGTCCGGTCGGTCTCGGCGAGTCCGCCGGTCATGCCACTTGCCTGCTCCCACAGGCCCCAGGCAAGGGACAGGCCGGGCAGACCCTCCGCACGACGTCGGACGGCAAGGGCGTCGAGATAGGCGTTGGCGGCCGAGTAGTTGGCCTGGCCCGGAGTCCCGAACGTCGCCGACGCCGAGGAGTAGAGCACGAACATGGCGAGATCGCTGTCGCGAGTCAGCTCGTCCAGGTTCGAAGCGGCGGTGACCTTCGCCCGCAGCACCGTCTCCAGACGCTCCTGGGTCAGAGCGGTGAAGATGCCGTCGTCGAGGACACCCGCCGCGTGAACGACACCGGTCAGCGGAGTCTCCGCGGGAACGCCCGCGAGGACGGCCGCGAGGGCATCACGGTCGGCCGCGTCACACGCCACGATGCCGGCCTGCGCCCCGAGTTCGGCGAGCTCCGCGACAAGTGCGGCCGCACCGGGCGCGTCCGCGCCCCGGCGGGACAGCAGAAGCAGGCTACGGACGCCGTGCTCGGTGACCAGGTGGCGGGCGAGAAGCCCTCCGAGCGTTCCGGTGCCACCGGTGATCAGCACCGTGCCGTCACCGTCCAGCGGCACAGACTGCGCAGCACCCCCGGCCCGCATCAGCCGAGGCACCAGCAGCGCACCGTCGCGGAGGGCGACCTGCGGCTCGTCGAGACCGGCGAGCAGCGTCAGGTCCGCGTCCTGGTCGTCGGTGGCCGGGTCGGTGTCGACGAGCACGATCCGGTCCGGGTGCTCCGACTGCGCCGAGCGCACCAGACCCCACACCGCCGCACCCACCGGGTCCACGACGTCCGCAGTGCCCACGGGCATCGCGCCCCGGGTCACGACCGCCAGACGAGAGCCGAACGTGCTCTCGTCCGACAGCCACTCCTGCACACCACGCAGCACCTCGCCGAGGACCTGCTCCACCGGACCGTCACCGGCCGGCAGCACCGTCCACGCCGCAGCCTCCGCCGAGTCCTCTTCGGTGACAGCGGTGATCCCAGGTGATACCGGAACCGGCACCCATTCCACGGCGAACAGCGCGTCGTCCGCCGCGTGCCCGGACGCCGACAACTGCTCCGCCGACACCGCACGCGACACCAACGAACGCACGAGAGCGACCGGCGCACCCGTGCCGTCCGCCGCCTGAACCGTGAAGCCCTCGCCCTCGGGACGGATCGCCACCCGCAGCACGGTCGCCCCGACCGCGAACAACTCCACACCCGACCACGCGAACGGCAACCGCGGCCCCGACTCCCCCGGCTCTCCGGACTTGCCGGAGCCCTGGGACAGGAGATTCGCCGGATGCAACGCGGCATCCAGCAGCGCCGGATGAATACCGAACGCGTCGACCTGCCCCACACCCGGCTCCGGCAACACCAGATCCGCATACACACCGGACGCGTCACGCCAGGCCGCCCGCACCCCCTGGAACACCGAACCGTAACCGAAGCCCACCCCGGCCAACGACTCGTAGAACCCGTCGACCTCCACCGCAACCGCACCCTGCGGAGGCCACACACTCAAACCGAACTCAGGCACCCGCGTCTGCGACACAGCGAGGAAGCCCGACGCATGCAACGTCCACTCCTCCGCACCCTCGACACACCCATGGACATGCACCGGCCGGTCACCCGAGGCATCCGGCCCCTCGACCCGCACCTGAACCTGCACACCACCCGACTCCGGCAGCACCAACGGCGCCCGCAGCACCAGCTCCCGCAGCAGACCACAGCCCACCTCCTGCCCCGCCCGCAGCACCATCTCCACCAACGCCGCACCCGGCACCACCACCCGATCCAGCACCAGATGGTCGGACAGCCACGACTGCACACCCAGCGACAGACGGCCGGTCAGCAGTACGCCGTCGCCCTCTGCCAGCGTCACCGCCGCACCCAGCAGGGCATGGGAGGCACCCGTCAGGCCGACGGCGGCCAGGTCTCCCGGGCCCCTGTTCGGCTGCGGCCAGTACCGCTCGTGCTGGAACGCGTAGGTGGGCAGATCGATCACCTGGCCACCCCAGGCGGCGAACAGCGTCGTCCAGTCGACCTCGGCACCGGTCGCCCACAGGCGACCGGCCGCGGTCAGCGCGGTGTCCGTCTCGTCGCGGTCCTTGCGCAGGACAGGGATGAACTCGGCCTCAGTGACGGTCTCCTGGGCCATGCCCGACAGCACACCGTCGGGACCGAGCTCCAGATAGCGGGTCACGCCCATCGCCTCGAGGGCGGTGACGCCGTCGGCGAAGCGGACCGCCTGCCGGACCTGGCTCAGCCAGTACCCCGGCTCCTGCATGGCACCCGGCTCGGCCACCGCACCCGTCAGGTTCGAGACCACCGGGATCCGCGCGGGGCGGAAGCTCAGACCCTCCAGCACCGCCGCGAAATCGTCCAGCATCGGCTCCATCAGCGCCGAGTGGAACGCATGCGACACCGACAGGACGTTGAACCGCACGCCGCGCTCGGCGCACTCCGCGGCATACCGCTCGACAGCCTCGACCGCGCCCGACAGGACGACGGAGTTCGGGCCGTTGACGGCCGCGACGTCGAGACCGGAGCCGGCGACATCCGCCTCCGTCGCCTGGACGGCCAGCATCCCGCCACCCGCAGGCAGTGCCTGCATCAGGCGGCCGCGCCCGGCGACCAGGGTGCAGGCGTCGTCCAGGTCGAGGATGCCCGCGACATGCACCGCACTGATCTCACCCAGCGAGTGGCCGAGCAGCACATCCGGGCTCACGCCCCACGACTCGACCAGCCGGAAGAGGGCGACTTCGAGGGCGAAGAGTCCGGCCTGCGCCCACGCCGTCTGATCAAGGTCGACGCCATCGGCGAGGACCTCGCGCAGCGGGCGCTCCAGCCGGGCATCGAGGCGCGCGCACACCGCGTCGAATGCTTCGGCGAACACCGGGAACGCCTCGTACAGCCCCAGGCCCATGCCCGCACGCTGCGAACCCTGCCCGGTGAACAACACCGCCAGTCGTCCGTCACCGGCAGCACCGGTGGCCAGGACGGTGTCGCCGGCCAGCACCGCGCGGTACTCCAGCGCGGCCCGGGTCGTCGCCAGCGACCACCCGACGTCCACGGGGTCCAGCTTCGGCCGCTCCGCCACGAACGACGTCAGCCGTTCCACCTGCGCACGCAGCGCGGGCTCGGACTTCGCCGACACCACCCACGGCACCTGACCCGGCGCCTGTCGCGGCGCGGCAACCGTCTCCCGCCCGACGACGGGCTCCGGAGCCTGCTCCAGAATCACATGCGCGTTCGTGCCACTGATCCCGAACGAGGACACCGCCGCGCGGCGCGGACGATCCGACTCGGGCCAGGCACGGGATTCCGTCAGCAGCTCCACCGCACCGGCCGACCAGTCCACCTGCGGCGACGGCTCGTCCACATGCAGCGTGGCCGGCAGCACACCGTGCCGCAGCGCCATGACCATCTTGATCACACCCGCCGCACCGGCGGCCGCCTGGGTGTGCCCGATGTTCGACTTCACCGACCCCAGCCAGAGCGGCTCGTCGCTCTCGCCGCGCTCCTGGCCGTACGTGGCCAGCAGGGCCCCTGCCTCGATCGGGTCACCCAGGCGGGTGCCGGTGCCGTGCGCCTCGACGACGTCGATGTCGGCGGTGGTGAGCTGGGCGTTGGCCAGGGCCTGGCTGATGACCCGCTGCTGGGAGGGACCGTTGGGTGCGGTCAGACCGTTCGACGCGCCGTCCTGGTTGATCGCGCTGCCGCGGACGACGGCGAGGATGTGGTGGCCGTTGCGCTGTGCGTCGGAGAGCCGTTCCACGACCAGGACCGCCGTGCCCTCGGACCAGCCCGTGCCGTCGGCCGCGGCGGCGAAGGACTTGCACCGGCCGTCGAAGGACAGTCCGCCCTGCCGGGCGAAGTCGACGAACACGCCTGGTGTGGACAGCACGGTCACACCGCCGGCCACCGCCAGGTCGCATTCACCGGCCCGGAGTGCCTGCGCGGCCAGGTGCAGCGCGACGAGCGAGGACGAGCACGCCGTGTCGACGGTGACGGCCGGGCCCTCGAGCCCGAAGACATAGGCTGCCCGCCCGGAGAACACGCTTCCGGCGTTGCCCGTGGCCAGGAAGGCTTCCACGTCCTCCGGGACGACGCCCAGGCTCTGGGCGTAGTCGTGGTACATGATTCCGGCGTACACGCCGGTCGACGATCCGCGCAGCGACATCGGGTCCAGCCCCGCGGACTCGAACGCCTCCCAGACCCCTTCCAGCAGCAGGCGCTGCTGCGGGTCCATGGCCAGCGCCTCACGCGGCGAGATGCCGAAGAGGCCCGCGTCGAAGTCACCGGCACCGGCGAGGAAGCCACCGGATCCGGAGACCCCGCTCCAGGTCACGTCCCAGCCGCGGTCGTCGGGGAAGTCCGTCACCCCGTCCCGTCCTGCCGTGACCAGATCCCACAGCCCCTCGGGGGACACCACACCGCCCGGCAGCCGGCACGACATGCCCACGATCGCGATCGGCTCGTCCGCAGCCGCCGGGGCAGTTCGCCGTGGTGCCACCACGGCCGGCTCACCGGAACCGGACAGCAAGGCAGCCAGATGACCGGCGAGCAGCTGAACGTTCGGGTAGTCGAAGACCAGCGTCGCGGGCAGCCGGAGTCCGGTGGCGGCGTTGAGCCGGTTGCGGAGCTCCACCGCGGTGAGCGAGTCGAAGCCCAGGTCCTTGAAGGCCTGGCGTTCCCCGACGGCGTCCGCGGAGGCGTGCCCGAGGACATGGGCCACCTCCGTGAGCACCATGTCCTGGAGCAGCCTGTCCCGCTCGGCCGAAGACAGCCCCGCAAGCTGACGCAACAGCTGGGGCTCGCCTCCGGTCGCTCGTCCTGCCCTGCGGACGACGGCGGCCGGGACGAGGCCGCGCAGCAGCGCGGGCAACGGGGTGGCAGCGTTCCAGGAACGGAGGGCGACGGTGTCGAGCAACATCGCCACGACATCGGCGCGGTCCGCGCCCAGAGCGGCGTCGAAGAGGGCCAGGCCCTGCTCGTCGGTCAGACCGGGGCCGAGACGCCCGGTCCGGTCCTGGAGATGACCGGTCATCCCACTCGCCTGCTGCCACAGGCCCCAGGCCAGGGACAGACCGGGCAGTCCCTCCGCACGGCGGCGGATCGCGAGGGCGTCGAGGTAGGAGTTCGCGGCCGAGTAGTTGGCCTGGCCGGGGGCACCGAACGTCGCCGACGTGGAGGAGTAGAGCACGAACATCGCCAGGTCGGAGCCACGGGTCAGCTCGTCCAGGTTCGACGCGGCGGTGGCCTTGGCGCGCAGGACGGTGTCCAGACGCTCCTGGGTCAACGCGGTGACGATGCCGTCGTCGAGGACACCCGCCGCGTGGACGACGCCGGTGAGCGGAGTCTCGGCGGGGATGCCGTCGAGGACGGTGGCGAGGGCGTCGCGGTCGGCGGCGTCGCACGCCACGATGCGGGCGCGGGCGCCGAGTTCGGCCAGTTCCTCGATGAGAGCGGCTGCGCCGGGGGCGCCGGAGCCCTTGCGGGACAGCAGGAGCAGGTTGCGGACGCCGTGTTCGGTGACCAGGTGGCGGGCGAGGAGCCCGCCGAGCGTTCCGGTGCCACCGGTGATCAGCACGGTGCCGTCACCGTCCAGCGGCACAGCGGTCGAGCCGGCGGCGGTACGGGCGAGACGGGGCACCAGCAGCGCACCGTCGCGGACCGCTACCTGCGGCTCGTCCACCCCGGCGAGCAGCGCCGGATCGAACGGATCGCCGGATGCCGGGTCGGTGTCGACGAGCACGATCCGGTCCGGATGCTCCGACTGCGCCGAGCGCACCAGACCCCACACCGCCGCACCCACCGGGTCCACACCGACGACAGACCCCGCGGGCACGGCACCGTGGGTCACGACGGCGAGGTGTGCGTGCTCGGGGTGTTCCTCGCTCAGCCACTCCTGCACTCCGTGCAGGACCTCGCCGAGGACCTGCTCCACCGGGCCGTCACCGGCCGACAGCACCGTCCATGCCGGGGCTTCCTCCGCCGTGTGGCCGGAAGCGCTGCCCCGCGGCAGCGGGACCCACTCCACCGCGAAGAGCGCGTTGTCCGCTCGACCGACGGAGGACAGCTGGTCCGCCGACACCTCGCGGGACATCAGCGAACGCACCACCGCGACGGGCAGACCGGCGTCGTCGGCCGCCTGCACGGTGATGCCCTCGCCGTCGGGACGGATCGCCACCCTCAGCGTGGCCGCGCCGACCGCGAACAGCTCCACACCCGACCACGCGAACGGCAACCGCGCCCCCGGGGCGTCGGCGTCGCCGATCAGCAGCCCCGAAGGGTGCAGTGCCGCGTCGAAGAGGGCGGGGTGGATACCGAACCCGTCCACCGGATCCGCGATCGTGACCTCGGCGTAGACACCGGAAGCGTCCCGCCAGGCCGCCTGGACGCCCTGGAACGCCGGGCCGTACGCCAGGCCCACCCCTGCCAGGACGTCGTAGAAGCCGTCCAGGTCAACTGCCGTGGCTTCCTGCGGGGGCCACAGCTCCAGATCGAACCCGGGCGTTCGGGTGTCCGAGGCGGCGAGAAAGCCCAATGCGTGCAGCGTCCATTCGTCCGCGCCTTCGGGGCGAGCGTGGAGGTGGACGGGGCGGTCGCCCGAGGGATCGGGTTCCTCGATCCGGATCTGGACCTGGACGGCGCCGGACTCGGGCAGCACCAGCGGGGCGCGCAGGACCAGTTCACGGAGCAGACCGCAGTCGACCTCCTGGCCGGCGCGCAGCGCCATCTCCACCAGTGCGGTGCCGGGCACCACGACACGGCCGAGCACGAGGTGGTCGGCCAGCCACGGTTGCGCGTCCACCGAGAGACGGCCGGTGAGGAGTACGCCGTCCGCGTCGGCGAGGGCCACCACGGAGCCGAGCAGCGCGTGCTCGGCGCCCTGGATGCCCAGTGCGCCCGCGTCCGCGCCGAGTATGCCCGGCTGCGGCCAGTAGCGTTCGCGCTGGAAGGGGTAGGTGGGCAGGTCGACCGTCCGGCCGCCCCAGTCGGCGAACACGGCGCGCCAGTCGATGTCGGTGCCGGAGGCCCACAGGCGGCTGATCGCGGTGAGGGCGGTGTCGGTCTCGTCGCGGTCCTTGCGCAGGACGGGGACGAACTCGGCCTCGGTGACGGTGTCCTGGGCCATGCCGGACAGGACGCCGTCGGGGCCGAGTTCGAGGTAGCGGGTGACGCCCATGGTGTGGAGGGTGGCGACGCCGTCGGCGAAGCGGACGGGCTGGCGGACCTGGTTCAGCCAGTACTCCGGCTGCTGCATGGCGTCAGGGGCGGCGAGGGCTCCGGTGAGGTTGGAGACGAGCGGAATCCGGGCCGGGTTGAACGTGAGGCCGTTCAGGACGGTCGCGAGCTCGTCCAGCATCGGTTGCATCAGGGCCGAGTGGAAGGCGTGCGACACCGACAGGACGTTGAACCGCAGGCCACGGACCGCGCAGTAGGCGGCGTAGCGCTCGATGGCCTCGGCGGTGCCGGACAGGACGACGGAGTTCGGGCCGTTGACGGCGGCGATGTCGAGGCCGGAGTCGGCGACGTCGGCTTCGGTGGCCTGGACGGCGAGCATGCCGCCGCCCGTGGGCAGGGCCTGCATCAGGCGGCCGCGTTCGGCGACCAGGGTGCAGGCGTCGTCGAGGTCGAGGATGCCCGCGACGTGCGCGGCGCTGATCTCGCCCAGCGAGTGGCCGAGCAGCACATCCGGGCTCACCCCCCACGACTCGACGAGGCGGAACAGGGCGACTTCGAGGGCGAAGAGGCCGGCCTGTGCCCACATCGTGTGGTCGAGGTCGGTGCCGTCGGTCAGGACCTCCCGGAGCGGGTGCTCCAGCCGGACGTCGAGCCGTGCGCAGACAGCATCAAAGGCTTCGGCGAAGACGGGGAACGCCTCGTAGAGCCCCAGGCCCATGCCGGCACGCTGCGAGCCCTGGCCGGTGAACAGGAACGCGGTTCGGCCCTCGGTAGCGAGCCCGGAGGCCAGCAACGTGTCGCCGTGAAGCACCGCGCGGTGCTCCAGCGGAGCCCGAGTGGTGGCCAGCGACCAGCCGACGTCCAACGGGTCCAGTTCCGGCCGCCCCGCCACGAACGATGTCAGCCGCTCGACCTGCGCCCGCAACGCGGTCTCGGACTTCGCCGATACCGCCCAGGGAATGAGTCTGGGTGGCGTCGCACGGACCGCCGTTACCTTGACGGTCTCCGCGGCGGAAGGCTGTTCGAGGATGACGTGGGCGTTGGTGCCGCTGATGCCGAACGAGGAGATGGCGGCACGGCGCGGCCGGTCCGACTCGGGCCACTGACGCTGTTCGGTGAGGAGTTCGACCGCGCCGGTGGTCCAGTCGACCTGGGGTGTGGGCTCGTCGACGTGGAGGGTGGCGGGCATCACGCCGTGGCGCATGGCCATGATCATCTTGATGATGCCCGCGACACCGGCGGCAGCCTGCGTGTGACCGATGTTCGACTTGATCGAGCCCAGCCACAGCGGCTCGCCGGCCTCGCCGCGCTCCTGGCCGTAGGTGGCGAGCAGGGCCCCTGCTTCGATCGGGTCGCCGAGCCGGGTGCCGGTGCCGTGTGCCTCGACGACATCGACATCGGCACCGGTGAGCTGGGCGTTGGCGAGGGCCTGGCGGATCACGCGTTGTTGGGAGGGGCCGTTGGGGGCGGTGAGGCCGTTGGAGGCGCCGTCCTGGTTGACGGCGCTGCCCTGGACGACTGCCAGAACGTGGTGGCCGTTGCGGCGGGCGTCGGACAGCCGTTCGACGAGGAGGAGGCCGACGCCTTCGGCCCAGCCGGTGCCGTCGGCGGCGGCGGCGAAGGACTTGCAGCGGCCGTCGGAGGCGAGGCCGTCCTGGCGGTCGAACTCGGCGAATGCGCCGGGGGTGACCATGACGGTGACGCCGCCGGCGAGGGCCATGTCGCATTCGCCGGTTCGCAGGGCCTGGGCGGCGAGGTGGAGGGCGACGAGGGAGGAGGAGCAGGCGGTGTCGACGGTGAGGGCCGGGCCTTCGAGGCCGAAGACGTAGGCGAGTCGGCCGGAGATGACGCTGCTGGCGGTTCCGGTGAGCAGGTGCCCCTCGGCGCCGGTGACTTGGGTGCCGTAGCCGGAGGGGGAGGCGCCGGCGAACACGCCGACGTTGTGGCCCTTCAGGGAGCGGGGGTTGATGCCTGCGGTTTCGAGGGTTTCCCACGCGGTTTCCAGCAGGAGGCGCTGCTGGGGGTCCATGGCGAGGGCTTCACGCGGTGAGATGCCGAACAGGGCGGCGTCGAACTCGTCGGCGTCGTGGACGAAACCGCCCACCGAAGCGCTTGAATCGAGCAGGGCGGTGGGCCAGCCGCGGTCGTCGGGGAACGGGGTGACGCCGTCCGCCCCGCCCGCTACCAGGTTCCACAGCTCCTCCGGGGAGGTGACGCCTCCGGGGTAGCGGCAGGCCATGCCCACGATCGCGACCGGTTCGTCGAGGATGGCACCCGCGACTGCGGGGGTGTTCTGTGCGGTGTCGCCTGCCAGGTGGGACAGGAGGTGGTCGGTGAGGGCGGTCGGGTTGGGGTGGTCGAAGACGAGGGTGGCGGGGAGCGTCAGGCCGGTCTCGGTGGTCAGCAGGTTGCGCAGTTCGACCGCCATCAGCGAGTCGAAGCCCAGATCGCGGAACGCCCGCCCGGGCTCGACCGCGTCCGCACCCGTGTGCCCGAGCACCGCGGCGGCCCGCTCACGCACCAGATCCAGCACGAATCGGGCCCGTTCCCCGGCAGGGACGTCCAGGAGTCGCTGCCGCAGTCCCTGCGCGGCACCACCGTCCGGCGTGCCTGCGAGCGCCTCCGCAGCTTCCGGAAGCTCGGAGAACAAGGCGCTGGGACGGGACGAGGTGAACGCCGGGGAGAACACCGACCAGTCCAGGTCGACGACCGTCAGACCGCTGTCGTTCCGGTCGATCGCCTCCGCCAGGGCACGGACAGCCAACACCGGGTCCATCGGCGCCAGCCCACGCCGACGCAGGCTCCTGCCGGCTTCCGGGTCCATGGCCATGCCGGCTCCGGCCCAGGGGCCCCAGGAGATGGATGTGCCGGGAAGTCCGCGGTCATGGCGGTGTTGGATCCAGGCGTCGAGGAAGGCGTTGCCGGCCGCGTAGGCGGCCTGGCCGCCGCTGCCCCAGGTCGCGGCGATCGAGGAGAACACCACGAACAGGTCGAGCGGCAGATCTGCGGTCAGCTCGTCGAGATACCTCGTCCCCTCGACCTTGGCCCGCAGCACCGCGTCGAACGACGCACTTGTGCTCTGTTCCAACCCTTCCGTGTCCACCACCCCGGCCGCGTGGACGATGCCGGTCAGCGGCAGGTCGGCGGGCACGTCGGCGAGGACGGTGGCGAGGGCGTCGCGGTCGGCGACGTCGCAGGCCGTGACCGTGACCTGCGTACCCAGCCCGGACAGCTCCTCGACCAGACCCTCGGGCGCGGCACCGCCGCGGCTGGTCAGCAGCAGATGCGGCACACCCCGGCCCGCGAGCCAGCGCGCGACCTCGGCACCCAGACCACCGGTGCCACCGGTGACGAGCACGGTCCCCGACGGCCGCCAGCCCTCACCGACCACCACGGCCGGCACCGCACGCGCCACACGACGGCCGTACACACCCGCCCCGCGGATCGCGACCTGATCCTCACCACCACCGGCCAGGATGCCGGCGAGGCGGGCACCCGCCCGCTCGTCCAGGACCTCGGGCAGGTCAACGAGACCGCCCCAGCGCTGCGGCAGCTCCAGCGCCGCGACCCGGCCCATGCCCCACACCGCCGCCAGGTCCGGATCAGTCAGCCGGTCCGAGCCGCCCACCGACACCGCGCCCCGGGTCAGCACCCACAACGGTGCGGCCACCCCGGCCAGTGCCTGGACCACGGACAGTGTCTCCACCCACCCCGACGGGGCCAGGACGACACCCGCCAGGTCGGGCAGTCCCGGCACCTCACCGGCCGGAACGCTGACCACCGTCGCACCCGCCGCCGACAGGGCCGCGGACACCGCCGGATCCTCGGCGCCGACAACCGCCCACACCCCCGACAGCACTCCCGCCTGCGGCAGGCCGTCGAGCGGCTTCCACATGACGCGGTAACGCCACGAGCCGAGCGTCGAACGCTCCCGGTGACGCCGCCGCCACTCCGCCAGAGCCGGCAGGGCCGACTCCAGACCGGCGAGCTCGGACAGGTCCTCGCGTTCCACCGCGTCCCAGAACGCGGCATCGACCAGATCCCCACCACCGCCCGCAGCGGCCACCGCCGACAGCTCCGGCCAGAACCGCTCCCGCTGGAAGGCATACGTCGGCAGATCCACCACCCGACCGCCCCAACCGGCGAACACCACAGACCAGCCGACCTCGACACCACAGGCCCACAAACGACCGGCCGCGGTCAGCGCACTGCCGGCCTCGTCCCGGTCCTTGCGCAGCACAGGGACGAACTCGGCGTCGCTGACGGTCTCCTGAGCCATGCCCGACAGCACACCGTCCGGACCCAGCTCCACATACCGCGTCACGCCCATCGCGTCGAGCGCCGCCACACCGTCCGCGAACCGCACCGCCTGCCGCACCTGACGCAGCCAGTACCCCGGGTCCTGCATGGCACCCCGCTCGGCCACCGCACCCGTCAGGTTCGAGACCACCGGGATCTGCGCCGGGTGGAACGTCAGACCGTCCAGCACCGCCGCGAACTCGTCCAGCATCGGCTCCATCAGCGCCGAGTGGAACGCGTGCGACACCGACAGCACCCGGACCCGCAGGCCACGGGCCGCGCATGCGGCGGCATACCGCTCGACAGCCTCGACCGCGCCCGACAGGACGACGGAGTTCGGGCCGTTGACGGCCGCGACGTCGAGACCGGAGTCTGCGACATCCGCCTCCGTCGCCTGGACAGCGAGCATGCCGCCACCCGCGGGCAGCGCCTGCATCAGCCGGCCCCGCTCCGCCACCAGCACACACGCATCGTCCAGGTCGAGGATCCCCGCGACATGCGCGGCGCTGATCTCACCCAGCGAGTGACCCAGCAACACATCCGGGGTGATGCCCCACGATTCGACGACGCGGTACAGGGCGACTTCGAGCGCGAACAGCCCCGCCTGCGCCCACACCGTCCGGTCCAGGTCCACGCCGTCGGTCAGAACCTCCCGCAGCGGGCGCTCCAGCCGGACGTCCATCCGCGCGCACACCGCGTCGAACGCCTCCGCGAACACCGGGAACGCCTCGTACAGCCCCAGCCCCATACCCGCACGCTGCGAACCCTGCCCCGTGAACAGGAACGCGGTCCGGCCCTCGGCCGCCACGCCCTCGGCGAGCGTCCCGCCCCCCGCCAGCACCGCACGATGCTCCAGCCCGGCACGAGTCGTCGCCAGCGACCACCCCACATCCACCGGATCCAGCTCCGGCCGCGACGCCACGAACGACCTCAGCCGCTCCACCTGCGCCCGCAACGCAGCGTCCGACTTCGCCGACACCACCCACGGCACCGGCCCAGGCGCTTGCCGGGTCGCAGCAACCGGAACGGTCTCCGATGGTGGAGCCTGCTCCAGGATCACATGCGCGTTGGTGCCGCTGATGCCGAACGACGACACCGCCGCACGCCGCGGACGCTCCACCATCGGCCACGGACGGGACTCGGTCAGCAGCTCGACCGCGCCCAACGACCAGTCCACCTGCTGCGACGGCTCGTCGACGTGCAGCGTCGCGGGCAGCACGCCGTGCCGCAACGCCATGACCATCTTGATCACGCCCGCGACACCTGCCGCGGACTGGGCATGGCCGATGTTCGACTTCACCGAGCCCAGCCACAGCGGTTCGCCGCTCTCGCCCCGGCTCCGGCCGTAGGTGAGCTGGAGTGCCTCCGCCTCGATCGGGTCGCCGAGCCGTGTGCCGGTGCCGTGCGCCTCGACCACGTCGACGTCGGCGCCCGTCAGCCGGGCGTTGGCGAGGGCCTGGCGGATCACGCGCTGCTGCGCGGGGCCGTTCGGCGCCGTCAGGCCGTTGGAGGCGCCGTCCTGGTTGATCGCGCTGCCCCGCACCACCGCCAGTACCTGGTGTCCATTGCGGACGGCGTCCGACAGACGCTCGACCAGCAGGACGCCGACGCCCTCGGACCAGCCGGTGCCGTCGGCGGCCGCGGCGAACGACTTGCACCGGCCGTCCGAGGCGAGACCGCCCTGCTTGGCGAAGGCGCTGAACGAGCCGGGGGTCGCCATCACGGCGACTCCGCCGACCAAGGCCATGCGGCACTCGCCCTGGCGGAGTGCCTGCGCGGCGAGGTGGAGGGCCACCAGCGACGAGGAGCACGCCGTGTCCACGGTCACCGCGGGGCCTTCGAGGCCGAAGACGTAGGACACGCGGCCCGACAGGACGCTGCTGGCGCCCCCGGTCAGGGCGAACGACTCGGCGTCCTCGGAGCCCTGGTCGATCAGGCCGTAGCCGGAGGGCGAAGCCCCGATGAACACTCCGGTGGGCGTGCCCGCGAGTGAGCGCGGGTCGACGCCCGCGGTTTCGAACGCCTCCCACGCGGACTCCAGCAGCAGCCGCTGCTGCGGGTCCATGGCGAGCGCCTCGCGCGGGCTGATGCCGAACAGGTCGGCGTCGAAAAGGTCGGCGTCGTGGACGAAGCCGCCCCTGGGCGCATAGGTCTCGGGTCCCTGGTCCCGCTCGGGTTGTTCCCAGCCGCGGTGGGAGGGGAAGTCCGTGATGGCGTCGGTGCCTGTGCTCACCAGTTGCCAGAACTCGTCGGGGCCCGCGACATCGCCGGGGAGCCGGCAGCTCATGGCGACGATGGCGATCGGCTCGCTGTTCGCGGCCAGGATCTCCCGGTTCTGGGTGCGGAGCCGCTCGGCTTCCTTGAGGGAGGCCCGCAGCGCTTCGACGATTCGCTTGTCGGCCGAGTCAGCGGTCATTGGTTTCTCCAGAACTGGCTTCGTGCCGTGCGGCGTCGAGCGCGATTTCGATGAGGGCTTCGGCGTCCAGGTCGTCCAGCGAGTCGAGTCTCTCGGTCGAGGACTGCTCGACGGCGTCTGTGGGTTCTGCCAGTTTCAGCAAGGTGTCCACGAGTCCGGCTTCCCGCAGCCGCTCGATCGGGATCGCGGCGAGGACACCGCGGATCTCGGCGTCACGGGAGTCGGACACGGGGTCGTCCGGTGCGGTGGGTTCCGGCATCAGCTCGGTGAGGAGCAGGTCGGCCACCGCCTGCAGCGAACGGAAGTTGAAGACGAGGCTCACCGGGAAGCGCAAGCCTGTCAGCCGGTTGAGGTGATCGCGGAACTCGACTGCCATGAGGGAGTCGAACCCGAGGTCCTTGAACGCCTCGCCGGCTCCGATCGCATGCGGATCGCGGTGTCGCAGGACGGTCGCGGCCGTGGACCGGACCATGTCCAGCAGGATCCGTTGGCGCTGTGCGGCCGGGGCGTCCGCCAACCGGTCCCGCAACTCGGCACCGGTGTTCTCCTCCGTTTCGTCGGCAGGGGTCGCTCCGGCGGCCGGGTCTTCGGACGTCGCGGTGAACTCGTGGAGCAGCGGGCTGGGCCGCAGGAGGGTGAAGGCTTCGGCGAAGCGTGTCCAGTCGACGTCGGCGACGGTGAGGCTGCTGTCGCCGTTGTCGACCGCCTGGGCCAGGGCGCGGATCGCCAGGTCCGGTTCCATCGGGGTCAGCCCGCGCCGGCGCAGTCCCTGCTCCGCCTCGCCCTGGGCCGCCATGCCCGTTCCGGCCCAGGGGCCCCAGGCGATGGACGTACCAGGGAGTCCGCGGTCGTGGCGGTGCTGGACCCAGGCGTCGAGGAAAGCGTTGCCCGCCGCGTACGCACTCTGACTGCCACTGCCCCAGGTCGCGGCGATCGACGAGAACACCACGAACAGACCGATCGGCATCCCGGCGGTGAGTTCGTCGAGGTAACGGGTCCCGTCGACCTTCGCGCGGAGCACCGTCGCGAAGGTCTCGGGGGTGGCTTCCTCGATCCGCTGCGGGAGGTCGAGACCGGCCGCGTGCACGATGCCGGTGAGCGGCCACTGCTCCGAAACACCGGCGATCACCGCCGCCAGGACGTCCCGGTCGGCCACATCGCAGGCCGCGACCGTGACCTGCGCCCCCAGCCCGGACAACTCCTCGACCAGACCCTCCGGCGCGACGCCGCCACGGCTGGTCAGCACCAGATGCGGCACACCCCGGCCCGCCAGCCAGCGCGCCACCTCCGCACCCAGCGCACCGGTACCGCCCGTGACCAGCACGCTGCCCGACGGGTCCGGGTCCCACGGCGTGGCCGGCACACCGCCAGGCACCGCACGCTCCAGCCGACGCCCGAACACCCCGGTCCCACGGACCGCGACCTGATCCTCACCCGCACCGGCCGCATCGGCGGCCAGGACACCCGCGAGAAGCTCACCGGCCCGCGCGTCCAGCTCGGCCGGCAGGTCGACGAGACCGCCCCAGCGCTGCGGCAGCTCCAGCGCCGCGACCCGGCCCATACCCCACACCGCCGCCAGATCCGGATCGCCGAGCCCGTCGGAACCGTCCACGGACACCGCACCTCGTGTCAGCACCCACAGCGGTGCGTGCACCCCGGCCAGTGACTGCACCACGGCCAGCGTCTCCGCCCACCCGGACGCGGACAGGACGACACCCGCCAGGCCAGGCAGTCCCGGCACCTCCTCGGCGGACAGGCCGACCACGGTCGCGCCCGCGGCCTCCAACGCGGCGGACACCTCCGGGTCCTCGGTGCCCACGACCGCCCAGATACCGGACAGCACCGCCGTCTCGGGCAGGCCGTCCAGCGGCTGCCAGGTGACGCGGTAACGCCACGAGTCCAGCGTCGAGCGTTCCCGGTGGCGCCGCCTCCACTCCGACAGCGCCGGGAGTGCCGACTCCAGACCGGCGAGTTCCGTCAGGTCCTCACGTTCCACCGCATCCCAGAACGCGGCCTCGATCGGATCACCGCCGTCGCCTGCGACAGCCGTGGCCGAAGGCTCCGGCCAGTAGCGCTCACGCTGGAACGCATAGGTGGGCAGATCGACCGTCCGACCACCCCAACCGGCGAACACCGCCGTCCAGTCGACCTCGGCTCCGGACACCCAGAGTCGACCGGCCGCCGTGAGCACGGTATCGGTCTCCTCGCGGTCCTTGCGCAGGAGGGAGACGAACTCGGCGTCGGTGACGGTGTCCTGGGCCATGCCCGACAGGACGCCGTCCGGGCCGAGTTCGACGCAGCGGGTCACGCCCATCGCTGCGAGTGCTTTGACACCGTCGGCGAAGCGGACCGTGCCGCGGACCTGGTTCAGCCAGTACGCGGGCTGCTGCATGGCGCCGGGTTCGGCGACAACTCCGGTGAGGTTCGAAACGAGGGGAATCCGGGCCGGGTGGAACGTGAGGCCGGCCAGGACGGTCGCGAACGCGTCCAGCATCGGTTCCATCAGCGTGGAGTGGAACGCGTGCGACACGGTCAGAACGGTGAACCGGCGTCCCTGCTCGGCGCATTGGGCGGCGTACCGCTCGATGGCCTCGACCGTGCCGGACAGGACGACGGAGTTCGGGCCGTTGACGGCGGCGATGTCCAGGCCGGAGTCGGCGACCTCGGCCTCGGACGCCTGGACGGCGAGCATGCCGCCGCCCGCGGGCAGCGCCTGCATCAGCCGGCCCCGCTCGGCCACCAGCACGCACGCGTCGTCCAGGTCGAGGATCCCGGCCACATGTGCGGCGACGATCTCGCCCAGGGAGTGACCGAGGAGCACGTCGGGGGTCACGCCCCACGACTCCACCAGCCGGAACAGGGCGACTTCGAGGGCGAAGAGACCGGCCTGCGCCCACATCGTGCGGTCCAGGTCGACGCCGTCGGTCACGACGTCGCGCAGCGGACGCTCCAGCCGGACGTCAAACCGCGCGCACACGGCGTCGAAGGCTTCCGCGAAGACGGGGAACGCCTCGTACAGCCCCAGGCCCATCCCGGGCCGCTGCGAGCCCTGGCCGGTGAAGAGGAACGCGGTCCGGCCGTCAGCGGCCCTGCCCGCGGCGAGCACTTCCCCGTCAGGGGCCAGCACCGTACGGTGCTCCAGCGCGGCCCGTGTCGTCGCCAGCGACCAGCCGACGTCCACCGGATCCAGCTCCGGCCGCCCCGCCACGAACGATGTCAGCCGCTCGGCCTGTGCCCGCAACGCGGTCTCGGACTTCGCCGACACCAGCCACGGCACCAAGCCCGGTGCCTGTCGCGGCGCGGCGACCGGAACCGGCTCGGGCTCCGATTCCGGAGCCTGTTCGAGGATGACGTGGGCGTTGGTGCCGCTGATGCCGAAGGATGAGACGCCCGCGCGGCGCGGACGGTCCGACTCGGGCCAGGGACGCGCCTCGGTGAGCAGTTCCACCGCACCGGCCGACCAGTCCACCTGCGGCGACGGCTCGTCGACGTGCAGCGTCGCGGGCAGCACGCCGTGCCGCAACGCCATGACCATCTTGATCACACCGGCCGCACCCGCGGCCACCTGTGTATGACCGATGTTCGACTTCAGCGAGCCGAGCCACAGCGGCTCACCGGTCTCGCCCCGCTCCTGACCGTAGGTCGCCAGGAGCGCCTGCGCCTCGATCGGGTCGCCGAGACGGGTGCCGGTGCCGTGGGCCTCGACCACGTCGATGTCGGCACCGGTGAGCCGGGCGTTGGCCAGGGCCTGGCGGATCACCCGCTGCTGGGACGGACCGTTCGGCGCCGTCAGACCGTTCGACGCACCGTCCTGGTTCACCGCGCTGCCGCGCACCACCGCGAGGATCTTGTGCCCGTTGCGCTCGGCGTCCGACAGCCGCTCCACCAGCACCGTACCGACGCCTTCGCCCCAGCCCGTCCCGTCCGCGGCAGCCGCGAACGACTTGCAGCGGCCGTCCGCGGCCAGTCCGTCCTGCCGGTCGAACTCGGCGAACATGCCCGGTGTGGCCATCACCGTCACACCGCCGACGAGAGCGAGTTCGCACTCACCGGCACGGAGCGCCTGCCCCGCCCAGTGCAACGCCACCAGGGAGGAGGAGCAAGCGGTGTCCACAGTGACGGCAGGGCCTTCCAACCCGAACACGTAGGCGACGCGCCCGGAGATCACACTCGGCGCGTTGCCGGTCAGCAGATGACCGTCCGCCCCCAGCGTTCCGGGGATGCTGTACCCGGACGACGACGCTCCGGCGAAGACACCCACGCTGCGACCCCGCAGGGACCGCGGGTCCATTCCGGCCGACTCGAACGTCTCCCACGCGGCCTCCAGCAGCAAGCGCTGCTGCGGGTCCATGGCGACGGCCTCACGCGGCGAGATGTTGAACAAGGCGGCGTCGAACCGGTCCACGTCGTGCACGAACCCACCCAGGCCGGCGGCACCGCCGGGCACCTCGGCCGGCCAGCCGCGATTCGACGGGAAGGCGGACATACCGTCCACTCCGCCGGTGACCAGCTCCCACAGCTGGTCGGGAGACGTGACCTCCCCGGGGAACCGGCAGGCCATGCCCACGATCGCCAGCGGCTCGTCGAGCGGCACGACCCGGGCCGGCGCCGTCGGCACCGGCTCGTCGGCTCCGAAGAACTGCTGGGCCAGGTAGCCGCTCAGCACGGTCGGGGTGGGGTAGTCGAACACCAGCGTCGCGGGCAGCCGGAGTCCGGTGGCGGCGGTCAGCCGGTTGCGCAGTTCGACGGCGGTGAGCGAGTCGAAGCCCAGGTCCTTGAACGCCTGACGCTCACCGACCGCGTCGGTCGAACCGTGGCCCAGGACCGTCGCGGCGCTGCCGCGCACCAACTCCAGCAGGAGCTGGTGCCGCTGGGCCTCGGGGACGGACCGCAGCCGCTGGGCGAGTGCCAGACCGGCGACGGACTCCTGCGCGACGGCACGCCGCACCCGGCCGGTGACCAGGCCGCGCAGCAGCGCGGGCACCTCGCCGGCCGCACGCACGGCAGCAAGGTCGAGGCTGACCGGTATCAGGTGTGCTGTGGGTCGGTTGAGGGCGGTGTCGAAGAGGGCGAGCGCCTGCTCGGTGGCCAGCCCGCGCGCGAGCTGGTCCTCAAGATGACCGGTCATCGCACTGGCCTGCTGCCACATGCCCCAGGCGAGGGAGAGGCCGGGCAGGCCGTGTGCGCGGCGGCGGGTGGCGAGGGCGTCGAGGTAGGCGTTGGCGGCGGCGTAGTTGGCCTGTCCGGGGGTGCCGAAGGTTGCCGATGCGGAGGAGTAGAGGACGAACATGGCGAGATCGCTGCCACGGGTCAGCTTGTCGAGGTTGGTGGCGGCGGTGGCCTTGGCGCGCAGGACGGTGTCCAGGCGTTCCTGGGTCAGCGCGGTGACGATGCCGTCGTCGAGGACGCCGGCGGCGTGGACGACGCCGGTGAGCGGGGTCTCGGCGGGGATGGCGTCGAGGACGGTGGCGAGGGCGTCGCGGTCGGCGGCGTCGCACGCCACGATGCTTGCCTGCGCGCCGAGTTCGGCCAGTTCCTCGATGAGAGCGGCTGCGCCGGGGGCGTCGGGGCCCTGGCGGGACAGCAGGAGCAGGTGGCGGACGCCGTGTTCGGTGGCGAGGTGGCGGGCGAGGAGTCCGCCGAGGGTTCCGGTGCCGCCGGTGATCAGTACGGTGCCGTCGGGGTTGGGGCGGACGGGGAGGGAGAGGACGTTCTTGCCGGTGTGCTTGGCCTGGGCCATGTGCCGCCAGGCGGTGACCGCTTCACGCATGTCCCACACGGTCAACGGCAGCGGTGCGAGCACACCCGCCTCGAACAGGGCGACGACCTCGGTCAGGATGCGGCCCATACCCTCGGGACCCGCATCCGACAGGTCGAACGGGTAGTACGGGACGTCGAGGCCGGCCCGGACGTCGGTCTTGCCCATCTCGACGAACCGGCCGCCGGGGGCCAGCAGCCTCAGGGACGCGTCGAGGAACTCGCCCGCAAGCGAGTTCAGGACGACGTCGACACCGCGACCGCCGGTCGCGGTCCGAATCCGGTCTTCGAAGTCGAGGTCCCGGGAGGACGCGATCCGCGAGGGATCCACGCCGGCGGCGATGACTGTGGGCCACTTGGCGGGGCTGGCGGTGGCATACACCTCCAGGCCCCAGTGACGGGCCAGTTGGACGGCGGCCATGCCGACACCACCGGCGGCCGCGTGGATCAGCACGGATTCACCGGCCTTGACCTGGGCCAGGTCCCGCAGTCCGTACCAGGCCGTCGCGAACACCAGCGGCACCGCTGCCGCCTGCGCCCACGACCAGCCCGACGGAACCTTCACGAGCAGTTCCCGGCCCGCCACCGCCTCGTCGGCGAACCCACCGTCGAAGAACCCGAACACCCGGTCACCGACAGCAAGGTCGCCGACACCGGGACCGGTCTCCACGACGACACCGGCCGCCTCGGAGCCCATGACGCCAGGTTCCGGATACATGCCCAGTCCCAGGAGCACGTCCCGGAAGTTCACACCCGCCGCACGGATCTCGACCCGCACCTGGCCGGACTCCAGAGGCAGCGAATCGACCGCCTCGATGTGGAGGGACTCCAGCGTGCCGTCCGTCCCAGGCAGCATTTGCCAGGTGTCGTCCGGCAGCACCAGTCCACTGCCTCCTCCGGCGCGCATCAGGCGGGGCGCCAGCAGCGCACCGTCGCGGAGGGCGACCTGCGGCTCGTCGAGACCGGCGAGCAGCGTCAGGTCCACGTCCTGGTCGTCGGTGGCCGGGTCGGTGTCGACAAGCACGATGCGGTCCGGGTGCTCCGACTGCGCCGAGCGCACCAGACCCCATACCGCCGCACCCACCGGGTCCACGGCACGGCCAGGACCCGCGGGCATGGCTCCCCGGGTCACGACCGCCAGACGCGAACCGAACGTGCTCTCGTCCGCCAGCCACTCCTGCACACCACGCAGCACCTCGCCGAGGACCTGCTCCACCGGGCCGTCACCGGCCGGCAGCACCGTCCACGCCGTCTCACCGGAAGCACCGCCGGGCGGGAGCGCGACCCACTCGACCGCGAAGAGCGCGTCGTCCGCCGCGTTCCCGGACGCCGACAACTGCTCCGCCGACACCGCGCGCGACACCAGCGAACGGACCACCGCGACCGGCGCACCGGTCCCGTCCGCCGCCTGAACCGTGAAGCCTTCGCCCTCGGGACGGATCGCCACCCGCAGCGCGGTCGCCCCGACCGCGAACAACTCCACACCCGACCACGCGAACGGCAACCGCGGCCCACTCGCTTCAGCGTCGGCGCTCGGGACCAGCCCGGAGGGGTGCAGTGCCGCGTCGAAGAGGGCGGGGTGGATACCGAACCCGTCCACCAACTCCGCGATCGCCACCTCGGCGTAGACACCGGAAGCGTCCCGCCAGGCCGCCTGGACGCCCTGGAACGCCGGACCGTAACCGAAGCCCGCACCCGCCAGCGCCTCGTAGAACCCGTCGACGTCCACCGCCTCCGCACCCTGCGGAGGCCACACACTCAGCTCGAAACCCGCCCCCGAAGCAGCCTGCTCCGCCAGCGAACCGGACGCGTGCAGCGTCCATTCGTCCACGCCCTCGGCACGGGCATGGACATGCACCGGCCGGTCACCCGAAGCATCCGGGCCCTCGACCCGCACCTGAACCTGCACACCACCCGACTCCGGCAGCACCAGCGGAGCCCGCAGCACCAGCTCCCGCAACAGACCGCAGCCCACCTCCTGCCCCGCCCGCAGCACCATCTCCACCAACGCGGTCCCAGGCACCACCACATGCCCCGACACCACATGATCGGCCAGCCACGGCTGGGCGTCCACAGACAGCGAGCCGGTCAGAAGACTGCCGGCGCCCTCGGCCAACGAGACCGAGGTCCCCAACAATGCATGTCCAGAGGCGAACTGACCGCTCCCACCCGGCACCGACTGCGGCCAGTACCGCTGGTGCTGGAACGCGTAGGTCGGCAAAGCGACATGGCGGCCGGTGAGCACCGCCCGCCAGTCCACGTCGACACCCGCCTTCCACGCCTCGCCGAGGCTGGTCAGCAGGCGGCGCATGCCGCCCTCGTCGCGTCGCAGGGTACCCAGTGCCGTGGCGTCGGCCCCGGTCGCGTCGATGGTCTCCTCGATGCCCACCGTGAGTACGGGGTGGGCGCTGACCTCGACGAAGGTGCGCATCCCCTGTCCGAGGAGGGCACGGATCGCGGTCTCGAACTCGACCGTGGAGCGCAGGTTGTCGAACCAGTACCGGGCGTCCAATCCACCGTCGACGGTCTCGCCGGTCAGGGTGGACAGCATCGGAACCGTGCCGGTGGCCGGAGTCAGCCCGGCCAGGTCGGCCAGGATCCGCTCCCGGAGCCGGTCCATCTCCGGCGAGTGCGACGCGTAGTCCACCGGAATGCGGCGCGTGCGGATGCCCTGGCGTTCGCACTCGGCCATGAAGGAGCCGAGGGACTCTGCGTCGCCGGAGACGACAATGGACGACGGACCGTTCACGGCCGCCACCGACACCGTGCCCGGCATCAGGCCCTCGACCGCTTCCCGGCCGGCAGCCACGGACACCATGCCCCCACCACCGGCCACCGCCACCAAAGCCTGCGACCGCAAGGCCACCACCCGCGCCGCATCGTCCAGCGACAACCAGCCCGCCACACACGCCGCAGCGATCTCACCCTGCGAATGACCCACCACCGCGGACGGCACCACACCCGCCGAACGCCACACCTCCGCCAGGGACACCATCACCGCCCACAGCACCGGCTGGACCACATCCACCCGGTCCACATCACCATCCCGCAACAACACATCGGTCAACGACCAGTCCACAAACGGAGCCAGTGCGGTCCCGCACTCCTTCAGCCGCTCCCGGAACACCGGCGAGGCATCCCACAACTCCCGCGCCATGCCCACCCACTGCGAGCCCTGACCCGGGAAAACGAACACCACACCACCGGACACGGCGGTAGCCGACGCGGCCACGGACAGCCCGGCCAGCAACTCCTCCCGGCCCTCCCCCACGACCACCGCACGATGCTCCAACGCAGCCCGCGTCGTCGCCAGCGACCAGCCCACGTCCACCGGGTCCAGCTCCGGCCGCTCCGCGACGAACGAGGTCAGCCGCTCCACCTGCGCCCGCAACGCGGCCTCGGACTTCGCCGACACCACCCACGCCGACACACCCGGAACAGAGGTCTCTGCAACCGCAGCCTCCGGCTGCGGGACCTGCTCCAGAATCACGTGCGCGTTCGTACCCGACATGCCGAACGACGACACACCCGCACGCCGCGGACGCTCCACCGCAGGCCAGGCCCGGGACTCCGTCAGCAGCTCCACCGCACCCGCCGACCAGTCCACCTCCGCCGACGGCTCGTCCACGTGCAACGTCGCCGGCAGCACACCGTGCCGCAGCGCCATCACCATCTTGATCACACCCGCGACACCCGCGGCTGCCTGCGTGTGACCGATGTTGGACTTCACCGACCCCAGCCACAGCGGCTCGCCGGCCTCGTCACGGTCCTGGCCATACGTCGCCAGCAGCGCCTGCGCCTCGATCGGATCCCCGAGACGCGTACCGGTGCCGTGCGCCTCGACGACATCCACGTCCGCGCCCGTCAGCCGGGCATTCGCCAGCGCCTGACGGATCACCCGCTGCTGCGACGGACCGTTCGGCGCCGTCAGACCGTTCGACGCACCGTCCTGATTGATCGCACTGCCCCGCACCACCGCCAGCACCTGGTGCCCGTTGCGCTCCGCGTCCGACAACCGCTCCAGCATCACCAGGCCGACGCCCTCAGACCAACCAGTGCCGTCGGCGGCCGAGGAGAACGCCTTGCACCGGCCGTCGCCGGCCAGCCCGTCCTGCCGGTCGAACTCGATGAACGCGCCCGGTGTGGCCATCACCGTCACACCACCGGCCAGCGCCATGTCGCACTCACCCGACCGCAGCGCCTGACCCGCCAGATGCAACGCCACCAGCGACGACGAACACGCTGTGTCCACCGTCACCGCCGGGCCCTCCAGCCCGAACGCGTAGGAAACCCGCCCTGAGATCACACTGCTCGCGGTACCGGTCAGCATGTGTCCTTCGGCACCCGGGATCCCCGCCGCGCCGTAGCCGGACGACGCCGCGCCGGCGAACACGCCGACGCTCCGGCCACGGAACGACCGTGGGTCCATTCCGGCCGACTCGAACGTCTCCCAGGCGGCCTCCAGCAGCAGCCGCTGCTGCGGGTCCATCGCCAGCGCCTCACGAGGGCTGATCTCGAAGAGTCCGGCGTCGAAGCCGTCCGCACCGTGGACGAACCCACCAAGTCGCGTCATGTCAGCGAGCGCCTCGCTCGGCCAGCCACGGTCGAAGGGGAACGGCGAGATGCCGTCCCTCCCGTCGGCGACCATGTCCCACAGCTGCTCGGGGGACACGACCTCCCCCGGGAAACGGCAGGCCATTCCCACGATCGCCAGCGGCTCATCGCTCACGTCCGACGTGAGCTGACGGGCCGACTCTGCGATCGCCTCCGACTCGCCGAAGAACTGCTGGGCCAAGTAGTCGCTCAGCACGGCCGGGGTGGGGTAGTCGAACGCGAGCGTCGCGGACAGCCGCAGGCCGGTGGCGGCAGTCAGCCGATTACGCAGTTCCACCGCGGTGAGCGAGTCGAAGCCCAGCTCCTTGAACGCCTGACGCTCACCGACCGCGTCCGTCGAACCGTGGCCCAGGACCGTCGCGGCGCTGCCGCGCACCAGCTCCAGCAGCATCTGGTGCCGCTGGGCCTCGGGGACGGACCGCAGCCGCTGCACCAGCGCCAGACCGGCCACGGACTCCTGCGCGACCGCCCGCCGCACCCGCCCGGTGACCAGCCCACGCAGCAGCGCGGGCACCTCACCGGCCGCACGCACCGCAGCAAGGTCAAGATTGGCCGGCACCAGGTGTGCCGCCGAGCGTCGCAGTGCGGTGTCGAAGAGGGCGAGCGCCTGCTCGGTGGCCAGCCCGCGCGCGAGCTGGTCCTCAAGATGACCGGTCATCGCACTGGCCTGCTGCCACATGTCCCAGCCCAGCGAGAGACCAGGCAGGCCCTCCGCACGCCGACGGACAGCGAGGGCGTCGAGGAAGGCATTCGCGGCCGCGTAGTTGGCCTGCCCCGGACTCCCGAACGTCGCCGACGCCGAGGAGTAGAGGACGAACATGGCGAGATCGCTGCCGCGGGTCAGCTTGTCGAGGTTGGTGGCGGCGGTGGCCTTGGCGCGCAGGACGGTGTCCAGGCGCTCCTGGGTCAGCCCGGTGAAGACACCGTCGTCGAGGACACCCGCCGCATGGACTACACCCGTCAGCGGAGCCTCGGCGGGGATGCCGTCGAGGACCGCCGCGAGGGCATCACGGTCGGCCGCGTCGCAGGCCACGATGCGTGCCTGCGCGCCGAGTTCGGCGAGTTCCGTGACGAGGTCGGCTGCGCCGGGGGCGTCGGGGCCCTGGCGGGACAGCAGGAGGAGGTTCCTCGTGCCGTGTTCGGTGGCGAGGTGGCGGGCGAGGAGGCCGCCGAGGGTTCCGGTGCCGCCGGTGATCAGTACGGTGCCGTCGGGGTTCGGGCGGGCCGGGAGGGAGAGGACGTTCTTGCCGATGTGCTTGGCCTGGGCCATGTGCCGCCAGGCGGTGACCGCTTCACGCACGTCCCACACGGTCAGCGGCAGTGGCTGGAGGGAGCCCTGTTCGAAGAGGGCGACGACCTCGGCGAGGATACGGCCCATACGCTCGGGACCTGCGTCGGTGAGGTCGAACGGGTAGTACGGGACGTCGAGGCCGGCCCGGACGTCGGTCTTGCCCATCTCGACGAACCGACCGCCGGGGGCCAGCAGCCTCAGGGACGCGTCGAGGAACTCGCCCGCAAGCGAGTTCAGGACGACGTCGACACCACGACCGCCGGTCGCGGTCCGAATCCGGCCTTCGAAGTCGAGGTCCCGGGAGGACGCGATCCGCGAGGGATCCACGCCGGCGGCGACGACCGTGGGCCACTTGGCGGGGCTGGCGGTGGCATACACCTCCAGGCCCCAGTGACGGGCCAGTTGGACGGCGGCCATGCCGACACCACCGGCGGCCGCGTGGATCAGCACGGATTCACCGGCCTTGACCTGGGCCAGATCCCGCAGTCCGTACCAGGCCGTCGCGAACACCAGCGGCACCGCTGCCGCCTGCGCCCACGACCAGCCCGACGGAACGCGCACCAGCAGACGGCGGTCGGTCACGGCCTCCGTCACGAACCCGCCCTCGAAGAACCCGAACACCCGGTCACCGACAGCAAGATCGTCAACGTTCGTGCCCACCTCGACGACCACACCGGCCGCCTCGGAGCCCATCGTGCCGGGAACGGGATACATGCCCAGGCCCAGGAGCACGTCCCGGAAGTTCACACCCGCCGCACGTATCTCCACCCGCACCTGGCCGGGGCCCGGCTCCTGCACGTCGGCGGCGGCGACGTGGAGAGACTCCAGAGTCCCGTCGGTGCCCGGCAGAAGGCGCCAGGTGTCGTCGGGCAGCACCAGTCCACTGCCTCCTCCGGCGCGCATCAGGCGGGGCGCCAGCAGCGCACCCTGACGGATGGCGACCTGCGGCTCGTCGACACCGGCCAAGAGGGCCAGGTCGAGCTGTTCCTCAGATGCCGGGTCGGTGTCGACGAGCACGATGCGGTCCGGGTGCTCGGACTGCGCCGAGCGCACCAGACCCCATACCGCCGCACCCACCGGGTCCACGGCACGGCCAGGACCCGCGGGCATGGCTCCCCGGGTCACGACCGCCAGACGCGAACCGAACGTGCTCTCGTCCGCCAGCCACTCCTGCACACCACGCAGCACCTCGCCGAGGACCTGCTCCACCGGGCCGTCGCCGGCCGGCAGCACCGTCCACGCCGTCTCACCGGAAGCACCGCCGGGCGGGAGCGCGACCCACTCGACCGCGAAGAGCGCGTCGTCCGCCGCATTCCCGGACGCCGACAACTGCTCCGCCGACACCGCACGCGACACCAGCGAACGGACCACCGCGACCGGCGCACCGGTCCCGTCCGCCGCCTGAACCGTGAAGCCTTCGCCCTCGGGACGGATCGCCACCCGCAGCGCGGTCGCCCCGACCGCGAACAACTCCACACCCGACCACGCGAACGGCAACCGCGGCCCACTCGCTTCAGCGTCGGCACTCGGGACCAGCCCGGAGGGGTGCAGTGCCGCGTCGAAGAGGGCGGGGTGGATACCGAACCCGTCCACCGACTCCGCGAATGTGACCTCGGCGTAGACACCGGAAGCGTCCCGCCAGGCCGCCTGGACGCCCTGGAACGCCGGACCGTAACCGAAGCCCGCACCCGCCAGCGCCTCGTAGAACCCGTCGACGTCCACCGCCTCCGCACCCTGCGGAGGCCACACACTCAGCTCGAAACCCGCCCCCGAAGCAGCCTGCTCCGCCAGCGAACCGGACGCGTGCAGCGTCCATTCGTCCACGCCCTCGGCACGGGCATGGACATGCACCGGCCGGTCGCCCGAAGCATCCGGGCCCTCGACCCGCACCTGAACCTGCACACCACCGGACTCCGGCAGCACCAGCGGAGCCCGCAGCACCAGCTCCCGCAACAGACCGCAGCCCACCTCCTGCCCCGCCCGCAGCACCATCTCCACCAACGCGGTCCCAGGCACCACCACATGCCCCGACACCACATGATCGGCCAGCCACGGCTGAGTATCCATGGAGAGACGGCCGGTGAGGAGCACGCTGTCCGCGTCGGCGAGGGCCACCACGGAGCCGAGCAGCGCGTGCTCGGCTCCCTGGATGCCCAGTGCGCCCGCGTCCGCGCCGAGTACGCCCGGCTGCGGCCAGTAGCGCTCGCGCTGGAAGGCATACGTCGGCAGGTCGACCGTCCGGCCGCCCCAGCCGGCGAACACCGCGCGCCAGTCGACGTCCGCGCCGCAGGCCCACAGACGACTCACGGCGGTCAGGGCGGTGTCGGTCTCGTCGCAGTCCTTGCGCAGCACAGGCACGAACACGGCGTCGGAGACCGTCTCCTGAGCCATGCCCGACAGCACACCGTCCGGACCCAGCTCGACGTGCCGCGTCACGCCCATCGCGTCGAGCGTGGCGACACCGTCGGCGAACCGGACCGCCTGCCGCACCTGACGCAGCCAGTACGCCGGCTGCTGCATGGCACCCGGCTCGGCCACCGCACCCGTCAGGTTCGACACGACAGGAATCTGCGCCGGGTGGAAGGTCAGACCGTCCAGCACGGCCGCGAACTCGTCCAGCATCGGCTCCATCAGAGCCGAGTGGAACGCGTGCGACACCGACAGGACGTTGAACCGCACGCCGCGCTCGGCGCACTCCGCGGCATACTGCTCGACAGCCTCGACCGCGCCCGACAGGACGACGGAGTTCGGGCCGTTGACGGCCGCGACGTCCAGGCCGGAGCCGACGACCTCGGCCTCGGTCGCCTGCACGGCGAGCATGCCGCCGCCCGCGGGCAGCGCCTGCATCAGCCGGCCCCGCTCCGCCACCAGCACGCACGCATCGTCCAGGTCGAGGATCCCGGCAACGTGCGCGGCGCTGATCTCGCCCAGCGAGTGGCCGAGGAGCACATCCGGGCTCACGCCCCACGACTCCACCAGACGGAACAGGGCGACTTCGAGGGCGAAGAGGCCGGCCTGTGCCCACATCGTGTGGTCCAGGTCGACGCCGTCGGTCAGAACCTCCCGCAGCGGGCGCTCCAGCCGGGCATCCATCCGCGCGCACACCGCGTCGAAGGCTTCGGCGAAGACGGGGAACGCCTCGTAGAGCCCCAGCCCCATGCCCGCACGCTGCGACCCCTGCCCCGTGAACAGGAACGCGGTCCGGCCCTCGGCCGCCACGCCCTCGGCGAGCGTCGTTTCCCCCGCCAGCACCGCACGATGCTCCAGCGCGGCACGGGTCGTGGACAGCGACCAGCCCACGTCCACCGGATCCAGCTCCGGCCGCTCCGCGGCGAACGACCTCAGCCGCTCCACCTGAGCCCGCAGTGCAGGCTCGGACTTCGCCGACACCACCCACGGGACCGCCTGCGGGGTCCACGTCTGCAGGTCGATCGGGGCGGGCTCCAGTGCCGGCTCCGCTTCCGGTGCCTGCTCCAGAATTACGTGGGCGTTCGTCCCGCTGATCCCGAACGACGACACACCCGCACGCCGCGGACGCTCCACCGTGGGCCAGGCACGCGACTCCGTCAGCAGTTCCACCGCACCGGCGGACCAGTCCACCTGCGGCGACGGCTCGTCGACGTGCAGCGTGGCGGGCAGCACGCCGTGCCGCATGGCCATGATCATCTTGATCACGCCCGCGACACCTGCGGCGGCCTGCGTGTGACCGATGTTGGACTTCACCGAGCCCAGCCACAGGGGCTCGCCGGCGTCGCCGCGCTCCTGGCCGTAGGTCGCCAGCAGCGCCTGCGCCTCGATCGGGTCACCCAGCCGGGTGCCGGTGCCATGCGCCTCGACGACATCGACATCGACGCCGGAAAGCCGGGCGTTCGCCAGAGCCTGGCGGATCACCCGCTGCTGCGAGGGGCCGTTCGGCGCCGTCAGACCGTTGGACGCACCGTCCTGGTTGACGGCACTGCCGCGCACCACCGCGAGGATCTTGTGCCCGTTGCGCTCAGCATCCGACAACCGCTCCAGCATCAGGACACCGACGCCCTCGGCCCAGCCGGTCCCGTCGGCCGCCGAGGCGAACGACTTGCACCGGCCGTCCGACGCCAGCCCGTCCTGCCGGTCGAACTCGGTGAACACGTTCGCCGTGGCCATCACGGTCACGCCGCTCGCCAGCGCCAGGTCGCACTCGCCCCCCCGAAGTGCCTGTGCCGCCCAGTGCAGGGCGACCAGCGACGACGAACACGCCGTGTCGATCGTGGCCGCCGGACCCTCGAGTCCGAACGCGTACGCCACCCGGCCGGAGATCACGCTGTTCGCCGTACCGGTCAGCAGGTGACCGTCGGATCCTGGGACACCGCCGTAGCCGTATCCGGACGAGGACGCGCCGGCGAACACGCCCACGCTGCGGCCTCGTTGCGCACGCGGGTCCATTCCCGCCGACTCGAACGTCTCCCATGCGGCCTCCAGCAGCAGCCGCTGCTGCGGGTCCATCGCCAGCGCCTCACGCGGCGAGATCCCGAACAGGCCCGCGTCGAACCCGGCCGCGTCATGGACGAACCCGCCCATGCCACCGGCCGCCTCGGCCACATCGGCCGGCCAGCCGCGGTCCGCCGGGAACACCGACATGCCGTCCGTCCCGCCGGCGACCAGGTCCCACAACCGCTCCGGCGAGTCGACTCCACCCGGGTAGCGGCAGGCCATGCCCACGATCGCGATCGGCTCGTCGGCCGCGCCCGCCCGGGCCGGCACCATTTCCGCGGGCCGGTCCGCGCCGAGAAGCTGGGCCTGGAGGTACTCCGCCAGCACTCGCGGCGTGGGGTAGTCGAACGCCAGCGTCGCGGGCAGAGTCGTCCCGGTGTGCGAGGACAGCAGGTTGCGCAGTTCGATCGCCATCAGCGAGTCGAAGCCCAGGTCACGGAACGCCCGCCCGGGTTCGACCGCCTGCGCGGCGGAGTGCCCCAGCACGCTCGAAGCCTGCTCCCGCACCAGCTCCAGCAGCCTCTCCTGCTGCCGCTCCTGGGGCATCGACGTGAGTTCCTGACGCAGCGGCGACTCCGCGCCGGGAGCGCCGCCCGGGGCGGTGTCGGCCAGGGCGGCCGCCTCGGGCAGGTCGCCGAGCAGCGCACTGCGCCGTGCCGAGGTGAAGGCGGGCAGGAAGGTGGGCCAGTCGACGTCGGCCACCGTCAGCGTGCCCGGTCCCGAGTCGATCGCCTGGGCCAGTGCCCGCATCGCGAGCTCCGGATCCATCGTGTGCAGCCCACGCCGACGCAGGTACTCCTCCGTCTCGCCCTCGGTGGCCATGCCCACCTCGGCCCAGGGGCCCCAGGCCAGGGATGTGCCGGGGAGTCCGCGGTCGTGGCGGTGCTGGATCCAGGCGTCGAGGAAGGCGTTGCCGGCCGCGTAGGCGGCCTGGCCGCCGCTGCCCCAGGTGGCGGCGATCGACGAGAAGACGACGAAGAGGTCGATCCGCAGGCCCGACGTCAGTTCGTCCAGCAGGACCGTGCCCTCGACCTTGGCCCGCACCGCGTCCGCGAACGCCGCGGCGGTGGTCTGCTCCAGCCCTGCCGAGTTCCCGATGCCGGCGGCGTGCACGATGCCGGTCAGTGGTGTGTGAGTGGGGATGCGGGCGATGACTTCGGCGAGGGCGTCGCGGTCGGTGACGTCGCAGGCGGCGACGGTGACCTGGGTGCCGAGGCGGGCGAGTTCTTCGGTCAGGCCGTCGGGGGCGTTGCCGCTGCGGCTGGTGAGGACCAGGTGGGGGGTGCCGCGGTGGGCGAGCCAGCGGGCCACGACGGTGCCGAGGGCGCCGGTGCCGCCGGTGATCAGGACGGTCCCGGTGGGGGTCCACGGGGTGGTGGGCGGTGTGGTGGTCGGGGCGTGCAGGACGCGCCGGCCGTGGAGCCCGGAGTCGCGGACGGCGACCTGGTCCTCGCGGCCGTCGGCGAGGACGCCGACGAGGCGTGCTGCCGTGTTCGTGTCGGTTGTGGGGTGGGTGTCGGTTGTTGCGGGGAGGTCGATGAGGCCGCCCCAGACGTGGGGTGCTTCGAGTGCGGCGACGCGGCCCATGCCCCAGATGGTGGCCTGGGCCGGGTTGGTCAGCGGGTCCGATGCCGTGGTGGACACGGCGCCGCGGGTGGTCACCCACAGGGGGGCGGTGAGGTGGGTGTCGGTGAGTGCCTGGAGCAGGGTCAGCACGCCGGCGAGGGGTGCGGGGATGCCGTCGTGTGCGGGCTGGTTGGTGAGGGTGTCGGCGAGGAGCAGGATGCCGGACAGGTCGGGGGCCTGGGCGGCGAGGTGTTCGAGTGCCGCTTTCCGTTCGTGGCGTGTGGCCGTGGCGTTGTCGTGGGGGGTGTCGAGGGGGAGGGTGAGGACGGTGGCACCGGCTCCGGTGAGAGCGGCCGTGATGGTGGCGGTGGTGGTGGTGGGGTCGCCGGTGGTGGCGAGGATCCATGTGCCGGTGAGGGTGGGTGTGGTGGGGAGGGTGGTGAGGGGTTTCCAGGCGACCTGGTAGCGCCAGGAGTCGATCACGGAGCGTTCGCGTCGGCGGCGTCGCCAGGTGGCGAGCACGGGCAGGACCTGGCCCAGGGAGGCCGGGGGTTCGGTGAGTTCGAGTTCGGTGGCCAGTTGCTGGAGGTCTTCGCGTTCGACCGCGTCCCAGAATCCGGTCTCGGCCACCTCGCCGCTGGTGGGTGCGGCGATCGGCTCGGGCCAGTACCGCTGTCGCTGGAAGGGGTAGGTGGGCAGGTCGACCGTCCGGCCGCCCCAGCCGGCGAACACCGCGCGCCAGTCGACCTCGACACCGCAGGTCCACAGTCGACTCACGGCGGTCAGGACGGTGTCACTCTCGTCGCGGTCTTTGCGCAGAACGGGGACGAACACGGCACCGGTGGCGGTGGCGGTGTCCTGGGCCATGCCCGACAGGACACCGTCGGGGCCGAGTTCGAGGTAGCGGGTCACGCCCATGGTCTGGAGGGTGGTGACGCCGTCGGCGAAGCGGACCGTGCCGCGGACCTGGTGCAGCCAGTACGCGGGCTGCTGCATGGCACCCGGCTCGGCAACGGCTCCGGTGAGGTTCGAGACCACCGGGATGTGTGCGGGGTGGAACGTCAGGCCGTTCAGGACGTTCGCGAACTCGTCCAGCATCGGTTCCATCAGGGCCGAGTGGAAGGCGTGCGACACCGACAGGACGTTGAACCGCAGGCCACGGTCCGCGCACTCGGCGGCGTAGCGCTCCACAGCGTCCAGGTCACCCGAGAGCACAACGGAGTTGGGGCCGTTCACCGCCGCGACGTCCAGACCGGAGTCGGCGACCTCGGCCTCCGTCGCCTGAACAGCGAGCATCCCGCCACCCGCGGGCAGCGCCTGCATCAGCCGGCCCCGCTCCGCCACCAGCACACACGCGTCGTCCAGGTCGAGGATCCCCGCGACATGCGCCGCACTGATCTCACCCAGCGAGTGCCCCAGCAGCACATCCGGGGTCACGCCCCAGGACTCCACCAGCCGGAACAGGCCGACTTCGAGCGCGAACAGCCCCGCCTGAGCCCACATCGTGCGGTCGAGGTCGGCGCCGTCGGTCAGAACCTCCCGCAGCGGGCGCTCCAGCCGGACATCAAGTCGGGCGCAGACGGCGTCGAACGCTTCGGCGAAGACGGGGAACGCCTCGTAGAGCCCCAGGCCCATGCCCGCGCGCTGGGAGCCCTGGCCGGTGAACAGGAACGCGGTCTTGCCTTCGCCCGTGGTGCCTGTGGCGAGCACCTCCCCATCGGCGGCCAGGACGGTGCGGTGTTCCAACGCTGCCCGGCTGGTCGCGAGCGACCAGGCCACGTCGACCGGGTCCAGTTCGGGCTGGTCGGCAACGAAGGTCCGAAGGCTGTCGATCTGTGCGCGCAGGGCGGTGTCGGACTTGGCCGAGACGAGCCACGGCACCAGGCTGGGCGTCTGCTGCTTCGTCACATCCGAGACCGGCTCGGGCGCGGGTGCCTGTTCGAGGATGATGTGGGCGTTGGTGCCGCTGATACCGAATGAGGACACACCTGCCCGCCGAGGCCGGTCGTCGTTCTCGGGCCAGGGGCGTGCCTGGGTGAGGAGTTCGACCCCGCCGGCGGTCCAGTCGACCTGGGTCGACGGTTCGTCGATGTGGAGGGTGGCGGGCATCAGGCCGTGGCGCAGGGCCATGACCATCTTGATGACGCCGGCGACGCCTGCGGCGGCCTGGGTGTGGGCGATGTTGGACTTGACCGAGCCGATCCACAAAGGCTCGTGACCGGCGCGGTCTTGGCCGTAGGTCGCCAGCAGCGCCTGGGCCTCGATCGGGTCGCCGAGGCGCGTGCCGGTGCCGTGGGCCTCGACCACGTCGATGTCCGCACCGGTCAGGTCGGCGTTGGCCAGCGCCTGGCTGATGACCCGCTGCTGCGAGGGCCCGTTCGGCGCCGACAGGCCGTTGCTGGCGCCGTCCTGGTTGATGGCGCTGCCCCGCACGACAGCGAGCACGCGGTGTCCGCGACGTTCTGCGTCGGAGAGGCGTTCGACGAGGAGCAGGCCGACGCCTTCGCCCCAGCCCATGCCGTCGGAGGAATCGGCGAACGACTTGCACCGGCCGTCGGAGGCCAGCCCGCCCTGGCGGTCGAACTCGGCGAACACGCCGGGGTTGGCCATGACGGTCACGCCGCCGGCGAGCGCCATGTCGCATTCACCGGTCCGCAGCGCCTGCGCCGCCAGGTGCAGGGCGACGAGGGAGGAGGAGCAGGCGGTGTCGACGGTGACGGCGGGGCCTTCGAGGCCGAAGGCGTAGGAGACGCGTCCGGACATGACGCTGGTGGCGTTGCCGGTGAGCAGGTGTCCTTCGGCGCCTTGGGGGATCTGGGTTCCGGTGCCGTAGCCGGAGGTGGTGCCACCGACGAACACGCCGGTCGCCGAGCCGCGCAGTCCGGCCGGGTCGAGGGCGGCGGACTCAAACGCTTCCCATGCGGTTTCCAGCAGCAGTCGTTGCTGGGGGTCCATGGCGAGGGCTTCTCGGGGGCTGATGCCGAACAGGTCGGCGTCGAACTCGTCGGCGTGGTCGAGGAACGCGCCCCGGCCGGCGATGCCCGCGGGCCAGCCACGGTCGGTGGGGAACGGCCCCACCGCGTCGCCCGCGTCGGCGACCAGGTCCCACAGGGACTGGGCGGAGGTCACCGAGCCGGGGAAGCGGCAGGCCATGCCGACGATGGCAACCGGCTCGTCGACGCCGCCGGCGGCTGCCACCGCCCGGGCCTGCGACGCTGTGCCGGGGGCGATGTCCGAGAGTTCGGTGAGCAGGAAGTCGGTCAGGACGAGGGGTGTGGGGTGGTCGAAGACGAGGGTGGCCGGCAGCCTGAGTCCGGTGACCGACTGGAGACGGTTGCGGACCTCGACTGCCATCAGGGAGTCGAATCCGAGGTCGCGGAAGGCCCGGCCGGCTTCCACGGACTCCCCGTCCGCGTGCCCGAGGACGGCCGCGGCGTGGGTGCGCACGACGTCCAGCACCACCTGCCGGCGCTGCGCGGCCGCTGTCCCTGCGAGTTGCCGGCGCAGACCGGCTGCTCCGCCGTCCTCCTCGAACGATGACGACGTGTCCGGGGTGGTGGCTTCGGGGAGGTCGGCGAGGAGTTGGCTGGGGCGGATGGCGGTGAACGAGGCTGTGAACGTGGGCCAGTCGATGTCGGCGACGGTCAGTCCCGACTCCCCGGCATCGACGGCTGCCGCGAGGGTGCGCATGGCGAGTTCGGGGTTCATCGGGGCCATGCCGCGTCGGCGCAGGAGCTGCTGGGTCTCACCCTGGACGGCCATACCGGCACCGTCCCAGGGGCCCCAGGCCACGGATGTGGCGGACAGGCCGCGTTCACGGCGCTCGGCCGCCCAGGCGTCGAGGAACGCGTTCGCCGCGGCGTAGGCGCCCTGACCCGCACCACCCCACACTGCGGCGCCGGAAGAGAAGACGACGAACAGGTCGAGCGGAAGATCCGCGGTCAGGGCCTCCAGGTGTGCGACCCCGTCGATCTTCGCGCCGATCACCGCAGCCGTGGTGTCCCGGTCGGCGGCCTCCAGCATCTGCGTGTCTCCGACACCGGCCGCATGCACCACACCGGTGAGCGGAGCATCTGCCGGAACAGCGGCGATGACCTCGGCGAGCGCATCCCGGTCGGCGACATCGCACGCGGCCACGGTGACCCGGGACCCGAGCGCTGCCAGCTCCTCGACCAGGCCGTCCGGGGCGGTCCCTCGGCGGCTGGTCAGCACCAGATGCGGCACACCCCGACCCGCCAGCCACCGCGCAACCTCAGCGCCCAGCGCCCCGGTACCACCCGTGACCAGCACGGTTCCTGAGGGCTGCCATCCCTCGCCCGCCGCATCAGTCGCCGCTGCCCGGACCAAACGCCGGGCGTAGACACCGGAGCCACGCACGGCGGTCTGGTCCTCACCGTCACCGGTGGTCAGGACGGCCGCGAGGCGGGCGCCCGCACGAGTGTCCAGGGTCTCGGGCAGGTCGATCATGCCGCCCCAGCGCTGCGGGAACTCCAGCGCCGCGACCCGGCCCAGACCCCACACCGCGGCCTGCACCGGATCCAGCACCCGGTCCGACGCACCGACAGCGACCGCACCCCGCGTGAGCACCCACAACGGCGCGTCCACCCCGGCATCACCCAGCGCCTGCAACAGCACCGTCACCCGGGTGAGTTCATCCGCCACCACATCAGCAGTGCGGTCGGCCGTCCCCGCGCCAGCCGCCAGCACCACACCGCACACATCCGGCACGGCAGCGACCGCCCCGGCCAAGCCCGCACGGTCCACGACCTCATCCACCGACAGGCCCGCCACTACGGCACCCGCGCCCGTCAACGCCCCGGCCACGTCCCTGCCGTCGTCGCCCACCACCAGCCAGGTACCCGACAGCAGTGCGGCAGAGGCCGTTTCGAGAGGCTTCCACACCACCTGGTAGCGCCAGGTGTCGATCACGGACCGCTGCCTCCGCTCCCGGCGCCACGACGCCAGCGCCGGAACCACCGACCCCAGCAACTGCGGGGCCTCCGACAGCTGGAGCGTGCCCGCGAGTTCATCGAGGTCACCACGCTCCACGGCATCCCAGAACCGCGACTCGACCGCGTCCACCACCCCGCCCGCAGCCTGAACCGGCAGCGACGGGACGTCCAGCCAGTACCGCTCATGCTGGAACGCGTAGGTCGGCAAAGCGACATGGCGGCCAGTGAGCACCGCCCGCCAGTTGACGTCGACGCCGGTGGCCCATGCCTCGCCGAGGCTGGTCAGCAGGCGGCGCATGCCGCCCTCGTCGCGTCGCAGGGTGCCGAGTGCCGTGGCGTCGGCCCCGGTCGCGTCGATGGTCTCCTCGATGCCCACCGTGAGTACGGGGTGGGCGCTGACCTCGACGAAGGTGCGCATCCCCTGTCCGAGGAGGGCACGGATCGCGGTCTCGAACTCGACCGTGGAGCGCAGGTTGTCGAACCAGTACCGGGCGTCCAATCCACCGTCGACGGTCTCGCCGGTCAGGGTGGACAGCATCGGAACCGTGCCGGTGGCCGGAGTCAGCCCGGCCAGGTCGGCCAGGATCCGCTCCCGGAGCCGGTCCATCTCCGGCGAGTGCGACGCGTAGTCCACCGGAATGCGGCGCGTGCGGATGCCCTGGCGTTCGCACTCGGCCATGAAGGAGCCGAGGGACTCTGCGTCGCCGGAGACGACAATGGACGACGGACCGTTCACGGCCGCCACCGACACCGTGCCCGGCATCAGGCCCTCGACCGCTTCCCGGCCGGCAGCCACGGACACCATGCCCCCACCACCGGCCACCGCCACCAAAGCCTGCGACCGCAAGGCCACCACCCGCGCCGCATCGTCCAGCGACAACCAGCCCGCCACACACGCCGCAGCGATCTCACCCTGCGAATGACCCACCACCGCGGACGGCACCACACCCGCCGAACGCCACACCTCCGCCAGGGACACCATCACCGCCCACAGCACCGGCTGGACCACATCCACCCGGTCCACATCACCATCCCGCAACAACACATCGGTCAACGACCAGTCCACAAACGGAGCCAGTGCGGTCCCGCACTCCTTCAGCCGCTCCCGGAACACCGGCGAGGCATCCCACAACTCCCGCGCCATGCCCACCCACTGCGAGCCCTGACCCGGGAAAACGAACACCACACCACCGGACACGGCGGTAGCCGACGCGGCCACGGACAGCCCGGCCAGCAACTCCTCCCGGCCCTCCCCCACGACCACCGCACGATGCTCCAACGCAGCCCGCGTCGTCGCCAGCGACCAGCCCACGTCCACCGGGTCCAGCTCCGGCCGCTCCGCGACGAACGAGGTCAGCCGCTCCACCTGCGCCCGCAACGCGGCCTCGGACTTCGCCGACACCACCCACGCCGACACACCCGGAACCGAAACAGGAGAGACCGCAGCAGCTTCCCGAACCGAGGCCCCGACCGGGGCCTGCTCCAGGATCACGTGGGCGTTGGTACCGCTGATCCCGAAGGACGACACCGCCGCACGCCGCGGACGCTCCACCTCGGGCCAGTCCCGGGACTCCGTCAGCAGCTCCACCGCACCCGCCGACCAGTCCACCTCCGCCGACGGCTCGTCCACATGCAACGTCGCCGGCAGCACCCCGTGCCGCAGCGCCATCACCATCTTGATCACACCCGCGACACCCGCAGCGGACTGCGTGTGACCGATGTTCGACTTCACCGACCCCAGCCACAACGGCTCGCCGCCCTCACCGCGTTCGCGGCCGTAGGTCGCCAGCAGGGCACCTGCCTCGATCGGGTCACCGAGACGCGTACCGGTGCCGTGTGCCTCGACCACGTCCACGTCCGCGCCGGTGAGCCGGGCGTTGGCGAGCGCCTGACGGATGACCCGCTGCTGCGAGGGCCCGTTCGGCGCCGTCAGACCGTTCGACGCACCGTCCTGATTGATCGCACTGCCCCGCACCACCGCCAGCACCTGGTGCCCGTTGCGCTCCGCGTCCGACAACCGCTCCACGAGCAGCAGACCCACGCCCTCGGACCAGCCGGTGCCGTCGGCCGCCGAGGAGAACGCCTTGCACCGGCCGTCGCCGGCCAGCCCGTCCTGCCGGTCGAACTCTGCGATCATGCCCGGCGTGACCATCACCGTGACACCACCGGCCAGTGCCATGTCACACTCGCCGGCGCGCAGCGCCTGCGTGGCCAGGTGCAGAGCCACCAGCGACGACGAGCACGCGGTGTCCACCGTCACCGCCGGGCCCTCCAGCCCGAAGGAGTAGGCGATACGGCCGGAGATCACGCTGGTCGTGCTTCCGGTCAGCTGGTGTCCGTCGGCGCCCTCGGGCAGCCGTGCGTTCATGCCGTACCCCGAGGAGGCCGCGCCGGCGAACACGCCGATGCTCCGGCCGCGCAGCGAACGGGGATCCATTCCCGCGGTCTCGAAGGTCTCCCACGCCGACTCGAGCGCCAGCCGCTGCTGGGGGTCCATGGCGACGGCCTCACGCGGCGAGATGCCGAACAGCTCGGCGTCGAAGCCGTCCGCGTCATGGACGAAGCCGCCCACCCCGGCGGATCGGCCCGCGAGATCGGCAGGCCAGCCGCGATCCGTCGGGAACGGCGACATGCCGTCTGCTCCGTCGGCGACCAGGTCCCACAAGTGCTCGGGCGACATGACCCCGCCGGGGAACCGGCAGGCCATGCCCACGATCGCGATCGGCTCGTCGGTTCCGGTCAGGGTGAGCCGGGGCTCCGGTTCTGCGGCGGTGTCCAACTCGCCGAAGAACTGCGCCAGCAGATGGTCACTGAGAACAGCCGGGGTGGGGTAGTCGAACGCGAGCGTCGCGGACAGCCGCAGGCCGGTGGCGGCAGTCAGCCGATTACGCAGTTCCACCGCGGTGAGCGAGTCGAAGCCCAGCTCCTTGAACGCCTGACGCTCACCGACCGCGTCCGTCGAACCGTGGCCCAGGACCGTCGCGGCGCTGCCGCGCACCAGCTCCAGCAGCAGCTGGTGCCGCTGGGCCTCGGGGACGGACCGCAGCCGCTGCACCAGCGCCAGACCGGCCACGGACTCCTGCGCGACCGCACGCCGCACCCGCCCGGTGACCAGCCCACGCAGCAGCGCGGGCACCTCACCCGCCGCACGCACCGCAGCAAGGTCAAGGCTGACCGGCACCAGGTGTGCCGCAGAGCGTTGCAGTGCGGTGTCGAAGAGAGCGAGCGCCTGCTCGGTGGCCAGCCCGCGCGCGAGCTGGTCCTCAAGATGACCGGTCATCGCACTGGCCTGCTGCCACATGTCCCAGCCCAGCGAGAGACCAGGCAGCCCCTCCGCACGCCGACGGACAGCGAGGGCGTCGAGATACGCGTTGGCGGCCGCGTAGTTGGCCTGGCCGGGGGTGCCGAAGGTCGCCGACGCGGAAGAGTAGAGGACGAACATCGCCAGGTCGGAGCCGCGGGTCAGCTCGTCGAGGTTGGTGGCGGCGGTGGCCTTGGCGCGCAGGACGGTGTCCAGGCGCTCCTGGGTCAGCCCGGTGAAGACACCGTCGTCGAGGACACCCGCCGCGTGAACGACACCCGTCAGCGGCGCCTCGGCGGGGATGCCGTCGAGGACCGCCGCGAGGCCGTCGCGGTCGGCCGCGTCACACGCCACGATGCCTGCCTGCGCGCCGAGCTCGGCCAGTCCCGCGACGAGAGCGGCTGCGCCAGGAGCGTCGGGACCCTGGCGGGACAGCAGGAGCAGGTTCCGCGCGCCGTGCTCGGTGACCAGGTGGCGGGCCAGGAGGCCGCCGAGCGTTCCCGTGCCACCGGTGATCAGCACCGTGCCGTCGGAGTTCGGGCGAACAGGGAGGGAGAGGACGTTCTTGCCGATGTGCTTGGCCTGGGCCATGTGCCGCCAGGCGGTGACCGCTTCACGCACGTCCCACACGGTCAACGGCAGCGGTGCGAGCACACCCGCCTCGAACAGCGCGACGACCTCGGTCAGGATGCGGCCCATACCCTCCGGACCCGCCTCCGACAGATCGAAGGCGAAGTACGGGACGTCGAGGCCGGCCCGGACGTCGGCCTTGCCCATCTCAAGGAACCGGCCATCGGGGGCCAGCAGCCTCAGTGACGCGTCGACGTACTCGCCCGCAAGCGAGTTCAGCACGACGTCGACACCCCTGCCGCCGGTCGCGGTCCGGATCCGGTCTTCGAAGTCGAGATCGCGGGAAGACGCGATCCGCGAGGGATCCACGCCGGCGGCAACGACCGTGGGCCACTTGGCGGGGCTGGCGGTGGCATACACCTCCAGGCCCCAGTGACGGGCCAGTTGGACGGCGGCCATGCCGACACCACCGGCGGCCGCGTGGATCAGCACGGATTCACCGGCCTTGACCTGAGCCAGGTCCCGCAGCCCGTACCAGGCCGTCGCGAACACCACCGGCACCGCCGCCGCCTGCGCCCACGACCAACCCTCGGGCACCCGGACCACCTGCTTCCGGTCCGTCACCGCCTCAGCACCGAACGAACCGGTGAAGAAGCCGAATACCCGGTCCCCGACGTGAAGGTCCGCAACCTCCGGGCCCACCTCGACGACCACACCGGCCGCTTCCGCACCCATCTCGCCGGGCTCCGGATACATGCCGAGGCCCAGGAGCACGTCCCGGAAGTTCACACCCGCCGCACGGATCTCGACCCGCACCTGGCCGGACTCCAGAGGCAGCGAGCCGGCTGCCTCAAGGTGGAGGGACTCCAGCGTGCCGTCCGTCCCAGGCAGAAGGCGCCAGGTGTCGTCGGGCAGCACCAACCCGCTGCCTCCGGCGCGCATCAGGCGAGGCGCCAGCAGCACACCGTCACGGAGGGCGACCTGCGGCTCGTCGACACCGGCCAAGAGGGCCAGGTCGAGCTGTTCCTCAGATGCCGGGTCGGTGTCGACGAGCACGATCCGGTCCGGGTGCTCCGACTGCGCCGAGCGCACCAGACCCCACACCGCCGCACCCACCGGGTCCACGACGTCCGCAGTGCCCACGGGCATCGCGCCCCGGGTCACGACCGCCAGACGAGAGCCGAACGTGCTCTCGTCCGACAGCCACTCCTGCACACCACGCAGCACCTCGCCGAGGACCTGCTCCACCGGACCGTCACCGGCCGGCAGCACCGTCCACGCCGCAGCCTCCGCCGAGTCCTCTTCGGTGACAGCGGTGATCCCAGGTGATACCGGAACCGGCACCCATTCCACGGCGAACAGCGCGTCGTCCGCCACGCCCCCGGACGCCGACAACTGCCCGGCCGACACCGCACGCGACATCAACGAACGCACGAGAGCGACCGGCGCACCCGTGCCGTCCGCCGCCTGAACCGTGATGCTCTCGCCCTCGGGACGGATCGCCACCCGCAGCACGGTCGCCCCGACCGCGAACAACTCCACACCCGACCACGCGAACGGCAACCGCGGCCCCGACTCCCCCGGCTCTCCGGACTTGCCGGAGCCCTGGGACAGGAGATTCGCCGGATGCAACGCGGCATCCAGCAGCGCCGGATGAATACCGAACGCGTCGACCTGCCCCACACCCGGCTCCGGCAACACCAGATCCGCATACACACCGGACGCGTCACGCCAGGCCGCCCGCACCCCCTGGAACACCGAACCGTAACCGAAGCCCACCCCGGCCAACGACTCGTAGAACCCGTCGACCTCCACCGCAACCGCACCCTGCGGAGGCCACACACTCAAACCGAACTCAGGCACCCGCGTCTGCGACACAGCGAGGAAGCCCGACGCATGCAACGTCCACTCCTCCGCGCCCTCGACACACCCATGGACATGCACCGGCCGGTCACCCGAGGCATCCGGCCCCTCGACCCGCACCTGAACCTGCACACCACCGGACTCCGGCAGCACCAACGGCGCCCGCAGCACCAGCTCCCGCAGCAGACCGCAGCCAACCTCCTGCCCCGCCCGCAGCACCATCTCCACCAACGCCGCACCCGGGACCACGACCTGGTCCAGCACGACGTGGTCGCCGAGCCAGGGCTGTGCTCCGAGAGCGAGGCGGCCGGTCAGCACGACCGCATCCCCGTCGGCAAGGGCAACTGTGGCACCCAGCAGCGCGTGGCCCGCACTCACCAGACCGACAGCGGCCAGATCCCCGGCGTTCGTGTTCGGTCGCGGCCAGTACCGCTCGCCCTGGAAGGCATACGTCGGCAGGTCGACCGTCCGGCCGCCCCAGGCGGCGAACACCTTCGTCCAGTCGACTTCGGCACCGGTCGCCCACAGACGACCGGCCGCGGTCAGCGCACTGCCGGCCTCGTCCCGGTCCTTGCGCAGGACAGGGACGAACTCCGCTTCGGCGGCCGTCTCCTGGGCCATGCCCGACAGCACACCGTCCGGACCCAGCTCCAAGTAGCGGGTCACGCCCATCGCGTCGAGCGCCGCAACACCGTCGGCGAACCGGACCGCCTGCCGGACCTGGCTCAGCCAGTACCCCGGGTCCTGCATGGCACCCGGCTCGGCCACCGCACCCGTCACGTTCGACACGACAGGAATCCGCGCCGGGTGGAAGGTCAGACCGTCCAGCACGGTCGCGAACTCGTCCAGCATCGGCTCCATCAGCGCCGAGTGGAACGCGTGCGACACCGACAGGACCCGGACCCGCAGGCCACGGTCCGCGCATGCGGCGGCATACCGCTCGACAGCCTCGACCGCGCCCGACAGGACGACAGAGTTCGGGCCGTTGACGGCCGCGACGTCGAGACCGGAGTCTGCGACATCCGCCTCCGTCGCCTGGACAGCGAGCATGCCGCCGCCCGCGGGCAGCGCCTGCATCAGCCGGCCCCGCTCCGCCACCAGCACACACGCATCGTCCAGGTCGAGGATCCCCGCGACATGCGCCGCACTGATCTCACCCAGCGAGTGCCCGAGCAACACATCCGGGCTCACGCCCCACGACTCCACCAGCCGGAACAGCGCCACCTCAAGGGCGAACAGCCCCGCCTGCGCCCAGCCGGTCCGGTCCAGGTCCACGCCGTCGGTCAGAACCTCCCGCAGCGGGCGCTCCAGCCGGGCATCCATCCGCGCGCACACCGCGTCGAACGCTTCGGCGAACACCGGGAACGCCTCGTACAGCCCCAGGCCCATGCCCGCACGCTGCGAACCCTGCCCCGTGAACAGGAACGCGGTCCGGCCCTCGGCCGCCACGCCCTCGGCGAGCGTCCCGCCTCCCGCCAGCACCGCACGATGCTCCAGCCCGGCACGGGTCGTCGCCAGCGACCAGCCCACATCCACCGGATCCAGCTCCGGCCGCGACGCCACGAACGACGTCAACCGCTCCACCTGCGCCCGCAACGCAGCGTCGGACTTCGCCGACACCACCCACGGCACCTGACCCGGCGCCTGTCGCGGCGCGGCAGCCGGCTCCCCCTCGACGACGGGCTCCGGAGCCTGCTCCAGGATCACATGCGCATTCGTGCCACTGATCCCGAACGACGACACACCCGCGCGCCGCGGGCGCTCCACCGAGGGCCAGTCCCGGGACTCCGTCAGCAGTTCCACCGCACCGGCCGACCAGTCCACCTGCGGCGACGGCTCGTCCACGTGCAGGGTGGCGGGCAGCACACCGTGCCGCATCGCCATGATCATCTTGATCAGGCCCGCGACACCCGCGGCCGCCTGCGTGTGGCCGATGTTGGACTTCACCGAGCCCAGCCACAGCGGCTCGCCGGCCTCGCCGCGCTCCTGGCCGTAGGTCGCCAGCAGCGCCTGCGCCTCGATCGGATCACCCAGCCGGGTGCCCGTCCCGTGCGCCTCCACGACATCCACGTCCGCACCCGTCAGCCGGGCATTCGCCAGCGCCTGGCGGATCACCCGCTGTTGCGACGGACCGTTCGGCGCCGTCAGACCGTTCGACGCACCGTCCTGGTTGACGGCAGTACCCCGCACCACGGCGAGGATCTTGTGCCCGTTGCGCTCGGCATCCGACAACCGCTCCAGCAGCAGCAGGCCGACGCCCTCGCCCCAGCCGGTGCCGTCGGCCCCCGCCGCGAACGCCTTGCATCGGCCGTCCGACGCCAGGCCGTCCTGCCGGTCGAACTCCACGAAGGCGGCCTGGGTGGACATCACCGTCACACCGCCGGCCAGGGCCAGTCCGCACTCTCCCGATCGCAGCGCACGCGACGCCAGGTGGAGCGCTACCAGCGACGACGAACACGCCGTGTCGACGGTGACGGCCGGGCCCTCCAGCCCGAACGCGTACGCCACGCGGCCGGAGATCACGCTGGCGCTGGCGCCGGTGGAGACGTATCCCTCCGCCTCGTCGGCGTTCAGCAGCGTTGCGTAGTCCTGGCCGTTCGTACCGACGTACACGCCGGTCCGGGTACGCCGCTGCGACCGCGGGTCGATCCCGGCGGACTCGAAGACCTCCCAGGCCGACTCCATGAGCAGTCGCTGCTGCGGGTCCATGGCGAGCGCCTCGCGCGGCGAGATCCCGAACATGGACGCGTCGAACCGGTCGGCGTCGTGGAGGAATCCGCCTTGGCGGACGAAGTCGCCCTCCTCGCTCCAGCCACGGTTGTCAGGGAAGTCGCCGATGCCGTCGACACCGTCGCGGACCAGCCGCCACAGGTCTTCCGGGGACCGGACCCCGCCGGGGAAGCGGCAACTGACACCGACGACCGCGATCGGCTCGTGTTCGCGTTCCTCGACCTGGCGCAGCGAGCGCTGGGCCTGGCGCAGCTCCGTGGTCATCCACTTCAGCTGGTTGAGGAGCTGTGCTTCATCCGCCATGGCCGTTGTCCTTCACGGGATATGTCTGAACGCTGTTCACTTCGGTCCCCCGAATTCCTTCTGGATCAGCTGCAGTACTTCGTCGGCGCTGGCCGCTTGGTCCAGCGCGTCGTCGGCAGCTGTCTCTTCATCGGGGGCATTGCTCTTCCGCCAGTTCGCCAGGAGGGCTTGCAGTCGGCCCGAGACGTCGAACTGTTCGCCCTCGGCTTGTGACAGCGTCAGCAGGGCCGCTTCCAGCCGGTCGATCTCTTCGGCAATCGAGGCCGTCTGCTGTGCTTCGCCGGGGGCGAGTTGTGTGTGGAGGTGGTCGGCGAGGGTGTCGGGGGTCGGGTGGTCGAAGACGAGGGTCGACGGCAACGACAACTCGGTCGCGGCCGAGAGCAGGTTGCGCAGTTCGACCGCCATCAGGGAGTCGAAGCCCAGTTCCCGGAACGCCCGGCCCGGCTCCACGCCCTGCACCCCGGCATGCCCGAGAACGGCAGCGGCCTGCCCCCGCACCAGGTCCAGCAGCATCTGTTGCCGCTGCCCCGCCGGAACCGTCGCAAGTTGTTCCCGCAGGCCCGATGCGGCCGCCTCGCCCAACGACACCGACGACACCTTGGCCGCTTCCGGGAGGTCCGCCAGCAGACGGCTCGCACGCGCCGACGTGAACACCGGAACGAACCGCTCCCAGTCCACATCCGCCACCGTCACATCCGTGTCACCGGACCGGATCGCCTCACCGAACACCCGCAACGCCAGCTCCGCGTCCAGCGGACGCACCCCACCACGCCGCAGCCGCTCCACCACCACACCATCCGCGGCCATACCCTCCTCGGCCCACGGACCCCACGCCACCGACACCGCCGGCAACCCACGCCCACGACGCCACTCCACCCACGCATCCACACACGCATTCGCCGCCGCATAGTTACCCTGCCCGGCACTGCCCACCGAACCCGCCAACGACGAGAACACCACCAACCACTCCACCGGCAGCCCCGCCGTCACCACATCCAGATTCACCAGACCGTCCACCTTCGGCGCCATCACCGACACCAGACGCTCCAGCGACAACCCCTCCAACAAACCGTCATCCAACACACCCGCCGCATGCACAACACCGCTGAGCGGCCACTGTCCGGGAATGCCCGCGACAACCGCCTCAAGTGCCTGCCGGTCCGCCACATCACACGCCGCGACCGTCACCCGCGCACCCAGCCCCGCGAGCTCCTCCACCAGACCCACCGGCGCCACACCACTACGGCTCGTCAGCAGCAGATGCGGCACACCCCGACCCGCCAACCACCGCGCCACCTCGACACCCAACGCACCCGTACCACCCGTGACCAGCACCGTCCCCGACGGACTCGGACACCACGACCCCTCCACCGCCGCGGCAGGCACCGCACGCACCAGACGACGCCCGAACACCCCCGACCCACGGATCGCGACCTGATCCTCCCCACCAGGTGCCGCCAGGACACCCGCGAGACGCGCACCCGCCCGCGCATCCAACACCTCCGGCAGGTCCACCAGACCACCCCAACGGTCCGGAACCTCCAGCGCCGCCACCCGGCCCAGACCCCACACCGCCGCCAGACCCGGATCACCCAACCGATCCGAACCACCCACCGACACCGCACCACGCGTCAACACCCACAACGGCGCATCCACACCAGCCAGCCCCTGCACCACCGACAACGTCTCCGCAACACCCGACGCCACCAGCACCACACCAGCCAAACCGGAAAACCCCGCAACCTCCTCCACCCCGACACCCACCACCGACGCACCCGCAGCAGACAACGCCGCAGACACACCCGGATCCCCAGCACCCACAACCGCCCACACCCCGGACAACACCCGAGACGACGACGCCACACCATCCAACGGCCGCCACATCACCCGATAACGCCACGAGTCCTGGACTTCCTGCATCGGCAACTGCGGCCAGTAGCGTTCGCGCTGGAAGGCGTAGGTGGGCAGGTCGACCGTCCGGCCGTCCCAGCCGCCGAGCACCGCCGTCCAGTCCACCTCGCCACCCATCGCCCACAGGCGGCCGACCGCGGTGAGGGCGGTGTCGGTCTCGTCGCGGTCCTTGCGCAGGACAGGGACGAACACGGCATCGGAGACGGTGTCCTGGGCCATGCCCGACAGGACTCCGTCCGGGCCCAGTTCCACGTATCGCGTCACGCCCAGCGCGTCGAGCGCGGTGACGCCGTCGGCGAAGCGGACCGTGCCACGGACCTGGTTCAGCCAGTACGCGGGCTCCTGCATGGCACCGGGCTCGGCGACGGCTCCGGTCAGGTTGGAGACGAGGGGAATCCGAGCCGGGTGGAACGTCAGTCCGGACAGCACGTTCGCGAACTCGTCCAGCATCGGCTCCATCAGAGCCGAGTGGAACGCGTGCGAAACCGCAAGGTTCCTGACCCTCAGGCCCTGCTCCGCGGACTCGACCGCGTAGCGCTTGATCGCGTCCACGTCGCCGGAGAGCACCACGGACCGGGGCCCGTTGACCGCGGCGATGTCGAGGCCGGAGTCGGCGACGTCGGCCTCGGTGGCCTGGACGGCGAGCATGCCGCCGCCCGCGGGCAGCGCCTGCATCAGCCGGCCACGCTCCGCCACCAGCACACACGCGTCGTCCAGGTCCAGGATGCCCGCCACGTGTGCGGCGCTGATCTCACCCAGCGAGTGGCCAAGCAGCGCATCCGGGGTCACCCCCCACGACTCGACCAGGCGGAACAGTGCGACTTCGAGGGCGAAGAGGCCCGCCTGCGCCCACATCGTGTGGTCCAGGTCGACGCCGTCGCTCAGAACCTCCCGCAGCGGGCGCTCCAGGCGGACGTCGAGCCGGGCGCACACGGTGTCGAACGCTTCCGCGAACACCGGGAACGCCGCATAGAGCCCGAGCCCCATGCCCATGCGCTGCGAGCCCTGGCCGGTGAACAGGAACGCGGTCCGGCCCTCAGCGGCCGTGCCGGCGGCCAGCACATCCCCGCCGGAGGTGAGCACCGCTCGGTGCTCCAGCGCGGCCCGGGTCGTCGCGAGCGACCAGCCGACGTCCACCGGATCCAGCTCCGGCCGCTCCGCCACGAACGATCCCAGCCGCTCCACCTGAGCCCGCAACGCGATCTCGGAGTGCGCCGACACCGGCCACGGGACCAGCCCAGGCGCCTGTCGCGGGGCGGCAACCGGAAGCGGCTCGGGCTCCGGGGCCTGCTCCAGGATGACGTGCGCGTTGGTGCCGCTGATGCCGAACGACGAGACGCCCGCGCGGCGCGGACGGTCCGCCACCGGCCACGGACGTGCCTCCGTCAGCAGTTCCACCGCGCCCGCCGACCAGTCCACCTGCGGCGACGGCTCGTCCACGTGCAGCGTCGCCGGCAGGACGCCGTGCCGCATCGCCATGACCATCTTGATCAGGCCCGCGACACCCGCGGCGGCCTGCGTGTGACCGATGTTCGACTTCACCGACCCCAGCCACAACGGCTCACCGGCTTCGCCGCGCTCCTGGCCGTAGGTCGCCAGCAGCGCCTGCGCCTCGATCGGATCCCCGAGACGCGTACCCGTGCCGTGCGCCTCGACCACGTCGACGTCAGCGGTCGTGAGGTCGGCGTTGGCCAGGGCCTGGCGGATCACCCGCTGCTGCGACGGCCCGTTCGGCGCCGTCAGACCGTTCGACGCACCGTCCTGGTTCACCGCGCTGCCGCGCACCACCGCAAAGATCTTGTGCCCGTTGCGCTCGGCGTCCGACAGCCGCTCCACCAGCAGCAGGCCGACGCCCTCACCCCAGCCCGTGCCGTCGGCCGCTCCCGCGAACGCCTTGCACCGGCCGTCCGACGCCAGACCGTCCTGCCGGTCGAACTCCACGAACGCGCCCGGGGTGACCATGACCGTCACACCACCGGCCAGGGCGAGTTCGCACTCACCGGCCCGCAGTGCCTGCCCCGCCCAGTGCAGCGCGACCAGCGACGACGAACACGCCGTGTCCACCGTCACGGCCGGACCCTCCAGCCCGAAGGCGTACGAGACCCGGCCCGACAGCACCGCCGCCGCGTTCCCCACGGCAGCGTGCCCGTCACCGGTGTCCTGCGACGCCGCGAGGACCTGCCCGTAGTCCTGGCCGTTGGTGCCGGCGAAGACGCCCACGCTGCGGCCGCGCTGCGACCGCGGGTCCATCCCCGCCGACTCGAACGCCTCCCAGGCCGCCTCCAGCAGCAGCCGCTGCTGCGGGTCCATCGCCAGCGCCTCACGCGGCGAGATCCCGAACAACCCGGCATCGAACCGGTCTGCGTCGGCAACGAACGCGCCTACGCCGCCGGGTGCGTCGGCGGGCCAGCCGCGGTCGGCCGGGAACGGCGACATGCCGTCGACTCCGTCGGCGACGAGGTCCCACAATTGGGCGGGCGAGGTGACTCCGCCCGGGAAGCGGCATGCCATGCCCACGATCGCGAGTGGTTCGTCCACCGGCGCGAGCGCCAGGGCCGCCGTCTCGGTCGCCGTCGCGATACCGACGCCGTCACCGGCCAGTTCGGCCGACAGGTGGTCGGCCAGGACCGACGGTGCCGGGTGGTCGAAGACGAGGGTGGCGGGCAGACGCAGCCCGGTCCGCGCGGAGAGCAGGTTGCGCAGTTCGACCGCCATCAGGGAGTCGAAGCCCAGTTCCCGGAACGCCCGGCCCGGCTCCACGCCCTGCACCCCGGCATGCCCGAGAACGGCAGCGGCCTGCCCCCGCACCAAGTCCAGCAGCATCTGTTGCCGCTGCCCCGCCGGAACCGTCGCAAATTGTTCCCGCAGGCCCGACGCGGCCGCCTCGCCCAACGACACCGACGACACCTTGGCCGCTTCCGGGAGGTCCGCCAGCAGACGGCTCGCACGCGCCGACGTGAACACCGGAACGAACCGCTCCCAGTCCACATCCGCCACCGTCACATCCGTGTCACCGGACCGGATCGCCTCACCGAACACCCGCAACGCCAGCTCCGCGTCCAGCGGACGCACCCCACCACGCCGCAGCCGCTCCACCACCACACCATCCGCGGCCATACCCCCCTCGGCCCACGGACCCCACGCCACCGACACCGCCGGCAACCCACGCCCACGACGCCACTCCACCCACGCATCCACACACGCATTCGCCGCCGCATAGTTACCCTGCCCGGCACTGCCCACCGAACCCGCCAACGACGAGAACACCACCAACCACTCCACCGGCAGCCCCGCCGTCACCACATCCAGATTCACCAGACCGTCCACCTTCGGCGCCATCACCGACACCAGACGCTCCAGCGACAACCCCTCCAACAAACCGTCATCCAACACACCCGCCGCATGCACAACACCGCTGAGCGGCCACTGTCCGGGAATGCCCGCGACAACCGCCCCAAGTGCCTGCCGGTCCGCCACATCACACGCCGCGACCGTCACCCGCGCACCCAGCCCCGCGAGCTCCTCCACCAGACCCACCGGCGCCACACCACTACGGCTCGTCAGCAGCAGATGCGGCACACCCCGACCCGCCAACCACCGCGCCACCTCGACACCCAACGCACCCGTACCACCCGTGACCAGCACCGTCCCCGACGGACTCGGACACCACGACCCCTCCACCGCCGCGGCAGGCACCGCACGCACCAGACGACGCCCGAACACCCCCGACCCACGGATCGCGACCTGATCCTCCCCACCAAGTGCCGCCAGGACACCCGCGAAACGCGCACCCGCCCGCGCGTCCAACACCTCCGGCAGGTCCACCAGACCACCCCAACGGTCCGGAACCTCCAGCGCCGCCACCCGGCCCAGACCCCACACCGCCGCCAGACCCGGATCACCCAACCGATCCGAACCACCCACCGACACCGCACCACGCGTCAACACCCACAACGGCGCATCCACACCAGCCAGCCCCTGCACCACCGACAACATCTCCGCAACACCCGACGCCACCAGCACCACACCAGCCAAACCGGACAGCCCCGCAACCTCCTCCACCCCGACACCCACCACCGACGCACCCGCAGCCGACAACGCCGCAGACACACCCGGATCCCCAGCACCCACAACCGCCCACACCCCGGACAACACCCGAGACGACGACGCCACACCATCCAACGGCCGCCACATCACCCGATAACGCCACGCATCGACCGTGGAACGCTCCTGATGACGCCGACGCCACGCGGACAACGCCGGCAACGCCGACTCCAGACCCGCAAGCTCGGACAGGTCCTCACGCTCCACCGCATCCCAGAACGCCGAGTCCAGGCCGTCGCCGGCGGCCGACGTCGCCGACGGCTGCGGCCAGAATCGCTCGCGCTGGAAGGCGTACGTCGGCAGATCGACCACCTGGCCGCCCCAGCCGGCGAACACCATCGTCCAGTCGACCTCGGCCCCAGAGGTCCACAGACGACTCACGGCGGTCAGGACGGTGTCGCTCTCGTCGCGGTCCTTGCGCAGAACGGGGGCGCAGAGCATGTCCTCGGCGCCGGTCTGGGCCATGCCCGACAGCACACCATCGGGGCCGAGTTCCAGGCAGCGGGTCACGCCCATGGCCGCGAGGGCGGTGACGCCCTCGGCGAAGCGGACCGTGCCGCGGACCTGGTTCAGCCAGTACGCGGGCTGCTGCATGGCACCCGGCTCGGCAACGGCGCCGGTCAGGTTCGAGACCACCGGGATACGGGGGGCACGGAACGTCAGGCCGTTCAGGACCGTCGCGAACTCGTCCAGCATCGGCTCCATCAGAGCCGAGTGGAACGCATGCGACACCGACAGGACGTTGAACCGCAGGCCACGCTCTGCGCATTCGACGGCGTAGCGCTCCACCGCGTCCAGTTCACCCGACAGCACAACGGAGTTCGGGCCGTTCACGGCCGCGACGTCCAGACCGGAGTCGGCGACCTCGGCCTCGGTCGCCTGAACAGCGAGCATCCCGCCACCCGCGGGCAGCGCCTGCATCAGCCGGCCCCGCTCCGCCACCAGCACACACGCATCGTCCAGGTCGAGGATCCCCGCGACATGCGCCGCACTGATCTCGCCCAGCGAGTGCCCCAGCAGCACATCCGGGGTCACGCCCCACGACTCCACCAGCCGGAACAGCGCCACCTCAAGGGCGAACAGCCCCGCCTGCGCCCAGCCGGTCCGGTCCAGGTCGACGCCGTCGGTCAGAACTTCCCGCAGCGGGCGCTCCAGCCGGACGTCCAGCCGCGCGCACACCGCGTCGAACGCCTCCGCGAACACCGGGAACGCCCCATACAGACCCAGCCCCATCCCCGCACGCTGCGAACCCTGGCCCGTGAACAGGAACGCGGTCCGCCCCTCAGCGGACGTGCCGGTCGCCAGCACATCCCCGCCGGCCGCCAGCACTACACGGTGCTCCAGCGCGGCACGGGTCGTCGCGAGCGACCAGCCGACGTCCACCGGATCCAGTTCCGGCCGCTCCGCCACGAACGACGTCAGCCGCTCCACCTGCGCCCGCAGCGCCGGCTCGGACTTCGCCGACACCACCCACGGCACCGGAGCAGGAAGCCCGGAACGCGTCGGTACCGGGGCCGCCGCGACGGCCCGTGCGGTGGGAGGCGCCTCCAGGATGACGTGGGCGTTGGTGCCGCTGATGCCGAACGACGAGACGCCCGCGCGCCGCGGACGGTCCGCCACCGGCCACGGACGCGCCTCCGTCAGCAACTCCACCGCACCCGCCGACCAGTCCACCTGCGGCGACGGCTCGTCCACATGCAACGTCGCCGGCAGCACACCGTGCCGCAGCGCCATCACCATCTTGATCACACCCGCGACACCCGCGGCCGCCTGCGTGTGACCGATGTTCGACTTCACCGACCCCAGCCACAACGGCTCACGGGCCTCGCCCCGCTCCTGACCGTACGTCGCCAGCAGCGCCTGCGCCTCGATCGGATCCCCGAGACGCGTACCCGTCCCGTGCGCCTCGACGACATCGACATCCGCCGCCGCCACGCGCGCATTCGCCAGCGCCTGACGGATCACCCGCTGCTGCGAAGGCCCGTTCGGCGCCGTCAAACCGTTCGACGCACCGTCCTGGTTCACCGCACTGCCCCGCACCACCGCCAGCACCTGGTGCCCATGGCGCTCCGCGTCCGACAACCGCTCGACCAGCAGCAGGCCCACGCCCTCGGACATGCCCGTGCCGTCGGCTGCTCCCGCGAAGGACTTGCAGCGGCCGTCCGAAGCGAGGTTGCCCTGCCGGTCGAACTCGGTGAAGATGCCGGGCGTCGCCAGGACCGTCACACCGCCGGCGAGGGCCAGCGAGCATTCGCCGGCGCGCAGTGCCTGGACCGCCGAGTGCAGGGCGACCAGGGACGAGGAGCACGCGGTGTCGACCGTGATCGCCGGTCCTTCGAGGCCGAAGGCGTACGCCACTCGGCCGGAGAGGACACTGCCGGCGTTTCCGGTGCCGAGGAAGGCCTCGACGCCTTCCGGAACGCGGCCCATGCTCGCGGCGTAGTCGTGGTACATCACGCCCGCGTAGATGCCGGTGGCGCTGCCGCGCAGGGACGTCGGATCGATGCCCGCCGACTCGAATGTCTCCCAGGCGGTTTCCAGCAGCAGTCGCTGCTGGGGGTCCATGGCCAGGGCCTCGCGCGGGGAGATGCCGAAGAGGTCGGCGTCGAACCGGTCCGCGTCGTGGACGAACCCGCCGACGGGTGCGAACGGCGCGCCGCGCAGGGCTTCGGCCCAGCCCCGGTCCGCCGGGAACGGGGACATGGCGTCACCGGTGCCGGCCACCAGTTCCCACAGCTCGTCCGCGGAGGAGATCCCCCCTGGGAGGCGGCAGGCCATGCCCACGATCGCGATCGGCTCGTCGGAGGTGGCGACGGCGGTCGGCGACACGGTGTCGGGCCGGGTTCCGGTGACCTGGCCGCGAAGGTGGTCGGCGAGGGCGAGTGCGGTGGGGTGGTCGAACACGAGCGTGGCCGGCAGACGCAGGCCGGTCGCCGCCTGGAGGCGGTTGCGCAGGCGGACGGCGAGGAGGGAGTCGAAGCCGAGGTCCTTGAAGGGGCGACCGGGCTCGACGTCCTGCGGTCCCGCGTGCCCGAGGACCGCGGCGATCTCGGTGCGAACGAGGTCGAGGACGGCCCGGGTCCGTTCGGCCTCGGGGAGTTCGGCCAGTCGACGCGTCCACGTGGCGGCTTCGGCCACGTCGGCGGCACGGCGCAGTCGGCGGCGGGTCAGGGCGCGGAGCATCGGCGGTGTGTCGCCGTCGCCGGTCGCCTCGGTGTTGAGCCGCAGGGGAAGGAGGTGCGGGCGGCCGGAGGCGCGGGCCACGTCGAAGAGCGCCATGCCGTCCGCGGCGGACAGCGAGCCGGTCAGCTCGGCCGCGCGCGCCGCCTCGGCGTCCGCCAGGTGGCCGGTCATGCCGGTCGCCTGCTGCCAGAGGCCCCAGCCGAGGGAGATGCCCGGCCGGCCCTCGGCGCGGCGCAGGTGGGCCAGGGCGTCGAGGAACGCGTTCGCCGCGGCGTAGCCGGCCTGTCCCGCCGCGCCGAAGGTGGCGGCGGCGGACGAGTAGAGGACGAAGAGGCCGAGGTCGGCGTCGGCGGTGAGGTCGTGGAGGTGGACGGCCCCGTCGATCTTGGAGCGCAGTGCGCTCCGGACGCGTTCCGGGGTCAGGGCTTCGACCATGCCGTCGTCGAGCGTCCCGGCCGTGTGGATCACGCCGGTGAGCGGGGCGTCGTGCGGGATGGTGGCCAGGACGTCCGCCAGGGCGGCGCGGTCGGCCACGTCGCAGGCCACGATGTCCACCGTGACGCCGGTGTCGCGCAGCGCGTCCGCGAGCTCAGCCGCGCCGGGAGCGTCGGGGCCCTGCCGGCTGAGCAGCAGGAGCCGCCGGACGCCGGGGTCGTCGGCCAGCCGCCGTGCCGCCAGGCCGCCGAGGACGCCGGTCCCGCCGGTGATCAGAACCGTGCCCCGCAGGCTTCCGGGCTCCGGTGCGGCCCGGCGTTCGGCCGGTGCCGTCCGGACCACGCGCGGGACGAGGAGTTCGCCGCCACGCACGGCCAGTTGGGCTTCGCCGCCGGTCACGGCGCGTCCGATCCGCTCCCAGTCGGGCGACGGTGCGGACGGGTCGTCGGCATCGGCCTCGACGTCGAGCAGGACGAAGCGGCCGGGGTGCTCGGTCTGCGCGGTCCGGGCCAGGCCCCACACCGCTGCCGCGGCGGGGTCGGTCGGTGCGCCGTCCGTGCCGGTCGTCACCGCGGAGCGGGTCAGCAGGACCAGCGGGGCGGCGGCCTGCTCGCCTTCGGCGCGCAGGCGCTGCTGGACGACGTCCAGGGCGCGGACCGTCAGGGCACGTGCCCGGTCGGCCGCCGAGTCGTGTGCCGACCCGGAGGCGGCGGTGGTGAGGTCCTCGACCTGCCACGGCGCTTCGGTGGCGGACGTGGGGCCGCCAGGGGCCGCGGTGTCGTAGGCAGCGGGCAGGGGCTGCCACTCGACGGCGAAGAGCGAGTCGCCGACGGTGGGCCCGGTGTCCGTGGCGTTCCACGGACGGACGGTCAACGAGCGGACCCGTGCCAGAGGCGCACCCCTGCCGTCGGCGATCCGGAGCGACACGGTGTCGGGGCCCGCCGGGGACAGCCTGACACGCAGCACGGTCGCACCGGTGGCCTGGAGCGACACCCCGGACCATGCGAACGGCACCGGGACTGCGCTCGGGTCCGCTACCAGCCCGGCGGCGCCGAGTACGTGGAGCGCGGCGTCCAGCAGGGCGGGGTGCAGGCCGAAGCGGTCGGCGTCCTCACCCGCGGACGCGGGGAGCCGTATCTCGGCGAGGGCGTCGTCTCCGTCGCGCCAGGCCCGGCTCAGGCCTTGGAACGCCGGTCCGTAGCCGTAGCCCGCGTCGGCCAGGGCCGGGTAGAACCCTTCCAGGTCGACCGGTGTCGCCCCCGGCGGCGGCCACGCGGAGAGGTCGAATACCTCGGCGGCCGGGACGTCGGAGGCCGGGGCACCGGCGAGTACGCCGTCGGCATGCAGGATCCAGTCGTCGCCGGTGGTGTCCGCCTGGGCGTGGACGGCCACGTCGCGATTGCCGTCGGGCCCGGGCGCTCCGATCCGCACCTGGATACGTGAGCTGCCGGTCGCCGACAGCAACATGGGCTCGTGAAGGGTGAGTTCGAAGATGTCACCGCAGCCGGCCTCGTGGCCGGCCCGCAGCGCGAGTTCGACGAAGGCGGTACCGGGAACCACTACGCGGCCGTGGAGAGTGTGGTCCGCCAGCCAGGGCTGCGCGGGCAGGGACAGCCGGCCGGTGAGCACCACGTCGTCGGCGGCGGCCAGTGCGACCGAAGCGGACAGCAGCGGGTGGTCCGCCCCGACGAGACCTGCCGCCGCGACGTCCCCTGCGCCGGCGCGGGGGCTGAGCCAGTAGTGGTGGTGCTGGAAGGCGTAGGTCGGCAAAGCGACATGGCGGCCGGTGAGCAGCACGGACCAGTTGACGTCCACGCCGGTGGCCCATGCCTCGCCGAGGCTGGTCAGCAGGCGGCGCATGCCACCCTCGCCGCGTCGCAGGGTACCCAGTGCCGTGGCGTCAGCCCCGGTCGCGTCGATCGTCTCCTCGATGCCCACCGTGAGTACGGGGTGGGTGCTGATCTCGATGAACGTCCGCTGTCCCTGACCGAGAAGGGACCGGACGGCGCCTTCGAACTCGACCGTGGAGCAGAGGTTGTCGAACCAGTACCGGGCGTCCAGTCCGCCGTCGACGGTCTCGCCGGTCAGGGTGGACAGCATCGGAACCGTGCCGGTGGCCGGAGTCAGCCCGGCCAGGTCGGCCAGGATCCGCTCCCGGAGCCGGTCCATCTCCGGCGAGTGCGACGCGTAGTCCACCGGAATGCGGCGCGTGCGGATGCCCTGGCGTTCACACTCGGCCATGAAGGAGCCGAGGGACTCTGCGTCGCCGGAGACCACGGTGGACGACGGACCGTTCACCGCGGCCACCGACACCGTGCCCGGCATCAGGCCCTCGACCGCTTCCCGGCCGGCAGCCACGGACACCATGCCCCCACCACCGGCCACCGCCACCAAAGCCTGCGACCGCAAGGCCACCACCCGCGCCGCATCGTCCAGCGACAACCAGCCCGCCACACACGCCGCAGCGATCTCACCCTGCGAATGACCCACCACCGCGGACGGCACCACACCCGCCGAACGCCACACCTCCGCCAGGGACACCATCACCGCCCACAGCACCGGCTGGACCACATCCACCCGGTCCACATCACCGTCCCGCAACAACACATCGGTCAACGACCAGTCGACGTACGGGGCGAGCGCCGTCTCGCACTCGGCCAGCCGCTCCCGGAACACGGGCGAGGTCTGCCACAACTCCCGCGCCATGCCCACCCACTGCGAGCCCTGACCCGGGAAAACGAACACCACACCACCGGCACCCGTAACGGCCGACGTGGCCACGGACAGCCCGGCCAGCAACTCCTCCCGGCCCTCCCCCACGACCACCGCACGATGCTCCAACGCAGCCCGCGTCGTCGCCAGAGACCAGCCCACGTCCACCGGGTCCAGCTCCGGCCGCTCCGCGACGAACGAGGTCAGCCGCTCCACCTGCGCCCGCAACGCGGCCTCGGACTTCGCCGACACCACCCACGCCGACACACCCGGAACAGAGGTCTCTGCAACCGAAGCCTCCGGCTGCGGGGCCTGCTCCAGAATCACGTGCGCGTTCGTACCCGACATGCCGAACGACGACACACCCGCACGCCGCGGACGCTCCACCGCAGGCCAGTCCCGGGACTCCGTCAGCAACTCCACCGCACCCGCCGACCAGTCCACCTCCGCCGACGGCTCGTCCACATGCAACGTCGCCGGCAGCACACCGTGCCGCAGCGCCATCACCATCTTGATCACACCCGCGACACCCGCGGCTGCCTGCGCGTGACCGATGTTGGACTTCACCGACCCCAGCCACAGCGGCTCGCCGGCCTCGTCACGGTCCTGGCCATACGTCGCCAGCAGCGCCTGCGCCTCGATCGGATCCCCGAGACGCGTCCCGGTGCCGTGCGCCTCGACGACATCCACGTCCGCGCCCGTCAGCCGGGCATTCGCCAGCGCCTGACGGATCACCCGCTGCTGCGACGGACCGTTCGGCGCCGTCAGACCGTTCGACGCACCGTCCTGATTGATCGCACTGCCCCGCACCACCGCCAGCACCTGGTGCCCGTTGCGCTCCGCGTCCGACAACCGCTCCAGCACGAGGACGCCGACTCCTTCGGCCCAGCCGGTTCCGTCGGCGGCCGAGGAGAACGCCTTGCACCGGCCGTCGCCGGCCACGCCGCCCAGTACCTGGAACTCGGTGAAGATGTCCGGGCTGGTCATGATGGTGACCCCGCCCGCGACGGCGAGTTCGCACTCCCCCGCGCGCAGCGCCTGGCTGGCCAGGTGCAGGGCGACGAGCGACGACGAACACGCCGTGTCCACCGTCACCGCCGGGCCCTCAAGACCGAAGGTGTAGGAGACGCGGCCGGAGATGACGCTGGTGGCCGAGCCGGACACGACGTGTCCTCTGACCTCGGGCGGGAGGTCGGCGCTGACGCCGTAGTGGCTGGAACCGGCTCCGAGGAACACTCCGGCCGGTCTGCCCCACAGGGTCGTGGAGTCGATGCCCGCGTCCTCGAAGGCCTCCCAGACTGCCTCCAGGGCCAGGCGCTGCTGCGGGTCCATCGCCAGGGCCTCGTGCGGGCTGATCCCGAACAAGCCGGCGTCGAATCGGGTCGCGGTGCCGAGGAAGCCGCCGCGCAGGGCGAAGCGGGCGTCGGCGATGCTCTGTTCCCAGCCACGGTCGGCGGGGAAGACGGTCATCGCGTCGGTGCCGCCGAGGAGGAGCTGCCAGAACCGGTCGGCGCTGTCCGCGTCGCCGGGGTAGCGGCAGCTCATGCCGACGATGGCGATGGGATCGTCGGCGGGCGCCGGCTGCGCCGATGTCTTCGGCGGCGCGGCGGGCATGCTGCCGACGAGTTCTCCGAGCAGGTAGTCGGCGAGCGTGGCGGGTGCCGGGTGGTCGAAGACGAGGGTGGCCGACAGCCGCAGGCCGGTCTCGGCGGCGAGGCGGTTGCGGAGTTCGACGGCGGTGAGCGAGTCGAAGCCGAGGTCCTTGAAGGCGCGGCGTGGTTCGACGGCTTCGGCGGAGCCGTGGCCGAGGACCAGGGCGACCTGGGTGCGGATGACGTCGACGACCAGGGCGAGGCGCTCGTCGCCCGGGAGCGCGGCGAGGCGCTGGGCGAGGAAGGAGGCGTCGGTGGCGCGGCCGCCGGCCGCCCGTCGCCGTGCGGGTCCGGCCAGTGCGGCCAGGATCGGCGGGACGGGCGCGGCGGTGGACCTCAGGGCCGTGGTGTCCAGGTTGGCCGGCACGATGTGCGAGCGGTGCGTGGTGCTCGCCTCGTCGAACAGGGCGAGACCGTGGGCGGCCTGCAGCGGCGCGCCGAGGCGGGTGGCCCGTGCGAGGTCGACGTCGGTCATCCGCCCGGTGACGCCGCTGTCCGCGGCCCACAGGCCCCAGGCCAGTGACACGGCGGGCAGCCCGTGGGCGCGCCGGTGCCGGGCGAGGGCGTCCAGGAAGCTGTTGGCGGCGGCGTAGCCGCCCTGGCCGGCGGGTCCGAGTTGGGCGGCCACCGAGGAGTAGAGGACGAAGGCGGTCAGGTCGTGTCCGGCGGTCAGCTCGTGCAGGTTGACGGCGGCGTCGACCTTGGGCCGCAGGACGTCGTGCAGCCGTGCGGCGTCGAGTGTTTCGAGGACTCCGTCCTCGGCGACTCCGGCGGCGTGGACCACGGCGGTGAGCGGGTGGGCGGCCGGGATGCCGGCGAGTGCGGCGCCGAGGGCGGCGCGGTCGGCGGCGTCGACGGCCAGGACGGTGGCGTGGGCGCCGAGCCGTTCGAGGTCCGCGACGAGTTCGGTGGCGCCCGGTGTGTCGGTGCCGCGGCGGCTGAGCAGCAGCAGGTGACGGATGCCGTGTTCGGTGACGAGGTGGCGGGCCAGGAGGCCGCCGAGGGTGCCGGTGCCGCCGGTGACGAGGACGGTGCCGTCGGGGTCCGGTGCCGCGGGGACGGTGACGACGTTCTTGCCGATGTGGCGGGCCTGGCTGATGTGCCGGAACGCGGCGGCGGTGTCGCGGATGTCCCAGGCCGTGGCCGGGGGCAGCTGGAGTGCTCCGCTGTCGAACAGGGCGAGGATGTCGGTGAGGATCTCGCCGAGCCGCTGCGGGCCTGCCTCGGAGGGGTCGAAGGAGCGGTAGCGGACGCCGGAGTGGGCGGCCGCGACCTGCTCGGGGTCCCTCAGGTCGGCCTTGCCCATCTCGGCGAGCCGGCCGCCGGGGGCGAGCAGGCGCAGGGTGGCGTCCAGGATGTCGCCGGTGAGCGAGTTGAGGACGATGTCGACGCCGCGCCCGCCGGTGGCGGTCCGGAAGCGGGCTTCGAAGTCGGTGGTACGGGAGGACGCGATGTGCGCGTCGTCGAGGCCCGCCCGGCGCAGGGCGTCCCACTTGGCGGGGCTCGCGGTGCCGAACACGTCGAGTCCGAGGTGGCGGGCGAGCTGGACGGCGGCGGTGCCGACGCCGCCGGTCGCGGCGTGGACGAGGACAGATTCGCCGGGCCGCGCGCCCGCGACGTCGACGAGTCCGTAGTACGCGGTGACGAAGGCGACGGGCACGGTGGCGGCCTGGCTGAACGACCAGTCCCGCGGGATGCGGGCGAGCTGGGCGCGCGGGGCGGTGGCGACGTTGCCGAGGCCGGCGGGGACGAGGCCGAAGACGCGGTCGCCGGGGGCCAGGTCGGTGACGGCGGGGCCGGCCTCGACGACGATGCCGGCCGCTTCGGCGCCCATCGGGGACGGCTCCGGGTACATGCCCAGGCCGATGAGGACGTCGCGGAAGTTGACGCCTGCCGCGCGGACGGCCACGCGGACCTGGTCGGGCTCCAGCGGCGGGGCGTCGGCGGGGACCAGGGCCAGGTTCTCCAGGGTGCCGGGTCCGGTGGTGTCGAGGCGCCAGGCGGGTGCGTCGGCGGGGAGCGGGAGGCCGTCAGGGGCGGGCAGGCGGACGAGGCGTGGTGTGCGCAGTTCGCTTGCGCGCAGGGCGAGTTGGTGCTCGCCCCGGTCGACGGCGTCGCGGACGGCGGTCCAGTCGACGCCGTCGTGGACGGCGGTCCAGCCGACGCCGTCGGCGGGCGTGGGGGTGCCGAGGGGTGTCGCGTTGCCGGTGGGCCCCTCCGTGCCGGGGGTGCCTTCCGTGCCGGCGGGCCCGCCGGTGGCGGGGAGGTCGAGGAGGACGAAGCGGTCCGGGTTCTCGGACTGCGCGGTGCGTATCAGGCCCCACACGGCGGCGGCGGCCAGGTCCGGGGCGCCCTCGCCCGGGCCGGCGTCCACCGCGCCGTGGGTGACGAGGACGAGCCGGGAGGAGGCGGGCCGTTCGCCCGCCAGCCAGCGCTGGATCAGGCCGAGGACGGCGGCGGTGGTCCGGTGGACGTTCTCGGCGAGGTCGCCGCGGGCCGGGCCGACGGTGCACACGACCAGGTCGGCGGTGGCGTCGTCGAGGTCCTCGGTGACGGGGCCGCCGGGCAGGACGTGCACGTCGGCCGGTCCGCCGGTGCCGGCGCCGGCACCGGTGGCGGCCGGTGCGGCGGTCCATTCCACGGCGAACAGCGAGGAGTTGGCCGCGGTGGCCGCGGCCGCCGCCGCCAACTGCTGGGGGCGCACCGGGCGCAGGGTCAGTGACCGGACCTCGGCGACGGGGCGGCCGGTGCTGTCGGCCGCCTGGATGGACAGGGCGTCCGGTCCGGCGGCAGCCAGGCGCACGCGCAGTGCCGTCGCGCCGGTGGCCTGCAGCGTCACGCCGGACCACAGGAAGGGCAGCGGGGTGGCGCCGGTGTCGTCGAGGAAGCCTCCGATGGTCGTGGCGTGCATGGCCGCGTCGAGGAGGGCGGGGTGCAGGTCGAACGCGTCGGTGTCGGGTGCGGCCGCCGGTGGCAGGACGATGTCGGCGTAGACGGCGTCGGTGCCGCGCCAGGCGCGGCGCAGGCCGCGGAAGACCGGTCCGTAGTGGTAGCCGGCGCTGGCCAGGGTGGTGTCGTAGTAGCCGTCGAGGTCGACCGGTTCGGCGCCGGGCGGCGGCCAGGCGGACAGGTCGAAGCGGGCGGCTTCGGCTTCGGCCTCAGGGGCGAGGAGCCCGGAGGCGTGGCGGAGCCAGGTGCCGTCGCCGTCCTCGGGCTGGGAGTGGATCGACACCTCGCGGTCGTCGGCGCCGGACGGGGGGCTCACCCGGACCTGGATCCGGATCCGGCCGACGGGCGGGACGACGAGGGGGGCCTGGAGGGTCAGTTCGCGGATCTCGCCGCAGCCCGCCTCCCGGGCGGCGCGCAGGGCCAGTTCGACGAATCCGGTGCCGGGCAGGATCGCGGCGCCGAGGACCTGGTGGTCGTCGAGCCAGGGCTGGGCGGACAGCGACAGGCTGCCGGTGAGGACCAGGCCGCCGTCGTCGGCGAGCGGGACCGCGGCGGCGAGGACGGCGTGGCCGGTGTTCAGTCCGCCGGCCACGCCCGCGTCGCCGCCCGCCGCGGCCGGACGCAGCCAGTACCGCTCCCGCTGGAAGGCGTAGGCGGGGAGGTCGACGCGGGTGCCGCCCCGGCCGGTGAGGACGGTGGCCCAGTCGACGCCGGCGCCGCGGGTCCATCCGGCGGCGACGGTGTGCAACAGGGTGGCGGCTTCGGGCCGGTCGTCGCGCAGCGCGGGGGCGATCGTCGTCGTGGCGGCGTCGTCGCGTTCGGCGAGGGTGTGCTGGGCCATCGCGCTGAGTACGGTGCTGGGGCCGATCTCGAGGAACCGGGTGGTTCCGTGGTCGGCGAGCCAGCTCACGCCGTCGGCGAACCGGACGGCGTGCCGTACGTGCCGCACCCAGTAGGCGGGTGAACAGAACTCCTCGACGGGGAGGGGGGCGCCGGTCAGGTTCGACACGATCGGGATCGCGGGCGGCCGGAAGGTCACGGTGGAGGCGACCGCGGCGAACCGTTCGAGCATCGGGTTCATCCGCTGGGAGTGGAAGGCGTGCGAGACGCGCAGCCGGGTGGCCTTGCGGCCGGAGAGGGTCCAGCGGGCGGCCAGTTCGGCGATGGCGTCCTCGTCGCCCGACATCACCAGGGCGGACGGGCCGTTGAGTGCCGCGATGTCGACGCGTCCCTCGTAGGTGCCGAGGGCCTCGACCGCTTCGGCCTCGGTGGCGGCGACGGCGAGCATGGCGCCGCCGGGCGGCAGGTCGGCCATCAGCAGGGCTCGGGCGGCGACGAGTTCGCAGGCGTCGTCGAGCGAGAGGACGTCGGCGACGTGCGCGGCCGCGAGTTCGCCGACGGAGTGGCCGAGGAGGTGGTCGGGGCGGATGCCCCAGGACTCCAGGAGCCGGAAGAGCGCGACCTCCAGGGCGAACAGGGCTGTCTGGGTGTAGGCGGTGCGGTCGAGGAGGGCCGCCTCGTCGGTGCCGGGTTCGGCGAACATCACCGCGCGCAGCGGGTGGCCGAGGTGGGGGTCGACGCGGGCGCAGACGGCGTCGAGGGCGTCGGCGAACACGGGGAACGCCTGGTAGAGCTCGCGGCCGGTGCCGGGGCGCTGCGAGCCCTGGCCGGAGAACAGCATCGCGAGGCGGCCGTGCCCGGTGGCGCCGGTGACGACGGCGTGGTGGGGGCGGTCCTCGGCGATCGCGTCGAGGCCCGCGAGCAGGGTGTCCCGGTCGCCGGCGATCACGGCGGCCCGGTGTGCCAGGCCGGCACGGGTGACGGCCAGGGAGTGGGCGATGTCGTGGACGGTGTGCGGGCTGCCGTCGGCGGCGGCGAATGCGCGGAGCCGGGCGGCCTGTGCGCGCAGTGCGGCAGGGCCGGCGGCCGACACCAGCCACGGCACCACCGGTTCGGGGGAGGGCGCCGCGGCGGGGACGGGGGCGCGGTCGGGGACGGGGGTCGGCGGGGCCTGTTCCAGGATGACGTGGGCGTTGGTGCCGCTGACACCGAACGACGACACACCGGCCCGGCGGGGCCGGCCCGCTTCGGGCCAGGCCCGGTTCTCGGTGAGGGGCGAGACGGCGCCGGCGGACCAGTCGACGTGGCCGGTCGGCTCGTGGAGGTGCAGGGTGCGGGGCAGCACACCGTGCCGCATGGCCAGCACCATCTTGATCACGCCGGCGACACCGGCGGCCGCCTGGGTGTGGCCGATGTTCGACTTGAGCGAGCCGAGCCACAGCGGTTCGGCGTCGCCGCGGCCCTGGCCGTAGGTGGCCAGCAGCGCCTGCGCCTCGATCGGGTCGCCGAGGGCGGTACCCGTGCCGTGCGCCTCGACGGCGTCCACGTCGGCCGGGGCGAGCCGGGCGTTGGCCAGAGCCTGCTGGACCACCCGCTGCTGCGCGGGCCCGTTGGGGGCGGTGAGGCCGTTCGAGGCGCCGTCCTGGTTGACGGCGCTCCCGCGCAGCGCGGCCCAGATCCGGTGCCCGTGACGCCGCGCGTCCGAGAGGCGCTCCAGCACCAGGACGCCCGCGCCCTCGGACCAGCTCGTGCCGTCGGAGGCCGCCGAGAACGGCTTGCAGCGACCGTCGGCTGCCAGCCCGCGCTGGCGGCTGAACTCGACGAACGCGTCGGGGGTGGCCATCACGGTGACGCCGCCGGCCAGGGCGACGGAGCACTCGCCGTTGCGCAGCGCCTGGGCGGCCAGGTGCAGGGCGACGAGGGAGGACGAGCAGGCGGTGTCGACGGTGATCGCCGGGCCCTCCAGCCCGAAGGTGTAGGCCAGGCGGCCGGAGGCGACGCTGGTGGCGGTACCGGTGAGGAGGTGCCCCTCGACGCTGTCCGGCAGTCGGGCGGCGCGGCCGTAGCCGGAGGAGGTGACGCCCATGAAGACGCCGCCGGGGACGCCCTTGATCACGGCCGGGTCGACGCCCGCGTCCTCGAGCGCCTCCCAGGACGCTTCAAGCAGCAGTCGCTGCTGCGGGTCCATGGCGAGCGCCTCGCGCGGGGAGATGCCGAACAGTTCGGCGTCGAAGTCCCCGGCGTCGGGCAGGAATCCGCCGTGGCGCGTGTAGGTCGTGCCCTGACGCTCCGGGTCGGGGTCGAACAACGTGTCGATGTCCCAGCCCCGGTCGGCGGGGAATTCGGTGATGGCGTCGCCGCCGTCGCACAGCAGCCGCCACAGGGCGGCCGGGTCCGTTGCCCCGCCCGGGAACCGGCAGCTCATGCCGACGATGACGACGGGGTCGTCGTCGGCCGCTGTCGCGGCCACGGCCGCGGGGGCGGCGGGGCCACCGAGGCCGCGGGCCAGGTGACCGGCCAGGATCCGCACGCTGGGGTGGTCGAAGACGGCGGTGGCGGACACCGCCACGCCGCTCGCCGCCCGCAGCCGCTTGCCGAGCTCGACGGCCGTCAGCGAGTCGAAGCCGAGATCCTTGAACGGCAGGTCCGGGTCGACGCCGTCGGGGCCGACGTGGCCGAGGACCGCGGCGACCTGCGCGCGGACCACGGTGAGCATCTCCTGCTCGCGTTCGGCGGCGGTGAGGGAGGCGACACGTCCGGCGGTGTCGGGCTCGTCGTGCCGGTGCGACGGGCCGGGCGCGGGCTGCAGGTCCGGCAGGTCCGCGAGCAGCCGGCTGGGCCGCGCCGAGGTGAACGCCGCGACGAACGCGGGCCAGATGATGTCGGCCACCACGACACACCCGTCGCCGTGGTCGACGGCCCGGTCGAGCGCTGCCCGCGCCGTCCCGGGCTCCATCGCGGCCAGACCCCGCCTGTACAGGTCTTCGAGGCCGTGCCCGTCGGGCACCTGTGCGCCGTCGTCCCAGGGTCCCCAGGAGACACAGGTCGCCGGCAGGCCGCGGTCCCTGCGGAACTCGGCGAGCGCGTCCAGGTAGGCGTTGGCGGCCGCGTAGGCGCCCTGTCCGGCGCCGCCCCAGGTCCCGGCGACCGAGGAGAAGAGGACGAACGCGTCCAGCGGGGTGTCGCCGAGGGCGTGATGCACGGTGGTCGCGCCCAGGACCCTGCCCGTGAGCGCGTAGCCGAACGCTTCGGGGGCGGTCCCGTCGACCGGGCCGGTGGACGGCACGGCCGCGGTGAACACCACGGCGGAGAGCGGCTCTTCCGCCGGGATCGCGGCCAGCATGTCCTGGACGGCGTGCGGATCGGTGACGCGGCAGGCGAGGACCGACACCGGGACGCCGGTGCCCGACAGCTCGGCGGCGAGGTCCGCCGCGCCCCGGTCGTCGAGTCCGTTGTCGCTGACGAGCAGCAGCCGTGCCGGGGCCCGGCCGGCGGCCCAGCGCGCGGCATGGGCACCCAGTGGACCGTCGGCGCCGGTGACCAGCACGGTGCCGCCCGGCTGCCACCGCTCGGCGGTCCGCTCGCCCAGCGGCGTGCGCCGCAGTCTGCGGCCGTAGGCGCCGGAGGGGCGCAGCGCGACCTGATCCTCGCCGGTGCCGCCGGCCAGGAGGGCGGCGAGTCGGCCGCCGGTCCGCGCGTCGACGGCGGCGGGCAGGTCGACCAGCCCTCCCCACAGACGCGGATGCTCCAGTGCGACAACCCGGCCGAGGCCCCACACCTGTGCCTGGACGGGTGCGTCCAGCCGGTCGGACCGGCCGGTGGAGACGGCCGCGCGGGTGGCGGTCCACACCGTCGTGTCGAGGCCGGCGACAGCGAGGGCCCGCATCAGGGTCAGGGTGGTGGCGCTGCCGGCCGGCAGCGGGGCGGTGGGAAGGCCCTCGTCGGCGAGTGCGGCGAGGTTGAGCACACCGGCCGTGTCCGGGCCGGAGACTTCGCTGATCCGGGCGGCGAGTTCGGCGGGATCGGTGTCACGGGCCCCGACCGTGAACGTGACCACGTCGGCGCCGGCGCGGTGGAGCGCGGTCACCACGGAGTCGGCCGTTTCGCCATGGGCGGCGGTGTCCTCGGGCAGGACGACGAGCCAGGTGCCGGACAGGGTGGCGGTCGTCGGGAGACCGGTGAGCGGCTTCCAGGTGACCTGGTAGCGCCAGGTGTCGATCACGGACCGCTGCCGCCGCTCCCGGCGCCACGACGCCAGCGCCGGAACCACCGACCCCAGCAACTGCGGGGCCTCCGACAGCTGGAGCGTGCCCGCGAGTTCATCGAGGTCACCACGCTCCACGGCATCCCAGAACCGCGACTCGACCGGGTCCACCACCCCGCCCGCAGCCTGAACCGGCAACGACGGGACATCCAGCCAGTACCGCTCATGCTGGAACGCGTAGGTCGGCAAAGCGACATGCCGGCCGGTGAGCACCGCCCGCCAGTTGACGTCGACACCCGCCTTCCACGCCTCGCCGAGGCTGGTCAGCAGGCGGCGCATGCCACCCTCACCGCGTCGCAGGGTACCGAGCACCACGGCGTCCGCCCCGGTCGCGTCGATCGTCTCCTCGACGCCCACCGTGAGTACGGGGTGGGCGCTGACCTCGACGAACGTGCGCATCCCCTGTCCGAGGAGGGCACGGACCGCGGTCTCGAACTCCACAGTGGAGCGCAGGTTGTCGAACCAGTACCGGGCGTCCAGACCGCCGTCGACGGTCTCGCCGGTCAGGGTGGACAGCATCGGAACCGTGCCGGTGGCCGGAGTCAGCCCGGCCAGGTCGGCCAGGATCCGCTCCCGGAGCCGGTCCATCTCCGGCGAGTGCGACGCGTAGTCCACCGGAACGCGGCGCGTGCGGATGCCCTGGCGTTCGCACTCGGCCATGAAGGAGCCGAGGGACTCTGCGTCGCCGGAGACGACAATGGACGACGGACCGTTCACCGCGGCCACCGACACCATGCCCGGCATCAGGCCCTCGACCGCTTCCCGGCCGGCAGCCACGGACACCATGCCCCCACCACCGGCCACCGCCACCAAAGCCTGCGACCGCAAGGCCACCACCCGCGCCGCATCGTCCAGCGACAACCAGCCCGCCACACACGCCGCAGCGATCTCACCCTGCGAATGACCCACCACCGCGGACGGCACCACACCCGCCGAACGCCACACCTCCGCCAGGGACACCATCACCGCCCACAGCACCGGCTGGACCACATCCACCCGGTCCACATCACCGTCCCGCAACAACACATCGGTCAACGACCAGTCCACAAACGGAGCCAGTGCGGTCCCGCACTCCTTCAGCCGCTCCCGGAACACCGGCGAGGCATCCCACAACTCCCGCGCCATGCCCACCCACTGCGAGCCCTGACCCGGGAAAACGAACACCACACCACCGGACACGGCGGTAGCCGACGCGGCCACGGACAGCCCGGCCAGCAACTCCTCCCGGCCCTCCCCCACGACCACCGCACGATGCTCCAACGCAGCCCGCGTCGTCGCCAGCGACCAGCCCACGTCCACCGGGTCCAGCTCCGGCCGCTCCGCGACGAACGAGGTCAACCGCTCCACCTGCGCCCGCAACGCGGCCTCGGACTTCGCCGACACCACCCACGCCGACACACCCGGAACAGAGGTCTCTGCAACCGAAGCCTCCGGCTGCGGGGCCTGCTCCAGAATCACGTGCGCGTTCGTACCGCTGATCCCGAACGACGACACACCCGCACGCCGCGGACGGTCCGCACCGGCCCAGGGACGTGCCTCCGTCAGCAGTTCGACCGCGCCCGCCGACCAGTCCACCTCGGGCGACGGCTCGTCGGCGTGCAGCGTGGCCGGCAGGACGCCGTGCCGCATCGCCATGACCATCTTGATCACACCCGCGACACCCGCAGCCGCCTGGGGGTGGCCGATGTTCGACTTCACCGACCCCAGCCACAGCGGCTCGCCGGCCTCGTCACGGTCCTGGCCGTAGGTCGCCAGCAGCGCCTGCGCCTCGATCGGGTCACCCAGCCGGGTGCCCGTCCCGTGCGCCTCCACGACATCCACGTCCGCGCCCGTCAGCCGGGCATTCGCCAGCGCCTGACGGATCACCCGCTGCTGCGAGGGACCGTTCGGCGCCGTCAGACCGTTCGACGCACCGTCCTGGTTGATCGCACTGCCCCGCACCACCGCCAGCACCTGGTGCCCGTTGCGCTCCGCGTCCGACAGCCGCTCCAGCAGCACGAGCCCGGCGCCTTCGCCGAGGCCGAAGCCGTCGGCCCCCGCGCCGAAGGCCCGGCAGCGGCCGTCCTGGGACAGGGCGCGCTGGCGGCTGAACTCGACGAACAGGCCGGGGCCGGCCATCACCGTCACACCGCCGGCCAGGGCGAGGTCGCAGTCGCCGTTGTTGAGGGCCTGCACCGCCAGGTGGGTCGCCACCAGCGACGACGAGCACGCGGTGTCGATCGTGACGGCGGGGCCTTCCAGGCCGAGGGCGTAGGCGACCCGGCCGGATGTCACGCTGCCCAGGCCGCCGCTCAGCCGGTAGCCCTCGGATCCTTCCAGCGGCTGGTCGAGCCGTGGACCGTACTCCTGGGTGGCGGCGCCGGCGAAGACTCCGGTGCGGCTGCCGCGCAGGGTCGTCGGGTCGATGCCGGCGCGTTCGAACGCCTCCCACGCGGTTTCCAGCAGCACCCGCTGCTGCGGGTCCATGGCCTGGGCCTCGCGGGGCGAGATGCCGAAGAACGCCGGGTCGAACTGGTCGGCGTCGAGGAGGAATCCGCCTTCGGCGGTGTAGGAGCGGCCGGGCTCGTCGGGGTCGGGGTGGTAGAGGCCGTCCGTGTCCCAGCCGCGGTTGTCGGGCAGGCCGGAGATGACGTCGCTCCGGTCGGTGACGAGCCGCCAGAGGTCTTCGGGAGAGGTGACACCGCCGGGGTACCGGCAGGCCATGGCGACGACGGCGACGGGTTCGCCGACATGGGTCGCCGTGGGCGTGGCCGTGCCGGCGGATTCCGCGGGCCGCCGCAGCAGCCGGGCGACGAGCTGCTCGGCGAGGGCGTGGGGCGTGGGGTGGTCGAAGGCGATGGTGCTCGGCAGGCGGAGACCGGTGGCGGTGTTGAGCCGGTTGCGGAACTCCACCGCGATGAGCGAGTCGAAGCCGAGGCTCTTGAACGCCTGGGCGGCGTCCACCTCACCGGTGCCGGCGCGGCCGAGCACCGCGGCGGCGTGCGCGCGGACGAGGTCGAGCACGGTGCGGTGCCGGTCCGCCTCCGGCAGCGCGGCCAGGTCGAGGCCGAGGCCGGTCAGCGCCTCGGGGGCGGCGGCGGGGCGGCGCGGCTCGCCCACCAGGGCGCGCAGCGGGGCGGCGACGGTGTCGGGGTCCGTCAGGGCGGCGGCGCGCAGTTCGGGGAGGCTGAGCCGGGCGGGTGCGAGCAGCGGCTCTCCGCCGGGCAGTGCCGCGTCGAAGAGGGCGAGCGCCTGCTCGGGGCTCATGGGGGCGAGTCCGGTGCGTGTCAGCCGGGCCCGGTCGGCGTCGCCGAGGCGGCCGCCCATGCCGGTGTCGTCCCACAAGCCCGACAGCAGTGACAGCGCGGGCAGGCCGCGGGCATGCCGGTGCTGGGCGAGGGCGTCGAGGAAGACGTTGGCCGCGCCGTAACTGCCCTGTCCGGGGGTGCCGATGGTGCTGGCGAGCGAGGAGACGAGGACGAACGCCGTGAGATCGAGGTCCGCGGTGAGCCGGTGCAGATGCCAGGCGGCGTCGGCCTTGGGACGGAGCACCGTGGTGAGCTGGTGGGAGGTGAGCGTGTGGATCGGGGCGTCGTCGACGACACCGGCGGCGTGGACGACCACGCGCAGCGGGTGTGCGGCGGGGATACCGGCGAGGAGTGCGCGGAGCGCCTGCGGGTCGGCGGCGTCGCAGGCGACGGCGGTGACGTGGGCGCCGGTCGCGGTGAGTTCGGCGATGAGTTCGGCGGCTCCGTCGGCGTCGGCGCCGCTGCGGCTGGCGAGCACGAGGTGGCGGGCGCCGTGTGCGGTGACCAGGTGCCGGGCGATGAGCCGGCCGATGTCGCCGGTGCCGCCGGTGATCAGGACCGTGCCGTCGGCGTCGACGGGGCTTGCCCCGGCCGTGGTGGTGACGCGGGCGAGCCGCTCGGCCAGAACCCGGTCGCCGCGGAGGGCGAGTTGGGGCTCGTTGTGGTGGAGGGCCGCGGCGGGCGCCCGGTCGAGGAGGGTGTCGTCGTCGATGTCGACGAGGACGAACCGTCCGGGGTGTTCGGCCTGGGCGGTGCGGACGAGACCGCGGGCGGTCGCGACGGCCAGGTCGTGGACGTGCTCGTCGCCTCGGGTGGCGACGGCGCCGTGGGTGAGCAGGACGAGGCGGGTGCCGGTCAGGCGCTGGTCGGCGAGCCAGGTCCGGAGCAGCGTCAGCGTGTCGAGGGCGGCGCGGTGGGCGTCGGCGACGGGGTCGGCGGCTTCCGCGGCGCGGTGGGCTCCGACGAGGTGTACGGCGACCGCTTCCGGTGCGGTTGCGCCGGCGGTGAGGGCCGCCTGCAACGCGTCGAGGTCGGCGTAGTGCCTGGCAAAGGCCCCGGGCCGGGTGGCCGGTGTGCCGGGGAGCGCCGAGTCCGCGGATTCGGCCGGCAGTTCACCGGGGAGCCCCACGCCGCCCGCTCCGGAACGCGGTTCGCCGACGAGGGCCCAGTCGACGGGCCCGGCGGTGGTGGTGTCGTGGAGCGTCACCCATTCCAGGCGCCAGAGCGGGTCGGTGCCGGTCGTCGCGGTCGCGAGCTGGTCCGGATCGACCGGGCGCAGCACGAGGGCCTCGATCGTGGCGACGGCGCCGCCGGAGGGGTCGGTCAGTTCGACGGTGACCGCGCCGTCGCGGTCCGGGGCGCCGATGTGGACCCGCACGGCGCTCGCGCCCGTGGCGTGGAGCTGGACGCCGCCGAAGCCGAAGGCGAGCCGGGTGCCGGCCGGGCTGCCGTCGAGGGGCAGCAGAGCGTGCAGGGCGGCGTCGAGGAGGGCCGGGTGGAGTTCGAATCCGACGGTGTGCTGCGGATCGGGATCGGGCAGGGCGGCTTCGGCGTAGATCTCCTCGCCATGCCGCCAGCAGGCGCGCAGTCCCTGGAACGCCGGGCCGTAGGCGTAGCCGAGTGCGGCGAGCCGGGGGTAGGCGCCGTCGAGCGGGACGGCCGTCGCGCCGGGGGGCGGCCAGGCGGCCGGGGCCGGGCGGGGCGGCCGGGCGGGGTCGGCGGTGTGGACGGTGCCGGTGGCGTGCCAGGTCCACGGGACCAGGTCGGCGCCGGTGGCCTGACGGGAGTGCACGGTGATCGGCCGCCGGCCGGTGTCGTCGGGCGGCTGCACGATGATCTGCAGCTGGAGCGGCTCGTCGTCGGGGACGATCAGCGGTGTCTGCAGGGTGAGTTCGTCGACGCGCGGGTGGCCGCAGCGGCGGCCCGCGTACAGGGCGAGGTCGACGAGGGCGCTGCCGGGCAGCACCGTCCTGCCGAGGATCGTGTGGTCGGCCAGCCACGGCCGGCCCGCCGTCGACAGGCGGCCGGTGAGGACGAGGGTGCCGTCCTCGGCGATGTCGACCACGGCGCCGAGCAGCGGGTGGTCGGCGCCGTCCAGGCCGAGGGCGTCGGCCCCGGCGGTGGGCGTGGCGGGTGCGAGCCAGAAGCGTTCGCGCTGGAAGGGGTAGGTGGGCAGCGGCACCTTGCGGGCGGGTGCGGGGAGCACGGTCGTCCAGTCGGGCCGGACGCCGTGGGTCCAGGCGGTCGCCATGGCGGCGACGAAGTGGGCGTGGTCGCCGTGGTCGCGGCGGAGGGTCGCGAGTGCGGCGCCGGGGCGGCCCATGTCGTCGAGGGTGTCGGCGACGGCCGCGGTGAGCACCGGGTGGGCGCTGGTTTCGAGGAACACGTCGTGCCCGGCGGCGCGCAGGGCGCGCACGGCCGGCTCGAAGCGCACGGTTTCGCGCAGGTTGCGGAACCAGTAGGCGGCGTCCAGGTGCGCGGTGTCGAGAGGTTCGCCGGTGACGGTGGAGTAGAACGGTACGTCGCCGGTGCGCGGGGTGAGGGTGGCGAGCGCGTCGAGGAGTTCGTCGTGGAAGGCGTCGACGTGGGGTGAGTGGGAGGCGTAGTCGACGGGGAGGCGGCGGGCCCTGATCCCTTCGGCCTCGTATGCGGCGAGGAGCGCGTCGAGTGCGTCGGCGTCGCCGGAGACGACGGTGGCGGAGGGGCCGTTGAGGGCGGCGATGCCGATCCGGCCGTCCAGGCGGGCCAGGCGGGTCCGGACGTCGGCGGCGGGCAGCGGCACGGACACCATGCCGCCGGTGCCGGCGAGGGTGCGGACGCAGCGGCTGCGGAGGGCGACGATCCGGGCGGCGTCGGGGAGGGTGAGGCCGCCGGCGACGTAGGCGGCGGCGATCTCGCCCTGGGAGTGGCCGACGACCGCGGCCGGTTCGACGCCTGCCGAGCGCCACAGGGCGGCCAGCGACACCATGACGGCGAAGAGGGCGGGCTGGACGACGTCGTCCCGGTCCAGCGGCGGTGCTCCGTCGGCGCCGCGGAGGACGTCGACGAGGGACCAGTCGGCGTACGGTGCGAAGGCAGCCGAGCAGGCGTGGATCTCGTCGCGGAAGGCGTCGCTGGTGTTCAGCAGGGAGGCGGCCATGCCGGCCCACTGGGAGCCCTGGCCGGGGAAGACGAACACGGTGCCGTCCAGGCGGCCGGCGGTTCCCTCGGTGACGCCGGGTGCGGGGAGCCGGCCCGCCAGCGCGTCGAGTCCCGCGAGGAGGCCGTCCCGGTCGGCGGCGACGACGGCGGCCCGCCGGTCGAACGCGGCGCGGCCGGTGGCGAGGGTGTGGCCGAGGGCGGCGAGGTCGAGGTCGGTCCGGCTGCGCAGGACGTCGGCGAGCCGGTGCGCCTGGGCGCGCAGGGCGGCGTCCTGGTGTGCGGAGATCAGCACGGGGACGGCGGGCGGCTGGTCGCCGGGTTCGGCGGCGGGGGGCTGCGGGTGGCCTTCGAGGATCAGGTGGGCGTTGGTGCCGCTGATGCCGAACGACGACACCGCCGCGCGGCGGGGGCGGTCGAGCTCCGGCCAGGGTGTCGTCTCGGTCAGCAGCCGCAGCTCGCCCGCGGACCAGTCGACCCGGGGGGTGGGTTCGTCGATGTGCAGGGTGCGGGGCAGGACGCCGTGCCGCATGGCGAGCACCATCTTGATGACGCCGGCGACGCCCGCGGCGGCCTGGGTGTGCCCGATGTTCGACTTCACGGAGCCGAGCAGCAGCGGCTCGCCGGTCTCGCCGCGTTCCTGGCCGTAGGTCGCCAGCAGTGCCTGTGCCTCGATCGGGTCGCCGAGGCCGGTGCCGGTGCCGTGGGCCTCGACGGCGTCCACGTCGGCCGGGGTGAGCCGGGCGTTGGCGAGGGCCTGCCGGACGACCCGTTCCTGGGAGGGGCCGTTGGGCGCGCTGAGGCTGTTGGAGGCCCCGTCCTGGTTGACGGCGCTGCCGCGGACGACCGCGAGGACGTCGTGGCCGAGGCGCCGGGCGTCGGAGAGGCGTTCGAGGATCAGCAGGCCGGCGCCCTCGCCCCAGCCGGTGCCGTCTGCGGCCGCGGCGAACGGCTTGCAGCGGCCGTCCGGGGCCAGGCCCTGCTGGCGGCTGAACTCGGTGAACATGCCCGGGGTGGCCATCAGGGTGACGCCGCCGGCGAGCGCCATGTCGCATTCGCCGGCGCGCAGGGCCTGCGCGGCGAGGTGCAGGGCCACGAGGGAGGAGGAGCAGGCGGTGTCGACGGTGACGGCCGGGCCCTCCAGGCCGAGTACGTACGCGATGCGGCCGGAGGCGACGCTCGGTGTGCCGCCGGTCAGCAGGTGCCCTTCCAGCTCCGGGGGCGCCTCGTGCATGCGCGGGCCGTAGTCCTGGGCGGTGGCGCCGACGAAGACGCCGGTCCGGCTGCCCCGGAGGGATTCGGGATCGGTTCCGAGGCGCTCGACCGCTTCCCAGGCGGTTTCCAGGAGCAGCCGCTGCTGGGGGTCCATGGCGAGGGCTTCGCGCGGCGAGATGCCGAAGAAGGCGGCGTCGAAGTCGCCGGCGCCTTCGAGGAACGCGCCGGCGGGCCGCAGGGTGCCGTGGGGGTTGCGGGCGGCGTCCCGGTAGATGTCCTCGGCGTTCCAGCCCCGGTCGTCGGGGAAGCCGGTGACGGCGTCACCGCCGTCGAGCAGGAACTGCCACAGCGCTTCCGGGGTCGCGATCCCGGCGGCGTAGCGGCAGCTCATCGCGACGATGGCGATCGGCTCGGCGGGGTCGGCGGTCTTGCCGGGTGCGGCCGGTGCGGCGGGCGGTGCGGGGTCGGTGCCTCCCCGCAGCCGGTCCCGGAGGTGTGCGGCGAGCCGGTCCGGTGTCGGGTGGTCGAACAACAGCGAGTCCGGCAGCGGCAGGGTGAGCGCTGTGGCGAGCCGGTCCCTCAGTTCGACGGAGCCGAGCGAGTCGAATCCGAGGTCGTGGAAGGTCTGGCGGGCGTCGACGTCGTCGGGGCCGTCGTGGCCGAGGACGGCGGCGGCGTTCTCCTGGATCAGCCGGAGCACGGCACGGGTTCCGGCTCCGTCGGCGGGGCGCTCCGGCTCGGGCTCCTGTGCCTGCGGGCGGGCTCCGGGGAGTTCCGGCTCCTGCGTCCGCGGGCAGGTGGCGGGCAGGGCGCGGGCGGGGAGGTCGTCGAGCCAGTACCGGCGCCGCTGGAAGGAGTAGGTGGGCAGGGCGACCGGGCGGGGCCGGTGGGCGGCGAGCAGGGCCGTCCAGTCCAGGTCCACGCCGGCCGTGTGCATGCGTCCGACGGCGCGGAGCAGCGTCTCGGCCTCGTCGCGGCCCTTGCGCAGGGCCGCCGTCAGCACGGGGCCGTCGGTGCGGCAGGTGGCCGCCATGCCGGCGAGTACGCCGTCGGGGCCGAGTTCGAGGTAGCGGGTGACGCCCAGTGCGGCGGTGGCGGCGACGCCGTCGGCGAAGCGGACGGTGTCGCGGACCTGGCGCAGCCAGTACGCGGGCTCCTGCATGAGGCCCGGTTCGGCCGTCCGGCCGGTCAGGTTGGACACGACGGGGATGGTCGCCGGCCGGTACGTCAGTCCGGTGAGCACCGCGCCGAACTCGTCCAGCATCGGCTCCATCAGGGCCGAGTGGAAGGCGTGCGACACGTGCAGGACGGTGGACTTCCAGCCGCGCGCCGCGCACTCGGCGGCGTAGCGGCCGATCGCCTCGGCGTCGCCGCACAGCACGACCGCGCGCGGGCCGTTGACGGCGGCGATGTCGAGGCCGGAGTCGGCGACCTCGGCCTCGGTGGCCTGGACGGCGAGCATGCCGCCGCCCGCGGGAAGGGCCTGCATCAGGCGGCCTCGCTCGGCCACCAGGGTGCAGGCGTCGTCCAGGTCCAGGATGCCCGCCACGTGTGCGGCGACGATCTCGCCGAGCGAGTGGCCCAGCAGCACGCCGGGGGTGACGCCCCACGACTCCACCAGCCGGAACAGGGCGACTTCGAGGGCGAAGAGGCCCGCCTGCGCCCACATCGTGTGATCCAGGTCGGTGCCGTCGGTGAGCACCTCGCGCAGCGGGCGGCCCAGCCGCGGGTCGAGTCGCTCGCACACCGCGTCGAAGGCTTCGGCGAACACCGGGAACGCCTGGTGGAGTTCCTTCCCCATGCCGGGGCGCTGCGCCCCCTGGCCGGTGAACAGCAGGGCCAGGCCGCCGGGTTCGGCGTCGCCGGTCATCACACCCGGGTCGGGGCGGTCGTGGGCGAGGCTGTCGAGGCGGGCGAGGAGTTCCGGCAGGTCCCGGCCGACGACGACCGCGCGCCGGTCGAACGCGGAGCGGGTGGTGGCCAGGGAGAACCCGATGTCGGCGGGGTGCGGGCCGGGGTGGTCCGCCAGGTGCTCCGACAGCCGGCGTGCCTGGTCGCGCAGGGCTTCGCCGGTCCGGGCGGACAGCGGCCAGGCCACGGGGGTGCCCGGGTCGTCGGGCCGTCCGGCGACATCGGGCTCGGAGGGCTCCCATCCGGTGAGCACCAGGTGGCAGTTGGTGCCGCCCATGCCGAAGGAGCTCACACCGGCGACACGGGACGGCTCGTCGGCGGGCCAGGGCGCCAGCTCGGTCTGGACGGTCAGCCCGAGGTCGTCGAGGGGGATCGCGGGGTTCGGGGTGACGAAGTTGAGGCTGGGCGCGAGTTCGCCGTTGCGCAGGGACAGTGCGACCTTGAGCAGCCCGACGGCGCCGGCGGCGCCTTCCAGGTGCCCGATGTTGGTCTTGGCCGATCCCACCCGCAGCCGGCCGTCGGCCGGCCGTCCCCCGCCCAGCACGGTCCCGAGGGCGTGCGCCTCGACGGGGTCTCCGGCCGCCGTTCCGGTGCCGTGCAGTTCGACGTACTGGACCTGCTCGGGTCCGACGCCCGCCGCCCGGTAGGCGTCGCGCAGGACCTCGGCCTGGGCGTCGGCGTCGGGCACGGTCAGGCCGCTGCCGCCGCCGTCGTTGTTGACGGCGCCGCCGCGGATGACGCAGTAGATCTCGTCGCCGTCGGCGACGGCCTGCGTCAGGGTCTTCAGTGCGACGACGACGCCGCCCTCGCCGCGTACGTAGCCGTTGGCGCGGGCGTCGAAGGTGTGGCAGCGGCCGTCGGGCGACAGGGCGCCGAAGGCCGCGGCGGCCACGGCGCTCTCGGCGGCGATGTTGAGGTGGACACCGCCGGCGAGCGCGAGCGTCGACTCGCCGCGGCGCAGGCTCTCGCAGGCCACGTGGACGGCCACCAGCGACGAGGCCTGCCCGGCGTCGACGGTCATGCTCGGGCCGCGCAGGCCGACGGCGTAGGAGACCCGGTTGGCGATGATGCCGCGCTGCACACCGGTCAGCGAGTGGCGGCCCACGGCGCCGAGGCCGGCCCGGTGGCCGAGGGTGGCGTAGTCGTTGCCCATGACGCCGACGAACACACCGGTCCGGCCGCCTGTCAGCCGCCCGGGAACGATGCGGGCGTCCTCCAGGGCCTCCCAGCTCAATTCCAGCATCAGGCGCTGCTGCGGGTCCATCGCCGCGGCCTCGCGCGGCGAGATTCCGAAGAACCGGGGATCGAATTCGTCGACACGGTCCAGGAAACCGCCGCGGCGCACGGCGCGAGCCGCATTCGGGTCGTCGTCGGAGAAGTCCCAGCGGTGCGCGGGAATTTCGCCGACCGCGTCCATGCCGTTGCGCAGAAGCCGCCAGAATGCGTCCGGGGTGGGGGCGCCGGGGAGCCGGCAGGCCAGCCCGACCACTGCCACCGCTTCCTGCGTTTCGGCAGAGATTTCAGGCATGGAAACTCCAACCACCTCTGAATGCGCCATGGATGCCGCTGCCGTGATCCGGGTCGGCACCCGAGATTAACCACGCCCTGTCGGCGCACCAACCCCTATGGGGAGGCTGACCAGCCCCTATGTGCCTTGCGGGACTCTCCGGGACACGGCCGGCGAACCGTGGCGGGGCCGGACGCCCCCGGCGGGGGCGGGGCCGCACGCGGCGGGGACCGTGCGGCTGGCGGCCCCGGGAGGCGGCCGACGGGTGCGCGACCAGGAACATCCCCCTCCGCGCGCGGAGTTCTAGGGGTACTCGGTAGGGGCGTGGTGCCGTATAGGGTCCACCCGCGGCGGCGTCTGTTCACCCCCCTCAATTCCCGCCGCACCCGGCCCGACCGAGCCCACGCGGCCGGTGCCGCTGCCACAGGAAGGAAAACAACACGTGACGGAGCAGCACGCCGAGAAACCGGAATTCGGCTCCGGCAGCGAGCCGCCCGCGCTGCGGCTGACCGGCCTGCACAAGGAGTTCGGTGACAATGTCGCCGTCCGGCAAGTCGATCTGACCGTCTCCCGGGGTTCCTTCTTCGGCCTCGTCGGACCCAACGGCGCCGGCAAGACGACGGCCCTGTCCATGGCCGTCGGCCTGCTGCGCCCGGACGGCGGCCGCTGCGAGGTCTTCGGCGTCGACGTCTGGTCCGACCCGGTCCGGGCCAAGACACTGCTGGGTGTGCTGCCCGACGGCCTGTCGATGCCGGAGCGGCTCACCGGCCGTGAACTGCTGACGTTCACCGGCCAGCTGCGCGGCATCGAACCCGCCGAGCTCACCCGGCGGGTCGACGAGCTGCTGGAGGTCATGCAGCTCACCGAGGCCGAACGCACCCTGGTCGTCGACTACTCCACCGGAATGCGCAAGAAGATCGGACTCGCCACCGCGCTGCTGCACCGGCCGCGGCTGCTGGTGCTGGACGAGCCGTTCGAGGCGGTCGACCCGGTCTCGGCCGTGGCACTCAAGACGATCCTGCAGCGCTTCGTCGCGTCCGGCGGATCGGCCGTCCTGTCCAGCCATGTCATGCCGCTGGTCGAGCAGCTCTGCGACACGGTCGCCGTCATGGCCGGCGGCGACGTGGTGGCCGCCGGGACGCTGGACGAGGTACGCGGCGACAGCACACTCGAGGAGGCCTTCGTCCGTCTCGTCGGGGCCGAGGCGAAGACGGGAGAGGGCCTGTCATGGCTGGCGTCCTGATTCGGATGAAGTTGCGGCTCATCCGCAACTCCATGACCGGCGGCAAGGCCGTCTGGATGGTCACCGGCGCGATCCTGGGCCTGATGTTCGCCGCGGCCACCGTCGCCCTGGCGTTCGTCCGGCTCGACACCCCGGGACTGGTCTCCGACCTGCTCGCCGTGACGTTCCTGATCTGGACCCTCGGCTGGATGGTCGGTCCGCTGTGGGGCGGCTCGGCAGTCCTCCGCAACGACCACTTCGCGCTGCTGCCGCTGCCCCGCCGCGGCCTCGCCCTCGGACTGCTCGCGGCCGCCTTCGTCGGCATCACCACCGTGGTGACGGCCCTGGCGTTCCTCGGCCTCGTCGTCCACGGCATCCGCTCCGGCCTGGGACCGGCCCTGGTGTCGGTCCCGGCCGCCGCCGCGCAACTGGTGTTCGTGGTCCTGCTGTCGAGGGTCACCCACGCCCTGTTCGGGGCGGTCGCCGGCTCCCGGTTCGGTGCCTTCGTGACCGGCCTGCTGTTCGCGGCGATGCTGGTGCTCACCCAGTCCGGCTGGATGCTCGTGGTGGCCGTCGTCGCGTCCCGGGTGACCGAGACCGGGTTCTCCGGCTTCGTGTCGACCGCGATCCGTTCCGTCCCGTCCGGGTGGGGCGTGGCCGCCGTCGACGCCGCCGACAGCGGCGACTGGTGGCAGTCGCTCGGCGCCCTGGCCGGACTCGTCGCCCTGTGCGTTCTGCTGCTGGCCGTCTGGAGCCGCACCCTCGGCCAGGCCCGGTACGGCCGCTCCGTCGTCCGCGGGAGCGCACGCCGGGCCGCCCCCGCGCGCGGCGCTCTCTCCGGCGCGACCGGGGCCGTGGTCCGCAAGGAACTGCGGACCTGGCTGCGCGACCCGCAGCGCGTCACCATGGCGGTCACGCCGCTGGCCTGGGCCCTGGGGACGGCACTGCTGCCGCTCACCTTCGACACCGGCCTGCTGCTGCCCTGGGCGGGCCCGGCACTTCCGGTGATGGTCGTCGCGACCGCCTACAACCTGTACAGCCAGGACGGGACGAGCCTGTGGCTCACCCTCACCACGGGCAGCCAGCGCGCCGACGTCCGCGGCCGGCAGTGGGCGTGCCTGCTGCTGTTCGGCCCGCTGACCGTCGCGGTGACGGTCGTATGCACCGCGGCGAGCGGGTACTCCTGGACCTGGCCGTGGGTCGCCGCCCTCGTCCCGGCCCTGCTCGGCGGCGGTATCGGCCTGATGTCGTACGCGTCGGTCACGGCCCTCGTGCCCGGCCCGGACGCCCACAAGCGGCCCGACAGCCCCCTCGACCGGGCCGACACGACCGGGCCCTCCAACGCGCTGTTCTTCGTCGCCCTCCTGCCCGCCGTGCCGGCGGCCGGCGTCGTCACCCTCGGCACCGTCCTCGACAACTCCCTCGTCGGCTGGCTCGGCGCCCCGGTCGGTGTGGCCACCGGTGTCCTGCTCGCCCTCCGGCTGGGGCGGGTCGCCGCCGACCGGCTCACCGCACACGGCCCCGAACTGCTCCTCCTGATGCGGACCGGACGCCCCGCGACCCCGGGAACGGCGGGCGCGGCGACGCGCGTCAAGCCGCAGCTCACCCGGCGCCAGGAAGTGGTCACGCTCCTGTCCTGGGTGTTCGGCAGCCTGGCGCTCTTCCCGCAGGGCCTGGTGCCCCTGATCTTCCTGCTCGCCGACGTCGACGTGAAGGTCTGGTTCCTGGCCCTCTACACACCCGACCCCTGGTCCTGGGCGGTCGCACTGGTCATGATCGCCGTCGGCGTCACGCTGTTCATCCGGGCCGTCCGCCTCTCGACCGGCCGGGCCGGCGGCAAGCCGGCGGCACCCCAGGAGAACGGTGGAGAGGCCACGGACCCGTCCCACAGCCGTCACCCGGAATGCGAATCCACCTGACCCACCCCGACCACGGCACCACTCCGGTATTCCGTCCCTCCGACATTCCCACCCGTCCGACACGCCACCTGTCCGGCATTCCACCCGTCCGACATGCCACCCTTGGCGTTCCACGCGCGCGGCATTCCCTCATTCCCTCGATCCGACCCCCTCCCACTTCACCTTTCACCGTTCGACCATTTCCAGGTCCGGCCGTTCCGACGCTCCGTCATTTCGCCGTTCCCCTTTTCGCTCCCCCGTTCCACCGCTCGTTCCGCGTTCTCCGGGAATTCATCTCCCGGGGACATTGAGGGGTCGATTAGGGGTTGCCGTATCAGTGCTTTGATCTCCTAATTTGATCCTGGTCTCCGTTCTCCGCAGCTCTGGGCTGCTGGGTCGCAGAGGGCTGTTGGGTTCAGGCTTGACATTTCTACCCACTGCCCCGGAAGTAAGGTGGATTCGGGTGGAGAATGAAGAGAAGTACGTCGATTACCTGAAGCGCGTAATGACCGATCTCCGCCATACGCGCAGGCGCCTGCAGGCGGCACAGGACCGGGAAAACGAGCCGATCGCCATCATCGCGATGGGCTGCCGTCTGCCCGGGGACGTACGCTCTCCCTCCGACCTGTGGCGACTGGTCAGCACCGGCGGGGACGGCATCACACCGTTCCCCTCCGACCGCGGCTGGTCCTCCCTCCTGCCGGCCGGCGTGACGGCCATGGGCGGCTTCGTCCACGACGCCACCGACTTCGACCCCGGCCTGTTCGGCATCTCGCCGCGCGAGGCCGTCGCCATGGACCCGCAGCAGCGCCTCCTGCTGGAGACCGCCTGGGAGACCTTCGAGACGGCCGGGGTCGACCCACGTTCGCTGAAGGGGCGCGGTGTCGGAGTTTTCGCCGGAGCGGCCACCTCCGGCTACGGCGACGCCCCTCTGCCCGGTGCCGGCGAGGCGTTCCGCGGCACGGGGAACGCGACCAGTGTCGCGTCTGGCCGCGTCTCCTACGCCTTCGGCCTCGAAGGCCCCGCCGTCACCATCGACACCGCCTGCTCCTCCTCGCTGGTCGCCCTCCACCTGGCAGGCCTCGCGCTGCGGGCGGGCGACTGCGACATGGCACTGGCCGGCGGTGTCACGGTCATGGTCGGCCCCGGCATGTTCGTCGAGTTCGACCGTCAGGACGGCCTCGCCGGCGACGGACGCTGCAAGTCGTTCGGGCAGGCCGCGGACGGCACGGGCTGGGGCGAAGGCGTCGGCCTGCTGCTGCTGGAGCGACTGTCGGACGCCCGGCGCAACGGACACCAGGTGCTGGCGGTCGTGCGCGGCAGCGCCATCAACCAGGACGGCGCGTCGAACGGTCTGACGGCACCCAACGGGCCGTCGCAGCAGCGGGTCATCCGCCAGGCCCTCGCCAACGCCCGGCTCACCGGCGCCGACATCGACGCGGTGGAGGCGCACGGGACGGGCACCCGGCTGGGTGACCCGATCGAGGCGCAGGCGCTGCTGGCGACCTACGGCCAGGACCGCGACGAGTCCCGTCCGTTGTGGCTCGGGTCGGTGAAGTCGAACATCGGTCACACCCAGTCCGCGGCAGGTGTCGCGGGTGTCATCAAGATGGTCATGGCCATGCAACACGGTGTGCTGCCGGCGACGCTGCACGCCGATGAACCGTCGACGGAGATCGACTGGTCGGTCGGTGCGGTCGAACTGCTGACGGAGGCACGTCCCTGGCCCGTGACGGACCGCCCGCGGCGCGTGGGCGTGTCCTCGTTCGGCATCAGCGGTACCAACGCGCACGTGATTCTGGAGCAGGCACCGGAGTCGGAGCCCGTGTCCGATTCGGCGTCGGAATCGGAGCCCGCCGAGCCGGCTTCGGTGCCGCTTGGTTCGGTGTCGCTCGGTTCGACATCTTCCAACTCTGTATCGACCGGTTCGGTCTCCCCGGCTTCGGTTCCGGGTGTGTCGGCGTGGGTGGTGTCGGCGAAGTCCGAGGCCGCGTTGCGGGCGCAGGTGGAGCGGCTGACCTCGTTCGTCGCGGAGCGGCCGGAGCTGGACCCGGTGGACGTGGGCTGGTCGCTGGCGACGACGCGGGCTGCGTTGGAGCATCGTGCGGTGGTCGTGGGGGAGGGCCGGGAGGAGTTGCTGGCCGGGCTGTCCGTGGCCACGTCGGCCGTTACGGGTGCCGGTGGTGTGGTGTTCGTTTTCCCGGGTCAGGGCTCGCAGTGGGTGGGCATGGCGCGGGAGTTGTGGGATGCCTCGCCGGTGTTCCGGGAGCGGCTGGCCGAGTGCGAGACGGCGCTCGCCCCGTACGTCGACTGGTCGCTGACCGATGTGTTGTTGCGGGACGGGGACCTGGACCGGGTGGATGTGGTCCAGCCGGTGCTGTGGGCGGTGATGGTATCCCTGGCGGAGGTGTGGCGTTCGGCGGGTGTGGTGCCGTCCGCGGTGGTGGGTCATTCGCAGGGTGAGATCGCCGCGGCGTGTGTGACGGGCAGGTTGTCGCTCGACGATGCCGCACGTGCGGTGGCCCTGCGGGCGCAGGCGCTGGTGGCCGTGTCCGGCAAGGACGGCGCGATCTCCCTGACGGCGGGGCGGGACACCGTCGAAGACCTGGTCTCGGCCTGGCCTGACCGTCTGTTCGTGGCCGCGGTGAACGGCCCCTCCTCCACCGTGGTCTCCGGCGACACCGAGGCCCTCGACGAGCTCGCCGCCGTATGCGAACAGCGGGGCATCCGCGCCCGCCGCGTTGCGATAAACTTCGCGGCCCACTCACCGCGGATGAGGCAACTGCGGGAGCGGATCCTGACCGACCTGGCCGGGCTGTCTCCGGTCTCCGGCGCGATTCCCATGATCTCCACCCTGACCGGCGAGGCGATCGAAGACGGACTGGACGCCCAGTACTGGTTCGACAATCTCTGCTCCACGGTCCAGTTCGAAGGCGCTGTCCGGACCCTGCTGGAACAGGGCACGCGCACGTTCATCGAGATCAGCCCTCATCCCGTGCTCACCATGGGCATCGAGCAAACCATCGACGCGACCGGGGCCGAGGCCACCGCACTGGGCACCCTGCGACGGGGCGAGGCCGGGGTGCGCCGTGTCCTGAGCTCCCTCGGCGAGGCGTGGAAGGCGGGTGTCGACGTCAACTGGCGGGCGGTGCTCACCGGCCGCCATGTCGCTTTGCCGACCTACGCGTTCCAGCATGAGCGGTACTGGCTGGATGTCCCGTCGTTGCCGGTTCAGGCTGCGGGCGGGGTGGTGGACCCGGTCGAGTCGCGGTTCTGGGATGCCGTGGAGCGTGGTGACCTCGATGAACTCGCGGGCACGCTCCAGCTGTCGGAGGCCCCGCAGTTGCTGGGGTCGGTGGTTCCGGCGCTGGCGTCGTGGCGCCGGGAGCGGCGGCAGCGGTCCGTGATCGACACCTGGCGCTACCAGGTCGCCTGGAGGCCGCTCACCGGTCTCCCGACGACCGCCGCGCTGTCGGGTACCTGGCTGGTGGTGGGCGACAGTGCTGCGGACTTGGCTGGGGCGTTGACCGGCGCGGGTGCCGTAGTGGCGGGCCTGTCGGTGGATGAGGTCGTGGACCGTGCGGGCTTGGCCGGGGCGGTCGCTGCCGTGCCGGATGTGTGCGGTGTGGTGCTGGCGGCTGGCGCGGGGACGGCCGACCGCACTGCTGATGTGGTGGCGGATGAACTCACCCGGGTGACGGTGCTGTTGCAGGCGCTGGGTGATGCCGGGGTGGACGCGCCGTTGTGGGTGCTCACGCGGGGTGCGGTCGCTGTCGGTGCGTCGGACCGGGTGCTGGATCCGGTGCAGGCCGCGGTGTGGGGTCTGGGCCGGGTCGCGGCGCTGGAGTTCCCGCAGCGCTGGGGCGGCATGATCGACCTGCCCGAGACCCTGGACACGAAGGCGTCCGGCCGCCTCGCGGCCGTCCTGACCACCGGTGACGGTGAGGACCAGACCGCCGTGCGTGGCTCCGGTGTCTACGCCCGGCGTTTGGTCCGGGCAGCGGCGACTGATGCGGCGGGCGAGGGATGGCAGCCCTCAGGAACCGTGCTGGTCACGGGTGGTACCGGGGCGCTGGGCGCTGAGGTTGCGCGGTGGCTGGCGGGTCGGGGTGTGCCGCATCTGGTGCTGACCAGCCGCCGAGGGACCGCCCCGGACGGCCTGGTCGAGGAGCTGGCAGCGCTCGGGTCCCGGGTCACCGTGGCCGCGTGCGATGTCGCCGACCGGGATGCGCTCGCCGAGGTCATCGCCGCTGTTCCGGCAGATGCTCCGCTCACCGGTGTGGTGCATGCGGCCGGTGTCGGAGACACGCAGATGCTGGAGGCCGCCGACCGGGACACCACGGCCGCGGTGATCGGCGCGAAGATCGACGGGGTCGCACACCTGGAGGCCCTGACCACCCACCTTCCGCTCGACCTGTTCGTCGTCTTCTCTTCCGGCGCCGCAGTGTGGGGTGGTGCGGGTCAGGGCGCCTACGCCGCGGCGAACGCGTTCCTCGACGCCTGGGCGGCCGAGCGCCGTGAACGCGGCCTGTCCGCCACGTCCGTGGCCTGGGGCCCCTGGGACGGTGCCGGTATGGCCGTCCAGGGTGAGACCCAGCAGCTCCTGCGCCGACGCGGCATGGCCCCGATGAACCCCGAACTCGCCATGCGCACCCTCGCGGCAGCCGTCGACGCCGGGGAGTCGGGACTGACCGTCGCCGACATCGACTGGCCCACGTTCACAGCCTCGTTCACCGCCATCCGCCCCAGCCGACTCCTCGCCAACCTCCCCGAAGCCACCACCCCGGACACGTCGTCATCGTTCGAGGAGGACGGCGGAGCAGCCGACCTGCGGCAGCAGCTCGCAGGGACAGCGGCCGCGCAGCGCCGGCAGGTGGTGCTGGACGTCGTGCGCACCCACGCCGCGGCCGTCCTCGGGCACGCGGACGGGGAGTCCGTGGAAGCCGGCCGGGCCTTCCGCGACCTCGGATTCGACTCCCTGATGGCAGTCGAGGTCCGCAACCGTCTCCAGTCGGTCACCGGACTCAGGCTGCCGGCCACCCTCGTCTTCGACCACCCCACACCCCTCGTCCTGACCGACTTCCTCCTCACCGAACTCTCCGACATCGCACCCGGCACAGCGTCGCAGGCCCGGGCGGTGGCAGCCGCCGGCGGCGTCGACGAGCCGATCGCCATCGTCGGCATGGCCTGCCGCTTCCCCGGCTCGGTGACCTCGGCCCAGTCCCTGTGGGACCTGGTCGCAAACGCGGGCGACGCGGTGGGGCCGTTCCCCACCGACCGTGGCTGGCCCGCGGGCATCGCCGGCCGGGGCGCGTTCCTCGACCACGCCGACGAGTTCGACGCCGACCTGTTCGGCATCAGCCCCCGAGAAGCCCTCGCCATGGACCCCCAGCAACGACTGCTGCTGGAAACCACGTGGGAGGCCTTCGAAGCGGCGGGAGTTGATCCCCGCTCACTCGCAGGCACCGCCACAGGCGTGTTCGTCGGCGGCACCACCTCCGGCTACGGCACCGGAACCCAGATCCCCCAAGGCGCCGAAGGACACCTGCTCACCGGCAACGCCACCAGCGTCATGTCCGGACGGGTGTCCTACGCCTTCGGGCTGGAGGGCCCGGCGGTGACGGTGGACACCGCGTGTTCGTCGTCGCTTGTCGCCCTGCACCTGGCGGCGCAGGCCCTGCGGACGGGCGAGTGCGACATGGCGCTCGCCGGCGGCGTGACCGTCATGGCCAACCCCGGCGTGTTCGGCGAGTTCGACCGTCAGGGCGGGCTGGCCTCCGACGGCCGGTGCAAGTCGTTCGCCGATTCCTCCGACGGCATGGGCTGGGGCGAAGGCGTCGGCCTGCTGCTGGTGGAGCGACTGTCGGACGCCCAACGCAACGGGCACAAGATCCTCGCTGTCGTGCGGGGCAGCGCCGTCAACCAGGACGGCGCCAGCAACGGCCTGTCGGCGCCGAACGGGCCCTCGCAGCAGCGGGTCATCAGCCAGGCGCTGGCCAACGCCGACCTGACCGGTGCGGACATCGACGTGGTCGAGGCCCATGGCACCGGCACGCGGCTCGGCGACCCGATCGAGGCCCAGGCGCTGCTGGCGACCTACGGCCAAGACCGCGCCGGTCACGAGCCTTTGTGGATCGGCTCGGTCAAGTCCAACATCGCCCACACCCAGGCCGCCGCCGGCGTCGCCGGCGTCATCAAGATGGTCATGGCCCTGCGCCACGGCCTGATGCCCGCAACCCTCCACATCGACGAACCGTCGACCCAGGTCGACTGGACCGCCGGCGGGGTCGAACTCCTCACCGAGCAGCGCGCGTGGCCTGCGGTGGACCGTCCGCGCCGCGCTGCGGTCTCCTCGTTCGGCATCAGCGGAACCAACGCCCACATCATCCTCGAACAGGCACCCGCGCCCGAGCCGGTGGCAGTCGCCGAACCGTCGGCAACGCGCCCCGGACCGGTGCCGTGGCTCGTCTCGGCCAAGTCCGACACCGCCCTACGCGCACAGATCGCAAGCCTGCGAGCCTTCGTCGCCGAACAGCCCGAACTGGACCCGGTCGACGTGGCCTGGTCGCTCGCCACCACGCGGACCGCACTGGAGCACCGTGCGGTGCTCCACGGCGACACGACACTCGCCACCAGTGTCGTGGCCGCAGGAAAGACCGCGTTCCTGTTCACGGGGCAGGGTTCGCAGCGTGCGGGTATGGGGCTGGGGCTGTACGAGGCGTTCCCGGTGTTCGCGGAGGCGTTCGACGCGGTGTGCGCGCGGATGGACGTCCGGCTGGAGCGCCCGCTGCGGGAGGTTCTGACCGACGGCGTCGACCTGGACCGGACCGGCTGGGCGCAGGCGGGGCTGTTCGCCCTTGAGGTGGCGCTGTTCCGGCTGGTGGAGTCCTGGGGTGTCACCCCGGATGTGCTGCTGGGGCACTCGCTGGGTGAGATCAGCGCCGCGCATGTCGCGGGGATCCTCGACCTGGACGATGCGTGTGTGCTGGTGGCGGAGCGGGGCCGGCTGATGCAGGCGCTGCCCGCGGGTGGCGGCATGCTCGCTGTCCGGGCGACGGAGGCCGAGGTCGTCGGCTCCGGCCTGGACGTCGCGGCCGTCAACGGCCCGAACTCCGTCGTCCTGTCGGGCGCGGTCGAGGCTGTCGAGCGGTATGCCGCCGCATGCGCGGAGCGTGGCCTGCGGGTCCGGGTGCTGTCGGTGTCGCACGCGTTCCACTCGGCGCTGATGGAGCCGATGCTGGACGAGTTCGCGGCGGTGCTTGCCGGTTTGACCTTCCACCCGGCGCAGATCCCGGTGGTCTCGAACCTGACGGGTGCGGTGGCCGAGCGGGGTGCCATGCAGGACCCGGGGTACTGGCTGCGTCAGGTGCGGCAGGCGGTGCGGTTCGCGGACGGTGTGGCGGCGCTCGACGCGATGGGCGTGACGCGGTATGTGGAGCTGGGTCCGGACGGTGTGCTGTCGGGCATGGCCCAGGAGACCGTCAGCGACGCCGAGTTCATCCCTGTGCTGCGCAAGGACCGGGACGAGGCCGGCAGTGCGCTGACCGCGGCCGGTCGTCTGTGGGCCTGTGGTGTCGAGGTCGGCTGGTCTGTGGTGTTCGCCGGTTGGGGCGGTCGGGTGGTGGATCTGCCGACGTATGCCTTCCAGCGGGAGCGGTTCTGGCCGGAGCTGTCGGCGGTGGCCGCTGCGGGCGGTGGTGGGGATCTGGTCGATGCCGCGTTCTGGGACGCGGTGGAACGCGAGGACCTGTCCGAGCTCGCCGGTCTGGAGTCGGCCCTGCCGGCTCTGGCGGAGTGGCGGCGGCGTCACCGGGAGCGTTCGACGCTCGGCTCGTGGCGTTACCGCGTCATGTGGAAGCCGCTCGACGGCCTGCCGCAGGCGGGAGTGCTGTCGGGGGTGTGGGCGGTTGTCGGCGCCGAGGATCCGGCGGTGTCCGCGGCCCTGTCGGCGGCGGGTGCGACGGTGGTCAGCGTTCCGGCCGGTGAGGTGCCGGGACTGCCCGACCTGGCGGGTGTCGTCCTGGCCCCGTCGGGGTGGGTGGAGACACTGTCCGTGGTCCAGGCACTGGCCGGGGTGAACGCACCGTTGTGGGTGCTGACCCGGGGCGCGGTGTCGGTGGGCGGCTCGGACCGGCTGACTGATCCGGACCTGGCGGCGGTGTGGGGCATGGGCCGGGTCGCGGCGCTGGAGCTGCCGCAGCGCTGGGGCGGTCTCGTTGACCTGCCCGAGGTCCTGGACGAGCGGGCGGGTGCCCGCCTCGCCGGCATCCTGGCCGGTGGTGGTGAGGATCAGGTCGCGATCCGCGGGGCGGGTGTGTACGGCCGTCGTGTGGCGCGTGCGGTGCCGGCCGTGGTGGTCGGTGAGGGCTGGCGGCCGTCGGGGACCGTGCTCGTCACCGGTGGCACCGGTGGTCTGGGTGCCGAGGTCGCGCGCTGGCTCGCGGGCCGGGGTGTGCCGCATCTGCTGCTGACCAGCCGCGGCGGTGCCGCGCCCGAGGGTCTGGTCGAGGAGCTGTCCGGGCTGGGGGCGCAGGTCACGGTCACGGCCTGCGACGTCGCCGACCGCGACGCCCTCGCCACCGTCCTCGCCGACGTGCCCGCCGACCTGCCGCTGACCGGCATCGTCCACGCGGCCGGGGTCGACGTCCCGCAATGGCTTGAGGCAGCCACCCCGGAAGCGTTCGACGCCGTACTGCGGGCCAAGGTCGACGGCACGAGATACCTCGACGAGCTGACCGCAGATCTGCCGCTCGACCTGTTCGTGGTGTTTTCCTCGATCGCCGCGACCTGGGGCAGCGGCGGCCAGGCCGCCTACGCGGCCGGCAACGCCTTCCTCGACGCCTGGATCCAACACCGCCACGACCGCGGACTCCCCGGCACATCCGTGGCCTGGGGCCCCTGGGCCGGAGCCGGCATGGCGGTCCAGGACGAGACCGAACAGGCACTGCGCCGACGCGGGTTGCTGCCGATGGACCCGGCCCTCTCGATCCGGGCCCTGGCAGCGGCGGTGGACGGCCAGGAAACCTGCGTGACCGTCACCGACACTGACTGGTCGGTGTTCTCCCCGGCGTTCACCTCGTCCCGTCCCAGCGCCTTGTTCTCCGAGCTTCCGGAAGCTGCGGAGGCGCTCGCAGGCACGCCGGACGGTGGTGCCGCGCAGGGACTGCGGCAGCGACTCCTGGACGTCCCTGCCGGGGAACGGGCCCGATTCGTGCTGGATCTGGTGCGTGAGCGGGCCGCCGCGGTGCTCGGGCACACGGGTGCGGACGCGGTCGAGCCCGGGCGGGCGTTCCGCGATCTGGGCTTCGACTCGCTGATGGCGGTCGAACTGCGCAACCTGCTGACCACCGAGACCGGCCTGACGCTCCCCGCCACCCTCGTCTTCGACCACCCCAACCCGACCGCCCTCACCGACCACCTCCTGTCCCACCTGGCAGGCGACACCGCACAGAACACCCCCGCAGTCGCGGGTGCCATCCTCGACGAACCGGTCGCGATCGTGGGCATGGCCTGCCGCTACCCCGGAGGCGTCACCTCCCCGGAGGAGCTGTGGAACCTGGTAGCGGGCGGGGCGGACGGCGTCACCCCGTTCCCCGACGACCGCGGCTGGCCCACCGCCCTGCTCGATTCAAGCGCTTCGGTGGGCGGTTTCGTCCACGACGCCGACGAGTTCGACGCCGCCCTGTTCGGCATCTCACCGCGTGAAGCCCTCGCCATGGACCCCCAGCAGCGCCTCCTGCTGGAAACCGCGTGGGAAACCCTCGAAACCGCAGGCATCAACCCCCGCTCCCTGAAGGGCCACAACGTCGGCGTGTTCGCCGGCGCCTCCCCCTCCGGCTACGGCACCCAAGTCACCGGCGCCGAGGGACACCTGCTCACCGGAACCGCCAGCAGCGTCATCTCCGGCCGACTCGCCTACGTCTTCGGCCTCGAAGGCCCGGCCCTCACCATCGACACCGCCTGCTCCTCCTCCCTCGTCGCCCTCCACCTCGCCGCCCAGGCCCTGCGAACCGGCGAATGCGACATGGCCCTCGCCGGCGGCGTCACCGTCATGGTCACCCCCGGCGCATTCGCCGAGTTCGACCGCCAGGACGGCCTCGCCTCCGACGGCCGCTGCAAGTCCTTCGCCGCCGCCGCCGACGGCACCGGCTGGGCCGAAGGCGTCGGCCTCCTCCTCGTCGAACGGCTGTCCGACGCCCGCCGCAACGGCCACCACGTTCTGGCAGTCGTCCAGGGCAGCGCCATCAACCAGGACGGCGCCTCCAACGGCCTCACCGCCCCCAACGGCCCCTCCCAACAACGCGTGATCCGCCAGGCCCTCGCCAACGCCCAGCTCACCGGTGCCGATGTCGACGTCGTCGAGGCACACGGCACCGGCACCCGGCTCGGCGACCCGATCGAAGCAGGGGCCCTGCTCGCCACCTACGGCCAAGACCGCGGCGAGGCCGGCGAGCCGCTCTGGCTCGGATCCATCAAGTCCAACATCGGCCACACCCAGGCCGCCGCCGGTGTCGCCGGCATCATCAAAATGATCATGGCCATGCGCCACGGCGTGATGCCCGCCACCCTCCACGTCGACGAGCCCACACCCCAGGTCGACTGGACCACCGGCGCGGTCGAACTCCTCACCGAACAGCGTCAGTGGCCCGAGTCGGACCGGCCGCGCCGTGCCGCCATCTCCTCGTTCGGCATCAGCGGCACCAACGCCCACGTCATCCTCGAACAGCCTTCCGCCGCGGAGACCGTCAAGGTAACGGCGGTCCGTGCGACGCCACCCAGACTCATTCCCTGGGCGGTGTCGGCGAAGTCCGAGACCGCCCTGCGTGCCCAGACCGAACGACTGCGGTCCTTTGCGTCGCAGCGCCCCACCCTGGATCCGGTGGACGTCGGCTGGTCACTGGCCACCACTCGGGCTCCGCTGGAGCACCGCGCGGTGCTCCACGGCGACACGTTGCTGGCCTCCGGGCTCGCTACCGAGGGCCGAACCGCGTTCCTGTTCACCGGCCAGGGCTCGCAGCGTGCCGGTATGGGCCTGGGGCTCTACAAGGCGTTCCCCGTCTTCGCCGAAGCCTTTGATGCTGTCTGCGCCCGGCTCGACGTCCGGCTGGAGCGCCCGCTCCGGGAGGTCCTGACCGACGGCACCGACCTCGACCACACGATGTGGGCACAGGCCGGCCTCTTCGCCCTCGAAGTCGCCCTGTACCGGCTCGTCGAGTCGTGGGGGGTGAGCCCGGATGTGCTGCTCGGTCACTCGCTCGGTGAGATCAGCGCCGCCCACGTCGCGGGCATCCTCGACCTCGACGACGCCTGCACCCTGGTCGCCGAACGCGGCCGCCTGATGCAGGCCCTGCCCACGGGCGGCGGCATGCTCGCCGTCCAGGCCACCGAAGACGACGTCGCCGACTCCGGCCTCGACATCGCCGCCGTCAACGGCCCGAACTCCGTCGTCCTGTCCGGCACCGCCGAGACCATCGAGCGCTACGCCGCCTACTGCGCGGTCCGTGGCCTGCGGTTCAACGTCCTGTCGGTGTCGCACGCCTTCCACTCGGCCCTGATGCAACCAATGCTGGACGAGTTCGCGACCGTCCTGAACGGCCTGACGTACCGTGCCGCCCGCATCCCGGTGGTCTCGAACCTGACCGGAGCCGTTGCCGAACCGGGTGCCATGCAGCAGCCGGAGTACTGGCTGAACCAGGTCCGCCAGCCCGTCCGCTTCGCCGACGGCGTCGCCACCCTCCACACCATGGGCGTCACCCGCTACCTCGAACTCGGCCCCGACGGCGTCCTGTCCGGCATGGCCCAGGACACCGTCACCGAGGCCGAGTTCGTCCCCGTCCTGCGCAAGGACCGCGACGAGACCGACACCGCCCTCACCGCGATCAGCCGCCTGTGGGCCTCCGGCACCGACATCGACTGGCGCGCCGTGTTCGCCGACTGGGGCGGCCGGACGGTCGACCTGCCCACCTACCCCTTCCAGCGCGAACGCTACTGGCCGCAGCCGGGCATACTCGGCGCGGACGCGGGCGCACTGGGCATCCAGGGCGCCGAGCACGCGCTGCTCGGCTCCGTGGTGGCCCTCGCCGACGCGGACAGCGTGCTCCTCACCGGCCGTCTCTCCATGGATACTCAGCCGTGGCTGGCCGATCATGTGGTGTCGGGGCATGTGGTGGTGCCTGGGACCGCGTTGGTGGAGATGGTGCTGCGGGCGGGGCAGGAGGTCGACTGCGGTCTGTTGCGGGAGCTGGTGCTGCGGGCTCCGCTGGTGCTGCCGGAGTCCGGTGGTGTGCAGGTTCAGGTGCGGGTCGAGGGCCCGGATGCTTCGGGCGACCGGCCGCTGCATGTCCATGCCCGTGCCGAGGGCGTGGACGAATGGACGCTGCACGCGTCCGGTTCGCTGGCGGAGCAGGCTGCTTCGGGGGCGGGTTTCGAGCTGAGTGTGTGGCCTCCGCAGGGTGCGGAGGCGGTGGACGTCGACGGGTTCTACGAGGCGCTGGCGGGTGCGGGCTTCGGTTACGGTCCGGCGTTCCAGGGCGTCCAGGCGGCCTGGCGGGACGCTTCCGGTGTCTACGCCGAGGTGGCGATCGCGGAGTCGGTGGACGGGTTCGGTATCCACCCCGCCCTCTTCGACGCGGCACTGCACCCCTCCGGGCTGGTCCCGAGCGCCGACGCTGAAGCGAGTGGGCCGCGGTTGCCGTTCGCGTGGTCGGGTGTGGAGTTGTTCGCGGTCGGGGCGACCGCGCTGCGGGTGGCGATCCGTCCCGAGGGCGAAGGCTTCACGGTTCAGGCGGCGGACGGGACCGGTGCGCCGGTCGCGGTGGTCCGTTCGCTGGTGTCGCGTGCGGTGTCGGCGGAGCAGTTGTCGGCGTCCGGGAACGCGGCGGACGACGCGCTCTTCGCGGTCGAGTGGGTCGCGCTCCCGCCCGGCGGTGCTTCCGGTGAGACGGCGTGGACGGTGCTGCCGGCCGGCGACGGCCCGGTGGAGCAGGTCCTCGGCGAGGTGCTGCGTGGTGTGCAGGAGTGGCTGGCGGACGAGAGCACGTTCGGTTCGCGTCTGGCGGTCGTGACCCGGGGAGCCATGCCCGCGGGTCCTGGCCGTGCCGTGGACCCGGTGGGTGCGGCGGTATGGGGTCTGGTGCGCTCCGCGCAGTCCGAGCACCCGGACCGCATCGTGCTCGTCGACACCGACCCGGCCACCGACGACCAGCTCGACCTCGCCCTGCTCACCGGTCTCGACGAGCCGCAGGTCGCCATCCGTCAGGGTGCGCTGCTGGCGCCCCGCCTGATGCGCGCCGGACGCAGCGGACTGGTACTGCCGGACCACAACTGGCGCCTTCTGCCCGGCACCGACGGGACCCTGGAGTCCCTCCACCTTGAGGGAGCCGGCTCGCTGCCTCTGGAATCCGGCCAGGTGCGGGTCGAGATCCGTGCGGCGGGTGTGAACTTCCGGGACGTGCTCCTGGGACTGGGCATGTATCCGGAACCTGGCGTCATGGGCTCCGAGGCGGCCGGTGTCGTCGTGGAGACCGGTCCCGGTGTCGGCGACCTTGCTGTCGGTGACCGGGTGTTCGGGTTCTTCGACGGTGGGTTCGCCGACGAGGCGGTGGCGGGCCGGGAACTGCTCGTGAAGGTTCCGTCGGGCTGGACGTGGGCGCAGGCGGCAGCGGTGCCGCTGGTGTTCGCGACGGCCTGGTACGGACTGCGAGACCTGGCCCAGGTCAAGGCCGGTGAATCCGTGCTGATCCACGCGGCCGCCGGTGGTGTCGGCATGGCCGCCGTCCAACTGGCCCGTCACTGGGGCCTGGAGGTGTACGCCACCGCCAGCCCCGCCAAGTGGCCCACCGTCATCGCAGGCGGAGTCGACCCCTCACGCATCGCCTCCTCCCGCGACCTCGACTTCGAAGACCGGATCCGGACCGCGACCGGCGGCAGGGGTGTCGACGTCGTGCTGAACTCGCTTGCGGGCGAGTACGTCGACGCGTCACTGAGGCTGCTGGCCCCCGGCGGCCGGTTCGTCGAGATGGGCAAGACCGACATCCGGGCCGGCCTCGACGTCCCGTACTACCCGTTCGACCTGTCGGATGCGGGTCCCGAGGGTATGGGCCGCATCCTGACCGAGGTCGTCGCCCTGTTCGAGGCGGGTGTGCTCGCACCGCTGCCGTTGACCGTGTGGGACGTGCGTGAAGCGGTCACCGCCTGGCGGCACATGGCCCAGGCCAAGCACACCGGCAAGAACGTCCTCTCCCTCCCCGTCCGCCCCAACCCCGACGGCACCGTACTGATCACCGGCGGCACCGGAACCCTCGGCGGACTCCTCGCCCGCCACCTCGCCACCGAACACGGCGTCCGCAACCTGCTCCTGCTGTCCCGCCAGGGCCCCGACGCCCCCGGCGCAGCCGCTCTCATCGAGGAACTGGCCGAACTCGGCGCGCAGGCAAGCATCGTGGCGTGCGACGCCGCCGACCGCGACGCCCTCGCCACCGTCCTCGACGCCATCCCCACCGAGACCCCGCTCACCGGCGTCGTCCACGCCGCCGGCATCCTCGACGACGGCATCGTCACCGCGCTGACCCAGGAACGCCTGGACACCGTCCTGCGCGCCAAGGCCACCGCCGCAACCAACCTCGACGAACTCACCCGCGACACCGACCTCGCCATGTTCGTCCTCTACTCCTCCGCATCGGCAACGTTCGGCACCCCCGGACAGGCCAACTACGCCGCCGCCAACGCCTACCTCGACGCCCTCGCCACCCGCCGCCGCGCACACGGCCTGCCCGGCCTCTCCCTCGCCTGGGGCATGTGGGAACAAGCCAGCACCATGACCGGCGCACTCGCCCACACCGACCGGACCCGCGCCACCACCGCAGGCACCACCCTGTCCACCGCACAAGGACTCGCCCTCTTCGACACCGCCCTCAACCGCCCCACAGCACACCTGATACCGATCAACCTGGACCTTGCTGCCGTGCGTGCGGCCGGTGAGGTGCCCGCGCTGCTGCGCGGCCTGGTGTCGGGCCGGGTGCGGCGTGCGGTCGCACAGGAGTCCGTCGCCGGTCTGGCACTCGCCCAGCGGCTGCGGTCCGTCCCCGAGGGACAACGGCACCAGCTCCTGCTGGAGTTGGTGCGTGGCAGCGCCGCGACGGTCCTCGGCCACGGTTCGACCGACGCGGTCGGTGAGCGTCAGGCGTTCAAGGACCTGGGCTTCGACTCGCTGACCGCGGTGGAACTGCGCAATCTGCTGACCTCGTCCACCGGACTTCGGCTGCCCGCGACGCTGGTGTTCGACTACCCCACGCCGATTGCTCTCACCGATCATCTGCTGTCGCAGTTCTTCGGGGCGTGGGAGACACAGCCGGACGTCACGCGGCCCGCGCTCACCACCGGGAACGACGAGCCGATCGCGATCGTGGGGATGGCCTGCCGCTATCCCGGCGGTGTGACCTCGCCGGAGCAGTTGTGGGAGCTGGTGGCCGGCGCGACCGACGGGATGTCGCCCTTCCCGGTCAATCGCGGCTGGCCGATGAGTGCGTCCGAGGCAGCCGGGGGTGTGGGCGGGTTCGTCCATGACGCGGACGAGTTCGACGCGGCGATGTTCGGGATCTCGCCGCGTGAGGCGCTGGCGATGGACCCGCAGCAGCGGCTGCTGCTGGAGGCGGCCTGGGAGACGCTCGAGTCGGCCGGAATCGCGCCTGCGCGGGTCCGGGGAACCTCGACCGGCGTGTTCGTCGGGTCTTCGTCCTCCACCTACGGGGTGGGCATGCAGATGCCGGAGGGGGCGGACGGCCACCTGCTGACCGGCAATGCGCCGAGCGTCATCTCGGGTCGTGTCGCCTACTCCTTCGGTCTCGAAGGGCCCGCGGTGACGGTGGACACGGCGTGCTCCTCGTCGCTGGTGGCTCTGCACTGGGCTGCTCAGGCGCTGCGCACCGGCGAGTGCGACATGGCGCTGGCCGGTGGCGTGACCGTGATGGCCACCCCGGGTATGTTCGCCGAGTTCGACCGGCAGGACGGCCTCGCGTCGGACGGTCGCTGCAAGGCGTTCTCCTCGGCGGCCGACGGTACGGGCTGGTCCGAGGGCGTGGGTCTGCTGCTCGTGGAGCGGCTGTCGGACGCCGTCCGCAACGGGCACCAGGTGCTGGCGGTCGTGCGGGGCAGCGCGGTGAACCAGGACGGTGCGTCCAACGGCCTGTCGGCGCCGAACGGTCCCTCGCAGCAGCGGGTGATCCGTCAGGCGCTGGCGAATGCCCGGCTGACGGGTGCGGACGTGGATGTCGTGGAGGCGCACGGGACGGGCACCCGTCTGGGTGACCCGATCGAGGCGCAGGCGCTCCTGGCCACGTACGGCCAGGAGCGGGGCGGGACCGACGAGCCGCTGTGGCTGGGCTCGGTCAAGTCCAACATCGGCCACGCCCAGGCGGCCGCGGGTGTCGCGGGTGTGATCAAGATGGTGATGGCACTGCGGCAGGGTGTGCTGCCCGCGACGCTGCACGTCGACGAGCCGTCGCAGCATGTGGACTGGTCGGCCGGCGCGGTGGAGTTGCTGACCGAGTCCCGGGCCTGGCCCGAGGTGGAGCGTCCGCGGCGTGCGGCGGTGTCCTCGTTCGGTATCAGCGGCACCAACGCCCATGTGGTCCTGGAGCAGGCGCCGGAGCAGCAGTCCGAGTCAGAGCCTGCTTCGGTTGCGCCTGTTTCGGGTGTGTCGGCGTGGGTGGTGTCGGCGAAGTCCGAGGCCGCGCTGCGGGCTCAGGTGGAGCGGCTGGGGTCGTTCGTCGAGGAGCGGCCGGAGCTGGACCCGGCGGATGTCGGCTGGTCGCTGGCGACGACCCGGGCCGCGCTGGAACACCGCGCGGTGGTCGTGGGCGAGAGCCTGGACGAACTGCTCGCCGCCCTGCCCACAGCCGCTGCGGTCGTCGGGACCGCCGGAGTCACGTCCGCCGTTGCGGGCTCCGGCGGCGGAGTGGTGTTCGTGTACCCGGGCCAGGGCTCCCAGTGGGTGGGCATGGCACGGGAGTTGTGGGACACCTCGCCGGTCTTCCGGGAGCGGATGGCCGAGTGCGAGACGGCGCTCGCCCCGTACGTCGACTGGTCACTGACCGACGTTCTGCTGCGAGAAGAGGACCTGGACCGGGTGGACGTGGTCCAGCCTGCGCTCTGGGCGGTGATGGTCGCCCTGACCGAGGTATGGAGGGCGGCAGGAGTCGTTCCGTCCGCGGTCGTGGGTCACTCGCAGGGTGAGATCGCCGCGGCGTGCGTGACGGGCCGGTTGTCGCTCGACGACGCCGCCCGTGCGGTGGCCCTGCGGGCGCGGGTGCTGGTGAGCGTGGCCGGCAAGGACGGCATGGTCTCCCTGGCCGCCGGGCGGGACACGGTGGAAGACCTGCTGTCGTCGGCCTGGGCGGACCGGCTGTCGGTGGCCGCGGTGAACGGCCCCTCCTCCACCGTCGTCTCCGGCGACGCCGAGGCCCTCGACGAGCTCATCGCCGTATGCGAACGGCGGGACATCCGCGCCCGGCGCGTGTCCGTGAACTACGCGTCCCACTCGCCGCGGATGAAGGAACTGCGGGAGCGGATCCTGACCGACCTGGCGGGGCTGACTCCGGTCGCCGGCACGGTTCCGATGATCTCCACCCTGACCGGCGAGACGGTCGACGGCGGACTGGACGCCCGGTACTGGTTCGACAACCTCTGCTCCACGGTCGAGTTCGAAGGCGCCGTCCGGTCCCTTCTCGGTCAGGGACAGCGGACGTTCATCGAGATCAGCACCCACCCCGTACTCACGGTGGGCATCGAGGAGACGATCGACGCGACCGGGGCCGACGCCACGGCACTCGGCACCCTGCGACGCGGTGAGGGCGGCATGCGCCGCCTGCTGACCAGCCTCGGCGAGGCGTGGAAGGCGGGTGTCGACGTCAACTGGCGGGCGGTGCTCACCGGCCGCCATGTCGCTTTGCCGACCTACGCGTTCCAGCATGAGCGGTACTGGCTGGATGTCCCGTCGCTGCCGGTTCAGGCTGCGGGCGGGGTGGTGGACCCGGTCGAGTCGCGGTTCTGGGATGCCGTGGAGCGTGGTGACCTCGATGAACTCGCGGGCACGCTCCAGCTGTCGGAGGCCCCGCAGTTGCTGGGGTCGGTGGTTCCGGCGCTGGCCTCGTGGCGCCGGGAGCGCCGGCAGCGGTCCGTGATCGACACCTGGCGCTACCAGGTCGCCTGGAGGCCGCTCACCGGTCTCCCGACGACCGCCGCGCTGTCGGGTACCTGGCTGGTGGTGGGCGACAGTGCTGCGGACTTGGCCGGGGCGTTGACCGGCGCGGGTGCCGTAGTGGCGGGCCTGTCGGTGGATGAGGTCGTGGACCGTGCGGGCTTGGCCGGGGCGGTCGCTGCCGTGCCGGATGTGTGCGGTGTGGTGCTGGCGGCTGGCGCGGCTTCGGCCGACCGCACTGCTGATGTGGTGGCGGATGAACTCACCCGGGTGACGGTGCTGTTGCAGGCGCTGGGTGATGCCGGGGTGGACGCGCCGTTGTGGGTGCTCACGCGGGGTGCGGTCGCTGTCGGTGCGTCGGACCGGGTGCTGGATCCGGTGCAGGCCGCGGTGTGGGGTCTGGGCCGGGTCGCGGCGCTGGAGTTCCCGCAGCGCTGGGGCGGCATGATCGACCTGCCCGAGACCCTGGACGCGAAGGCGTCCGGCCGCCTGGCCACGATTCTCGCCGACGGTGCTGGTGCTGGTGAGGATCAGGCGGCTGTGCGTGGCTCCGGTGTCTACGCCCGGCGTTTGGTCCGGGCAGCGGCGACTGATGCGGCGGGCGAGGGATGGCAGCCCTCAGGAACCGTGCTGGTCACGGGTGGTACCGGGGCGCTGGGCGCTGAGGTTGCGCGGTGGCTGGCGGGTCGGGGTGTGCCGCATCTGGTGCTGACCAGCCGTCGCGGTGTAGCCCCGGACGGTCTGGTCGAGGAACTCGCCGCACTGGGTGCACGGGTGACGGTCGCATCCTGTGACATGACCGACCGGGATACGCTGGCCGAGGTCATCGCCGGTGTTCCGTCAGATGTTCCGCTCACGGGTGTGGTGCATGCGGCCGGTGTCGGGGATGCGCAGCTTCTGGAGGCCGCCGACCGGGACACGACCGCGGCGGTGATCGGCGCGAAGATCGACGGGGTCGCACACCTGGAGGCCCTGACCGCGGATCTTCCGCTCGACCTGTTCGTCGTTTTCTCTTCCGGCGCCGCAGTGTGGGGTGGTGCGGGTCAGGGCGCCTACGCCGCGGCGAACGCGTTCCTCGACGCCTGGGCGGCCGAGCGCCGTGAACGCGGCCTGTCCGCCATGTCCGTGGCCTGGGGTCCCTGGGACGGTGCCGGTATGGCCGTCCAGGGTGAGACCCAGCAGCTCCTGCGCCGACGCGGCATGGCCCCGATGAACCCCGAACTCGCCATGCGCACCCTCGCGGCAGCCGTCGACGTTGGGGAGTCGGGACTGACCGTCGCCGACATCGACTGGCCCACCTTTAGGGCCTCGTTCACCGCCATCCGCCCCAGCCGACTCCTCGCCAACCTGCCGGAAGCAGTCAGCGCACCGGAGGCCTCGGACGAGAATGCCGGTGCGGCCGGTCTGCGCCGGCAACTCGCAGGGACAGCGGCCGCGCAGCGCCGGCAGGTGGTGCTGGACGTCGTGCGCACCCACGCCGCGGCCGTCCTCGGGCACGCGGACGGGGAGTCCGTGGAAGCCGGCCGGGCCTTCCGCGACCTCGGATTCGACTCCCTGATGGCAGTCGAGGTCCGCAACCGTCTCCAGTCGGTCACCGGACTCAGGCTGCCGGCCACCCTCGTCTTCGACCACCCCACACCCCTCGTCCTGACCGACTTCCTGCTCACCGAACTCTCCGACATCGCCCCCGGCACAGCGTCGCAGGCCCGGGCGGTGTCGGTGGCCGTGGATGAGCCGGTTGCGATCGTCGGCATGGCCTGCCGGTTCCCCGGCTCGGTGACCTCGGCCCAGTCCCTGTGGGACCTGGTCGCCGACGCGGGCGACGCGGTGGGGCCGTTCCCCACCGACCGTGGCTGGCCCGCGGGCATCGCCGGCCGGGGCGCGTTCCTCGACCACGCCGACGAGTTCGACGCCGACCTGTTCGGCATCAGCCCCCGCGAAGCCCTCGCCATGGACCCCCAGCAACGACTGCTGCTGGAAACCACGTGGGAAGCGTTCGAGTCCGCCGCCCTCGACCCGGCCGGACTGCGCGGCTCGGCGACCGGCGTGTTCGTCGGCGGCACCACCTCCGGCTACGGCACCGGAACCCAGATCCCCCAAGGCGCCGAAGGACACCTGCTCACCGGCAACGCCACCAGCGTCATGTCCGGCCGGGTGTCCTACGCCTTCGGCCTCGAAGGCCCGGCGGTGACGGTGGACACCGCGTGTTCGTCGTCCCTGGTGGCCCTGCACCTGGCGGCGCAGGCGCTGCGGACCGGTGAATGCGACATGGCGCTCGCCGGCGGCGTGACCGTCATGGCCGACGCAAGTGTGTTCGGCGAGTTCGACCGCCAGGGCGGGCTGGCCTCCGACGGCCGGTGCAAGTCGTTCGCCGATTCCTCCGACGGCATGGGCTGGGGCGAAGGCGTCGGCCTGCTGCTGGTGGAGCGGCTCTCGGACGCCCAACGCAAGGGACACAAGATCCTCGCTGTCGTGCGGGGCAGCGCCGTCAACCAGGACGGCGCCAGCAACGGCCTGTCGGCGCCGAACGGGCCCTCGCAGCAGCGGGTCATCAGCCAGGCGCTGGCCAACGCCGACCTGACCGGTGCGGACATCGACGTGGTCGAGGCCCACGGCACCGGCACGCGGCTCGGCGACCCGATCGAGGCCCAGGCGCTGCTGGCGACCTACGGCCAAGACCGCGCCGGTCACGAGCCTTTGTGGATCGGCTCGGTCAAGTCCAACATCGCCCACACCCAGGCCGCCGCCGGCGTCGCCGGCGTCATCAAGATGGTCATGGCCCTGCGCCACGGCCTGATGCCCGCAACCCTCCACATCGACGAACCGTCGACCCAGGTCGACTGGACCGCCGGTGCGGTGGAGCTGCTCACCGAGCAGCGCGCGTGGCCTGCGGTGGACCGTCCGCGCCGCGCTGCGGTCTCCTCGTTCGGCATCAGCGGCACCAACGCCCACATCATCCTCGAACAGGCACCCGCGCCCGAGCCGGTGGCAGTCGCCGAACCGTCGGCAACGCGCCCCGGACCGGTGCCGTGGCTCGTCTCGGCCAAGTCCGACACCGCCCTACGCGCACAGATCGACAGCCTGCGAGCCTTCGTCGCCGAACAGCCCGAACTGGACCCGGTCGACGTGGCCTGGTCGCTCGCCACCACGCGGACCGCACTGGAGCACCGTGCGGTGCTCCACGGCGACACGACACTCGCCACCAGTGTCGTGACCGCAGGAAAGACCGCGTTCCTGTTCACGGGGCAGGGTTCGCAGCGGGCGGGCATGGGGCTGGGGCTCTACGAGGCGTTCCCCGTCTTCGCCGAAGCCTTCGACGCGGTGTGCGCGCGGATGGACGTCCGGCTGGAGCGCCCGCTGCGGGAGGTTCTGACCGACGGCGTCGACCTCGACCGGACGGTGTGGGCGCAGGCGGGGCTGTTCGCCCTTGAGGTGGCGCTGTTCCGGCTGGTGGAGTCCTGGGGTGTCACCCCGGATGTGCTGCTGGGGCACTCGCTGGGTGAGATCAGCGCCGCGCACGTTGCGGGGATCCTCGACCTGGACGACGCGTGCGTGCTGGTGGCCGAGCGGGGCCGGCTGATGCAGGCGCTGCCCGCGGGTGGCGGCATGCTCGCTGTCCAGGCGACGGAGGCGGATGTCGCAGACTCCGGTCTCGACGTCGCGGCCGTCAACGGCCCGAACTCCGTCGTCCTGTCGGGCGCGGTCGAGGCTGTCGAGCGGTATGCCGCCGAGTGCGCGGACCGTGGCCTGCTGTTCAACGTCCTGTCGGTGTCGCACGCCTTCCACTCGGCGCTGATGGAACCGATGCTGGACGAGTTCGCGGCCGTCCTGGAGGGGCTGACCTTCCACCCCGCACATACCCCGGTCGTCTCGAACCTCACCGGCGCCGTGGCCGAACCCGGTGCCATGCAGCAGCCCACGTACTGGCTGCACCAGGTGCGCCAGCCGGTCCGCTTCGCCGACGGCGTCACCACCCTCCAGACCATGGGCGTGACCCGCTACCTCGAACTCGGCCCCGACGGTGTCCTGTCGGGCATGGCCCAGGACACCGCCACCGCCACCGGTGCCGTGTTCGTCCCCGTCCTGCGCAAGGACCGCGACGACACCGACACCACCCTCACCGCGATCAGCCGCCTGTGGACGACCGGCACCGACATCGACTGGACGGCGGTGTTCGCCGGCTGGGGCGGCCGGACGGTCGACCTGCCCACCTACCCCTTCCAGCGACAGCGATACTGGCCCGAGCCCGTCGCCGCACCCACCGGCGGTGAGCTGGTCGATGCCGCGTTCTGGGACGCGGTCGAACGCGAGGACCTGTCCGAGCTGGCGGGTCTGGAGTCGGCCCTGCCGGCACTCGCCGCCTGGCGGCGGCGTCACCGGGAACGCTCGACGCTCGATTCGTGGCGTTACCGGGTCACGTGGAAGCCGCTGGCCGATCCGGTTCCGCCGACGCTGTCCGGCACCTGGGCGATCATCGGTTCCGAGGACGCCGACGTGTCCGCGGCGCTCTCCGCCGCGGGCGCGACCGTGGTCGGGGTGGAAGCCGAAGAGGTGTCGCTGCCGGCTGACGTGGCCGGGGTGGTACTGCTCGCGGACGACGTCGTGGGTGCGCTGGCCGTGGTGCAGTCACTGGCCGGGGTGGATGCGCCCTTGTGGGTGCTGACCCGTGGCGCGGTGTCCGTGGGCCGCTCGGACCGTCTGGTGAGCCCCGGCCTTGCCGCGGTCTGGGGCATGGGCCGGGTCGCGGCCCTGGAGCTGCCGCACCGTTGGGGCGGTCTCGTCGACCTGCCCGAGGTCCTGGACGCGCGGGCGGGTGCCCGCCTCGCGGGTGTCCTGGCCGCCGGTGGCGGCGAGGACCAGATCGCGATCCGTGGGTCCGGTACGTACGGCCGCCGCCTGGCGCGTGCGCTGCCGGCAGGCGTGGTCGGCGAGGGCTGGCAGCCGTCGGGGACCGTGCTGGTCACCGGTGGCACCGGCGCGCTGGGCGCCGAGGTCGCCCGCTGGCTCGCCGACCGGGGTGTGCCGCATCTGGTGCTGACCAGCCGCGGCGGCATCGCCCCCGACGGCCTGACCGAGGAACTCACCCGGCTCGGCACCCGGGTCACCGTCGCCGCCTGCGACGTCACCGACCGGGACGCCCTTGCCGCGGTGATCGCCGGTGTCCCCACCGATATGCCGCTGACAGGCGTCGTCCACGCGGCCGGCGTCGGGGACACGGGAGGGCTGGAACAGACCACCGCCGCGGCGTTCGCGGACGTGGTGCGGGCGAAGGCCGAAGGCACGGTCCTGCTGGACGAACTGACCGCGGATCTGCCGCTCGACCTCTTCGTCGTCTTCTCGTCGATCGCCGCGACCTGGGGCAGTGGTGGCCAGGCCGCCTACGCGGCGGGCAACGCCTTCCTCGACGCCTGGGTCCAGCACCGCCATGACCGCGGACTTCCCGGCACATCCGTGGCCTGGGGCCCCTGGGCCGGAGCCGGTATGGCGGTCCAGGGCGAGGCGGAGCAGGCACTGCGCCGACGCGGCTTGCTGCCGATGGATCCGGGCCTGGCGACTCAGGCCCTGGCCACGGCGGTGGACGGCCGTGAGTCGTGTGTGACGGTCGCCGATGTGGACTGGCCGCGGTTCGCCCCGGCGTTCACCTCGCTGCGGGCCAGCGCGCTGCTGGCGGATCTTCCGGAGGCGGCAGGCGCTCCGGATCCGGTGCGCTCCGGGGAGTCCGGATCGCCGTGGGCCCGGCGATTCACGGGGGCCGCGGTGGAGCACCGTCGCCGGATGGTGCTGGATCTGGTGCGGGCGCAGGCCGCTCAGGTGCTGGGTCATGCGGGTGAGGAGGCGGTGGACGCGGGCCGGGCGTTCCGCGATCTGGGCTTCGACTCGCTGATGGCGGTCGAACTGCGGAACCTGCTGGCCGAGCACACCGGGCTGTCGCTGCCGGCGACGCTGGTGTTCGACTATCCGAGTCCGACGGTTCTGGGTGATCACCTCCTGGCGCAGCTCGTCGGGGACGAGGAGCCGGATTCCGCACTGCCGGCGCGTTCCGCGGGTTCTGCGCCGGACGAGCCGCTCGCGATCGTGGGCATGGCGTGCCGGTATCCGGGCGGAGTGAACTCTCCGGAGCAGTTGTGGGATCTGGTCGAGTCCGCGGCCGACGGCATCACTCCGTTCCCGGCCGACCGTGGCTGGCCCGTGGACGGCCTGGACGGTGTGGCCGGACTGGGCGGGTTCGTCCATGACGCGGACGAGTTCGACGCCGCGTTGTTCGGGATCTCGCCGCGTGAGGCGCTGGCGATGGATCCGCAGCAGCGGCTGCTGCTGGAGGCGGCCTGGGAGACGTTCGAGTCGGCCGGTGTCAACCCCCGCTCGTTGAAGGGCCGCAGCGTCGGAGTGTTCGCGGGAGCCTCGTCGTCGGGGTACGGCAACAGCGGTGTCGCGGGGTCCGAGGGGCATCTGCTCTCGGGCACGGCGAACAGTGTGATCTCCGGCCGGGTGGCGTACGCGTTCGGCCTGGAGGGCCCGGCGCTGACGGTGGACACGGCGTGTTCGTCGTCGCTGGTGGCTCTGCATCTGGCCGCGCAGGCGCTGCGGTCGGGCGAGTGCGGTCTGGCTCTTGCCGGTGGTGTGACGGTGATGGTGAGCCCCGCGGCGTTCGCCGAGTTCGACCGGCAGGACGGTCTGGCCGCCGACGGCCGCTGCAAGTCCTTCGCGGGAGCGGCGGACGGCACCGGCTGGGCCGAGGGTGTGGGTCTGCTGCTCGTGGAGCGGCTGTCCGATGCCGAGCGCAACGGGCACAAGATCCTCGCCGTGGTGCGCGGCAGCGCCGTCAACCAGGACGGCGCCTCCAACGGCCTCACCGCCCCCAACGGCCCCTCCCAACAACGCGTGATCCGCCAGGCCCTCGCCAACGCCCAGCTCACCGGTGCCGATGTCGATGTCGTCGAGGCACACGGCACCGGCACCCGGCTCGGCGACCCGATCGAAGCAGGGGCCCTGCTCGCCACCTACGGCCAAGACCGCGGCGAGGCCGGCGAGCCGCTCTGGCTCGGCTCGATCAAGTCCAACATCGGCCACACCCAGGCCGCCGCCGGTATCGCGGGCATCATCAAAATGATCATGGCCATGCGGCACGGCGTGCTCCCGGCCACACTGCACGTCGACGAGCCGTCCCCGCAGGTGGACTGGTCGACAGGCGCGGTGGAACTGCTGACCGAGGCGCGTCCCTGGCCGGAGTCCCATCGTCCGCGCCGCGCGGCGGTGTCCTCGTTCGGCATCAGTGGCACCAACGCGCACGTCGTCCTTGAGCAGGCGCCGGACCCGGAGCCGGCCCGCGGGGCCGGTGCCGGGGCCGCTCGCGGAACGGGGCCGGTGCCGTGGCCGGTGCCGTGGCCGGTGTCGGCGAAGTCCGAGACCGCGTTGCGGGCGCAGGTGGAGCGGCTGACATCGTTCGTGGCGGGGCGGCCGGAGCTGGACCCGTTGGACGTCGGCTGGTCGCTGGCGACCACCCGGGCCGCGCTGGAACACCGCGTGGTCCTGTCCGACGGGGACGTGCTCGCGGCCGGGGTCGCCGGCGACGGCCGACTGGCGTTCCTGTTCACCGGCCAGGGCTCGCAGCGTGCCGGTATGGGCCTGGGGCTGTACGAGGCGTTCCCCGACTTCGCGGAAGCGTTCGACGCGGTGTGCGCACGGCTCGATGTCCGGCTGGAGCGCCCGCTCCGGGAGGTCCTGACCGACGGCACCGACCTCGACCACACGATGTGGGCACAGGCCGGCCTCTTCGCCCTCGAAGTCGCCCTGTACCGCCTCGTCGAGTCGTGGGGGGTGAGCCCGGACGTGCTCCTCGGTCACTCGCTGGGCGAGATCAGCGCCGCGCACGTCGCGGGCATCCTCGACCTCGACGACGCCTGCACCCTGGTCGCCGAACGCGGCCGCCTGATGCAGGCCCTGCCCCCGGGCGGCGGCATGCTCGCCGTCCAGGCCACCGAAGACGACGTCGCCGAATCCGGCCTCGACATCGCCGCCGTCAACGGCCCGAACTCCGTCGTCCTGTCCGGCACCGCCGAGGCCATCGAGCGCTACGCCGCCCGATGCGCCGAGCGCGGCGTGCGGTGCACCGTCCTGTCGGTGTCGCACGCCTTCCACTCCGCGCTGATGGAACCGATGCTGGACGAGTTCGCGACCGTCCTGGCCGGCCTCACGTTCCGTCCCGCGCACATCCCGGTGGTCTCGAACCTCACGGGAGCCGTCGCCGAGCCCGGTGCCATGCAGCAGCCGGAGTACTGGCTGAACCAGGTGCGCCGGCCGGTGCGTTTCGCCGACGGCGTCACGGCCCTCGAAGCGATGGGCATCACCCGCTACCTCGAACTCGGCCCGGACGGCGTACTGTCGGGCATGGCCCAGGAATCGGTCAGCGAAGCCCAGTTCGTCCCCGTCCTGCGCAAGGACCGCGACGAGACCGACACCACGCTCACCGCGATCAGCCGTCTGTGGACCTCTGGCACCGACATCGACTGGGCGGCCGTGCTCGAAGGCCGGCACGGTCAGGTGGTCGACCTGCCCACCTACGCCTTCCAGCGGCAGCGCTTCTGGCCGCAGTCGACGCCGGGCGGAGTCGGCTCTGCCGGCACCGGGCACGCGCTGCTGGGTGCGGCGGTGTCCCTGGCCGGCGGGGACGGCATGGTGCACCACGGTGTTCTGTCCGTCGACGCGCAGCCCTGGCTCGCCGACCACGTGGTGCTGGGCAGGATCGTGGTCCCCGGCACCGCGCTGCTGGAGATGGCGCTGCACGCCGGGCACGAGGCCGGCTGCGGAGTGGTCAGGGAACTGGTCCTCCAGGCACCGCTGGTCCTGCCTGCGGCGGGAGGCGTCCAGGTCCAGGTCCGGGTCGACGATCCGGACGCGACGGGTGAGCATCCGGTGCAGGTGTACGCCCGTGCCGAGGACACGGACGGCTGGACTCTGCACGCCACCGGCGTCCTGAGTGCCGAGGGACCGGGGACGCCGCCCGGATTCGGTCATGAAGTGTGGCCGCCGCTGCATGCCACCGCGGTGGACCTGGCCGGGTTCTACGAGGCCCTGGTCGCAGCGGGATTCGAGTACGGCCCGGTGTTCCAGGGGGTGCGGGCGGCCTGGCGCGACGAGTCGGGTGTCTACGCCGACGTGGTGCTGCCGGACACGGGCACGAACGCAACGTCCGCCGAGGGACTGGGAATCCACCCCGCGCTGCTCGATGCGGCGTTGCACCCGTGGGGCCTGCTCCCCGGTGACGCCGACGCCTCCGGGCCGCGGCTGCCGTTCGCGTGGTCGGGTGTGGAGCTGTTCGCGGTCGGGGCGACCACCCTGCGGGTGGCGATCCGTCCCGAGGGCGACGGCATCACCGTGCAGGCGGCCGACGGAACCGGTCAGCCGGTGGTACGGGTGCGTTCCCTGATGGCGCGCGCGGTCTCGCCCGAGCAGTTGCCTGCCACCGCGCCCGGTGGCGATCCGTTGTTCGCCGTCGACTGGGTCCCTGCCCCGTCCGCGACCACCGCTGCCGCGGAGGAAGCGACGGATGCCTCGATGTGGACGACGCTGACGGCCAGTCGGACCGGGCCGGTGGGCGACGTGGTCGGCGACGTACTGCGCCGGATCCAGGAGTGGCTGGACGACGCCGATTCCGCGGATTCGCGACTGGCCGTCGTGACCCGTGGCGCGGTTCCGGCCCACTCCGGTGCGGGCTTGGACCCGGTGGGTGCGGCGGTGTGGGGTCTGGTGCGCTCGGCGCAGTCGGAGCATCCGGACCGGATCGTGCTCGTCGACACCGACCCGGCATCCGGCGATCCGTTCGATCCGGCGCTGCTCGCCGGGGTGGACGAGCCGCAGGTAGCGGTCCGCGACGGTGCGCTGCTGGTGCCCCGTCTCGCCCGTACCGCCGCCGGCTCGACCGCTGTGCCGCTGGACGGTGACGGCACCGTGCTGATCACCGGTGGCACCGGAACCCTCGGCGGCCTCCTCGCCCGCCACCTCGCCACCGAACACGGCGTCCGCAACCTGCTCCTGCTGTCCCGCAAGGGCCCCGACGCCCCCGGCGCAGCCGACCTCATCGAGAAACTCGCCGAACTCGGCGCCCACGCCCGCATCGTGGCCTGCGACGCCGCCGACCGCGACGCCCTCGCCACCGTCCTCGACGCCATCCCCACCGAGACCCCGCTCACCGGCGTCGTCCACGCCGCCGGCATCCTCGACGACGGCATCGTCACCGCGCTGACCCAGGAACGCCTGGACACCGTCCTGCGCGCCAAGGCCACCGCCGCCACCAACCTCGACAAGCTGACCCGTGGCAGCGATCTCGCCATGTTCGTGCTCTACTCCTCGGCGTCGGCGACCTTCGGCACCCCCGGACAGGCCAACTACTCGGCCGCCAACGCCTACCTCGACGCCCTCGCGATCCGCCGCCGTGCAGAGGGACTGCCCGGACTGTCCCTGGCCTGGGGCCTGTGGGAACAGGCGAGCGGAATGACCGGACACCTCCAGGACCGGACCGGACGTCTCGGCCCCGGCCTGACCGACGAACAGGGCCTGGCCCTCTTCGACGCCGCCCTCGGCGCGGACCGCGCCGACATCGTGGCGATGCTGCTCGACACCGTCGCCCTCCGATCCTGGAACGGCGCCACCCCGGTGCCCGCGCTGCTGCGCGGCCTCGTCCCGGCCGCCGTCGTCCGCAGGGCGGGCCAGGCCCGGGCCGCGGTCGGCGAGTCGCCGTTGCTGCGGCAGCTTGCCGGTCTGTCGTCGGCCGAGCGGCGCAGGCTGCTCCAGGACACGGTGCTCACGGAGGTGGCCCATGTCCTCGGGCACGCCTCCGCGGACGCCGTCGGGGAACGTCAGGCCTTCAAGGACCTGGGCTTCGACTCGCTCACCGCGGTGGAGCTCCGCAACCGGCTCAACGCCGCCACCGGACTCCGACTGCCCGCAACGCTGGCGTTCGACTACCCGAGTGTCCACGTCCTCGCGGATCACCTGGCCGGTCTTCTGTCGGGATCCGACGTACCGGCCGCCGTGGCGCCCACACGGCCGGTGGCTGCGGACGAACCCATCGCGATCGTGGGCATGTCGTGCCGGCTGCCGGGCGGTGTGGTGTCCCCCGAGGGGCTGTGGGATCTGGTCACGGCCGGCGGGGACGGGGTGACGGACTTCCCCGACGACCGCGGCTGGGACGTGACCTGGAGCGGGGTCTCCGGATCCGGTGGCTTCCTCGCCGGTGCCGGTGACTTCGACGCGGGCCTCTTCGGCATCTCGCCGCGTGAGGCGCTGGCCATGGACCCGCAGCAGCGCCTGCTGCTGGAAGGGGTCTGGGAGGCGTTCGAGTCCGCGGGGCTGGACCCGATGTCGCTGCGCGGATCGTCGACCGGCGTGTACGCCGGAATCATGTACCACGACTACGCCCAGAGCCTGGGCGTAGTCCCGGAGGGTGTGGAAGCCTTCCTGGGCACCGGCAACGCGGGAAGCGTGCTGTCGGGCCGGGTGGCCTACACCTTCGGGCTCGAGGGCCCGGCCGTCACCGTCGACACGGCGTGTTCGTCCTCGCTGGTCGCACTGCACCTGGCTTCGCAGGCGCTGCGGTCGGGCGAGTGCGGGCTGGCGGTGGCCGGCGGTGTGACCGTGCTGTCCACGCCCGCCGTGTTCGTCGACTTCGCCCGGCAGGGCGGACTGTCCTTCGACGGCCGGTGCAAGTCCTTCGCCGCCGCGGCCGACGGCACGGGCTGGTCCGAGGGCACGGCGGTCCTGGTGCTGGAGCGGCTGTCCGACGCACAGCGCAACGGCCACCAGGTGCTGGCGGTGGTGCGGGGCAGTGCGGTGAACCAGGACGGCGCGTCGAACGGTCTGACCGCGCCGAACGGTCCCTCGCAGCAGCGGGTGATTCGCCAGGCGCTCGCCAACGCCCGGGTGGCGGCGGCGGATGTCGATGTCGTCGAGGCCCACGGGACGGGCACCCGCCTGGGTGACCCGATCGAGGCAGGGGCCCTGCTGGCCACGTACGGCCAGGAGCGCGGCGAGAGCGACGAGCCGCTCTGGCTGGGCTCGGTGAAGTCGAACATCGGGCACACCCAGGCCGCCGCGGGCGCGGCGGGTGTGATCAAGATGGTCATGGCGCTGCGGCACGGTCTGATGCCGGCCACGCTCCATGTCGACGAGCCGTCCCCGCAGGTGGACTGGTCGGCCGGTGCGGTGGAGCTGCTGACGGAATCCCGTGCCTGGCCCGAGTCGGACCGCCCGCGCCGCGCGGCGGTGTCCTCGTTCGGCATCAGCGGCACCAACGCCCACGTCATCCTGGAGGCGCCGCCCGCCGCACCGGCCGTCGAGGCGGCCCCGGTACCGACGCGTTCCGGGCTCCCTGCTCCGGTGCCGTGGCCGGTGTCGGCGAAGTCGGCGGATGCCTTGCTGCCCCAGATCGAACGCCTGCGGTCCTTCGTGGCCGGGCGTCCCGCGTTGGACCCGGTGGACGTCGGCTGGTCGCTGGCGACGACGAGGGCCACGCTGGAGCACCGCGCGGTGCTCGCCGGGGACACGACGCTCGCCACGGGTGTCGCGGGCGACGGCAAGACCGCGTTCCTGTTCACGGGGCAGGGCTCGCAGCGCGCGGGCATGGGCCTGGGGCTGTACGAGGCGTTCCCCGTCTTCGCGGAGGCCTTCGACGCGGTGTGCGCGCGGCTCGACGCGCGCCTGGAGCGCCCGCTGCGCGAGGTCCTCGCCGACGGCACCGACCTCGACCGGACGGCGTGGGCGCAGGCGGGCCTCTTCGCTCTCGAAGTCGCTCTCTTCCAGCTGGTCGAGTCGTGGGGGGTGAGCCCGGATGTGCTGCTCGGTCACTCGCTGGGCGAGATCGTCGCCGCGCACGTCGCGGGCATCCTCGACCTCGACGACGCCTGCACCCTGGTCGCCGAACGCGGCCGCCTGATGCAGGCGCTGCCCGCGGGCGGCGGCATGCTCGCCGTCCAGGCCACCGAGGCCGACGTCGCCGACTCCGGCCTGGACGTCGCCGCCGTCAACGGCCCGAACTCCGTGGTGCTGTCCGGAGACTCGGACGCGATCGAGCGGTACGCCGCCCGATGCGCCGAGCGCGGCGTGCGGTGCACCGTCCTGTCGGTGTCGCACGCCTTCCACTCCGCGCTGATGGAGCCGATGCTGAAGGAATTCGCCGTCGTCCTGGACGGGTTGACGTTCCGCCCGCCCCGGATCCCGGTCGTCTCCGACCTCACCGGAGCCGTCGCCGAGCCGGGTGCCCTGCAGGAGCCCGCGTACTGGCTGGACCAGGTCCGGCGGCCGGTGCGGTTCGCCGACGGTGTCACCGCGCTCGAAGCGATGGGCGTGACGCGGTACGTGGAACTCGGCCCGGACGGCGTCCTGTCGGCCATGGCCCAGGAGACCGTCAGCGACGCCGCGTTCGTCTCCGTCCTGCGCAAGGACCGCGACGAGACCGACACCGCGCTCACCGCGGTCAGCCGGCTGTGGGCTTCCGGTGCCGACGTCGACTGGACGGCCGTGTTCGCAGGGTACGGCGGCCGGACGGTCGACCTGCCCACCTACGCGTTCCAGCACGAGCGGTACTGGCCGCAGCCGAAGACGGCCCCCGGCGATCTGGGCGCCGTCGGTCTGGCGGGCGCCGGACACTCGCTGCTGGGTGCGGCGGTGTCGCTCGCCGAGGGCGACGGGATGGTGCTGACCGGCCGGCTGGCGGTCGGTTCGCAGCCGTGGCTGGCCGACCACGCCGTGCTGGACCGGGTCGTGGTTCCCGGGGCCGCGCTCGTCGAGATGGTGCTGCGGGCGGGCCGGGAGGTGGGCTGTGGACTGATCCGCGAGCTGGTCCTTCAGGCACCGCTGGTCCTCCCGGCCACAGGCGGCGTCCAGGTCCAGGTCCGGGTCATGGCCCCGGACGCGCCGGACGTGTCCGACGAGCGGTCCGTACAGGTGCACGCGCGCCCCGACGGCACGGAGACGTGGACCCTGCACGCCTCCGGTGTGGTCGCCGCATCGGGTGCCGAGGCGCCGGGGTTCGATCTGGCGGTCTGGCCGCCGAAGGACGCGACATCCGTCGAGGCCGAGGGCTTCTACGACGTCCTGGCCGGCGCGGGCTTCGGGTACGGCCCGGTGTTCCAGGGCGTGCAGGCGGTGTGGCGGGACGAGTCGGCGGTCTACGCCGAGGTGGTGCTGCCGGAGCAGGCCGTGAGCCAGGTCGACGGGTTCGGCATCCATCCGGCGCTGCTCGACGCGGCGTTGCATGCCTCCGGTCTCGTCGCGGGCGACACCGAGGCCTCCGGGCCGCGGTTGCCGTTCGCCTGGTCGGGTGTGGAACTGTTCGCGGTCGGGGCGACGGCTCTCCGGGTGGCGATCGTCCCCGCGGGTGACGGAGTGTGCGTCAAGGCGGCCGACGGCACGGGTGCCCCCGTGGCGATCGTCCGTTCCCTGGTCTCCCGTGAGCAGTTGCCGGTCGCCGCCGCCCGCGGCGACGCCCTCTTCGCGGTCGACTGGGTGCCCGCGTCACCGGCCGCGGTGACGGATGGGGCTGCCGAGGACGGGGCGGACGGCTCCGCGTGGACGGTGTTCTCCGTGGGAGACGGGCCGGTGGAAGCGGTCACCGGTGACGCGATGCGCCGTATCCAGGAGTGGCTGGACGCGGAACAGAACGATGACGCACGGCTGTCGGTGGTGACGCGGGGTGCCGTGCCCGCGGGGTCTGTCGTCGGTGTGGACCCGGTGGGTGCGGCGGTGTGGGGTCTGGTGCGCTCGGCGCAGTCGGAGCATCCGGACCGGATCGTGCTCGTCGACACCGACCCGGCATCCGGCGATCCGTTCGATCCGGCGCTGCTCGCCGGGGTGGACGAGCCGCAGGTAGCGGTCCGCGACGGTGCGCTGCTGGTGCCCCGTCTCGCCCGTACCGCCGCCGGCTCGACCGCTGTGCCGCTGGACGGTGACGGCACCGTGCTGATCACCGGTGGCACCGGAACCCTCGGCGGCCTCCTCGCCCGCCACCTCGCCACCGAACACGGCGTCCGCAACCTGCTCCTGCTGTCCCGCAAGGGCCCCGACGCCCCCGGCGCAGCCGACCTCATCGAGAAACTCGCCGAACTCGGCGCCCACGCCCGCATCGTGGCCTGCGACGCCGCCGACCGCGACGCCCTCGCCACCGTCCTCGACGCCATCCCCACCGAGACCCCGCTCACCGGCGTCGTCCACGCCGCCGGCATCCTCGACGACGGCGTCATCACCGCGCTGACCCAGGAACGCCTGGACACCGTCCTGCGCGCCAAGGCCACCGCCGCCAGCAACCTCGACAAGCTGACCCGCGACACCGACCTCGCCATGTTCGTCCTCTACTCCTCGGCGTCGGCGACCTTCGGCACCCCGGGCCAGGCCAACTACTCGGCCGCCAACGCCTACCTCGACGCCCTCGCGATCCGCCGCCGTGCGGAGGGACTGCCCGGACTGTCCCTGGCCTGGGGCCTGTGGGAACAGGCGAGCGGAATGACCGGACACCTCCAGGACCGGACCGGACGTCTCGGCCCCGGCCTGACCGACGAACAGGGCCTGGCCCTCTTCGACGCCGCCCTCGGCGCGGACCGCGCCGACATCGTGGCGATGCTGCTCGACACCGTCGCCCTCCGATCCTGGAACGGCGCCACCCCGGTGCCCGCGCTGCTGCGCGGCCTCGTCCCGGCCGCCGTCCGGCGGGCCGGCCAGGCGGCCGTGCGGGAGCCGCAGCTCCCGAAGAGGCTGGCCTCGCTGTCGCCCGCCGATCAGAGCCGCCTGCTCCAGGACACGGTGCTCACGGAGGTGGCCCATGTCCTCGGGCACGCCTCCGCGGACGCCGTCGGGGAACGCCAGGCCTTCAAGGACCTGGGCTTCGACTCGCTCACCGCGGTGGAGCTCCGCAACCGGCTCAACGCCGCCACCGGACTCCGACTGCCCGCGACACTGGTGTTCGACTACCCGACCTCGGCGAAGCTTGTCGATTTCCTCGCCGCGGAGCTGCTTCCCCGGCAGGAGATGGCCGCCACGGCCCTGCTCTTCGACAAGCTCCAGGAGATCGAGGCCGGTCTCGCGCAGACCGCGGACGCGGCGGCTGTCACGAAGCTCGTCCGGCGCCTGGAATCCATGATCTCCAAGTACGGCGACGACGGTATGCGGCAGGTCGCCGCCCCTTCGGTGGTCGACGCGCTCGACCAGGCGACGGACGACGAGATGTTCGCGTTCATCGACAGGGAGCTCGGCGATGACTAGCCGGCGTTTCCGGATCCGCCCACGACACACAACGAGGCCCTGATGTCAGACGAGATGAAGCTGCGCGACTATCTCAAGCGGGTCACGGCCGATCTGCACAGCACGAAGCAGCGGCTCCGGAGCATCGAGTCGGCGGATCACGAGCCGATCGCGATCGTGGGCATGTCGTGCCGGCTGCCGGGCGGTGTGGTGTCCCCCGAGGGGCTGTGGGATCTGGTCACGGCCGGCGGGGACGGGGTGACGGACTTCCCCGACGACCGCGGCTGGGACGTGAGCTGGGACGGGGTGTCCGGGACCGGCGGCTTCGTCGCCGGTGCCGGTGATTTCGATGCGGGGCTCTTCGGCATCTCCCCGCGTGAGGCGCTGGCGATGGATCCGCAGCAGCGGCTGCTGCTGGAGGCGGCGTGGGAGGCGTTCGAGTCCGCGGGGCTGGACCCGATGTCGCTGCGCGGTTCGTCGACCGGCGTGTACGCGGGGCAGATGTATCACGACTACGCGTCGAGCATGAGCGTGGTGCCGGAGGGTGTGGAAGCCTTCCTGGGCACCGGCAACGCGGGAAGCGTGCTGTCGGGCCGGGTGGCCTACACCTTCGGGCTCGAGGGTCCGGCGGTGACGCTGGACACGGCATGCTCGTCCTCGCTGGTCGCGCTTCATCTGGCGGCGCAGGCGCTGCGGTCGCGTGAGTGTGATCTGGCGGTGGCCGGCGGTGTGACGGTGCTGTCCACGCCGGCGGTCTTCGTGGACTTCGCGCAGCAGGGCGGGCTGGCGTCGGACGGGCGCTGCAAGTCGTTCGCCGCGGCGGCGGACGGCACGGGCTGGTCCGAGGGCGCGGCGGTCCTGGTCGTGGAACGGCTCTCCGACGCGCGGCGCAACGGGCACCGTGTGCTCGCCTTGGTGCGGGGTACCGCGGTCAACCAGGACGGTGCGTCGAACGGTCTGACCGCCCCGAACGGTCCCTCCCAGCGGCGGGTGATCGAGCAGGCGCTGGCCAACGCCCGGCTGACGGGCGCGGATGTCGACGTGGTGGAGGCGCACGGCACCGGGACCCGGCTCGGGGACCCGATCGAGGCGCAGGCGCTGCTGTCGACGTACGGCCAGGAGCGCGGCGAGGCCGATGAGCCGCTGTGGCTGGGGTCGGTGAAGTCGAACGTCGGTCACACCCAGGCCGCCGCGGGCGCGGCGGGTGTGATCAAGATGGTCATGGCGCTGCGGCACGGTCTGATGCCGGCCACGCTGCACGTCGACGAGCCGTCGCCGCAGGTGGACTGGTCGGCCGGTGCGGTGGAGCTGCTGACGGAGGCGCGTCCCTGGCCCGAGTCGGATCGTCCGCGCCGCGCGGCGGTGTCCTCGTTCGGCATCAGCGGCACCAACGCGCACGTCATCCTGGAGCAGGCTCCCGAGGGTGCCGAGGACACGGAACCGGCGCGAGCGGTGCGGCCGGGAACGGTGCCGTGGCTGGTCTCGGCGAAGACCTCGGAAGGCCTCGGGGAACAGGTCCAGAACCTGCGCGCGTTCACCGCCGGACGCCCCGGCCTCGACGCGGTGGACGTCGGCTGGTCCACGGCGACGACGAGGGCCGCGCTGGAGCACCGCGCGGTGCTCACGGGCCCCGGCGCCGAGCAGACGGCCTCCGGTGTCGTCAGCGCCGGCCGGCTGGCGATGCTGTTCACCGGCCAGGGCTCCCAGCGTGCCGGCATGGGACTCGAACTGTACGCGGCCTTCCCGGTGTTCGCGGGTGCGTTCGACGCGGTGTGCGCGCGGCTCGACGCGCGTCTGGAGCGTCCGCTGCGCGAGGTCCTGAGCGACGGCGCCGACCTCGACCACACCGTGTGGGCGCAGGCGGGGCTGTTCGCCGTCGAGGTCGCACTGTTCCGGCTGGCCGAGTCCTGGGGTGTGGTTCCGGACGTCCTGCTGGGCCATTCCCTGGGCGAGATCACCGCCGCGCATGTGGGCGGCGTCCTGTCCCTGGACGACGCCTGCACGCTGGTGGCCGAGCGCGGCCGGCTGATGCAGGCCCTGCCCGCGGGCGGCGGCATGCTCGCCGTCCAGGCCACCGAGGCCGAGGTCGCCGACTCCGGCCTCGACGTCGCCGCCGTGAACGGCCCCACCTCCGTGGTCCTGTCCGGCGACGTGGAGGCGATCGAGCGGTACGCCGCCCGATGCGCCGAGCAGGGACGCCGGTTCACCGTCCTGTCGGTGTCGCACGCGTTCCACTCCGCGCTGATGGAACCGATGCTGGACACGTTCGCGGCCGTCCTGGACGGGCTTTCCTTCAACCCGGCCCGGATCCCGGTGGTCTCCAACCTGACCGGCGCCGTGGCGGAACCCGGGCTGATGCAGCGTCCGGAGTACTGGCTGGAGCAGGTGCGGCGGACCGTGCGCTTCGGCGACGGTGTCGCGGCGCTGGAGTCCCTGGGCGTGACACGGTGCCTGGAGCTGGGCCCGGACGGTGTGCTGTCCGGGCTGGCGCGCGAGACCGCTGGGGAAGCCGTGCTCGTGCCGATGCTGCGCAAGGGCCGGGACGAGACCGCCTGCGCGATCGGCGCCGTCGGACGGCTCTGGACGGTCGGCGTCGAGGTCGACTGGGCCGGGGTCTTCGCGGGCTGGGGCGCACGCGTCGTCGACCTGCCGGCCTACGCGTTCCAGCGGGACCGGTACTGGCCCGAGCCGGGGGTCGCCGGGCTCGGCCGCGCCGATGACGAGGACTCGGCGTTCTGGGACGCGGTGGAGCGGGGGGACCTGCGGGAGCTGGCGGGCCTCGAGTCCGCGCTGCCGGCGCTGACCTCGTGGCGGCGGCAGCGGCGGGAGCAGGCGGCCGTGGACTCGTGGCGCTACCAGATCGTGTGGAAGCGGCTCGCGAGACCGGCTCCGGCCCCGCTTCCGGGCACCTGGGTGGTGTGCGGGCGCGCGGACGACAACGTCGCCGCCGCCCTGGGCGCCGCCGGCGCGACAGTGGTGAACGCGCCCGTCGACGAGGCGGCCTCCGTGCCGGACGTCGCCGGAGTCGTGCTGGTCGCCGACGGCTGGGCGGACGTCCTGGCCTCGGTGCACGCGTCGCGTGATCTCGCCGCGCCGCTGTGGGTGCTGACCCGGGGCGCGGTCCGCGTCGACGCGTCGGACCGGCCCGCGGACCCCTCGCAGGCGACCGTATGGGGAATGGGGCGTGTCGCCGCCCTGGAACTTCCGGACCGGTGGGGCGGTCTCGTCGATCTGCCCGCCGAGTGGGGCGACCGGACGGGCGCCCTGCTCACCGGTGTCCTGGCCGGCCGGGACGGCGAGGACCAGGTCGCGGTGCGCGGGCAGGGCGTCCACGGGCGCCGGCTGGTGCGGGCCACTCCGGCACGCCGGACCGCTCCCGAGTGGAGCCCCGGCGGCACGGTCCTGATCACCGGCGGGACCGGCGGGCTGGGCGTGACGGTGGCCCGCTGGCTGGCCGGGCGCGGCGCCCCGCACCTGGTGCTGACCAGCCGCCGCGGCGTGGCGCCCGACGGTCTGGTGGAGGAGCTGGCCGCGCTCGGCACCCGGGTCACCGTGGCCGCGTGCGATGTCGCCGACCGGGACGCCCTCGGCGAGGTCATCGCCGGCATTCCCGGGCAGTGGCCCCTCTGCGGTGTCGTCCACGCGGCCGGGATCGACGACCCCGGGACGCTGGAGCGGACCGGCCCCGAGGCGGTGGCACGGGTGATGCGGAGCAAGGTCGACGGAACGGTGCTGCTGGACGAGCTCACCCGGGAGCTGCCGCTCGACCAGTTCGTGGTCTTCTCGTCCATCGCCGCGACCTGGGGCGGCGGCGGTCAGGGCGCCTACGCGGCCGGCAACGCGTTCCTGGACGCATGGGCGCAGAGCCGCCGTGACCGGGGTCTGCCGGGCACGTCGATCGCCTGGGGGCCGTGGGCCGAGGCCGGTATGGCGGTCCAGGGCGAAGCCGGGGACCTGCTGCGCCGGCAGGGGCTGTCGCCGATGAGCCCGGAGCTGGCCGTGCGTGCGCTGGCGCAGGCGATCGAGCAGGAGCACACCTGCGTGACCGTCGCGGACGTGAACTGGACCCGGTTCGCCGCGGCGTTCACCCTGCTGCGGCCGAGTCCGCTGCTGTCCGACCTCCCGGAGGCCGCGGAGGCGGCGAACCCCGGAGCCGACACCGGCGGCGGTTCGGGCGCCGGCGGCGCCGGCCTCCGTGACGTGCTCGCCGGCTTCCCCGTCGCCGAGCACCAGCGGATCCTCCTCGACCTGGTGCAGACCGTGGTCGCGAACGTCCTGCAGTACCCCGACCCCCAGGCGGTCGACCCGGGACGGGCGTTCAAGGACCTGGGGTTCACGTCGCTCACCGCGGTGGAGCTGCGCGACCTCCTGGTCGAACGGACCGGGCTGAGGCTTCCCGCGACCCTGGTGTTCGACTATCCGGTGCCGCTGGCGCTGGCGCAGTACCTCATCGGTCAGCTGCTCGGCGAGGCCGACCACTCCCCCACGACGACGTCCCCGTCCGCACACGCCGATCCCGGGGAGCCACTGGCGATCGTCGGCATGGCGTGCCGGTACCCCGGCGGCGTGACCTCCCCGGAGGAGCTGTGGCGGCTGGTCGCCGACGGGCAGGACGGCATCTCGCCGTTCCCCCTCGACCGCGGCTGGCCCACCGACGTACCCAGCGGCATCGTCGAACTGGGCGGCTTCATGCCCGGCGTGGCCGACTTCGACGCCGCGTTGTTCGGGATCTCGCCGCGTGAGGCGCTGGCGATGGACCCGCAGCAGCGGCTGCTGCTGGAGGCCGCGTGGGAGACGTTCGAGTCGGCCGGAATGGACCCGCGGTCGCTGCGCGGCCGGAACGTGGGCGTGTTCGCCGGCGCCGCCTCGTCCGGCTACGGCGCGGCAGGGATCCCTGGAGCCGAAGGTCACCTGATCACGGGTACCGCCGGCAGCGTCATCTCCGGCCGCCTCTCCTACACCTTCGGCCTGGAGGGCCCGGCGGTCACGGTGGACACGGCGTGTTCGTCGTCTCTGGTGGCCCTGCACCTGGCCACCCAGGCACTGCACACGGGCGAATGCGACATGGCACTGGCCGGTGGTGTGACGGTGATGGCCACACCGGGCGCGTTCATCGAGTTCGACCGGCAGGACGGGCTGGCCGGCGACGGCCGGTGCAAGGCGTTCTCCTCGGCCGCCGACGGCACCGGATGGTCCGAAGGCGTCGGCCTGGTGATGCTGGAGCGGTTGTCGGACGCGGAGCGCAACGGGCACCAGGTGCTGGCGGTGGTGCGGGGCAGTGCGATCAATCAGGACGGTGCGTCGAACGGTCTGACGGCGCCGAACGGTCCGTCGCAGCAGCGGGTCATCCGTCAGGCGCTCGCCAACGCCCGGCTCACCGGCGCGGACGTGGACGTGGTCGAGGCACACGGCACCGGGACGCGTCTCGGTGACCCGATCGAGGCAGGTGCCCTGCTGGCGACCTACGGCCGCGAACGCGGTGAGGGCGGCGAGCCGTTGTGGCTGGGGTCGGTGAAGTCGAACATCGGCCACGCCCAGTCCGCTGCAGGCATCGCGGGTGTGATCAAGATGGTGATGGCGCTGCGGCACGGTGTGCTGCCGGCGACGTTGCATGTGGACGAGCCGTCGGCGGAGGTGGACTGGTCGGCGGGTGCGGTGGAGTTGCTGACGGAGTCCCGGGACTGGCCTGCGGTGGAGCGTCCGCGGCGTGCGGGTGTGTCGTCGTTCGGCATGTCGGGCACGAACGCGCACGTGATTCTGGAACAGGCCCCGCAGCCGGAGGCTTCGGTTGCAGACACCTCTGTTCCGGGTGTGTCGGCGTGGGTGGTGTCGGCGAAGTCCGAGGCCGCGTTGCGGGCGCAGGTGGAGCGGCTGACCTCGTTCGTCGCGGAGCGGCCGGAGCTGGACCCGGTGGACGTGGGCTGGTCGCTGGCGACGACGCGGGCTGCGTTGGAGCATCGTGCGGTGGTCGTGGGGGAGGGCCGGGAGGAGTTGCTGGCCGGGCTGTCCGTGGCCACGTCGGCTGTTGCGGGTGCCGGTGGTGTGGTGTTCGTGTTCCCGGGTCAGGGCTCGCAGTGGGTGGGCATGGCGCGGGAGTTGTGGGATGCCTCGCCGGTGTTCCGGGAGCGGCTGAAGGAGTGCGGGACCGCACTGGCTCCGTTTGTGGACTGGTCGTTGACCGATGTGTTGTTGCGGGACGGTGATGTGGACCGGGTGGATGTGGTCCAGCCGGTGCTGTGGGCGGTGATGGTGTCCCTGGCGGAGGTGTGGCGTTCGGCGGGTGTGGTGCCGTCCGCGGTGGTGGGTCATTCGCAGGGTGAGATCGCTGCGGCGTGTGTGGCGGGCTGGTTGTCGCTGGACGATGCGGCGCGGGTGGTGGCCTTGCGGTCGCAGGCTTTGGTGGCGGTGGCCGGTGGTGGGGGCATGGTGTCCGTGGCTGCCGGCCGGGAAGCGGTCGAGGGCCTGATGCCGGGCACGGTGTCGGTGGCCGCGGTGAACGGTCCGTCGTCCACTGTCGTCTCCGGCGACGACGGAGCGCTGGATGCGTTCATGGCCGAGTGCGAACGCCAGGGCATCCGCACGCGCCGCGTTCCGGTGGACTACGCGTCGCACTCGCCGGAGATGGACCGGCTCCGGGAGCGGATCCTGGCCGACCTGGCCGGGCTGACTCCGGCCACCGGCACGGTTCCGATGATGTCCACCCTGACCGGCGAGACCGTCGACGGTGGATTGGACGCCCGGTACTGGTTCGACAACCTGCGCTCCACGGTCGAGTTCGAGACCGCGGTCCGTGCCCTCCTCGGACAGGGGATGCGCACGTTCGTCGAGGTCAGCGCCCACCCGGTGCTCACGGTGGGCATCGAGGAGACGATCGACGCGACCGGGGCCGACGCCACGGCACTGGGTACCCTGCGACGCGGTGAGGGTGGCATGCGCCGCCTGCTGACCAGCCTCGGTGAGGCATGGGCCACCGGCGTGGACGTCAACTGGCGGGCGGTGCTCACTGGCCGGCATGTCGCTTTGCCGACCTACGCCTTCCAGCATGAGCGGTACTGGCTGGACGTCCCGTCGCTGCCGGTTCAGGCTGCGGGCGGGGCGGTGGACGCGGTCGAGTCGCGGTTCTGGGATGCCGTGGAGCGTGGTGACCTCGATGAACTCGCGGGCACGCTCCAGCTGTCGGAGGCCCCGCAGTTGCTGGGGTCGGTGGTTCCGGCACTCGCCTCGTGGCGCCGGGAACGCCGGCAGCGGTCCGTGATCGACACCTGGCGCTACCAGGTGGTGTGGAAGCCTCTCGAAACGGCCTCTGCCGCACTGCTGTCGGGTACCTGGCTGGTGGTGGGCGACAGTGCTGCGGACGTGGCCGGGGCGTTGACCGGCGCGGGTGCCGTGGTGGCGGGCCTGTCGGTGGATGAGGTCGTGGACCGTGCGGGCTTGGCTGCGGCGGTTGCTGCCGTGCCGGATGTGTGCGGTGTGGTGCTGGCGGCTGGCGCGGCTTCGGCCGACCGCACTGCTGATGTGGTGGCGGATGAACTCACCCGGGTGACGGTGCTGTTGCAGGCGCTGGGTGATGCCGGGGTGGACGCGCCGTTGTGGGTGCTCACGCGGGGTGCGGTCGCTGTCGGTGCGTCGGACCGGGTGCTGGATCCGGTGCAGGCCGCGGTGTGGGGTCTGGGCCGGGTCGCGGCGCTGGAGTTCCCGCAGCGCTGGGGCGGCATGATCGACCTGCCCGAGACCCTGGACGCGAAGGCGTCCGGCCGCCTGGCCGCGATTCTCGCCGACGGTGCTGGTGCTGGTGAGGATCAGGCGGCTGTGCGTGGCTCCGGTGTCTACGCCCGGCGGCTGGTCCGGGCAGCGGCGACAGTTGTGCCGGAGGGTCACTGGGACCCGTCGGGCACGGTGCTGGTCACGGGTGGTACCGGGGCGCTGGGCGCTGAGGTTGCGCGGTGGCTGGCGGGGCGGGGTGTGCCGCATCTGGTGCTGACCAGCCGCCGAGGGACCGCCCCGGACGGTCTGGTCGAGGAACTCGCCGCACTGGGTGCACGGGTGACGGTCGCATCCTGTGACATGACCGACCGGGATGCGCTGGCCGAGGTCATCGCCGGTGTTCCGTCAGATGTTCCGCTCACCGGTGTGGTGCATGCGGCCGGTGTCGGAGACACGCAGATGCTGGAGGCCGCCGACCGGGACACGACCGCGGCGGTGATCGGCGCGAAGATCGACGGGGTCGCACACCTGGAGGCCCTGACCGCGGATCTTCCGCTCGACCTGTTCGTCGTCTTCTCTTCCGGCGCCGCAGTGTGGGGTGGTGCGGGTCAGGGCGCCTACGCCGCGGCGAACGCGTTCCTCGACGCCTGGGCCGCCGAGCGCCGTGAACGCGGCCTGCCCGCCACATCCGTGGCCTGGGGCCCCTGGGACGGTGCCGGTATGGCCGTCCAGGGTGAGACCCAGCAGCTCCTGCGCCGACGCGGCATGGCCCCGATGAACCCCGAACTCGCCATGCGCACCCTCGCGGCAGCCGTCGACGCCGGGGAGTCGGGACTGACCGTCGCCGACATCGACTGGCCCACCTTTAGGGCCTCGTTCACCGCCATCCGCCCCAGCCAACTCCTCGCCGACCTCCCCGAAGCCACCACCCCGGACACGTCGTCATCGTTCGAGGAGGACGGCGGAGCAGCCGACCTGCGGCAGCAGCTCGCAGGGACAGCGGCCGCGCAGCGCCGGCAGGTGGTGCTGGACGTCGTGCGCACCCACGCCGCGGCCGTCCTCGGGCACGCGGACGGGGAGTCCGTGGAAGCCGGCCGGGCCTTCCGCGACCTCGGATTCGACTCCCTGATGGCAGTCGAGGTCCGCAACCGTCTCCAGTCGGTCACCGGACTCAGGCTGCCGGCCACCCTCGTCTTCGACCACCCCACACCCCTCGTCCTGACCGACTTCCTCCTCACCGAACTCTCGGACATCGCCCCCGGCACAGCGTCGCAGGCCCGGGCGGTGGCAGCCGCCGGCGGCGTCGACGAGCCGGTTGCCATCGTCGGCATGGCCTGCCGCTTCCCCGGCTCGGTGACCTCCGCCCAGTCCCTGTGGGACCTGGTCGCCGACGCGGGCGACGCGGTGGGGCCGTTCCCCACCGACCGTGGCTGGCCCGCGGGCATCGCCGGCCGGGGCGCGTTCCTCGACCACGCCGACGAGTTCGACGCCGACCTGTTCGGCATCAGCCCCCGCGAAGCCCTCGCCATGGACCCCCAGCAACGACTGCTGCTGGAAACCACGTGGGAGGCCTTCGAAGCGGCGGGAGTTGATCCCCGCTCGCTCGCAGGCACCGCCACAGGCGTGTTCGTCGGCGGCACCACCTCCGGCTACGGCACCGGAACCCAGATCCCCCAAGGCGCCGAAGGACACCTGCTCACCGGCAACGCCACCAGCGTCATGTCCGGACGCGTCTCCTACGCCTTCGGCCTCGAAGGCCCCGCCGTCACCGTCGACACCGCCTGCTCCTCCTCCCTCGTCGCCCTGCACCTTGCCGCGCAGGCGCTGCGGACCGGTGAATGCGACATGGCGCTCGCCGGCGGCGTGACCGTCATGGCCAACCCCGGCGTGTTCGCCGAGTTCGACCGCCAGGGCGGGCTGGCCTCCGACGGCCGCTGCAAGTCGTTCGCCGATTCCTCCGACGGCATGGGCTGGGGCGAAGGCGTCGGCCTGCTCCTCGTCGAACGCCTCTCCGACGCAGAACGTCGCGGACACCGCGTGCTCGCTGTCGTGCGGGGCAGCGCCATCAACCAGGACGGCGCCAGCAACGGCCTGTCGGCGCCGAACGGGCCCTCGCAGCAGCGGGTCATCAGCCAGGCGCTGGCCAACGCCGACCTGACCGGTGCGGACATCGACGTGGTCGAGGCCCACGGCACCGGCACGCGCCTCGGCGACCCGATCGAGGCCCAGGCGCTGCTGGCGACCTACGGCCAAGACCGCGCCGGTCACGAGCCTTTGTGGATCGGCTCGGTCAAGTCCAACATCGCCCACACCCAGGCCGCCGCCGGCGTCGCCGGCGTCATCAAGATGGTCATGGCCCTGCGCCACGGCCTGATGCCCGCAACCCTCCACATCGACGAACCGTCGACCCAGGTCGACTGGACCGCCGGTGCGGTGGAGCTGCTCACCGAGCAGCGCGCGTGGCCTGCGGTGGACCGTCCGCGCCGCGCTGCGGTCTCCTCGTTCGGCATCAGCGGCACCAACGCCCACATCATCCTCGAACAGGCACCCGCGCCCGAGCCGGTGGCAGTCGCCGAACCGTCGGCAACGCGCCCCGGACCGGTGCCGTGGCTCGTCTCGGCCAAGTCCGACACCGCCCTACGCGCACAGATCGCAAGCCTGCGGACCTTCGTCGCCGACCAGCCCGAACTGGACCCGGTCGACGTGGCCTGGTCGCTCGCGACCAGCCGGGCAGCGTTGGAACACCGCACCGTCCTGGCCGCCGATGGGGACGTGCTCGCCACAGGCACCACGGGCGAAGGCAAGACCGCGTTCCTGTTCACCGGCCAGGGCTCCCAGCGCGCGGGCATGGGCCTGGGGCTCTACGAGGCGTTCCCCGTCTTCGCCGAAGCCTTCGACGCCGTCTGCGCCCGACTTGATGTCCGGCTGGAGCGCCCGCTGCGGGAGGTTCTGACCGACGGCGCCGACCTCGACCGCACGATGTGGGCTCAGGCGGGGCTGTTCGCGCTCGAAGTCGGCCTGTTCCGGCTGGTGGAGTCCTGGGGCGTGACCCCGGATGTGCTGCTGGGGCACTCGCTGGGTGAGATCAGTGCGGCGCATGTCGCGGGGATCCTCGACCTGGACGACGCGTGCGTGCTGGTGGCCGAGCGGGGCCGGCTGATGCAGGCGCTGCCCGCGGGTGGCGGGATGCTCGCTGTCCAGGCGACGGAGGCCGAGGTCGCCGAGTCCGGTCTGGACGTCGCGGCGGTGAACGGCCCCAACTCCGTTGTGCTCTCGGGTGACCTGGACGCTGTGGAGCGCTACGCCGTCGAATGCGCCGAGCGCGGACTGCGTTTCAACGTCCTGTCGGTGTCGCACGCCTTCCACTCGGCCCTGATGGAACCGATGCTGGACGAGTTCGCGAACGTCCTGAACAGCCTGACGTTCCACCCCGCACACATCCCGGTGGTCTCGAACCTCACCGGAGCCGTTGCCGAACCCGGTGCCATGCAGCAGCCCGCGTACTGGCTGAACCAGGTCCGCGGCACGGTCCGCTTCGCCGACGGCGTCACCGCCCTCCAGACCATGGGCGTGACCCGCTACCTCGAACTCGGCCCCGACGGTGTCCTGTCGGGCATGGCCCAGGACACCGCCACCGCCACCGGTGCCGTGTTCGTCCCTGTTCTGCGCAAGGACCGCGACGAGACCGACACCGCCCTCACCACGATCAGCCGCCTGTGGGCCTCCGGCACCGACATCGACTGGCGCGCGGTGTTCGCCGGCTGGGGCGGCCGGACGGTCGACCTGCCCACCTACCCCTTCCAGCGACAGCGGTACTGGCCCGAGCCGATCGCCGCACCCACCAGCGGCGAGGTGGCCGAAACCGGATTCTGGGACGCGGTCGAACGCGAAGACCTCCAGCAACTGGCCACCGAACTCGAACTCACCGAACCCCCGGCCTCCCTGGGCCAGGTCCTGCCCGTGCTCGCCACCTGGCGACGCCGCCGACGCGAACGCTCCGTGATCGACTCCTGGCGCTACCAGGTCGCCTGGAAACCCCTCACCACCCTCCCCACCACACCCACCCTCACCGGCACATGGATCCTCGCCACCACCGGCGACCCCACCACCACCACCGCCACCATCACGGCCGCTCTCACCGGAGCCGGTGCCACCGTCCTCACCCTCCCCCTCGACACCCCCCACGACAACGCCACGGCCACACGCCACGAACGGAAAGCGGCACTCGAACACCTCGCCGCCCAGGCCCCCGACCTGTCCGGCATCCTGCTCCTCGCCGACACCCTCACCAACCAGCCCGCACACGACGGCATCCCCGCACCCCTCGCCGGCGTGCTGACCCTGCTCCAGGCACTCACCGACACCCACCTCACCGCCCCCCTGTGGGTGACCACCCGCGGCGCCGTGTCCACCACGGCATCGGACCCGCTGACCAACCCGGCCCAGGCCACCATCTGGGGCATGGGCCGCGTCGCCGCACTCGAAGCACCCCACGTCTGGGGCGGCCTCATCGACCTCCCCGCAACAACCGACACCCACCCCACAACCGACACGAACACGGCAGCACGCCTCGTCGGCGTCCTCGCCGACGGCCGCGAGGACCAGGTCGCCGTCCGCGACTCCGGGCTCCACGGCCGGCGCGTCCTGCACGCCCCGACCACCACACCGCCCACCACCCCGTGGACCCCCACCGGGACCGTCCTGATCACCGGCGGCACCGGCGCCCTCGGCACCGTCGTGGCCCGCTGGCTCGCCCACCGCGGCACCCCCCACCTGGTCCTCACCAGCCGCAGCGGCAACGCCCCCGACGGCCTGACCGAAGAACTCGCCCGCCTCGGCACCCAGGTCACCGTCGCCGCCTGCGACGTCACCGACCGCGACACCCTCGCCGAAGTCATCGCCCGCATCCCCACTCACACACCACTGACCGGCATCGTGCACGCCGCCGGCATCGGGACTCCCGAGAAGCTGGACCTCACCCGTCTGGACGCCGTGGGGGAGGTGCTCGCGAGCAAGGTCACCGGCACGGCGCATCTCGACGAGCTCACCGCCCACCTGCCGATCGACCTCTTCGTCGTCTTCTCGTCGATCGCCGCCACCTGGGGCAGCGGCGGCCAGGCCGCCTACGCGGCCGGCAACGCCTTCCTCGACGCCTGGATCCAGCACCGCCACGACCGCGGACTCCCCGGCACATCCCTGGCCTGGGGCCCCTGGGCCGAGGTGGGCATGGCCACCGAGGGCGAGACGGAGGAGTACCTGCGTCGGCGTGGGCTGCACACGATGGATCCGGAGCTCGCGATGCGGGCACTGGCCCAGGCGATCGACTCGGGACCGGGCACGCTGACGGTGGCCGACGTCGACTGGCCCACCTTCCTGCCCGCCTTCACCTCGGCACGGCGCAGTGCGCTGCTCGGCGACCTGCCCGAGGCGGCCGCCCTGGCCGACACCGCCCCGGGCGGCGCTCCCGGCGCGGAGTCGCCGCTGCGCGAGAAGCTGATGGCCGTTTCCGAGGTCCGGCGGCAGGAGATGCTGCTGGCCCTGGTGCGGGAGCAGGCTTCGAGCGTGCTGGGGCACTCCGCCGCGCAGGCGGTCGAACCCGGGCGGGCGTTCCGTGATCTGGGCTTCGACTCGCTGATGGCGGTCGAACTGCGCAATCTGCTGGCCACGGAAACCGGGCTCGCCCTGCCCGCGACGCTGGCGTTCGACTACCCCACGTCGCAGGTGCTGGCGGAGTACCTCCAGGCCCAGCTCCTCGGTGCCGACCGGCTCGCGGAACCGGCGTGGACGCGGACGGACGCGGCCGACGAACCGTTGGCGATCGTGGGTATGGCCTGCCGCTATCCCGGCGGTGTGACGTCGCCGGACGAGCTGTGGGACCTGGTCGCCGGCGGGGCGGACGGAATGTCGGTGTTCCCGGCGGACCGCGGCTGGCCGGTGGAGGTGTCCGGGTTCGCGGGCGGCCTGGGCGGGTTCGTCCATGACGCGGTCGAGTTCGACGCGGGCCTCTTCGGGATCTCGCCGCGTGAGGCGCTGGCGATGGACCCGCAGCAGCGGCTGCTGCTGGAGGCCGCATGGGAGACGTTCGAGTCGGCGGGAATGGACCCGCAGTCACTGCGGGGCCGCAGCGTCGGGGTGTTCGCCGGCGCGTCCTCGTCCGGATACGGAGCCGCGGGGGTGCCGGGTGCGGAAGGCCATCTGCTGACCGGTACCGCGGGCAGCGTCATCTCCGGCCGTCTCTCCTACACGTTCGGCCTGGAGGGCCCGGCGGTGACGGTGGACACGGCGTGTTCGTCGTCGCTGGTGGCGATGCACCTGGCCGCCCGGGCCCTGCGGGGTGGCGAGTGCGACATGGCGTTGGCCGGTGGTGTGACCGTGATGGCGACGCCGGGCGCGTTCATCGAGTTCGACCGGCAGGACGGGCTCGCGACGGACGGCCGGTGCAAGTCGTTCGCCGCCGCGGCCGACGGGACCGGCTGGGCCGAGGGCGTCGGTCTGGTGATGCTGGAGCGGCTCTCCGACGCCCGGCGTCATGGGCATCAGGTGCTGGCGGTCGTGCGCGGCAGTGCGATCAACCAGGACGGCGCGTCCAACGGTCTGACGGCGCCGAACGGGCCGTCCCAGCAGCGGGTGATCCAGCAGGCGCTGGCGGACGCCCGGCTGACCGGCGCCGACATCGACACGGTGGAGGCCCACGGCACCGGGACGCGGCTGGGTGACCCGATCGAGGCAGGGGCGCTGCTGGCCACGTACGGCCAGGGCCGTGACGAGGCGGGTCCGTTGTGGCTGGGCTCGGTGAAGTCCAACATCGGTCACACGCAGGCCGCCGCGGGTGTCGCGGGCGTGATCAAGATGATCATGGCCATGCGGCACGGCGTGCTGCCCGCCACGCTGCACGTCGACGAGCCGTCGCCGCAGGTGGACTGGTCCGCCGGTGCGGTGGAACTGCTGACCGAGTCGCGTCCCTGGCCCGAGGCCGGTGATCGTCCCCGGCGTGCGGCGGTGTCCTCCTTCGGGATGTCCGGGACGAACGCCCACGTGATCCTGGAGCAGGCACCGGAGCCGGACGAGGTCCCGGAGCAGGCGGGTCCGGGTGTGCCCGGCGGTCCCGGTGTGCTGTCGCCGGGTGCGGGTGTGTCGGCGTGGGTGGTGTCGGCGAGGTCCGCTGAGGCGTTGCGGGCACAGGCGGAGCGGTTGCGGTCGTTCGTGGCCGAACAGCCCGCCCAGGACGCGGCGGACGCGGCGGACGCGGCGGAGGCGGCGGAGGCGGCGGACATCGCGGACGTGGGTTGGTCGCTCGCGACGGGCCGGGCCGCGCTCAAGCATCGTGCCGTGGTCGTGGGCGAGGGCCCGGAGGAGTTGCTGGCCGGTCTGTCCGGGGTCGCCTCGGGGGTCGGTGCGGTGTCCGCGGGTGCCGTGGGTTCCTCGGGCGGCGTGGTGTTCGTGTTCCCGGGCGGAGGCCCCCAGTGGGTGGGCATGGCACGGGAGTTGTGGGAGACCTCGCCGGTCTTCCGGGAGCGGATGGCCGAGTGCGAGACCGCGCTCGCCCCGTATGTGGACTGGTCGCTGAGCGACGTCCTGCTGCGGGACGGGGACCTGGAGCCGGTGGACGTGATCCAGCCGGTGCTGTGGGCGGTGATGGTCGCCCTGGCGGAGGTGTGGCGGGCGGCGGGTGTGGTGCCGTCCGTGGTGGTGGGTCACTCGCAGGGAGAGATCGCCGCGGCGTGTGTGGCGGGACGGCTGTCGTTGGACGACGGTGCGCGGGTGGCGGCGCTGCGGTCGCGGATCCTGGCCTCGGTGGCCGGCCGCGGCGGGATGGTGTCGCTGGCAGCGGGCAGGGAGGCCGTCGCGGATCTGGTGTCGGGCAGGGCGGGAGTGTCGATCGGGGCCGTGAACGGCCCCTCGTCCACCGTCGTGTCCGGGGAGAACGGTGCCCTTGAGGAACTGACGGCCGAGTGCGAGCGGCGGGGGATCCGTGCGCGACCGATCGTCATGGGCTACGCCTCGCACTCCGTGTGGATGGAGGAGCTGCGGGAGCGTGTCCTGACGGACCTGGCGGGGCTGTCCCCGGCCGGTGACGGCACGGTGACGATGTTCTCCACGCTCACCGGCCGTCTGCTGGAGAGCCGCCTGGACGCGCAGTACTGGTACGACAACCTGCGCTCCCCTGTCGAGTTCGAGGACACGGTCCGCAATCTGCTGGAGCAGGGGATGCGTACCTTCATCGAGGTGAGCCCGCACCCGGTTCTCACGGTCGGCGTCCAGGAGACCCTCGACGCGGCGGACGTGCAGGCCGCGGTGCTCGGCACACTGCGGCGTGGCGAGGGCGGGCCGCGCCGGCTGCTGGCCTCCCTGGGCGAGGCGTGGAAGGCCGGCGTCGACGTCGACTGGCCCGCCGTGCTCACCGGCCGTCGCACCCCGCTCCCGACGTACGCCTTCCAGCGCGAACGGTACTGGCCGGAGCCGCCGGTGACGGCCGCCGGCGATGTGGTGGACGCCGCGTTCTGGGACGCCGTGGAGCGCGGGGATCTGGCGGAGCTGCCCGGACTCGAATCCGCGCTGCCCGCCCTGTCCGCGTGGCGGCAGCGCCGGCAGCAGCGTTCGCTGCTCGACTCGTGGCGGTACCGGGTCGTGTGGAAGCCGGTCGCCGATCTGCCCGTCCCCGCGGGCTCCCCCGGTACCTGGCTTCTCGTCACGCGGGCGGACGACCCGGGGGCCGGGTTCGCCGCCGCCCTGGCCGACGCCGGTGCGACCGTGCTGCGCCTGCCCGTCGACGGGTCGCACATGACACGGCACGGTCTCGTGGAGCGGCTCAAGCACGTGCTCGCCGAATCCGACGGGCTCGCCGGGGTGGTGTCGCTGACGGCGCTCGGCGGGCACGCCGAAGGGGCGGGCACCGGGGGGATGCGGGCCCGGGCCGCGGGCTTCGAGGGGACGCTGGAGCTGCTTCAGGCACTCCGGGACGCCGGTGTCGACGCCCCGCTGTGGTGTGTCACCTCGGGCGCGGTGTCGACCGGCGCGTCCGACCCGGTCCGCGATCCGGCGCAGGCGCTCCTGTGGGGTCTCGGGCGGGCGGTCGACCGCGCCGGCCCGGCCCGCTGGGGCGGTGTGATCGACCTGCCCGAGGAGCCGGCGGCCCGTCACTGGCCGGTGTTCACCGCCGCGCTGCTGTCGGGACACGAGCAACTGGCCGTACGTAACGGCCAGTTGCGGGTACCGCGGCTGGTGCCGGACGTGCCGGATCCCATGACCGACGGCGAGCCGGTCCGCTGGCCCGAGTCCGGCACGGTCCTGGTGACCGGCGGGACCGGCGGGACCGGGGCGGGAACGGCGCGTTGGCTCGCCGACCAGGGGGTGCGGCATCTGCTGCTCACCGGACGCGAGGGCGCGGCGGGTCGCGGTGTGACCGAGCTGGTCGCCGATCTGACCGGGCGTGGCGCGCGGGTCACGGTCGTGGACTGCGACCCGGCGGACCGTGCCGCGCTGGCCCGGGTACTCGCGGAGATTCCCGGCGAGCGGCCGCTGGCCGCTGTCGTGTACGCGCCCGAGATCGCCTCGGACTGCGAGCCGTCGGCCCTGACACCGGCCGGGTTCGGTGCGATCGACCGTGTCGTCGCCGGGGCCCTGCATCTGCACGAGCTGACCGCCGGTCTCGATCTGGCCGCGTTCGTGCTGCTGACCTCGGCCGACGGAGTCTGGGGAGACGCCCGGCAGGTGGCCCGTTCGGCGACCGGGGCCTACCTCGACGCCCTGGCCGCGTACCGGCGGGCGGGAGGAGCTTCCGCCGCCTCGGTGGCCTGGGGGCCGTGGACGGACCTCGCGGGCGGTGATGCGGACGAGCTGGAGTGGCTGCGGCAGAGCAGTCTGCGAGCGATGCCGCCGGAGATCGCGACCGGGGTGCTCGGACGGCTGCCGGCCGGGTCCGGTGTCGTCGTCGCCGATGTCGACTGGGCCCCGTTCGCCGCCGCGTACACGCGTGACCGTGCCCGGCGCCTGCTCGACGACCTGCCGGAGGTACGCCGCCTGCGCGGCATCGGCTCGGCGGCCGGCGGCGGCGCCGGTCCCGAGGATCTCCGTGAGCGGCTGGAGAGGCTGCCGCGTGCCGAGCGGCACCTGGCGGCCGTGGACCTGGTCCGGGCGCACACGGCAGCCGTGCTCGCCTATCCGGACGTGGAGAGCGTCGAACCGGACCGCGAGTTCCTCGAGTTGGGCATGAGCTCGCTGACGGCGATCGAGCTGCGCAACGCGCTGCAGGTCGTCACCGGTGCGGCACTGAGCAGTACGGTCGTGTTCGATCACGCGACTCCGGCCGCGCTGGCCGCGCATGTGCTGCACACTCTGCTCGGCCCCGACGCCGACGACGCGGGGGCGGGCACCGACGCCGGGCCGCGTGGCGGTGGGATCCTGCGGTCGCTGCTGCAGGAGGCGTCGCAGGAGGGCTCCTTGGCCAGGTTCATGGAGTTCCTCAGGGAGGCCGCGGGCTTCCGCCCGAAGTTCGAGGACCCCGACGAACTCGAGGTGGCGCCCGATCCGGTCTTCCTCGCCCGCGGTGAGGGACGGGTGCGCATCGTCGGCCAGTGCGGCACCTCCGCCGTGGCCGGGCCCCACGAGTTCGCCCGGTTCGCCTCGTCGTTCCGCGGGGAGCGCGATGTCATCGCCCTGCCGGTGCCCGGCTATCGGGACGGCGAACTGCTCGCGTCCGATCCGGACACGGCGCTGGCCTGGCAGGCGAAGGCCCTGCTGGACGTCGTGGGCGACGACCCGTTCGTGATCGTCGGGCACTCGGGCGGCGGCCTGCTCGCCCACGCGCTGGCCTACCGGCTGGAGCAGATGGGCGTCGTGGCGGCCGGTGTCGTCCTCGTCGACACCTATCCGCTGGACCAGCCGGTGTACGAGGAGTGGAAGGAGGAGTTCAACGACGGCATGTTCCAGCGCGAGGACCTGTACGTGCCCATGGACGACACCCGGCTCACCGCGCAGGCCTGGTACGGCGGGATGTTCACGTACTTCCAGCCCCGGGACATCCAGGCCCCGACACTCGTGCTGCGGGCGTCGGACCCGATCGCGGAGTGGAACCACGAGAGGGACTGGCGGGCGTCGTGGGACCTGCCCCACACGGCTGTCGACGTGCCCGGCAACCACTTCACGGTCATGCGCGAGCACGGCGGGACGACCGCGCTGGCGGTCAGCAGGTGGCTGGAGGAACTCGGCTGAGCGAGGCCGGCGGTGGGCCCCGGCCCACCGCCGGCCGGCCGGGCATCGGCCACCGCGCGACGGCGGTGGCGGGTCCACGCGGACCGCGCGGCGGCGACGGGCCGGTCGTCGCGGGCCGTGCGGCAGCAGTGGGCCGGACGCGGAGGAGACGGACGGTGCCGGGCCGTGCATCGGCATCCGCATCCGCATCCGCATCCGCATCCGCATCCGCATCGGGGACGCGCGGGGCGGACCGGCCGTCTAGCTCCGTACTTCGCGGGTGGCTGAGTCGGGTGGAGTTGCTGCCTGGCCGTGTCCGGTCGGGGGGTCGTCGTGTTGACCGGGGTGTGACGAAGTCTTCCCGGTCCCCGCGGCTACGGACGGTGCGCCCGCGCATGGAATGTGTGGTCAGCGCCGTGGTGGAAAAGCGTCTGGGCGCTCTGCCTGTCGCTGCCGAGTTTCTGCGCCGGCTTGATGTGGCCGGGACCGTAGACCGGCTGTGCCCGGGCCGCGACATCGCCCATGTGACACACGGCCAGGTCATCGAGGTGCTGGTGGCCAACCGGCTGACCGCGCCCGCACCCTTGTGGCGGGTGGATCGCTGGGCCCGGGAGTGGGCCGTGGAGGAAGTCTTCGGGATGGAGGCGGAGCTGCTCAACGACGACCGTCTGGGCCGGGCCCTGGACGCCATCGCCCCGCACCTGAGGGAGCTCACCGACAGCGTCGGGGCCCGGGCGATCGGCGAGCTCGGCATCGATGTGTCCACGTTCCACTGGGACATGACATCCATGTCGCTCTATGGTGCCTACCCGGCCGACGATCAGGACGAGGAGTATCCCCGCATCAAGCACGGCCATCCCAAGGACCGCCGCTACGACCTCAAGCAGATCCAGACCGGCCTGGCGGTGACCGGCGACGGCGGCATCCCGCTGCTGTCCCGCGTCATCGACGGCGGAGCCGCGGAGATCTCCCAGATCACCGGCACCATGAACGCTCTGCGCGCGATGGCCGGACCGAAGGAGTTCTTGCTGATCGCCGACTCCAAGCTGATCTCCTACGGCAACGTGGCTGCCCTGATCAAGGCCGGGACCGATTTCATCGCCCCGGCCCCCGCTTCCAAGGTCGACGACGCCGTCTACGCCGCCCTCGACCTCGATGCGGCCACCGTCGTGGACTACACCCCGGCCCGCGACGAGGACACCCCCGCCGCAGAACGCGAGACCTACCGGGTCCTGGAGGACATCCACCTGCTGACCGGGCCCCGCAAGAACGATCCCCCGCTCGAGGTACGCCGGATCCTGGTGCACTCCACCGGCAACGCCAAAGGCCAGCAGCGGGCCCGCGAGAAACGCCTGGCCAAGGCCCGCGAGGACCTCGACAAGCTCCAGCACTCGGCCGGCGGCCGCTACTACAACACCGCCGAGAAGATTGCCGTACGCCTCGGCGTGATCACCCGCACCCGCCGGGTCTCCGGCTGCCTGTGCACCCAGATCACCACGGACGAAACCGGACGGCCCGCCCTGTCCTGGCACTTCGACCAGGACGTGCTCCAGGCCGAGGCCGCCGTCGACGGCTGGTACGCGCTGCTGACCACCCTCACCCCCGAACAGGCCGATCCCAGCGAAGTACTACGCCGCCACAAAGGCCAGGGCACGGTCGAGCGCCGATACGGCGACTTCAAGGGCCCGCTGGCCGTCACCCCCATCTTCGTGCAGGACAACAAACGCGTCGCCGCACTGATCACCGTGATCTGCCTGGCCCTGCTGCTGTTCTGCCTCATCGAACGCCAGGTCCGCAGAGCACTGGGAGGCGAGCAGAAGATGCAGGGGCTGTATCCGGGCAGCCAGAAAGTGCGGCCCACCGGCCGGATGATCCTCTACCACCTGTCCGACCTGCGACTACGGGTCGGCAGCGCCACCGACCCACCCGTCATCGCCATCACCCGAGGCATCCAGCTCCACCTCCTCGACCTCCTCGGCCTGGAACCCACACACCCCCGCTGGCCAGAAACCTGAACACCACCGTTGGCCAGTGAGCACGCGATGTGGCCAGCCTGCGCGTTCGCGGTCGCACTGCGCTCGGGCAGCCCTGGTGGACCTGACTCTGGCGCACTCAGCTGCGAACAGGTAGATGCCGGGCGAAGCGGCGGACGGCTTCGGTGAAAGCATCTGGATCGTCAAAGTTCGCGAGATGTCCTGCCCGCGGGATCAACTCGACGCGGGCGTGCGGATGCGCGCGGACGAAGTCCATCTCGCCGGACCGGAAGACGGTGTCCTTCTCGCCGTTCAGGATGAGCACGGGAGCCGCCACATGACGCATCGCACCCGCATCGAAGCGGCCCAGCACCTCGCCCCAGGCGGCCGGCAGAGTGTGGAAGGCGTAGCCAGAGCGGATGGTCGCCTCCACCACCTCGGGAGGATAGAGCCGGCGCAGCAACCGGTCGTTCCACCGGGCCAACCGATCCGCCGGCATGCGAGGGACGAGCCCGGCGACCCACCGATACGGCGTTGCCCACGGGCCACAAGTTGAGGCGCTGGCCCCCGCAAGGACCAGCCCGCGCAGCTGCTCCGGGCAGCGCCGCGCGAACTCCAGTGAGGCGTATCCGCCGAGCGAGTGCCCGACGACCAGAGCCGGCCCGCGGTCGAGCGAGTCCACCGCGGAAGCGATGATCTCCGTCGCCGCGTTCAGGCTCCATGGTTGAGCAGAGCGGGCGCCGTGGCCTGGTAGGTCAACGGCGGCTACCGGGAAGTCCTCTTGAAGTGCGGTGAGCTGCGGGCTCCACTGTCCCGCGCTGAACCGCGTCCCGTGTACCAAGACGATGGGCGGTGCATCCGCTGCCGTCATTAGTCCCCCAGATCAGCGCTCTCCTCGGAGCGACTCTACCGGCGGGGCCATCCCCGGCACTGAGACGCGAAAGTGCTGTCCAACGGGGACGCTCAGACTGGCCAACTACAGACCTGAACGAACTACCTGCGAAGTACGGATCTAGCGGCGGTACGTGACCCGCAGCGGGAGGCTCCTGAGTCCGAGAACGAAGCTGAAGCGGGTGTGCCACTGGAGGTCGTCCGTGGCGAACTCGATGGTCTCGTACCGCCGCAGGAGTTCGGTGAGGGCGATGGAGACCTCCGCCTTGCCCAGCATGGCGGCTATGCAGGCGTGCGGGCCCGAGCCGAAGGCGAGCGACCGCACCCCGGTACGACGCACGTCCAGCCGGTCCGGGTCCTCGAACCTGGCCGGGTCGCGGTGCGCGGACCCGGTGATGCCCAGTACCGAGGAGCCCGCGGGGATGACGGTGCCGTCGAGGACCAGGTCGCCGCTGAGCTGCCGAGCGATGATCTGCACCGTGGCGTTGAAGCGGGCGAGTTCCTCGAAGGCGGGCTCGATGAGTTCGGGGTGCTCCCGCAGGATGCGCAACTGGTCCGGGTGCGTGAGCAGCGCGTGGAGCGCGTTCCCGATGACGTTGACCGTGGTCTCGTGGCCGGCGTTGAACAGCAGCAGCACCTGGGCAATGACGTCCTCGTCGCTCAGCCCGTCGCCGTCGGCGTCCTTCCGCATCAGCAGGGAGAGGACGTCGTCGCCGGGGTGGCTGCGCCGGAGCTCCATCTGTTCCCGGACGTAGGCGCTGAACTGGGGTTCGGCCCGGTTCATTGCGATGCGCATCTGGGGGGTGATGAGGGGGTCGACGATGTTGGCGATGGCGTTCGTCCACTCCAGGCAGCGCTGGGCGTCCTCGACCGGGATGCCGAGCAGCCCGCAGACGACGGCGATCGGCAGCGGTGTGGCGAGCCCGCCGATCAGGTCGATCTCGCCCTCGCCCATGTCGTCGATCAGGCCGCTGACGATCCGGTGGATCTCCGGGCGCAGCCGCTCGACGGCGTTGGGGGTGAGTGCCCGGGCCACCAGGCGGCGCAGCCGCCGGTGCTCGGCGCCGTCCTTGACCACCATCCACCGCTGCATGCTGCGCATCGCGGGGGCGTCCCGGCCGCCTCGCAGGGCGACGAACAGGGGGTCCTGGGGAGTGGCCGCCGATGTCTGCGGAGCGCGCAGGAAGACGTCGACGTCGGCATAGCGGGCGAGTGTCCAGAAACCGTGCGGTGAATGATGGATCGGCTCTTTTTCCCGCAGCCTTCGATAATAGGCGTACCGGTCGTTCATGAGGGCCGGGTCGGTCAGGTCGAAAAGACCTCGGGGATTGTCCACTTGTCGCCCAGCCAATCCGATCGGTAGCAGCGGAAAAAGCGTATGGGGAAGACGGGGGGCGTCAACCCCTACAAGTCCCCCTAGAGTTCTGTGCGCATGTCCCCCCTTACCGCTCGATGGGGTCCTGACCAGCAGGCAGGGGTTGGTCCCCGCATGCTCGGGTGGCTAGCCTCCCCCGCACAGGGGTCTAACTCACGGGGCCCCGGGTAAGCGACAGTCGGCCGCTGCGTCGCCCACGGAAATGGGGTTTCCTTCAGATGGTGGACGACGGAACGCTGCGCGAATATCTGAAACTGGTCACCACGGATCTGCACCGGACCAGGCAGCGGTTGCGCGAGGCCGAGAAAGGAAATCGGGAGCCGATCGCCGTCGTCGGCATGGCCTGCCGTTTTCCCGGCGGGGTGTCCACGCCGGAGGAGCTGTGGCGGCTCGTGTCGGCGGGTGCCGACGCCGTCGGCCCGTTCCCCGAGGACCGCGGCTGGCAGCAGTCCGGACTGCTCGGCGAGGACGGCCGCGGCCAGGACACCGGCTCCGCCGGCGAAGGCGGTCACGACGACGGCCGCGACGGCGGCGGTTTCGTCCGGGAGGGCGGATTCGTCGGTGACGCCACCCGGTTCGACGCGGGGTTCTTCGACATCTCGCCGCGTGAGGCCCTCGCCATGGACCCGCAGCAGCGGCTGCTGCTGCAGACGTCCTGGGAGGCCGTGGAGGCCGCGGGTATCGATCCGTCGTCGCTGCGCGGCAGCCGCACCGGTGTGTTCGTCGGTGCCAACGACCAGCACTACACCTCGCTGCTGGCCGGCGCCGAACAGGACAACCAGGGCTATCTGCTGACCGGTGGCGCGACCGCCGTGATCTCCGGCCGGGTGGCCTACTCCCTGGGCCTGGAGGGTCCCGCGGTCACCGTGGACACCGCCTGCTCGTCGTCGCTCGTCGCCCTGCACCTGGCGTGCCAGTCGCTGCGGCGGGGCGAGAGCACCCTGGCGCTCGTCGGCGGTGTGACCGTGATGGCGACGCCCGGTGTGTTCTCCGAGTTCAGCCGGCAGGGCGGGCTGGCCGCCGACGGCCGGTGCAAGTCCTTCGCGGCGGCGGCCGACGGCACCGGCTGGTCCGAGGGTGTCGGTGTCCTGGTGGTGGAGCGGCTGTCCGACGCGCTCCGGCTGAACCACCCGGTGCTCGCGGTGGTGCGCGGTTCGGCGGTGAACCAGGACGGCGCGTCCAACGGGCTGACCGCGCCCAACGGGCCCTCGCAGCAGCGGGTGACGCTGCAGGCCCTGGCGGACGCCCGTCTGGCGCCCGGTCAGGTCGACGCCGTGGAGGCGCACGGCACCGGCACGAACCTCGGCGATCCGATCGAGGCCCAGTCGCTGATCGCGGCGTACGGTCAGGACCGGTCCGCGGGCCGGCCGTTGTGGATCGGCTCGGTCAAGTCCAACATCGGCCACACGCAGGCCGCCGCCGGCGTCGCGTCGGTGATCAAGATGGTGCAGGCGCTGCGTCACGGCGTCCTGCCGCGGACCCTGCACGTCGACGAGCCCACCGGGCACGTCGACTGGAGCGCCGGCTCCGCCCGGCTGCTCACCGAGGCCCGCGACTGGCCGGAGACCGGCGAACCGCGCCGGGCGGGCGTCTCCTCGTTCGGGCTGAGCGGCACCAACGCCCATCTGATCCTGGAGCAGGCACCCCCGGCGGAGCCCCGGCCGGAGCAGGACGCGGCCCCGGCGGCGCGCCGGCCGGCCGGTGTGCCGCTGCCGTTCCCGGTGAGCGCGAGGTCGGCGTCCGCGCTGCCCGGGCAGGCCGCCCGGCTGCGGGCGCGGGTGGCGTCCGACCCCGGGCTCGATCTCACCGGCCTCGCCCACGCCCTGGCGACGACCCGCGCGGCGCTGCCGCACCGGGCCGTGGTGACCGCGGGCGGCCGCGAGGAGCTGCTCGACGCCCTGGCCGCCGTCGAACAGGGCGCCCAGAGCCCCCGGGTGCGGTACGGGGTGGCCCGCGGGAGCCGTCCGGCGGGGAAGCTCGCGATGCTGTTCACCGGTCAGGGTGCGCAGCGGGCCGGTATGGGCCGCGAACTGTACGCCGTGGAGCCGGTGTTCGCGCGGGCGCTGGACGAGGTGTGCGCGGCGATGGACCCGCACCTGGAACGCCCGTTGCGCGAGGTGCTGTTCGCGGAGCCGGATTCGTCCGCGGCCGGGCTGCTGGACCGCACCGAGTACGCCCAGCCGGGGCTGTTCGCGATCGAGGTCGCGCTCCACCGGCTGTTCACGCACTGGGGTGTCGCCCCCGACTACCTGCTGGGCCACTCCGTCGGTGAACTCGCCGCGGCCCATGTGGCCGGGGTGTGGTCGCTGCCGGACGCCTGTGCGCTCGTCGCCGCCCGGGGCCGGCTCATGCAGCGGATGGCCGGGGACGGCGCGATGCTCGCGGTCCGGGCCGGCGAGGACGAGGTCCGTACGACGCTCGCCGCGCACGCCCCCGGGGCCGTCGTCGTCGCCGCCGTCAACGGGCCGGCCGACGTGGTCGTCTCCGGCGACCGCGACGCCGTCGTCCGGCTGGCCGCCCACTGGGTGGAGCAGGGGGTGCGGACCCGGCCCCTGCGGGTGTCCCACGCCTTCCACTCCGCCCACATGGACCCGATGCTCGACGAGTTCCGCGCGATCGCCGCCGGGCTGACGTACGGGTCCCCCACCGTCCCGGTCGTCTCCAACGTCACCGGCGCGGTGGCCGGGCCCGAGGAGCTCGCCGACCCCGACCACTGGGTCCGCCAGGTCCGTGAGGCGGTGCGGTTCGGGGACGGTGTCGCCTGGCTCGACGGGCACGGTGTGGACCGGTACCTCGAACTCGGACCGGACGGTGTCCTCGCCGCCATGGCCGGCGAGTCGCTCGCGCACCGTGACGAACCCGCCGTCGTGGTGGCGGCGTTGCGGCGTTCCCTCGGCGAGCCGGCCGCCGCGACAGCGGCCCTGGCCGAGCTGCACGCGTACGGTGTGACCCCCGACTGGACGGCCGTGCTCCCCGGTGTGACCGGCCTGCCGGTGGCGCTGCCCACCTATGCCTTCGAGACGGAGCACTACTGGCCGCGGCTGTCGTGGGCGCCCGGCGACGTGACGGCGGCCGGGCTCGGCGCCACCCGGCACCCGCTGCTGGGCGCCGGTGTCTCCGTCGCCGACGGCGACGAACTGCTGTTCTTCGGGTGGCTCTCGCCCGGCCGGCCGCAGTGGTCGGCCGACCACGTGGTCCTGGGGCGCACCGTGCTGCCGGGCACCGCGTTCGTGGAACTCGCGGTCCGCGCGGGCGACCAGGCCGGTTGCGGCGGCGTCGAGGAGCTGGTGCTCGAGACGCCGCTGGTGCTGCCCGAGCGGGGCGGCGTGCAGGTGCAGGTCGCGGTCGGCGCCGCCGACGGGGCCGGGCGGCGGGACGTGACCGTGTACGCGCGGCCCGGCGCCCCCGCGGACGAGGGGTGGCCCGAGCGCCCCTGGACCCGGCATGCGAGCGGTGTCCTGGCCCCGGAGCCGCCCGCGGGCCGGGGCCCGGACGGCGACTGGGCGCGGCAGTGGCCGCCGGCCGGCGAGGACGTGCCGGTGGAGGGCGTGTACGAGCTGCTGGAGGCCGCCGGACTGGAGTACGGCCCGGCCTTCCGCGGCGTCCGGAGCCTGTGGCGGCTCGGCGGCGAGGTGTTCGCCGAGGTGTCCCTCGCGGAGTCCGAGGAACCCCGGGCGCGTGCCTACGGCATCCATCCGGCGCTGCTCGACGCCGCTCTCCAGGCCGCGGCCGGAGCCGGCCCGTCCGCTCCGGGCACGGCGGGGATCCCGTTCTCCTTCACGGGCGTCACTCTGCGGGCGTCCGGCGCCGCGGCGCTGCGGGTCCGGCTGACACCGCTCGACGGCGGCGGCGTCGCCGTCGCGGCCGCGGACCACGACGGCGAGCCGGTCCTCTCGGTCGACCGGCTGGTCGTCCGCCCCGTGGCAGCGCCGCCCGGGGCCGCCGACGAGGCGGACGGTCTCTGCCGTCTCGAATGGACCCCGCTCGCCGCCGGCCGGGCCCCCGGTACGGCGCCGTCCGGCGTGGCCGTGGACGCCTTCGGGCCGGCCCCGCTGCTCCCCGACGGCCCGCTGCCGCGGACCGTGGTGCTGCGCGCCGACGGCCCGGCGGCGGATGCCGCCGCCGGGCCGGCCCGGGCGCGGGCGCTGACCGGGCGGGTGCTGGACGCGCTCCAGCAGTGGCTGGCCGACGAGCGGTGCGCCGATGCGCGGCTGGTCGTCCTCACCCGCGACGCGGTGTTCGCCGCCCCCGGCGACCGGGCCCCCGATCCGGCCGCCGCCGCGGTGTGGGGTCTGGTGCGGGCCGCGCAGTCCGAGGAACCCGGCCGCTTCGTGCTGGTGGACACCGACGGCGACGGTGTGCCCTGGCAGGCCGTCACGGCCGCGGTGGAGGCGGGCGAGCCGCAGATCGCCGTGCGGGCGGGGGCGGCCTTCGCCGCCCGGCTGGTGCGGGCCGCGCATCCGTCCGGTCTGCCCGTGCCGGCGGCGGCGTCGTGGCGGCTCGCCACGCGGGAGCCCGGCACCCTGGACGGACTCTGGCTCGCGCCCGCGGAGCCGGCGGAGCCGCTCGGTCCGGGACAGGTGCGTTTCGCCGTGCGGGCCGCGGGGCTGAACTTCCGCGACGTGCTGTACGCGCTGGGCATGTACCCGGGCGAGGTGGAGCTCGGCGGCGAGGCCGCGGGCGTCGTCCTGGAGACGGGGCCGGAGGTCTCGGGCCTGGCGCCCGGCGACCGGGTCATGGGTGTGTGCACCGGCGCGTTCGGGCCGGTCGCGGTGACCGATCACCGGCTGCTGGCACCGATGCCCGCGGACATGACGTTCGCGGAGGCGGCCGCGGTGCCGATCGCCTACGCCACCGCCTACTACGGTCTGGTCGACCTGGGCGGGCTGAAAGCCGGCGAGGCGGTCCTGGTGCACGCCGCCGCGGGCGGTGTGGGCACCGCCGCCGTCCAGCTCGCCCGGCACCTCGGCGCCGAGGTGTTCGCCACCGCCTCCCCGGGCAAGTGGGACGCGGTACGGGCCATGGGTGTCCCCGACGACCACATCGCCTCGTCCCGGGACCTCGGTTTCGAGGACAGCTTCGCCGCCGTCACCTCCGGGCGCGGGGTGGACGTCGTCCTCGACGCGCTCGCGGGCGAGTTCGTCGACGCCTCGCTGCGGCTCCTGCCGCGTGGCGGCAGGTTCGTCGAGATGGGCAAGAACGACATCCGGGACGCCGACGAGGTCGCCGCCGCCCATCCGGGCGTCCGCTACCGGGCGTTCGACCTGGTGGAGGCGGGCCCCGCGCGTATCAGGGAGATCCTGGCCGAGCTGCTGGAGCTGTTGCGGACCGGGGCGCTGCGGCTGCCGCCGGTGCGGGCGTTCGCCCTGCCGCAGGCGCCGGACGCGTTCCGTCACGTCAGCCAGGCCCGGCACATCGGCAAGGTGGTCCTCACCGTCCCGCGGGCGCTCGACCCCGACGGCACCGTCCTGGTCACCGGGGGCACCGGCGGTCTGGGCGCACTGCTGGCCCGGCATCTCGTCACCGCCCACGGTGTGCGCCGTCTCGTGCTGCTCAGCCGGAGCGGTCCGGACGCGCCGGGCGCGGGGGAACTGGCTGCCGAACTGGCCGGGCTGGGCGCCGACGTCGAGATCGTGGCCTGCGACGTGGCCGACCGCGACGCGCTCGGCGCCGTGCTCGGCGCGATACCGGCCGGCCGTCCGCTGACCGGTGTGTTCCACACCGCCGGTGTGCTCGACGACGGGACCGTCGGGGCGCTGACGCCGGAGCGGCTGGACACCGTGCTGGGGCCCAAGGCGGACGCCGCGTTCCATCTGCACGAACTGACCCGTCGTCATGACCTAGCGGCCTTCGTGCTGTTCTCCTCGGTCGCCGGGACCCTCGGCGCTCCCGGTCAGGGCAACTACGCCGCGGCCAACGCCTTCCTCGACGCCCTGGCCCAGCACCGGCACGCCGCCGGTCTGCCCGCGCTGTCGCTGGCCTGGGGCGCCTGGGACGGCACCGCCGGCATGGCCGCCCGGCTCACCCGGGTGGACCGCGACCGCGTCGCCCGCTCCGGCTTCCCGCTGCTGGCCGCCGGCCACGGACTCGCCCTCCTCGACACCGCGCTGGCCGCGCCGCACGCGGCCCTGGTGGCGACCGGGCTGGACACCGCGGCCCTGACCGCCGCCGGTTCGCTGCCGCCGATGCTGACCGGTCTGGTCCGTCCCGGTGCCCGGCGCACGGTCGGCGATGCCGCGCCGGTGGAGCGCGGCGCCTGGGCCGACCGGCTCGCCGCGCTCGCCCCGCAGGACCGTGCCCGGTTCCTGCTCGACCTGGTCCGTTCGGCCGCCGCCGCAGTCCTCGGCTTCTCCGGCCCGCGGGCGGTCGAGGAGGGGCGGGCGTTCAAGGAACTCGGCTTCGACTCGCTGACCGCCGTCGAACTCCGCAACCGGCTGGCCGCGGCCACCGGGCTGCGGCTGCCGGCCACCCTGGTCTTCGACCACCCGACGCCCCGCCTGCTGGCAGCGATGCTCGGCCGGGCCGTGGTGGGCGACCGCGAGGAGACGGCCGACGTCCCCGGGACGGCGGACGCGCCCGCGCCGGCCAACGATCCGATCGCGATCATCGGGATGAGCTGCCGGCTGCCCGGCTCCGCCGACACCCCCGACGCGTTGTGGCGGATCGTCAGCGAGGGCGTCGACGCCATCGCTCCGTTCCCCGACGACCGCGGCTGGCGGCTCGACTCCGTCTACGCGGCCGACAGCGCCGGGGCCGGTCTCAGCCGGACCTTCGAGGGCGGGTTCGTCGACGGCATGGCGGACTTCGACGCCGAGTTCTTCGGCATCGGCCCGCGTGAGGCCCTCGCCATGGACCCGCAGCAGCGGCTGCTGCTGGAGACCGCCTGGGAGGCGGTCGAGCACGCCGGGATCGCCCCCGGCTCGCTCGCCGGCAGCCCCACCGGTGTCTTCGTGGGCGCGGCGTCGACCGGCTACGGCACGGGCCCGCTGGACATCCCCGAGGGGACGGGCGCGCATCTGCTGCTGGGCACGTCGACGAGCGTCGCCTCCGGCCGGGTCTCCTACGTGCTCGGCCTGGAGGGCCCCACCCTCACGGTCGACACCGCCTGTTCGTCCTCGCTGGTGGCCATGCACATGGCCGCCGAGGCGCTGCGCCGCGGTGAGTGCTCGATGGCCCTGGTCGGCGGTGTCACCGTCATGACCACGCCGAGCATGTTCACGGACGGCAGCCAGGGCGGCGCGCTGGCCGCCGACGGCCGGTGCAAGGTGTTCTCCGCCGACGCCGACGGCACCGGCTGGAGCGAGGGCGCCGGGATGCTCCTGACCGAGCGGCTCTCCGACGCCCGGCGCAACGGCCACCGTGTGCTGGCGGTGCTGCGCGGCTCCGCGGTCAACCACGACGGCGCCAGCAACGGCCTGACCGCACCGAGCGGTCCGGCCCAGCAGCGGGTCATCCGCCGGGCGCTGCGCAGTGCCGGCCTGGAGCCCCACGAGGTCGACGCCGTCGAGGCGCACGGCACCGGAACCGCGCTCGGCGACCCGATCGAGGGCGGGGCCCTGCTTGCCGTGTACGGGCAGGAGCGGCCCGCCGGGCGCCCGCTGTGGGTCGGCTCCGTGAAGTCCAACATCGGCCACTCCCAGTGCGCCGCCGGGGTCGCCGGCGTCATCAAGATGGTGCAGGCCCTGCGCCACGAGGTGCTCCCGGCGACGCTGCACGCCGCGGAGGCGACGCCGCACGTCGACTGGTCGTCCGGGGCGATGCGGCTGCTCACCGAGCCGGTGCCGTGGCCGCGCGACGGCGTCGTGCGCCGGGCCGGTGTGTCGTCGTTCGGCATGAGCGGCACCAACGCCCACGTCGTCCTGGAGGAGGCTCCGGCCGAGCCGGCGCCCCGGACGGCCGACGCTCCGGCCACCGCGCCCGTGGTCGCCGAATCGCCGGTGCCGTGGGTGCTGTCCGGCCGGACGGAACCGGCGCTGCGCGCCCAGGCGGCGCGGCTGCGCGAACGGCTCGTCGAGCGGCCCGGCCTCGCCGCCCCGGAGTCCGTCCCGGAGGTGGCCCGTGCCCTGGCCACCGGCCGGACCGCGTTCCGCCACCGCGCCGTCCTGCTCGGACCCGATCCGGCGCGCTACCTCGACCAGTTGGATGCCCTGGCCGCGGGCCGCGGTGTCCGGGGCCTCGTCAGGGACGAGGCGGGACCGGACGGCCCGGTCGCGTTCGTCTTCCCCGGGCAGGGCTCGCAGTGGCCGGGGATGGCCTCGGAACTGCTGCGTACCGCACCGGTGTTCCGTGACGCGCTGAGCGAGTGCTCGGCGGCGATCGCGGAGCACGCCGGCTGGTCGGCCGAGGACGTCCTGCGGGGCGTCGAGGGGGCCCCGTCGCTGGAGCGGCTGGACGTCGTCCAGCCGGCCCTGTTCGCGATGATGATGTCCCTGACCGCGCTGTGGCGGGCGCACGGCATCGTGCCGGAGGCCGTGGTCGGGCATTCGCAGGGCGAGATCGCGGCGGCCTGCGCCGCGGGGGCCCTGACCCTGCCGGACGCGGCGCGGATCGTCGTGGCCCGCAGCCGGCTGCTCGCCTCCCTGGACAGCGCCGGCGCGATGCTGACGGTGACCCTGCCCGCCGGTGAACTCGCCGAGCGGATGGCTCGGTGGCCGGGCCGGCTGCACCTCGCCGCCGTCAACGGCCCCCGGGCCACCGTGGTGTCGGGCGACCTCGAGGCGGTCGGGGAGCTCGCCGCGGCGCTGGCCGCCGACGGGATCGCCGCCCGCCGGATGCCGATCACCGGCGCCGCCCACTCCCCCGAGGTCGAACGGCTCCGCGACGAGGCGCTCGCCGCGTTCGACGGGATCGCCCCGCGGGCCGCGGCCGTCCCGCTCTACTCGGCCGTCGACGGCGGCCCGGTCGACGGCGCCGCCCTGGACGCGGAGCACTGGTACCGGAACATGCGGCTGCCGGTGCGATTCGCCCCGGCCGTCGCCGCCATGCTGCGCGACGGCTTCCGCGCCTTTGTCGAGCCCAGCCCGTATCCGTCGCTGACCGCGAACGTCGAGGACGTCGCCGACGCCGAGGGCGCCGACGACACGGTCGTCGTCACGACGCTGCGCCGCGACAACGGCGGTCCGGGCCGCTTCCGGGAGGCGGTGGCGACCGCGTTCGCCCGAGGCCTCGCCCCCGACTGGGACGCCGTCCTGCCCGCGCCGGGCGCCTCGGCCGCCCTCCCCGAGCTGCCCGGATACCCGTTCCAGCGGCGGCGGTTCTGGCTGGAGCCCGCCGCGCCGGCCGTGGCGACGGCGGGTCCCGGCGTCGCCGACCCGGCCGACGAGGCGTTCTGGGACGCGGTCGCGGGCGGCGATCCGCTGGCGCTCGCCGACGCGCTCGACGTGTCCGACCCGCAGCGGCGCGAGCTGCTGGAGGGCGCCGCGTCCGTGCTGCCCGTCCTGTCGGCGTGGCGTGCCGAGCGCGGTGACCGGTCCACCGTGGACCGCTGGCGCTACCGGATCCGGTGGCGGCGCACCACCCGGCTTCCGCGGCCGGTGCTGTCGGGCGTCTGGCTCCTCGTCGCCCCGGCCCACGACCCCGGCGGTGTCGCCCGCCGGATCTCCGGGGCGCTCGCCGAACGGGGCGTCACCCAGGTCCTGACGGTGACCGTCTCCGACGACGACCCGTACGGCGAGGGTCTGGCCGCCGGCCTCGCGGACGCCGTGGCCCGGGCCGCCGACGGCGCGGGCCCCGGCCCGGCGGGCGCCCGTGTCGCCGGGCTGCTGTCCCTGCTCGGCCTCGACACCCGCCCCGGCCCCGGTGGCGTGGCGAGCGGTGTCGCCACCACGCTCGCGCTGGTCCGGGCGGCCGAGGACCTCGGCGTGGCCGCGCCCCTGTGGGCGGCGACCCGCGGCGCGGTGTGCGTCGGCGAGGCCGACCCGGCGCCGGACCCGGCCCAGTCGGGGCTGTGGGGCCTCGGGCTGGCCGCCGGGCTGGAACTGCCCGCCCGCTGGGGCGGTCTGGTGGACCTGCCGGCCGAGCTCGACGACCGGGCCGCCGACCGTCTGGCCGAGGTCCTGGCCGGTGAGAACGGCGAGGACCAGGTCGCCGTACGCCCCGCCGGGGTCTTCACCCGCCGCCTGGTGCGCGCGCCGCTGGGCCACGCTCCCCGCACCGAACCGTGGCGGCCGACCGGCACCGCGCTGGTCACCGGCGGCACCGGCGCTCTCGGCGCGCACGTCGCCCGCTGGCTGGCCGGGCTGGGCGCGCCCCGTATCGTCCTGACCAGCCGCAGCGGACCGCAGGCGCCGGGCGCCGCGGAGCTGGCCGCGGAACTGACGGCGGCCGGCACCGAGGTGCTGATCGAGGCCTGCGACGTCGGCGACCGCGAGGCGCTGCGGGCGCTGCTCGCCGGGCTCGACGACGGCCCGCCCGTGACCACCGTCATCCACGCCGCCGGGGTGACCCGGTCCGCGTCCGTCCTGGACACCACGGCCGAAGAGGTCGCCCAGGTGATCGCCGCGAAGGCCGACGGCGCGCGTCATCTCGACGAACTCCTCGGCGACGGCCTCGACGCGTTCGTCCTCTTCTCATCGGGCGCCGCCGTCTGGGGCGGCGCCGGCCAGGCGGCCTACGCGGCCGCCAACGCCCATCTCGACGCGCTGGCGCTGCGGCGCCGCCGGCAGGGCCGGACGGCCACGTCGGTGTCGTGGGGCGGCTGGGACGGCGGCGGTATGGCGGACGCCGAGGCGATCGAGCTCCTCGGACGGCGCGGTCTGCGGCTGATGCCGCCTCAGCTCGCCCTCGTCGCCCTCGGACAGGCCCTCACCCACGACGAGACGCTGCTCACCGTCACCGACATGGACTGGGCCCGCTTCGTCCCCGGCTACACCGCGGCCCGTCCCCGTCCGCTGATCGGCGAGATCCCGGAAGCGGCGCGGGCCCTGGCCGTCGCCGACGGCGGCGACGGCTCCGGCGGCGACGAGGCGGGCTCCGGTCTCGGCCGTCAGCTCGCCGTGCTGCCCGCGGGCGAACGCCGGCCGTTCCTGCTGACCCTGGTGCGCACCGAGGCCGCCGCCGCGCTGGGCCACACGGGTCCGGCCGACATCGAACCGGGCCGCGCCTTCCGGGAGCTCGGGTTCGACTCCCTGACCGCCGTCGACATCCGCAACCGGCTGCGCGCCGCGACCGGCCTGCGGCTGCCCACCACCATCGCCTTCGACCATCCGACGCCGAACGCGCTGGCGGGCTTCCTCGGCGACGAACTGCTCGGCGCGTCCGCGCCCGCCGGTACGCCCGCGGCCGGTACCGCGGCGGAGGCGGGGGCCGCGGCCGGGTCCGCCGACGAGCCCGTCGCCATCGTCGGCATGGGCTGCCGGTTCCCCGGCGGGGTGCGCTCGCCGGAGGACCTGTGGGACCTCGTCGTCCACGGCCGTGACGCGATCACCCCGTTCCCCGACGACCGGGGCTGGGACCTCGACGCCCTCTACGACCCCGACTTGTCGCGGCCCGGCAGTTCGTACGTCCGCGAGGGCGGCTTCCTGGACGGCGCGGGCGACTTCGACGCCGAGTTCTTCGGCATCAGCCCCCGAGAGGCGATGGCGATGGACCCGCAGCAGCGGGTGCTGCTGGAGACCGCCTGGGAGGCGCTGGAGCGCACCCGCGTCGACCCTGCGGGGCTGACCGGCAGCCGCACCGGCGTGTTCGTCGGCACCTCGTTCCAGGGCTACGGGCTGGGCGACGCCGACGCGCTCGGCGCCGCCGAGGGATTCTTCCTCGCCGGAACGGGAACGGCCGCGGTGTCCGGGCGCCTGTCCTACAGCCTCGGCCTGGAGGGCCCGGCCGTCACCGTCGACACCGCCTGCTCCTCGTCACTGGTCGCGCTGCACCTCGCCTGCCAGTCGCTCCGGCAGGGCGAGTGCGACCTGGCCCTGGCCGGCGGTGTCACCGTCCTGCCCACGCCGGTGTCCTTCACCGAGTTCAGCCGCCAGCGCGGCCTGGCGCCCGACGGCCGCTGCAAGCCGTTCGCCGCCGCGGCCGACGGCACCGGCTGGAGCGAGGGCGTCGGAGTCGTCGCCGTGCAGCGCCTCAGCACCGCCCTGGCCGAAGGCCGGAACATCCTGGCCGTGGTCGCCGGTTCCGCCGTCAACCAGGACGGCGCCAGCAACGGACTGACCGCGCCCAACGGCCCCTCCCAGCGCCGCGTCATCGCCGCCGCCCTCGCCGGCGCCCGGCTGGACGCCGGCGACGTCGACCTCGTGGAGGCGCACGGCACCGGCACCCCGCTCGGCGACCCCATCGAGGCCCAAGCCCTGCTGTCCGTCTACGGGCCGGGACACTCCGCGGAGAACCCGCTGTGGCTCGGCTCGGTCAAGTCGAACATCGGCCACTCCCAGAGCGCCGCGGGCATCGCCGGAGTGATCAAGACCGTGATGGCGCTGCGGCACAGCGTCCTGCCGCCGACCCTGCACGTCGACGAGCCCACCCCGCACGTGGACTGGTCCGAGGGGTCGGTGGCGCTGCTCACCGAGGCGCGGCCCTGGCCGGAGACCGGCCGGATCCGCCGAGCCGCTGTGTCCTCCTTCGGCGGCAGTGGCACCAACGCCCACGCCGTCCTCGAACAGGCACCGCTCGCACCGGCGCACGACGACGGCGACGAGGCACCCGACGCACCGCCCCGCGCGACGGCCGGCGAGGCGCAGCCCGCGCCGCCGCACGACGCGACCGGCGGGGCACCGCCCACTCCGCCCCACGACACGACCGGCGAGGCGCCCGACGCGACGTCCTCCGCCACCGGCGCCGGGGCACCGGCCGCGCTGCCGTGGCTGCTGTCCGGGCGCAGCGAGCGGGCCCTGCGGGAGCAGGCCCGACGGCTGCACGACCACCTCGGGCGCGGGCCCGCGCCGGAGGCGGGCGACGTCGCCTGGTCGCTGGCCACCACCCGGACCGCGTTCGAGCACCGTGCGGTGCTGCTCCCGGGCGACCGCGACGCCTTGGCCGCCCTGGCAGCCGGGGAACTCCCCGCCGGTGCGGTCCTCGGCCGGGCCGTCGAGGGCCGCACCGCGTTCGTCTTCCCCGGCCAGGGGTCGCAGTGGGCCGGTATGGGCGGCCCGCTGCTGGAATCCGACGCCGTGTTCGCTGAGACGGCCGCCGCGTGCGACGAGGCGTTCGCCCGTCACACCGACTGGTCCGTGCTCGACGTCCTGCGCGGCGCCGACGGCGCGGCCTCGCTGGAGCGCGACGACGTCGTCCAGATCTCGCTGTTCACCGTGATGGTCTCGCTGGCCGCGATGTGGCGCTCCTGGGGCGTCGAACCCGACGCCGTGGTCGGCCATTCGCAGGGCGAGATCGCCGCCGCGTACGTCGCCGGGGCGCTCTCCCTGGACGACGCGGCACAGGTGGTCGCCCTGCGCGCCGACCTCCTCGCGAGCGTCGTCGGCCGCGGCGGCATGCTGTCGGTGTCGCTGCCGGCCGTGGAGATCGAGAAGCGGCTCGCCGCGTGGGAGGGCCGCCTCTGTCTCGCCGTGCGCAACGCGCCCGGCACGAACGTCGTCAGCGGCGACCGGGACGCGCTCGCGGAGTTCGCCGCGGCGTGTGCCATGGAGGAGATCCGCGTCAAGCCGGTCCGGATCGGCTACGCGTCGCACTCGCACCATGTGGACGGGCTCGCCGGCCCTCTGCGGGAGGCGCTGGCGGACATCCGGCCGCGGACGGGGGCGGTCCCGTTCTTCTCCAGCGTGACCGGCGGCTGGGTCGAGGGGGCCACGCTGGACGGCGCGTACTGGTTCGACAATCTGCGCCGCTGCGTCGGGTTCGAGCCCGCCGTGCGCTCTCTCGCCGCCCAGGGCTACCGGCATTTCGTCGAGGTCGGTCCGCACCCCCTGCAGGCCATGGGCATCCAGGAGACGCTCGAGGACATCGGCGACGACGGCGTCCCGTGGCCGCAGCCCGTCTCCTCGCTGCGCTCCGGGCAAGGCGACGCGGCCCGTATGCTCGCCTCCGCCGCCCAGGCGCACGTGTCCGGCATCCGTGTCGACTGGCGCAAGGTGCTGGGCGGCCGCGGCGCACGCGCCGTCGATCTGCCCACCTACGCGTTCCAGTCCGACCGGTACTGGATGAGCTCGCCGGTGACGGTGTCCGGGACGGACCCGTCCGGCGCCGGGCTGGACGCCACCGCGCATCCGGTGCTCACCGCCGCCGCTCCGGTGGCGGGCACCGACACCCTCCTGCTGACCGGCCGGATGTCGACCCGGACCCACCCGTGGCTCGCCGACCACGCCGTCCTCGGCACCGTCCTGGTGCCCGGTACCGCCTTCGTCGATCTCGCGGTCACCGCGGGCGGCCGGGCCGGCTGCCCGTTCGTCGAGGAACTCACCCTCGAGACGCCGCTGGTGCTGTCCGACACGGACGCCGTGCGCGTCCAGGCCGTCGTCCGGCCGCCGGACGACACCGGGCGGCGGTCCGTGGGCGTCTGGTCCCGGCCTGACGACGGCTCACCGGACTTGGGCGACGCCGACGGCGACTGGGTGCTGCACGCCACCGCCACCGTCGCGCCCGCCGCGCCCGTGGCGGCGGAGCCCGAGGGTCTGGCGCAGTGGCCCCCGGCCGGAGCGGCCGAGATCGACCTCGGAGGCTTCTACGACGACCTCGCGGCCCTCGGCTACAGCTACGGGCCCGCGTTCCAGGGCATGCGTGCCGCCTGGCACCGTGACGGAGCGGTGTACGCGGAGGTCGCTCTCCCGGACGGCCCGGAGGCCGACGGCTTCGCCGTCCACCCGGCTCTTCTGGACGCGGCGCTGCACGGCATCGGCATGCTGCGGTCGCTGGGCGGGGGAAGCGAACCGGTCCGGGCGGAACTGCCGTTCGCCTGGCGCGGTGTGCGGCTTCTGCGGCACGGCGTGCGGGCCCTGCGGGTCCGGCTGACCCTGGGCGGGACGGGCGGCATCGGTGTGACCGTCGCCGGCACCGACGGCGCGCCGGTCGCCACGGCGGACTCGATCGTCTCCCGGCCCGTGCCGGACGGTTTCGGCGCGGGGCACCCGTCCCGCAACGCGCTGTTCCAGGTCGGCTGGGCGGAGGTGGGGGGCGTCCCGGCGCCCCCCGTGCCGTCCTGGACGGTGTACGGCCCCGACCCGCTGGACCTCCACGCCGGGCTCCTGGCGGCCGGGGCGCCGGTCCACCGGGCCGACGACACCGACGGCTCCGGTGGCTCCGACGGCTCCGGCTTCGGCGACGAGGCCGGTGCGGGCGTCGTCCTCGCGTCCCTGGCCACAGCGGACGGGTCCGCGGAGCCGGCCGGCGTGCCGCGCGACGCGCTCCGGCTCGTGCGCCGGTGGCTCGCCGACGAGCGACGCGCGGACGCCCGCCTCGTGATCGTCACCCGGGGCGCCGTGGCGGCCGACGTCGACACTGACACGGACACGGACACGGACTTCGGTGATCTCGCGGGAGCCGCGGCCTGGGGGCTGATCCGCTCCGCACAGGCCGAACACCCCGGCCGGTTCGTCCTGGTCGACCTCGACGGCCCCGTCTCGCCCGACGTGCTCGCCGAGGCACTGAGCTGCCCGGAACCGCAGGTGGCGGTGCGCGCCGGCCGGTTGTACGCGCCGCGCCTGGCGCGGGCCGAGCGGCCGGCGGAGACGTCCCTCGACGCCGGTGGCACGGCGCTGATCACCGGCGGCACCGGCACCATCGGCTCGGCGCTCGCCCGGCATCTGGCCGCCGAACACGGCGTCCGCCGGCTCGTGCTGACCAGCAGGCGCGGCCCGAAGGCACCGGGTGCGGACGGCCTCGTGGCCGACCTCGCCGCCCTCGGCTGCGAGGCCACGGTCGTGGCCTGCGACATCGGCGAACGGAACGAGGTCGCCGACCTGTTGCGGACCGTCCCGGCCGACCGGCCGCTGCGCATCGTGGTGCACGCGGCCGGGGCACTCGACGACGGCCTGGTCACCGGCCTCGACGACGCCCGGCTCGACCGGGTGCTGCACGCCAAGGCGAACGGCGCGTGGCATCTGCACGATCTGACCCGGGACCTGGAGCTGTCCGCGTTCGTGCTCTTCTCCTCGGCCTCGGCGACGTTCGGCGCCGCGGGGCAGGCCAACTACGCCGCCGCGAACGCGTTCGTGGACGCCCTCGCCCACCACCGCCGGGCCCGCGGGCTGACGGCGGTGTCCATGGCGTGGGGCCCGTGGGCCGAGGCGAGCGGCATGACCAGCGGGCTCACCGACGCCGACGTCCGGCGCGTCGAACGGCTCGGTGTGACGCCGATGTCCACGCGGGACGGCATGGCGCTGTTCGACGCCGCGCTCGGCTCCGCCACCGCGGTCGCCGTCCCGATGCTCCTCGACACCGGTGCGCTGCGCATCCGTTCCGAGACGGCGCCGCCGCTGCTGCGGGAGCTCGTCCGGCCCGGCCGCCCCTCCGCCGTCGCCACCGGCGACGACGGGGCGGAGCTGCGCCGCCGCCTCGCCGACCTCGGCGACGCCGAGGGCCACAAGGCGGTCCTCGACCTCGTCCGCACCCAACTCGCCGTCGTCCTGGGCCACTCCGGTGGTGAGGCGGTCCGGCCCGACCGGGGCTTCCTCGAAACCGGCGTCGACTCCCTCACCGGCGTCGAACTCCGCAACCGGCTCGCGGCCCTGACCGGGCTGCGCCTGCCGGCCACTCTGGTGTTCGACCACCCCACGCCGATCGCCCTCGCCCGGTACCTCCGCGCCGAACTGCTGCCGGAGCCGGTGGCCCCGTCCGCGCGCGCCCTGGAGGAACTCGGCCGGCTGGCGGAGGTCCTGGCCGCCGTGTCCCCCGACGACGCCGACCGTGCCACGGTCGGCAGCCGGCTGCGGGAGCTGCTCGCCGGGTGGAACGACGGACGGCAGCGGCCCGATGACGCCGTCAGCCTCGAAACGGCGACCGCCGAGGAGCTGTTCCAGATCCTCGACGAGTCCGACTGAACCGCCGGGAGCGCGAGCATGACCACCACCGAAGAGATGCTGCGATACCTGCGGCAGGCGACCGCCGACCTGCGCGAGGCCCGAAGGGACCTCCGCGAACTGGACGAACGCGTACGCGAGCCGGTCGCGATCGTCGGCATGTCCTGCCGGTACCCCGGCGACGTCGCCTCACCGGACGGCCTGTGGCACCTCGTCGACACGCGCGGCGACGGCCTGTCCGGCTTCCCGGAGAACCGCGGCTGGGACCTCGGCCGGCTGCCGGCCGACGGCCCCCGCGAGGCAGGATTCCTGCACGACGCCGGCCGGTTCGACGCGGCGTTCTTCGCCATGTCCCCGCGCGAGGCCCTGGCCACCGACCCCCAGCAACGCCTGCTGCTGGAAACCTCCTGGGAGGTGATGGAGTCCGCCGGCGTCGACCCCGCGACGCTGCGCGGCAGCCGCACCGGCGTCTACATCGGCCAGATGTACCACGACTATCTGGTCGGCTCGGCCGAGATGCCGCCCGGCAGCGAGGCGTACCTGGCCACCGGCACCGCGGGGAGCGCCGCCTCCGGCCGCGTCGCCTACTCCTTCGGGCTGGAGGGCCCCGCGGTCACCGTCGACACCGCCTGCTCCTCCTCGCTGGTGACGCTGCACCTGGCGTGCCAGGCGCTGCGGGCCGGTGAGTGCGATCTGGCGATCGCCGGCGGTGTCACCGTGATGGCCACCCCCGAGGTGTTCGGGGCGTTCGGCGTCGACCAGGGCCTCGCTCCGGACGGCCGCTGCAAGTCGTTCGCCGCCGCGGCCGACGGCATGGGCTGGTCGGAAGGCGTCGGCATGCTGCTCGTGGAGCGGCTCTCGGACGCGCGGCGCAACGGCCACCGGATCCTCGCGGTGGTGCGGGGCAGCGCGGTGAACCAGGACGGCGCGTCGAGCGGGCTGACGGCGCCGAACGGGCCGTCGCAGCAACGGGTGATCCGCGACGCCCTGGCGAACGCCCGCCTGACCGGCGCGGACGTGGACGTGGTGGAGGCGCACGGGACGGGCACCCGTCTCGGCGACCCGATCGAGGCGCAGGCACTGCTCGCCACCTACGGCCAGGAACGGGGCGACGCCGATCCGTTGCGGCTGGGGTCGGTGAAGTCCAACATCGGTCACACCCAGGCGGCCGCCGGTGTCGCGGGCGTGATCAAGATGGTCATGGCGATGCGGCACGGTGTGCTGCCGGCGACGCTGCACGTGGACGCCCCGTCGCCCCAGGTGGACTGGTCGGCGGGCGCGGTGGAACTGCTCGACGACGCGCGCCCCTGGCCCGCATCGGACCGCCCGCGGCGCGCGGCGGTGTCGTCGTTCGGCATCAGCGGCACCAACGCCCACGTCATCCTGGAGCAGGCACCGGAGTCAGAGCCCGTGGCATCCGCCGGGCCTTCGGTGGTGCGCCCCGGGCCGGTGCCGTGGCCGGTGTCGGCGAAGTCCGAGACCGCGTTGCGGGCTCAGGTGGAGCGGCTGACGTCGTTCGTGGCGGAGCGTCCCGGGCTGGACCCGGTGGACGTGGGCTGGTCGCTGGCGACCAGGCGCGCCGCGCTGGAGCACCGTGCGGTGCTCGCCGGGGACACGACCCTCGCCGAGGGCGTGGCGGGCGAAGGAAAGACCGCGTTCCTGTTCGCGGGGCAGGGTTCGCAGCGCGCGGGCATGGGCCTGGGGCTGTACGAGGCGTTCCCGGTCTACGCCGAAGCCTTCGACGCGGTGTGCGCCCGCCTCGATCCCCGGCTGGAACGCCCGCTGCGGGAAGTCCTCACCGACGGCACCGACCTGGACCACACCGTCTGGGCACAGGCCGGCCTCTTCGCCCTCGAAGTCGCCCTGTACCGGCTCGTGGAGTCCTGGGGCGTGACCCCGGACGTGCTCCTCGGCCACTCCCTCGGGGAGATCAGCGCCGCACACGTCGCGGGCATCCTCGACCTCGACGACGCCTGCACCCTGGTCGCCGAACGCGGCCGCCTCATGCAGGCCCTGCCCACGGGCGGCGGCATGCTCGCCGTCCAGGCCACCGAAGCCGAAGTCGCCGACTCCGGCCTCGACATCGCCGCCGTCAACGGCCCGAACTCCGTCGTCCTCTCCGGCGACGCGGACGCCATCGCACACTACGCGGCCCAGTGCGCCGAGCGCGGACTGCGGTTCAACGTCCTCTCGGTGTCGCACGCCTTCCACTCCGCCCTGATGGAACCGATGCTGAACGAACTCGGCACGGTTCTCCGCCGGTTGACGTTCCACCCGGCCCGCATCCCGGTCGTCTCCAACCTCACCGGAGACGTGGCCGAGCCGGGCGCCATGCAGCAGCCCGCGTACTGGCTGAACCAGGTCCGCCGGCCGGTCCGCTTCGCCGACGGCGTCACCACCCTCCACACCATGGGCGTCACCCGCTCCCTCGAACTCGGCCCCGACGGCGTCCTGTCCGCCATGGCCCGAGAGGCCGCCCCCGGCGCCACGTTCGTCCCCGTCCTGCGCAAGGACCGCGACGAGACCCACACCGCCATCACCGCCCTCAGCCGGCTCTGGACCTCCGGCGGCGACATCGACTGGACGGCCGTACTGGACGGCCGGGCGGTCGACCTGCCCACCTACGCCTTCCAGCACGAGCAGTACTGGCCACAGCCCTCTCCGCACACCGCGGCGGATTCGTGGCGTTACGCCGTGGAGTGGAAGCCCGCGGGACCCGCCCTCTCCGCGGCGGCTCCGGGCGGCACCTGGCTGGCACTGCTGCCGGACACCACGAAACACCACGATGTGGCCGAACGGTGCGTACGCGCGCTCACCGACGCCGGCGCGCATGTCGTGACGGTACGGGCGGAGGCCGCGGACCTCCGGGAGCGCGTCGCCGAGGCGTGCGCGGACGGTGCCGAGCCCGCCGGTGTGCTCTCCTTCGCCGGGCTGACCGCCGACGGCGGCCCCGGAAGTGCTGTCCCGCCCGCGTCGGTCGCGAGCGTGCTGGCCACCGTGGAGGCGTTGCGGCACCGCGAGGTCCGGGCCCCCGTCTGGTGGATCACCTCCGGCGGGGTCGCCGTCGACGCCGGTGAGACGGTCGACACCGACCAGGCGCAGGTGTGGGGCCTCGGCCGGGTGGCGGGGCTCGAACTCCCCGAGATGTGGGGCGGTCTCGTCGACGTCGGTGACACCGCATCGGCCGAGCGTCTCGCCGAGATCCTGGGCTCCGGCGTCGAGGACCAGGTGGCGCTGCGTCCGGCCGGCGCGTTCGTCCGGCGGCTGGTGCGGGCCGGCGGCACACCGGCGGGAGAGTGGCAGGGCCACGGGACCGTGCTGGTCACCGGAGGCACGGGAGGGCTGGGACGCGAAGTCGCCCTCTGGCTGGCCCGGTCCGGAGCCGAGCGGCTGGTCCTGGTCTCACGGCGTGGGTCGGCGGCGCCGGGCGCCGACCGGCTGGTGGCCGAGCTGGAGGGCGCCGGGACGGCGGTGTCGGTCGTCGCGGGCGACATCGGGGACCGTGCGTTCGTGCGGTCGGTCGTCGAGCGGTACCGCCCCTCCGGGGTGGTCCACGCGGCCGGTGTGGGCGACCCGACCCCGCTGGGCACTTCGGGCCCGGAGGATTTCGCCCGGGTGATGGCCGCGAAAGCCGAGGGCGCGCGCCTGCTCGACGAGGCGCTGGGGGACGTGCCCCTGGACTTCTTCGTGCTGTTCTCCTCGATCGCCGGAGTCTGGGGCAGTGGCGGACAGGGCGCCTACGCGGCCGCGAACGCCTACCTGGACGCGCTGGCGGCCAACCGGCGCGCGCGAGGCGCCGTCGCCACGTCGGTGTCCTGGGGGCCGTGGGCGGGCGAGGGCATGGCGGCGGACGCCGGCGCGTCGGAATATCTGCGGCGCCGCGGTCTGCGGGCGATGGCGCCCGGCGCGGCGGTCCGGCGGCTCGGCCCCGCGCTGCTCGCCGGCGACGCGTGCGTGACGGTCGCCGACGTCGACTGGGCGGCGTTCCTGCCTTCCTTCAGCGCCAGCCGGGAACGCCCGCTGATCCACGACATCCCCGAAGTCACCGCGCTGACGGCGGCCTCCGCGGAGGTGGACGGCGCGCTCGCCGCCCGCCTGCGCGACCGGCTCTCGACCCTGACCGGCGACGAGCGGGAGGCGGCCCTCGTCGGTGTCGTGCAGCGGCACGCCGCCGACGTACTGGGCTACCCGTCGCCCGAGGCGGTGACCGCCGACAAGGCCTTCCGCGACCTCGGCTTCGACTCTCTCAGCGCCGTTGAACTGCGCGACCGGCTGGCCGCCGAGACCGGTCTGCGGCTGCCCGCGACGCTGCTGTTCGACCACCCGAGCGCGCGGGCCGTCGCCGGCCTGCTGCGGGCCGAGATGTTCCCGGACAGCGTCGGCGAGATCGACGAGGAACGCGCCGCGGAGATCCGGCGGGCACTGCGGGGGATCCCGCTGTCCCGCCTGGCCGACGCCGGTCTCCTCGCCCCGCTGCTGCGGCTCGCCGCGGAGGACGGTGCGAACGACGGGACGGCCCCGGAGGACCCGGAGCCGGGCCAGGACATTCAGGATTCGATCGACTCGATGGACGGCGAGAGCCTGCTCAGGCTCGCTCTCGGCGGTGGTCCGGAGTCGGATGGACAGACAGATCGAGCAGATCGAGGAGCTTGAAATGGCCGCCGCCTCCATGGAGGACTACGTCCAGGCGCTGCGTACTTCTCTGAAGGAGACGGAGCGGCTGCGGGCGGAGAACCGCGAACTCACCGCGGCGTCACGCGAGCCCATCGCGATCGTGTCCATGGCCTGCCGCTACCCCGGGGGCGTCCGGTCGCCGGAAGAGCTCTGGGGTCTGGTGGATGCCGGCGGGGACGCCGTGACCCCGTTCCCCTCCGACCGCGGGTGGCGCCTGGACGCCGCCGACGCGGCGGACGAGTCGGCGTCGGGCGGATTCCTCGACGGCGTCGCCCGGTTCGACCCCGGCTTCTTCGACATCTCCCCGCGCGAGGCCCTGGCCATGGACCCCCAGCAGCGTCTCCTGCTGGAGACCTCCTGGGAAGCGTTCGAGCACGCCGGGATCCTGCCGCCCCGGCTGAAGGGCAGCCGCACGGGCGTCTTCGTCGGCGCGGCCCCGTCCGGCTACGGAATCGGCCTCCAGCCGTCCGACGCCGGGCAGGCGTACGCCTTGGCCGGCGGCGCGACGAGCGTCCTGTCCGGCCGCGTCTCCTACACGTTCGGCCTGGTCGGCCCAGCCGTCACCGTGGACACCGCCTGCTCCTCGTCCCTGGTCGCCCTGCACCTGGCGTGCCAGGCGCTGCGCGCCGGCGAGTGCTCGCTGGCCCTGGCGGGCGGCGTCACCGTCATCGCCACCCCCGACGTGTTCGGTGCCTTCAGCGTCGAGCAGGGCCTGGCCGCCGACGGCCGCTGCAAGTCGTTCGCCGCGGCCGCCGACGGGACGGGCTGGGCCGAGGGCGTCGGCCTGGTGCTGCTGGAACGGCTCTCCGACGCCCGGCGCAACGGACATCAGGTGCTGGCGGTGGTGCGGGGAAGCGCCATCAACCAGGACGGCGCGTCCAACGGCCTGACGGCGCCGAACGGGCCGTCGCAGCAACGGGTCATCCGCCAGGCGCTCGCCAACGCCCGGCTCACCGGCGCGGACGTGGACGTGGTCGAGGCGCACGGGACGGGCACCCGGCTCGGCGACCCGATCGAGGCGCAGGCACTGCTCGCCACCTACGGCAGGGAACGGGGCGAGACCGGCGATCCGCTGTGGCTCGGCTCGATCAAGTCCAACATCGGTCACACCCAGTCCGCGGCAGGTGTCGCGGGCGTGATCAAGATGGTCATGGCGATGCGGCACGGTGTGCTGCCGGCGACGCTTCATGTCGACGCCCCGTCGCCGCAGGTGGACTGGTCGGCGGGCGCGGTGGAACTGCTGACGGAGTCCCGTGCCTGGCCCGAGGTGGAGCGCCCGCGGCGCGCAGGTGTGTCGTCGTTCGGCATCAGCGGCACCAACGCGCATGTGATCGTGGAGCAGGCACCGGAGTCAGAGCCCGTGGCATCCGCCGGGCCTTCGGTGGTGCGCCCCGGGCCGGTGCCGTGGCCGGTGTCGGCGAAGTCCGAGACCGCGTTGCGGGCTCAGGTGGAGCGGCTGACGTCGTTCGTGGCGGAGCGTCCCGGGCTGGACCCGGTGGACGTGGGCTGGTCGCTGGCGACCAGGCGCGCCGCGCTGGAGCACCGTGCGGTGCTCGGCGGGGACACGACCCTCGCCGAGGGCGTGGCGGGCGAAGGAAAGACCGCGTTCCTGTTCGCGGGGCAGGGTTCGCAGCGTGCCGGTATGGGCCTGGGGCTGTACGAGGCGTTCCCGGTCTACGCCGAAGCCTTCGACGCGGTGTGCGCCCGCCTCGATCCCCGGCTGGAACGCCCGCTGCGGGAAGTCCTCACCGACGGCACCGACCTGGACCACACTGTCTGGGCACAGGCGGGGCTCTTCGCCCTCGAAGTCGCCCTGTACCGGCTCGTGGAGTCCTGGGGGGTGACCCCGGACGTGCTCCTCGGCCACTCCCTCGGGGAGATCAGCGCCGCACACGTCGCGGGCATCCTCGACCTCGACGACGCCTGCACCCTGGTCGCCGAACGCGGCCGCCTCATGCAGGCCCTGCCCACGGGCGGCGGCATGCTCGCCGTCCAGGCCACCGAAGCCGAAGTCGCCGACTCCGGCCTCGACATCGCCGCCGTCAACGGCCCGAACTCCGTCGTCCTCTCCGGCGACGCGGACGCCATCGCACACTACGCGGCCCAGTGCGCCGAGCGCGGACTGCGGTTCAACGTCCTCTCGGTGTCGCACGCCTTCCACTCCGCCCTGATGGAACCGATGCTGAACGAACTCGGCACGGTTCTCCGCCGGTTGACGTTCCACCCGGCCCGCATCCCGGTCGTCTCCAACCTGACGGGTGCCGTTGCCGAAGCAGGGCTGATGCAGGATCCGGAGTACTGGCTTCGGCAGGTACGGCAGCCCGTGCGTTTCGCCGACGGCGTCACGGCCCTCGAAGCCCTGGGCGTGACCCGCTACCTCGAACTCGGCCCCGACGGCGTCCTGTCCGGCATGGCTCAGGACTCCGCCCCCGGCGCCCGGTTCGTCCCCGTCCTGCGCAAGGACCGCGACGAGACCCACACCGCCCTCACCGCCCTCAGCCGGCTCTGGACCTCCGGCGGCGACATCGACTGGACCGCCGTGCTGGACGGCCGGGCGGTCGACCTGCCCACCTACGCCTTCCAGCACGAGCGGTACTGGCCCAAGGACGCCACGCACGCGGTCGGCGGGCAGCCCGCGGACGCCGCGTTCTGGGACGCGGTCGAGCGGGAGGACCTGGAGCAACTCGCGGGCCTGGAGTCGGCGTTGCCCGCGCTGTCGGCGTGGTGGCGGCAGCGTCGGGAGCGGTCCACGCTCGACTCGTGGCGCTACCGGATCGTCTGGAAGCCTCTGGACCTGCCCTCCGGCGGATCGCTCGACGGAACCTGGCTCCTCGTCACCTCAGGTCCCGCCGACGACTTCGGCGCCCGGCTGCGCGCCGCCGGAGCACAGGTGGTCGAACTTCCCGTCGACGCGGAGGACACCGACCACGCACGGCTCGCCGACCGCCTCCGCGAACTCCTCGGCGGTGTGCGGCCGTCCGGAGTGCTCTCGCTGACCGGCCTCGCCGACCGGCCCCTGCCCGGGACGGTCCTGCCCGTGGGAGCCGCGCTGACGGTCGCGCTGGTGAAGGCCATGAGCGCTCTCGACATCACGGCACCGCTGTGGACGGTGACCTCCGGCGCGGTCGGCGTCGGCCGGTCGGACCGGCTGGAACACCCGGCGCAGGCACAGGTGTGGGGTCTGGGCCGGGTGGTCGGACTGGAACTGCCCGCGCTGTGGGGCGGCCTGATCGACCTGCCCGGCACGCTCGACGACACCGCGGGCTCACGACTCGTCTCCGTCCTGGCGTCGGGCGCCGAGGACCAGGTCGCCGTCCGTGGCCCGGGGGTGTACGCCCGGCGGCTGGTGCGGGCCGGTGCCGCCGACGGCTTCGGCGCCACTGGACCGGAAGGCGAGTGGCGTGGCCGGGGAACCGTTCTCGTCACGGGCGGCACCGGCGCGCTCGGCACCGAGGTGGCGCGCTGGCTGGCGAGGTCCGGCGTCGAGCACCTGATCCTCCTGTCCCGGCAGGGACCCGGAGCGCCCGGGGCCGACACGCTCGTCGCCGAGCTGGCGGAGCTGGGAACGAGCGCATCCGTGCTGGCCGGTGACGTCACCGACCGGGAGTTCGTACGGCACACCCTGGCACAGGTTCCGGACGGATCGACACTCTCGGGAGTCGTGCACGCCGCCGGCGCAGGCGATGTGACTCCCCTCGACACCTCGGACGTCGAGGACTTCACGCGGGTCGTGGCCGCCAAGGTCGACGGCGCGATGTGCCTGGACGAGGTGCTGGGCGACTCGCCGCTGGACTTCTTCGTCCTGTTCTCGTCGATCGCCGGCGTCTGGGGCAGCGGCGGGCAGTCTGCCTACGCCGCGGCGAACGCCTATCTGGACGCGCTGGCGGTCAACCGGCGGGCCCGGGGGGTGACGGCAACGGCGGTGTCCTGGGGTGCCTGGGCCGGTGCCGGAATGGCCGGCGGAGCGGAGATGGCGGCACTGCTCCGCCGTCGCGGGCTGCGCGTGATGGCCCCGGAGCTGGCCGTGGCGGCTCTGGGACAGGCCCTCCAGGCCGACGACACCTGCGTGACCGTGGCGGACGTGGAATGGGCGGTGTTCGCCCCGGCCTTCACCGCCGGCCGGGCACGCCCGCTGATCGACGACATCCCCGAAGCCCGGCCCGCCCTCGAAGCGGCCACCGCGGCCACGCCGGGTGACACGTCCCCACTCGCGCGGACCCTGGCCGCCCAGCCGGAGGCCGAGCAGCTCCGCTTCCTGCTGGACCTCGTCCGGCACCAGATCGCGGCCGTCCTGGGCTACCGGGGCCAGACCGACATCGCGGCGGACGCCCCGTTCAAGAACCTCGGCTTCGACTCGCTCACCGCGGTCGAGCTCCGCAACCGTCTCACCGCGGAGACGGGACTCGCCCTGCCGTCGGGACTGGTCTTCGACCACCCCACGCCCCAGGCCCTCGCCACCCGGCTGCGCACCGAGATCCTCGGCACCCGGCCGTTCGGCGACGAACCGGCCGCCCCGGCGGCCGTCACCGGCGACGAGCCCGTCGCCATCGTCGCGATGGGCTGCCGGTACCCGGGCATGGTCGCCTCACCCGAGGACCTGTGGCGGCTGGTCGCCGACGGTGTGGACGCGGTGACCGGCCTGCCCACCGACCGGGGCTGGCCGCAGGCCGACCCGGCCGCGGCCGCCGGGGCCTCCTGGGCAGGCGGCTTCGTGAACGGCGCGGCACACTTCGACAACGGCCTGTTCGCCGTCTCCCCGCGCGAGGCCTTCGCGATGGACCCGCAGCAGCGGCTGCTCCTCGAAGTGTCCTGGGAGGTGTTCGAGCGCGCCGGCATCTCGCCCCGCGCCGTGCACGGCAGCCGGACCGGCGTGTTCGTCGGCACCAGCGGCCAGGACTACGTCGGCATCCTCGCCGGCGGGGAGCAGGACACCGAAGGCCATCGTGGCACCGGCAACTCGGCATCGGTCCTCTCCGGCCGCATCGCGTACACCTTCGGCCTGGAGGGCCCGGCGGTGACGGTGGACACGGCCTGCTCGTCGTCCCTGGTGGCCCTGCATCTCGCCGCCCAGACCCTGCAACGCGGAGAGTGCGACCTCGCCCTGGTCGGCGGGGCGACGGTGATGTCCACCCCGACCGCGTTCGCGGAGTTCTCCCGGCAACTCGGACTGGCCGACGACGGCCGGTGCAAGTCGTTCGCCGCGGCCGCCGACGGCACGGGCTGGTCCGAGGGCGTCGGCGTCCTGCTGGTCGAGCGTCTGTCGGACGCCGTCCGCAATGGACACCAGGTACTGGCGGTGGTGCGGGGCAGCGCGATCAACCAGGACGGCGCCTCCAACGGCCTGACGGCGCCGAACGGCCCCGCGCAGCAGCGGGTGATCCGCCAGGCACTGGCAGGCGCCCGGCTGACGGGCGCGGACGTCGACGTGGTCGAGGCGCACGGGACGGGCACCCGTCTCGGGGACCCGATCGAGGCGGAGGCGCTGCTGGCGACCTACGGCCGGGAGCGTGACGAGGCCGGCCCGTTGTGGCTGGGCTCGGTGAAGTCGAACATCGGCCATGCCCAGGCCGCCGCAGGTGTCGCGGGCGTGATCAAGATGGTCATGGCGTTGCGGCACGGCGTGCTGCCCGCGACGCTGCACGTCGACGAGCCGTCGCAGCAGGTGGACTGGTCCGCGGGCGCGGTCGAACTGCTGACGGAGTCCCGGGCCTGGCCCGAGGTGGAGCGTCCGCGGCGGGCGGCGGTGTCGTCGTTCGGCATCAGCGGCACGAACGCGCATGTGATCCTGGAGCAGGCTCCACCATCGGAGACCGTTCCGGTTGCTGCGACCCGGCAAGCGCCTGGGCCGGTGCCGTGGGTGGTGTCGGCGAAGTCGGACGCTGCGTTGCGGGCTCAGGTGGAGCGGCTGAGGTCGTTCGTGGCGGAGCGGCCGGAGCTGGATCCGGTGGATGTGGGGTGGTCGCTGGCGACGACCCGTGCCGGGCTGGAGCATCGTGCGGTGCTGGCGGGGGGCGGGACGCTCGCCGAGGGCGTGGCGGCCGAGGGGCGGACCGCGTTCCTGTTCACGGGGCAGGGGTCGCAGCGTGCGGGTATGGGCCTGGGGCTGTACGAGGCGTTCCCCGTCTTCGCCGAAGCCTTCGACGCGGTGTGCGCTCGGATGGACGTCCGGCTGGAGCGCCCGCTGCGGGAGGTTCTGACCGACGGCGTCGACCTCGACCGGACCGGCTGGGCGCAGGCGGGGCTGTTCGCGCTCGAAGTCGCCCTGTACCGCGTCGTCGAATCGTGGGGCATCACCCCCGACGTGCTCCTTGGTCACTCGCTGGGTGAGATCAGCGCCGCGCATGTCGCGGGGATCCTCGACCTGGACGATGCGTGCGTGCTGGTGGCGGAGCGGGGCCGGCTGATGCAGGCGCTGCCCGCGGGTGGCGGCATGCTCGCTGTCCAGGCGACGGAGGCGGATGTCGCAGACTCCGGTCTCGACGTCGCGGCCGTCAACGGCCCGAACTCCGTCGTCCTGTCGGGCGCGGTCGAGGCTGTCGAGCGGTATGCCGCCGCATGCGCGGAGCGTGGCCTGCGGGTCCGGGTGCTGTCGGTGTCGCACGCGTTCCACTCGGCGCTGATGGAGCCGATGCTGGACGAGTTCGCGGCGGTGCTGGACGGTCTGACCTTCCACCCGGCGCGGATTCCTGTCGTGTCGAACGTGACGGGTGCGGTGGCCGAGCGGGGTGCCATGCAGGACCCGGGGTACTGGCTGCGTCAGGTGCGGCAGGCGGTGCGGTTCGCGGACGGTGTGGCGGCGCTCGACGCGATGGGCGTGACGCGGTATGTGGAGCTGGGTCCGGACGGTGTGCTGTCGGGCATGGCCCAGGAGACCGTCAGCGACGCCGAGTTCATCCCTGTGCTGCGCAAGGACCGGGACGAGGCCGGCACCGCCCTGACTGCTGTGAGCCGTCTGTGGGCCTGTGGTGTCGAGGTCGGCTGGTCTGTGGTGTTCGCCGGTTGGGGCGGTCGGGTGGTGGATCTGCCGACGTATGCCTTCCAGCGGGAGCGGTTCTGGCCGGAGCTGTCGGCGGTGGCCGCTGCGGGCGGTGGTGGGGATCTGGTCGATGCCGCGTTCTGGGACGCGGTGGAACGCGAGGACCTGTCCGAGCTCGCCGGTCTGGAGTCGGCCCTGCCGGCTCTGGCGGAGTGGCGGCGGCGTCACCGGGAGCGTTCGACGCTCGACTCGTGGCGTTACCGCGTCATGTGGAAGCCGCTCGACGGCCTGCCGCAGGCGGGAGTGCTGTCGGGGGTGTGGGCGGTTGTCGGCGCCGAGGATCCGGCGGTGTCCGCGGCCCTGTCGGCGGCGGGTGCGACGGTGGTCAGCGTTCCGGCCGGTGAGGTGCCGGGACTGCCCGACCTGGCGGGTGTCGTCCTGGCCCCGTCGGGGTGGGTGGAGACACTGTCCGTGGTCCAGGCACTGGCCGGGGTGAACGCACCGTTGTGGGTGCTGACCCGGGGCGCGGTGTCGGTGGGCGGCTCGGACCGGCTGACTGATCCGGACCTGGCGGCGGTGTGGGGCATGGGCCGGGTCGCGGCGCTGGAGCTGCCGCAGCGCTGGGGCGGTCTCGTTGACCTGCCCGAGGTCCTGGACGAGCGGGCGGGTGCCCGCCTCGCCGGCATCCTGGCCGGTGGTGGTGAGGATCAGGTCGCGATCCGCGGGGCGGGTGTGTACGGCCGTCGTGTGGCGCGTGCGGTGCCGGCCGTGGTGGTCGGTGAGGGCTGGCGGCCGTCGGGGACCGTGCTCGTCACCGGTGGCACCGGTGGTCTGGGTGCCGAGGTCGCGCGCTGGCTCGCGGGCCGGGGTGTGCCGCATCTGCTGCTGACCAGCCGCGGCGGTGCCGCGCCCGAGGGTCTGGTCGAGGAGCTGTCCGGGCTGGGGGCGCAGGTCACGGTCACGGCCTGCGACGTCGCCGACCGCGACGCCCTCGCCACCGTCCTCGCCGACGTGCCCGCCGACCTGCCGCTGACCGGCATCGTCCACGCGGCCGGGGTCGACGTCCCGCAATGGCTTGAGGCAGCCACCCCGGAAGCGTTCGACGCCGTACTGCGGGCCAAGGTCGACGGCACGAGATACCTCGACGAGCTGACCGCAGATCTGCCGCTCGACCTGTTCGTGGTGTTCTCCTCGATCGCCGCGACCTGGGGCAGCGGCGGCCAGGCCGCCTACGCGGCCGGCAACGCCTTCCTCGACGCCTGGGTCCAGCACCGCCATGACCGCGGACTTCCCGGCACATCCATCTCCTGGGGCCCCTGGGCCGGAGCCGGCATGGCCATGGACCCGGAAGCCGGCAGGAGCCTGCGTCGGCGTGGGCTGGCGCCGATGGACCCGGTGTTGGCTGTCCGTGCCCTGGCGGAGGCGATCGACCGGAACGACAGCGGTCTGACGGTCGTCGACCTGGACTGGTCGGTGTTCTCCCCGGCGTTCACCTCGTCCCGTCCCAGCGCCTTGTTCTCCGAGCTTCCGGAAGCTGCGGAGGCGCTCGCAGGCACGCCGGACGGTGGTGCCGCGCAGGGACTGCGGCAGCGACTCCTGGACGTCCCTGCCGGGGAACGGGCCCGATTCGTGCTGGATCTGGTGCGTGAGCGGGCCGCCGCGGTGCTCGGGCACACGGGTGCGGACGCGGTCGAGCCCGGGCGGGCGTTCCGCGATCTGGGCTTCGACTCGCTGATGGCGGTCGAACTGCGCAACCTGCTGACCACCGAGACCGGCCTGACGCTCCCCGCCACCCTCGTCTTCGACCACCCCAACCCGACCGCCCTCACCGACCACCTCCTGTCCCACCTGGCAGGCGACACCGCACAGAACACCCCCGCAGTCGCGGGTGCCATCCTCGACGAACCGGTCGCGATCGTGGGCATGGCCTGCCGCTACCCCGGAGGCGTCACCTCCCCGGAGGAGCTGTGGAACCTGGTAGCGGGCGGGGCGGACGGCGTCACCCCGTTCCCCGACGACCGCGGCTGGCCCACCGCCCTGCTCGATTCAAGCGCTTCGGTGGGCGGTTTCGTCCACGACGCCGACGAGTTCGACGCCGCCCTGTTCGGCATCTCACCGCGTGAAGCCCTCGCCATGGACCCCCAGCAGCGCCTCCTGCTGGAAACCGCGTGGGAAACCCTCGAAACCGCAGGCATCAACCCCCGCTCCCTGAAGGGCCACAACGTCGGCGTGTTCGCCGGCGCCTCCCCCTCCGGCTACGGCACCCAAGTCACCGGCGCCGAGGGACACCTGCTCACCGGAACCGCCAGCAGCGTCATCTCCGGCCGACTCGCCTACGTCTTCGGCCTCGAAGGCCCGGCCCTCACCATCGACACCGCCTGCTCCTCCTCCCTCGTCGCCCTCCACCTCGCCGCCCAGGCCCTGCGAACCGGCGAATGCGACATGGCCCTCGCCGGCGGCGTCACCGTCATGGTCACCCCCGGCGCATTCGCCGAGTTCGACCGCCAGGACGGCCTCGCCTCCGACGGCCGCTGCAAGTCCTTCGCCGCCGCCGCCGACGGCACCGGCTGGGCCGAAGGCGTCGGCCTCCTCCTCGTCGAACGGCTGTCCGACGCCCGCCGCAACGGCCACCACGTTCTGGCAGTCGTCCAGGGCAGCGCCGTCAACCAGGACGGCGCCTCCAACGGCCTCACCGCCCCCAACGGCCCCTCCCAACAACGCGTGATCCGCCAGGCCCTCGCCAACGCCCAGCTCACCGGTGCCGATGTCGATGTCGTCGAGGCACACGGCACCGGCACCCGGCTCGGCGACCCGATCGAAGCAGGGGCCCTGCTCGCCACCTACGGCCAAGACCGCGGCGAGGCCGGCGAGCCGCTCTGGCTCGGCTCCATCAAGTCCAACATCGGCCACACCCAGGCCGCCGCCGGTATCGCCGGCATCATCAAAATGATCATGGCCATGCGCCACAGCGTGCTCCCGGCCACACTGCACGTCGACGAGCCGTCCCCGCAGGTGGACTGGTCGACGGGCGCGGTGGAACTGCTGACCGAGGCGCGTCCCTGGCCGGAGTCCCATCGTCCGCGCCGCGCGGCGGTGTCCTCGTTCGGCATCAGTGGCACCAACGCGCACGTCGTCCTTGAGCAGGCGCCGGACCCGGAGCCGGCCCGCGGGGCCGGCGCCGGGGCCGCTCGCGGAACGGGGCCGGTGCCGTGGCCGGTGTCGGCGAAGTCCGAGACCGCGTTGCGGGCGCAGGTGGAGCGGCTGACATCGTTCGTGGCGGGGCGGCCGGAGCTGGACCCGTTGGACGTCGGCTGGTCGCTGGCGACCACCCGGGCCGCGCTGGAACACCGCGTGGTCCTGTCCGACGGGGACGTGCTCGCGGCCGGGGTCGCCGGCGACGGCCGACTGGCGTTCCTGTTCACCGGCCAGGGCTCGCAGCGTGCCGGTATGGGCCTGGGGCTGTACGAGGCGTTCCCCGTCTTCGCGGAAGCGTTCGACGCGGTGTGCGCCCGGCTCGACGTCCGGCTGGAGCGCCCGCTCCGGGAGGTCCTGACCGACGGCACCGACCTCGACCGCACGATGTGGGCACAGGCCGGCCTCTTCGCCCTCGAAGTCGCCCTGTTCCGCCTCGTCGAGTCGTGGGGGGTGAGCCCGGACGTGCTCCTCGGTCACTCGCTGGGCGAGATCAGCGCCGCGCACGTCGCGGGCATCCTCGACCTCGACGACGCCTGCACCCTGGTCGCCGAACGCGGCCGCCTGATGCAGGCCCTGCCCACGGGCGGCGGCATGCTCGCCGTCCAGGCCACCGAAGCCGAAGTCGCCGAATCCGGCCTCGACATCGCCGCCGTCAACGGCCCGAACTCCGTCGTCCTCTCCGGCACCGCCGAGGCCATCGAGCGCTACGCCGCCTACTGCGCGGTCCGTGGCCTGCGGTTCAACGTCCTGTCGGTGTCGCACGCCTTCCACTCGGCCCTGATGCAACCGATGCTGGACGAGCTCGCGACCGTCCTGAACGGCCTCACGTACCGTGCCGCCCGCATCCCGGTGGTCTCGAACCTGACCGGAGCCGTTGCCGAACCGGGTGCCATGCAGCAGCCGGAGTACTGGCTGAACCAGGTCCGCCAGCCCGTCCGCTTCGCCGACGGCGCCGCCACCCTCCACACCATGGGCGTCACCCGCTACCTCGAACTCGGCCCCGACGGCGTCCTGTCCGGCATGGCCCAGGACACCGTCACCGACGCCGAGTTCGTCCCCGTCCTGCGCAAGGACCGCGACGAGACCGACACCGCCCTCACCGCGATCAGCCGCCTGTGGGCCTCCGGCACCGACATCGACTGGCGCGCCGTGTTCGCCGACTGGGGCGGCCGGACGGTCGACCTGCCCACCTACCCCTTCCAGCGCGAACGCTACTGGCCGCAGCCGGGCATACTCGGCGCGGACGCGGGCGCACTGGGCATCCAGGGCGCCGAGCACGCGCTGCTCGGCTCCGTGGTGGCCCTCGCCGACGCGGACGGCGTACTCCTCACCGGCCGTCTCTCGGTGGACGCGCAGCCGTGGCTGGCCGACCACCTCGTGCTCGGCCGTGTCGTGGTGCCCGGCACCGCACTGGTGGAGATGGCGCTGCGCGCCGGCCAGGAGGTCGACTGCGGTCTGCTCCGTGAACTGGTCCTGCGCGCCCCGCTGGTGCTGCCCGAGAGCGGCGGCGTCCAGGTCCAGATCCGGATCGAGGAACCCGATCCCTCGGGCGACCGCCCCGTCCACCTCCACGCTCGCCCCGAAGGCGCGGACGAATGGACGCTGCACGCGTCCGGTTCGCTGGCGGAGCAGGCTGCTTCGGGGGCGGGTTTCGAGCTGAGTGTGTGGCCTCCGCAGGGTGCGGAGGCGGTGGACGTCGACGGGTTCTACGCGTCGCTGGCCGGTGCGGGCTTCGGCTACGGTCCGGCGTTCCAGGGCGTCCAGGCGGCCTGGCGGGACGCTTCCGGTGTCTACGCCGAGGTCACATTCGCGGAGTCGGTGGACGGGTTCGGTATCCACCCCGCCCTCTTCGACGCGGCACTGCACCCCTCCGGGCTGGTCCCGAGCGCCGACGCTGAAGCAAGTGGGCCCCGGCTGCCGTTCGCGTGGTCGGGCGTGGAACTGTTCGCGGTCGGCGCGACCACCCTGCGGGTGGCGCTCCGTCCCGACGGCGAGGGCCTCACCGTGCAGGCGGCCGACGGGACCGGTGCACCAGTCGCGGTGGTCCGTTCGCTGGTGTCGCGCGCGGTGTCGGCGGAGCAGTTGTCGGCGGCCGGGCACGCGGCGGACGACGCGCTCTTCGCGGTCGAGTGGGTCGCCCTCCCGCCCGGCAGCGCCTCCGGCAACACGGCGTGGACGGTGCTGCCGGCCGGTGACGGCCCGGTGGAGCAGGTCCTCGGCGAGGTCCTGCGCGGAGTGCAGGAGTGGCTGAGCAAGGAACACCCCGAGCACGCACGCCTCGCAGTGGTCACCCAAGGGGCCATGCCTGCCGAGACCGGTGCGATCGCGGACGTGGTCGGCTCGGCGGTGTGGGGTCTGGTGCGCTCGGCGCAGTCGGAGCACCCGGACCGCATCGTGCTCGTCGACACCGACCCGGCCACCGACGACCAGCTCGACCTCGCCCTGCTCACCGGTCTCGACGAGCCGCAGGTCGCCATCCGGCAGGGGGCGCTGCTGGCGCCCCGCCTGATGCGCGCCGGACGCAGCGGACTGGTACTGCCGGACCACAACTGGCGTCTTCTGCCCGGCACCGACGGGACCCTGGAGTCCCTCCACGTCGCCGCCGCCGACGTGCGGAAGCCGGGCCCCGGCCAGGTGCGGGTCGAGATCCGTGCCGCGGGTGTGAACTTCCGGGACGTGCTCCTGGGCCTGGGCATGTATCCGGAACCCGGAACCATGGGCTCCGAGGCGGCCGGCGTGGTCGTCGAGACCGGTCCCGGCGTCGACGACCTCGCCGTCGGTGACCGGGTCTTCGGATTCTTCGACGGCGGATTCGCCACCGACGCCGTCACCGACCGCCGTCTGGTGGTCCGGGTGCCCGAGGGCTGGTCGTGGGCGCAGGCGGCAGCGGTGCCGCTGGTGTTCGCGACGGCCTGGTACGGACTGCGGGACCTGGCCCAGGTCAAGGCCGGTGAATCCGTGCTGATCCACGCGGCCGCCGGTGGTGTCGGCATGGCCGCCGTCCAACTGGCCCGTCACTGGGGCCTGGAGGTGTATGCCACCGCCAGCCCCGCCAAGTGGCCCACCGTCATCGCAGGCGGAGTCGACCCCTCACGCATCGCGTCCTCCCGCGACCTCGACTTCGAGAAGCAGCTACGCACCGCCACCCGTGACCGGGGCGTCGACGTCGTTCTCAACTCCCTTGCCGGCGAATTCCTCGACGCCTCCCTCAGGCTACTGGCCCCCGGCGGCCGGTTCGTCGAGATGGGCAAGACCGACATCCGGGCCGGCCTCGACGTCCCGTACTACCCGTTCGACCTGTCGGATGCGGGTCCCGAGGGTATGGGCCGCATCCTGACCGAGGTCGTCGCCCTGTTCGAGGCGGGTGTGCTCGCACCGCTGCCGTTGACCGTCTGGGACGCACGCGAAGCCGTCACCGCCTGGCGGCACATGGCCCAGGCCAAGCACACCGGCAAGAACGTCCTCTCCCTCCCCGTCCGCCCCAACCCCGACGGCACCGTACTGATCACCGGCGGCACCGGAACCCTCGGCGGACTCCTCGCCCGCCACCTCGCCACCGAACACGGCGTCCGCAACCTGCTCCTGCTGTCCCGCCAGGGCCCCGACGCCCCCGGCGCAGCCGCTCTCATCGAGGAACTGGCCGAACTCGGCGCGCAGGCAAGCATCGTGGCGTGCGACGCCGCCGACCGCGACGCCCTCGCCACCGTCCTCGACGCCATCCCCACCGAGACCCCGCTCACCGGCGTCGTCCACGCCGCCGGCATCCTCGACGACGGCATCGTCACCGCGCTGACCCAGGAACGCCTGGACACCGTCCTGCGCGCCAAGGCCACCGCCGCAACCAACCTCGACGAACTCACCCGCGACACCGACCTCGCCATGTTCGTCCTCTACTCCTCCGCATCGGCAACGTTCGGCACCCCCGGACAGGCCAACTACGCCGCCGCCAACGCCTACCTCGACGCCCTCGCCACCCGCCGCCGCGCACACGGCCTGCCCGGCCTCTCCCTCGCCTGGGGCATGTGGGAACAAGCCAGCACCATGACCGGCGCACTCGCCCACACCGACCGGACCCGCGCCACCACCGCAGGCACCACCCTGTCCACCGCACAAGGACTCGCCCTCTTCGACACCGCCCTCAACCGCCCCACAGCACACCTGATACCGATCAACCTGGATCTCAACGCGCCGCGTTCCGCGGACGCCGAGATCCCTCCGCTGGTGCGGGGGCTGCTGCGCCGTCCGGTGCGGCACGCCGCCGGCACGGCCGCCCGGTCCGGGCCGTCGCTCGCGGACCGGCTCGCCGGGATGCCCGCTGCCCAGCGGGACCCGGTGGTGCTCGACCTGGTCGTCGCCTCGTCCGCCGTGGTGCTCGGGCACGCCTCGTCCGACGCGATCGGGGCGGACCGCCCGTTCAAGGACCTCGGGTTCGACTCGCTCACCGCGGTCGAACTGCGCAACCGGCTCAATGCCGTGACCGGGCTGCGGCTGCCGGCCACGCTCGTCTTCGACCACCCGACTCCGGCCGCGCTCGCCGCGCGGCTGCTGGACGAACTCGTGCCGCCGGACAGGACGCCGGCCGAGGTCCTGCTGGACGAGCTGGCACGGATGGAGGCCGGGCTCGCCGAAGTGACGTCCGGGGAGTCCGGGCTGACGGTGGGTGAGCGGGCGTCGGTCCGCTCGCGGCTGGAGGTCATGCTGGAGCGGATCCAGGGCGGGGACCGGCGACCCGCCGGGATCGACGGCGCGGACCTGGAGACCGCCACGGCCGATAACATCTTCGCGCTGATCGACGAGGAGCTCGGCGGCTGAGGCCGTGACTCCGGGATTTCCCGGAGTTCGCAGGCCGTTCACCGGCCCGGGGGCGCCGGGCCGGTGAACGGATTACATCGATGACACCGGCCAGGTCAACCCGTATTCTGGCTCTAGGGGCAAGCGGCGGGTGTAGGGGTTGCTGGCCGGATCACACCCCCGCAAAATCTCTTTCGATCCTTCAAAACCCACACACGAATGCGCCGTTCGGGCACGAAAGTCTCGGTGCGCGCGAATGACGAACGCCACACGAAGGGGTCGGGAATGACGACTGCGCAGGACGACACCGGTTTGTGGATCCGCCGGTATCATCCGGCACCGGACAGCGCCGTCAGGCTGCTGTGCCTGCCACACGCCGGAGGGTCCGCCAGCTTCTACTTCCCGGTCTCCCGCGCCCTTTCGCCGGCCGTCGAGGTCCTGGCCGTGCAGTACCCGGGCCGTCAGGACCGGCGTTCGGAACCGAACATCGACGATCTGCCCTCCCTCGCGCGGGCGATCCTCGGCGCACTCGACGGGGTTCTCGACAAGCCGCTCGCGCTCTTCGGGCACAGCATGGGCGCGACGGTCGGCTTCGAACTGGCGCGCATGCTGGAGCAGGAGCGGGGCATCGTTCCGGCCTGGCTGTTCGCCTCGGGGCGGCGAGCCCCGTCCATGCCGCGGGACGAGCGCAACCACCTGGCCTCCGACCCGGAGTTCATCAAGGAACTGCAGCGTCTGCAGGGCACCGCCGGAAACATCCTCGGCGACGAGGAGATGCTGCGCATGATCCTGCCCGCCACGCGTTCCGACTACCGGGCGGCGGAAACCTACAGGTACGTGCCCGGCGCCCCGCTGAGCTGTCCGATCACCGCCTTCGTGGGCGACGACGACCCGAAGGTCACGGTCGAGGAGGCGCGGGCCTGGCAGGACCACACCAGCGCCGCGTTCGACTTCCACGTCTTCGACGGCGGCCACTTCTTCCTCACGGCGCATCAGTCCCGCCTGCTGAAGACCATGCTGGACCAGTTGCAGTCCCTGTCGCCTCCCGGGGACCCGGCCCGAACCGGTCGCTAGCGGACCCTGGCCGGGCGGTGACGGCCGCGTGCCCTGCGGCCGGGCGGCGGCCGCCGGCCGGATTCGGCTGGAATCGGCCGCGAGGGCAATGGCCGTACGGTGCGCGGCGGTCCCGTCCGGAACCGCCGACACTGTCCGGAAACGGCGGTGCTGACCGGAACTGCCGGGGAAGAAGCATTCGCCTCCCGGTGAAATTCCGGATTCACCGCGGTTTCACCTTGCGGGACCCTCAGGAAAGGGCGCGTTCCCGATACTTTCCGAACGTATCGAAGTGGGCGCGTTTCACAGCACTCCATACCTCGCACCCTGCGGACCGCGGCATCGAGCCGCGGTGATTGCGCGGGCCACCACCACCATGCGTGGGGTGCGGAGGAAAGACCGGTGGCCACAGGTGAGCTCACGGGGAGAGTGTCCATGGTCCGTGTCGAATGGGATGCCGAACTCGCGGTACTGCGCGCGTCTCTCGCCGCTTGCGTCCGCGGCACCGGAGGGTCGGTGGTCATCCGCGGCCCGGTAGGGGTCGGCAAGACCGAACTCCTGCGCAGTCTGGTGCGCGAGGCGGCCGTCGCCGGTGGCGCCCACGTGGGCGCCACCGGGTCCCAGGCCGAGCAGACCAATCCGATGGGGGCGATGACCCAGATCTTCGCCGGCCTGGACCTGCGGGGCGAGGAGGCCGCCCGCGCCCAGCGGCTGCTGGAGGCCGGCGCGCTCACCTCGATGCTGCAGGACAGCGACGACGAGTCGCGGGCCCAGGTCGACGTGGCGGTCCTGCACGGCCTGACCGGCATCATCCTGGCCGCGGCCCAACGGGCGCCGCTGCTGATCGGGGTCGACGACGCCCACTTCGTGGACGCGGACTCCCTGGAGTGTCTGCGCTATCTGGTGCGCCGTATCGACCACGCGCCCGTCCTCGTCGTGCTCAACGACAACACCACCGTCCGGCCGGCGCGGCCGATGATCTGGGCCGAGCTGCTCAGCCAGCCGCACCGCCAGCTCATCCGCCTCAACATGCTGTCCCCGGTGGGCGTCGCCGCGGTACTGCGGGCCGAGGCCGTCGACCTCCGGGACAACACCCCGGCGAGCCTGTACGAGGCGACCGGCGGCAGCCCTCTGCTGCTCATGGCGCTCGTCGAGGAGCTGCGGGCTGCGCAGGTGCGCCGGCAGGCCGGTCACCCCGAGACGTCGCTCCCTGCCTCCGGGCACGTCTTCGGGCAGGCGGTGCTGAACTGCCTGATGCGCAGCGACCCGAGCCTGCTGCCGGTGGTGCGCGCCGTCGCCGCGCTGGACGAGGCGGTGCCCGTCGCCTTCCTGGCCGAACTCCTGGACTGGACGACGTCGGCCACCGAGTGGGCCGTGAAGGCCGCCACGGAGGCGGGTCTGATCGCCGACGGCCATCTGCGTCACCGGCGTTCCCGCGACGTGGTGCTGGAGCTGATGGAGCCGCGGGAGCGCGTCGCGCTGCACGCCCGGCTCGCCGGACTGCTGGACCGGGCCGGCGCCGCGCCGGTGCGTGTGGCGCGGCACTGGGTGGCCGCACGCCGGCCCACGCCGCCCGGGTCGGTGCCGGTACTGCTGAAGGCGGCCGAGCAGGCGCTGGCGCAGGACGACAGCGGCCTGGCCCTCGACTGCCTGCGGCTGGCCACCCGCGTGAAGGCCGAACCCTGTTCACGCGTGGGCATCGACGCTCTGCTGGTGCGTGCGAAGTGGCGGCTCGACCCCGTCTTCGCGGAGCACCATGTGGACAGGCTTCTGGACGCCTTCCGGTCCGGGCAGCTTCCCTCCGAGGACGCGCTGAGGCTGGTCGCCCCGCTGGAGTGGTACGGCCGGCCCGCCGAGGCGGAGGCGGTGCTGACCCGGGTCGAGGCGTCGGCCGGATCGGGGAGCCCCGGCGGCCCCTCGGTTCCGCTGTACAACGCCCGCATGGCGCTGGCCTACTGGTACCCGGGAGTGGTCGAGCCGGTGAAGGAGCCGCCGGCCGCCTCGTCGGCGCGGTCCGTCACCGCGGCCGAGCCCAAGTCCCTGGCGGCGGGCATCGTCCACACCGTGTACACGTCCGGGTACACCGACACCGTCGTGGCCGACGCCAAGGCGCTGCTGCACAGCTGCCGCCTGGAGGACCACACCCTCTACCCCATCATGATCGCCCTCGAGACGCTGCTCTTCGCGGACTGTCTGGACGCGGCGGCGTCCTGGTGCGACCGTCTGCTCGACGAGGCACGACGGCGGTCGGCGCCCGCCTGGCGGGCCGTGCTCTACGGGCTGCGGGCGATGGTGAGTTACCGTCAGGGCGACCTGGCCGCGGCGGAGCGTTGTGCCCGCACGTGTCTGCGGCAGATTCTGCCCAGGGGTCTGGGCATTCTGATCGGCATCCCGCTGTCCGTCCTGATCATGACCGCCACCCGGGCGGGCGAGAACGAACAGGCCCTCAGCCATCTGAACATGGCGGTGCCGGACGCCATGTTCCAGACCACCGTCGGACTGCACTACCGGCGTGCCCGCGGCCACTACTACCTCGCCTGCGGCAGACACGAGGCCGCGATGGAGGACTTCGAGGCCTGCGGCGACCTGATGCGCCGCTGGGGCTCGGATCTTCCGGGACTGGTGCCGTGGCGCACCGACCTCGCCGCGGCCCGGCTGGCGGGCGGGCTGTCCGCGGGCACCCTGGCCGCCGACCAGACGGCGCGGCTGGGCACCCAGAACGCCCGCACTCGGGGCATCACGCTGCGGGTGCTCGCCGCCTCCAGCGAGCTGCGCAGCCGGCCCCCGATCCTGCGGGAGGCGGTCGATCTGCTGCAGGCCTCCGGGGACCGGTTGGAGCTGGCCGAGACCCTGGCGGCGCTCAGCCACGCCCAGCACGCCCTCGGCGAGTACTCCCACGCCCAGGTGATCGGCCGCCGGGCGGAGCAGTTCACCGGCCAGATGATGGTGGCCCTGCCGGGGCAGCGGCAGGGTCCCCCCTCGGAGACGGGCCCGGCGGACGTCTCCCCGGGAGAGGTCTCGCCGGCGGACGATCCGGCCATCGTGGACCTCAGCGACGCCGAGCGCCGGGTCGCCTCGCTCGCGGCGCAGGGGTGCACCAACCGGGAGATCTCCAGGAAGCTGTTCGTCACGGTGAGCACCGTCGAGCAGCATCTGACCCGGGTCTACCGCAAGTTGCGGATCAACAGCCGCTCGGATCTGCCGACCAGCCTGCTCTCCTGTGCGGGCACCCCTCCCTGAACCCTCCCCCGTCCCCCGTCACGGCCCCGTCGGCCAGCCGGATGCCGGCCGACGGGGCGGGGGGACGGCGGACGACCGGGTCGGAGTTAGGGGTGTCCGGTAGGGGGCGGCCGTCATTACGTTCTCGAAGCGGGACGCCATGGCAGGACGGGGTTAGGAGCGGGCACCGATGCGGCCGAGCGAACGACAGCTGCGGGCGCAGCTCGCCTTCTTCCATGACTTCATCCGCGTCCAGGCCGAGCGGGGCGACCCGTACGCCAAGGTGCTGAGCGTGCCGGAGAGTCCGTATCCCCACTTCGAGGAGATCCGGGCCCGGGGTCCTCTCCACCAGAGCTCCATCGGCGCCTGGGTGACGGCGGACCACGCGCTCGCCAACCAGATCCTGCGGGACCGGCGCTTCGGGGTCCGGAAGGCGAGCGGGGAGCGGCTCCCGGAGTTCATCGGCTTCGACAACTCGATGCTCGGCGCCGATCCGCCCGACCACACGAGGCTGCGCCGTATCGCGACGCCCACCCTCAACCCGCGCATGGCCGAGGGCTGGCGGACCCGTATCGAGGAGATCTGCGACCGGCTGATCGACGAGATCCTCGCCGAGGCCGGTCCGTTCGACCTGATGACGGCCTTCGCGCAACGGCTGCCCGTCGCGCTGATCGCCGACCTCGTCGGGATCCCGGACGGTCATCGTGACGACTTCCACCGCATCAGCCGCCGGATGACGCCCCTGCTGGAGGGTGTGGTCACCTACGAGCAGACGCAGAGCACCGAGACGGCGATCCGGGAGATCACGGACCTTCTCGTCGACGTCATCGCGCAGCGCAAGGCCGATCCGCGGGACGACATGATCACGCGCCTGCTGGGGCTGGTCGACGAGGGCACCATGACCATGGCGGAGCTGGTGCCGATGGTGACCTTCGTGCCGCTGGCGGGCAGTGAGACCACCGTCAACCTGATCGGCAACGGTGTCCTCGCGCTGCTGTCCCACCCCGAGCAGTGGCGGCTCCTGGTCGAGCGGCCCGAGCTCGCGGCCGGAGTGGCCGAGGAGACCCTGCGCTTCGACCCGCCGGTCCAGCAGTACCGGCGCATCGTGCACGAGCGGCTTGAGCTGGCCGGCTGCACGCTGCCCGTCGACGGTGAGCTGGCGATCATGGTCGGTGGGGCCAACCGCGACCCGAAGGTCTTCCCCGACCCGAACACCTTCGACATCACGCGCAGCGTCGGCGCCGACACCTTGGCGTTCTCCGCGGGCATCCACTACTGCATGGGCGCCAACCTGGCGAAGCTGGAGGCGGAGATCGCGTTCCGGGCGCTGGCCACCCGGATGCCGGGGCTGCGCCGGGCGGGCCGGATACGGCGCGGCAGCTCGTTCATCATCCGCGGGATGGCGGAGTTCCCGGTGGCGGCCCGCTGATCCGGGGCGGTGGGGCGAGCGGGCCCGGGGCATGCTCCCGGGTCGGCTCCTGCGGGCGGCCGCGGCAGGCGTTCAGCCGCTCGGCCAGGTCGGTCCGCCGCTTGACGTCGAGCTTCCGGTACACCCTGGTCAGATGCTGTTCGACCGTGCTCACGGTGATGAACAGCCGGCGGGAGATCTGCCGGTTGGTGTGCCCCAGGGCGGCCAGCTCGGCGACGCGCCGCTCCGCCTCGCTGAGCACGTCGCCGTCCCCGTCACCGTCCCCCGGCGGCCGCCCGGTGTGGCGGGTCGGCTCCGGGGCCGGGCCGGACCGGTCGTGGGACACCGGCTCGTCGGCGGCCTCCGACGGCGTGGGCGCCCTCCACAGGGCATCGGTCCAGGCGGCGGCACGGCGGTGCCGGGCGACCTCGCCGGCCGCCGCGCCCCGTTCGTCGAGCGTCTCTCCGGCCAGTCGGTGCAGCCGCTGCCGCTCCTCGGCCGTCATGTCGGAGACGATCAGGTCCAGGATCCGCGGATGGCGGAAGCGTCCCGCCTCGGTGAGGCCGGCGCCGCGCAGCAGCCGCATCGCCTGTGCGGTGAAGTCCGGCGGGATGCCGAGGAGGCGGCCGATCAGTTCGGCGGACGCCCTCCGGTCGAGTACGGCCACGGCGCGCGCCACCTGACGGACGACGGGCTCGTGCCGGTACAGGCAGCGCAGCACCGCCTGGTCGAAGGCGTCGCCGGGCACCGGCCCGTACGTGCTGTCCCGTCCCGTACCACTGGCGCTTTCGTCCAGGAGGGCGCGCAGCAGGAGCGGATTGCCGCCGGTGACGCCGAGGAGGCCGCTGGCCGTCTCGCGCGCCGAGGTTCCGCCCCGGCAGTCGGCGTCGCGCGGGACGAGTCGGGCGACGGCGTCGGCGGTGAGCAGCGGCAGGGTGTAGCGCCGGAAGAAGGGCTGGCTGAACAGCTCCGCCCTTAACAGGGGATGGGCCGGGCGCAGCGTGGTGGTCTCGGCCAGCACGATCATGACGGGTACCCGACGGAACCGCCGGACCACGTACAGCAGGCAGTGGAGCGAGGCCGCGTCCACGTGGTGGAGGTCGTCCACGGCGACGGCCACGGGGACCTCGTCCCCCAGGCCGGTCAGCGAGGTGAACACGGCGTGCAGGGCCCGTCCCCAGAGGTCGTCGCCCGGGGGCAGTTGCTCGACGATCCCTGCGGTCCGGGTGAGGCGGTCGAAGGCGGTGCCGATGAGTTCGTCGGCCTGGGCGAGGGCCTCGGGTTCCAGCGGGGCGCTGTGCAGGAGCTGCCAGATCACGCCCAGGGGAATGTCGCGCTCGGCGCGGGATCCGGCGGCGCGCAGCACCTGCCCGCCCACCATGGCCGCCCACTCGCCGAAGACCTCCAGCACCTCGGTCTTGCCACTGCCCACGGGCCCGCTCAGAAGGGCCACTTGGCCCCGTCCCTGCTCCCGGCAGGCGCGGTACATCCCCCGCAGTCCGGCCAGTTGTTCCTCGCGTTGCACGAGCACTGTGCGCGTCAGCCTCTCCACCCGCGGCTCCGAGACCGGATGCCTCGTCGCGCGGTGTCCCCGTTGGTCAGCCTGTTCACCGGCCGGCGCACGGCAGCGCGTCACGCGCCGTTGCCGCGTCGGCCCTTCTGTCGATCTTCCCCGTCCGGTCTTTGCCAAGTCTTTCATCTGTTCGCGTCGCGCGACAACGGCGGTCGGGGCCCTGGCCGGGGCGCGGCCCGGCGGAGGGTCTCCCGGGCGGTGGGCGCGGCATCAAGGCGGCCGGTGGAGCCGCCCGGCCCGGGTGTTGTCAGGAGGGCTGGGCGACCGGTGCGGGCAGCACCGGGCGGAGCCGGGCGGGCGGGCCGGAGCGGCGTCGCCATTCACGCGGGTAGCCGACCGACACCTCCTCGAACCGCACGCCGTCGTGCCAGGTGGTCCGGGGGATGTGGAGGTGGCCGTAGACGACGGTGCGGGCCTCGTAGCGCATGTGCCAGTCGGCGGTCAGGTCGGTTCCGCACCACAGGGCGAACTCGGGGTGCCGGAGGATCCTGGTCGGCTCCCTCACCAGCGGATAGTGGTTGACCAGCACGGTGGGCAGCCCGTCGCGCTCCGCGTCGAGCCGCCGCTTCGTCGACGCGGCGCGGGCCCGGCACCAGTCGTCGCGGCGCGCGTGCGGGTCGGGGTGGAGGAAGAACTCATCGGTGCAGACGACGCCCCGCTCCTCCGCCATGGCCAGCGCCTCGTCCCTGGTACGGGCACCGGCCGGCCGCCAGCTGTAGTCGTAGCCGACGAACAGGGGCGCGATCAGGACCGGATCGCCTCCGGCGTCCCACACGGGGTACGGGTCCTCGGGGGTCACCACACCGAGGCGGCGGCACAGCGCCACCAGATGCTGATAGCGCGCCTCGCCGCGCAGTTGCACCACGTCGTCGCGGGGCATCCAGAGTTCGTGGTTGCCGGGCGCCCAGATCACCTTGGCGAAGCGACGCCGCAGCAGGTCGAGGGCCCATTCGACGTCGGCGACGTACTCGCCGACGTCGCCCGCGACGACGAGCCAGTCGCCTTCGTTCTGCGGACGCAGCCCCTCGACGAGGGCACGGTTCTCGGCGTACACCACGTGCAGATCGCTGATCGCCAGCAGCCGGCGGACCTCGGACCCGGCCACCTGTAACCTCCCGCGCTCCCACGACGGCCGCCCGCGGCACATCGTGTCCGTGTCACCGGCACACGGCCGGGCGACCGACGCTACCGACCGGCAGGCATCCGGCACACCCCTAGCGGGAAGCCAGCACCCCTACGCCCGGCAGGGCCCGGAGCGTTCGGCACGGCCGCGGGCGCCCGGGGCGCCTCGCGGACTTCTTCACTCCTGCCGGTGCCGGAGGCGGACGGACCGTCACGTTCCGCCGCCGGTGCGGTTGTGCAGGGAGCACTCATCGAGCCAGGTCCGGGATCGACGGACCGCAGGAGACAGGTGACGGACATGCGAACCGAGGCTGCAGAGCGGGCCGAGCTGCTCTTCTCCCTCTTCGACGCCAACGGCAACGGAGTCCTCGACTCCGAGGACTTCGACCTGATGACGGGACGTGTTCTTCAGGCGGCGGTCGCTTCGGACGACGGCGCCAAGGAGGCCCTGCGGGCCTCGTTCCGCCGCTGGTGGACGACGCTGGCCACGGAGCTGGACGCCAACGGCGACGGTGTGATCAGCGTCGAGGAGTTCCGTCCGTTCGTGCTCGACCCCGAGCGCTTCGGGCCCACGGTCGAGGAGTTCGCCCGGGCGCTCTCCGCCCTCGGCGACCCGGACGGGGACGGCCTGATCGAGCGTCCGCTCTTCGTGTCGCTGATGACGGCGATCGGCTTCGCCGAGGCGAAGATCCACGCGCTCTTCGACGCGTTCGGCCCGGACGCCGACGACCGCGTCACCGTGGCCACCTGGGCCTCCGGCATCAAGGATGACTACGCGCCGGACCTGGCCGGGATCCCGGGTGACCAGTTGGTGGCCGTCCGGGCCGTCTGACACGGCCGGGGGGACGGACGGCCGCGGCGGCCGTCCGTCCCGTGGCGACGTCAGGCCCGGGGCTTGTGCGCGAAGACCCAGCGGTTCCCCTCCAGCGCTTCGTCCGGCTCGGGAAGGGGACTGCGTCCCAGCCGGCGGGTGAAGTCGAAGGGCGTGTGCATCGCGGTGGACCAGCCCTTGGCCGCCAGGTCGCCCGCCGAGTCCGGGCGCGGCCCCTTGTCGAAGAGGTCGAGCAGGTCGATGCCGATCCGTTGCCGCGTCGCCGTGTAGATCGCGCTGTCGCGGTACGCCAGCAGGTCCTTCTCCAGCTTGGCCTCGAAGGCCAGGGCGCTGCCCGGGACGGTGAGCCGGTCCACGGCGTCGACGAGGTACGTCTCGGCGGGGCCCGGCAGGTAGAAGAGCAGTCCCTCGGCCAGCCAGACGCTCGGGGCGGCCGGGTCGAAGCCGGCGGAGGTCAGCGCGGTGACCCAGTCGGCGCGCAGGTCGACCGGTACGGGGACGCGCTTCGCCTTGGGGGCGGCCGCGAGTTCCGTGAGCACCCGCTGCTTGAAGTCCAGCACGCCCGCCCTGTCGACCTCGAAGACGACGCAGTGGGACGGCAGGTCCAGCCGGAAGGCGCGGGTGTCCAGCCCCGCTCCCAGCAGCACCACCTGGCGGGCGTCCGCACCGACCGACCGGGCGACGAAGTCGTCGAGGACCCTCGTCCGCAGGCCGAAGTAGCGGGCGAACCTCCCCCACAACGGATCGCCGTCCCCGTCCGGGACCTGCTCGATGCGCACCGGCGAGTCCGCGCAGGCCCCGGCCGCGCGCACGAAGTGTTCCGCGTGGACGTCCCGGGCCAGGCTGTCGTGGCGGTGGGTCTCGATCGCCCGTGCGGCGGCGACCAGGAGGGCGGTCAGTCCCACGCCCGAGTCCCCGCCGTCCGTGTCGGGACGGCGGGGGTCGCGGGCGGTGGTCGTTCGGTCATCGGTCTCCTCTTTCCGGCAGCAGGACGGGCTTGACCACGCGTCCGGCGTCGCAGTCGCGTTCGGCCTCGTCGATGTCGGCCAGCGGATAGGTGCGGATCAGTTCGTCGAACGGGAGGCGGCCGGCCTGCCACAGGCCGATCAGCCGGGGTATGAGCAGTCCCGGTACGGCGTCCCCTTCGCAGATGTGCCGGATGCCGCGGCCCCGGTCGAGCGTGTCCGGTTCGAGCGGCAGCGCGGTGCGGAGGCGTGCCACGAGGCCGAGCAGGCCGGTGGGGCGCAGTGCGCGGAGTGCGTCGTTGATCAGCGGGGCCAAGGCGGTGGTGTCCAGGACGTACTGGGCGCCGCCGTCGGTCCGCCGTCGGATGCGCTCGGCCAGACCGGCCGTCGTGGCGGGCAGGGGGATCGCGCCGTACCGTTCGGCCAGGGCCAGTCGCGCCGGATTCCCGTCGACGGCCACGGTCCGTACGCCGGCGGCGCCGGCCGCCATCACCGCGGCCAGGCCCACGCCTCCCGCGCCGAGGACGACGAGGGTGTCGCCGGGACCGGCGCGGAAGGTGTTCAGCACGGCTCCGGCGCCGGTGAGGACGGAGCAGCCGAGCGGGCCGAGCAGTTCGAGCGGCAGTGCCGGGTCGACCCGGACGGCGTTGCCCGCTATTACCAACCATTGCCGTAGTACCCCGATATGCCCAACGTCGAGTCAGGGGCCCACCTCTTGCAAGAAGTCGGAATTATCGAAGATCCGCTGGATGGTCGTATATAGCTCCAGCAGCGCCTCCTCACGCTCCTCCATGAGGAGGACCAGAAGCTTCCATTTCCGTTGTTGCCGACCCTCCGTATCGGCGACCAGCGCCTCGAGCTGCCTCCTGATGGTCTTGAGACTCCTCTCATGCACTCGGAACTGCGTGAGAACCCGGTCCTTGTCCACCGAGACCGGGTTCATGAAGTCCTTTGTGACAGTTCCTAGGTAAGAGCCGTAGAAGCGCAGCTGCCTGACTGCGCGCGTGAGGCGAAGCTTGCCGACCTCCTGACGGACCTCAAGGGCTTCGATCCTCTCCCTGAATACACGGACCTGGCGCCGCTCCTTCGTCAGGGTGGTAAGAAGCTCTCGAACCGCGTGGCCCTCGGCCACGCTGCCCGGTTCACCCGACTCCTTGACCTCGACGGAACTCACTACCACAGGCCTGACCTGATATACGTGAGCGTCATCCTTACGCCTCAGCGCTTGGAGGTTCGCCAGCCCGGCCTGGACGTTGAGGGCGTGGCCGATCGTGTTTCGCAGCTCGCCAACGTGTGCAAGGAGAAAATCGTCAAGGATGTCATCGGCCTCACCGTGGTTGTCCAGCCGGTCACTCACCCGAAGCGCCTCCCTCGTTCTGTCCGACTCCTTCGACCAATAGAAGCTTCTTCAGCATTGCCCTTCCCCGCTTGGCATTTGTGCGCAGGGCCGTCTCGGTCTTGCTCGTGAACTCCGCGATCTCGCAGTACTCGAACTCATCAAACTGCCACGCGAGGACCTCCCGCTGCGCTGGCGACAGCTGCTGGATCGCGTTCACGATCCGCTGTTGAGTGTCAGTCAGGATCACCTCGGCGATCGGGCACGTACCACCCGGCCGGTCAGGTACCGAATCCCTGGGCGACTCCAGGTGGTGTTGCTGGCGGAGGTATTTCGTCCAAGCGACCTTCCGGAGATAGGCCGCCGGATACTGGATCGTCCGCCATCGGTCAGGAAGCAGTTCGATGAACGCCTCATGTGCAGCGTCAGCGGCTTCGTAGGGCGTAGCGCCCCGGTACATAAGGTGCACGGTGACCCCCCGCATCTCCTCGATATACAGGGCATCGAAGTCGTCCCGCGGTAACGCACTGGGTCTCTTTCTCCGTTGGCCGCCGGCCGTCGTGGTGGTCACCGGTAGTTCTGTCACGTCAGTTCGCTCCACTTCGGCCGGCCTTGCCCTCCGACCGTGATCTCGACCTGTCGGTCACCGTCCTTCTCCACCAGCCTGCTTCCGGCCGGCAGCGATCGAACCCGCTCCGACAGCCCGTTCTGGGCCAGCTCTGCTTTACGGACCTCCGACCACTCCTTGATCAAGCGGTAGAGCAGCCTTACGAGGTACCCCAGTGCCATAGTCACCGCCGTTACGACCGCAGCAGGGTCCATCCGAACTCCTCCACAATGGCGGTGCCGTGTGCTCCGCGTCTGCCTCTTAAAGCAAAAGCAGGGGCACCGCGTGACAATGCCTGGTCAGAGGGGTTCTTTCCCGTCTTGGCTGGACGCAGAAAAAAACCCCGGCGCTGTCCGCGGGGGCCTGAGCCACTGACAACAACGTTGCGCCACACTGAACATTTCAGAAGGCCCTGTGGGCCCGTACGCTCAGGACGCAGAAGCGACCCCCGGTACTTTCCCTGCCGGGGGTCGCTTCTCTGTGGTGGTCGCGACTGAGGAAGAACCCCCTGGCCACAGGATCACCAGCTCCGTGGAGGTTCGGGGAACTCGCGGGATGTCGCATAGGGGACGACTTCGGGCTCGGGGAACGCACGGCGGGACAGCTCACGCATCGCCTGGTTCTGCCGGTCTACCGCTTCCGCGATGGCCGGGTCCGCCCAGGACGGCGGCGCGACGGCGCGATGGGGCCACTGCATCTCCTGTGTTGATGTGGTGCCGAAGTGGGCCTCCGAGCGATCTGGTCATTCAACTGGGGTACCCCGCGGTTGGTTGCTGTTCAGCCGTGTGCTGGCTTCAGGCTGCGAGCGTCCACGAGCCGCCGCTGCACATCCGACACCAGGTGCTGGAGGCGTCCCGGCCGTATCTCCTCGCTTTTCATCCACTCGTCAAGGCGCGGACGTAGGTACCGCACCATGCCGGATCCGTGGCGGCGCAGTACTGAACGGCTGATCGAAATCTCTTCCTGAACCTCTCTCCGGAGATCATCGGTCCAGCCCTGGCTTCGGTCGTCCTCTCCCAGAGGAGCCTTGAGAGCGGCCACCGCCTCATCGAGGATCGCAAGCAAATCCATAACGTCTCCAAAGTGCCCCAGCGTGTCCTGCGGCGGCCCACGGGTCTGGGCTCGCCAACTATCGCTCAAATCCGCCAACTAGCGGTCAAAGTCGCACCGCCGACAGCGCCCGTCGCCACCTGCGCGGACTTCGGAATCTGTCCGCAGGTGATCCGTGGTCCCCGGAGGCATGAGCGATCACGGACAGCAGCAGCCGGCCCCGCGCCGTGGCAAGGTCCTGGAGGTCCTCGCGCGGGCGGAGCGGAAGGTCTTCACCCGGCCCGCGCCGAAATCCGTAAAGTCTCAGGTGAAAGTCCTCCTCACGCGGGCGAAGGGGTCCACCAAGTCCCTGGCGGAGCGCCTGGGCGTCTCGCGCCGGACGGTGGAGCGCTACCGCGCCGGAGCCATGTTCATCTATACCGACGGGCTCATCGACTGCTGGGGCCTGGTCACCCTCCAGGAGTTCCAGGAGAAGCTCCGCAGTGGCTGGGTGGCCGCCAGCCTCCCGGACGGTGCTGAGGCATCCGAGCACGATCTGGCGGGTTGGAAGTTCCGTGAGCCACGCACCTGGCTCACCCCTGACCTACTGGTCGCCGAAGATCCCGGCGAGCTGCGCGAGGAGCTGATCGAGCAGTACGAGGAGACGGTGCTGACCCCCTACATGGCGGCCGAACGCGGCAGCCTTGATGACGTCATCCTGCCGTCGGAGACCCGGCTGACCGTCCTGCGCGCACTCAAGGCGCTGCGTAACAAGCGTGTGACACTGCCGCCCCGCAAACACAGCAACATCCCGCTGTAGGAAGCGGGACGTCGCTGAGGAAGTGCGTGGAGCCGACTACCGCAGGCTCCACGCGAAGGCCCGTGCGGCCCACGTCATGCACCCGCGGCCGGCACGAGTACCCCCGCCCCCCGCGCACACCAGCCACATGGTCGGCAACTTCACGATGGACGATGCTCAAGGGCACGCTCGGGACGCAGCAGGTGACTGGTGATCGAGCAGCGGGCCCTGTTTGACCTTGACACGGTGACAGGGCCTTCACTGCTTGCCAAGGAGGTGGTCTCGATGACGATCACGAGACAGGACATGGATGCGATACGAGCGCTCCAGGGGCTGGAGGACAGCCGTTCGTCCGTGCGACTGCGGGCGGCTCTGGCGGTCGGCACGACGCCTGACCCGAGCTTCGTCGACAAGCTCATCGAGCGATGCGCGATCGAGCCCGAGTTTTTCGTCCGCGACATGCTGACCTGGGCGCTCACCCGCCACCCGGTGTCCATGACGCTTCCCGAGCTGCTCCGCGAAGTCCGCTCGGAGCATGCGCAGGCACGGAGCCAGGCGCTGCACACGCTGTCCAAGATCGGGGACCGGCAGGCGTGGCCGTCGATCACACGGGCGCTGCTGTCCGACGCCGACGACGAGGTGGCGCGGAGCGCCTGGCGGGCCGCGGTAGTGCTCGTGCCGGAAGGCGAGGCGTCCGCGTTGGCCACGGTGTTGGCGACGCAGCTCGGGCGCGGTGAGCGGGAGACGCAGCTGAGTCTCAGCCGGGCGCTGGTCGCGCTGGGTGAAGTGATTGTGCCGGCTCTGCGTGCTGCGACGACGGCCCCTGACCCGCGCGTGTGCGCGCACGCGCTCGCCACACAACGGCTACTGCGTGAGCCGGACGCCGGATTCGAGTGCGCGATCGAGGAGGCCAAGCGCATCGTGGCCCTCGGCGGGTCCGGTCAGGAGGGACGATAGGACGTGTTGATCGGTGAGGTGGCACGACGGTCCGGGGTCAGTGCCCGCATGCTCAGGCATTACGAGTCGCTCGGCCTGGTGCGGCCTTCGGGCCGTACGGGCTCCGGCTATCGGGAGTACTCCGGGAAGGACCTCCGGCGGATCTTCCATATCGAGAGCCTGCGGTCGCTGGGGCTGTCGCTGCGTGAGATCGGGCGCGCGCTCGAAGATCCCGGCTTCACGCCCTCGGCTCTCGTCGGCGACCTCATCCGTCAGACGCGCGAACGCATCGAGGCGGAGACCGAGCTGCTCACGCGGCTGCGCCGGATCGATGCCACGGACCCCGCCGACTGGGAGGACGTCCTCCAGGTCGTTGCGCTCCTCCAGGCACTGGGGGCGAAGAGCGCCAACGCGCGCCAGCGCGCGGCCCTTTCCTCGGTCGACGAGGTTCCGGTGCCGGTGGAGGCCCTGGTCGAGGCGGCACTGAGCGAGACGGAGCCGAACGTCGCCGGGGCTCTTCGATGGGCGCTGGCGCGATCGGGCGACGGCGGCCCGGCGCTGCTGGCGAAGGGCCTCGGCTCACCGGTGGCCGCGGTGCGGGAACGTGCTGTTCAGTCCCTCGCCGAGATGCCCGGTGATGAGGCTTCCGCGCAGCTGCGGGACGCTCTCGCGAACCCCGACGTCGTGGTCCGCGGGTATGCGGCTTTGGCTCTCGGGACACGTGGAGTGGTCAATGCGGTTCCGACGCTCATCGACATGATCGTGGAGGGAAGGAACGACACCGATGCAGCCGATGCACTGAGCGTGCTGGCGAGTGACAAGGCGACGGCGGGCCAGATCGCGACCGGGCTCGTCGACCGCCTCGCCCACGACACCACCAAAGCGCCTGCACGCGGACGGCTGACCCAGGCGTTGGCGGGCATCCCGGGGACGACGGCCTCACGTGCCCTCGTGGAGCTGTCGCATGACGGGGAGCGTGCCGTTGCGCTGACTGCGACGTACCTTCTCCAGCTACGCGACACACGGTGACGGCTCTCTCTCCTGGGGTGCCGCGTACGCGGACCGACCCCGGAAATGCCCCGGTCAGCAGCGCCCAACCCATCTGGCGGGCCAACCGCAACGCTCAACCGGGCCAACTCGGGCGCTACCGGGGCCGACTGAGCCGCTCAGTTGGCCGATCGCGTGGGTGACTGCACCGCCCGTCGGCCGTCAGTCCTGCGCCTGGCACGCCGGGCCCGTCGCGGCGTGCCAGGCGGGAGACGACTTTGGCGTACACCGTTGTCGCCGCCGCAGAAGCGGTCACCATGACCGCCAGCGCGAGGAGGCCCAGCAGCGCGGGCCACTGGCGCAGCGGGTCGCGGCACAGGATGTCCTCGGACGACGGGCCGACCAGCGGGCCTCGGCACATGGGCCTGTCCCCGGACTCGGGGCCGTAGTCGGCGAGCGTCAGGAAGGCGAACCATCCCCAGATCACCAGGGTCAGGAGCGTCCACGCGATCGACCACGCGCCGAGACGGCGTGCTTGCTGACGCTCCTGTTCGGCCTGCGTTGCTGCGGCGTTTACGGGATCAGGCGGTTGCCGGACCGGCGCGTCGGCGGTCATGTCTCCCCTCTTGGCCCACGGTGAACGGACGGCAGTTCATCACACCGCGCGGGCCCAGTGCGGTATCGCCCCGTCCATCACCGTCCCAGCTACAGCGACTGCGTTGATCAGTAGCGGGTGTACTGCAGTCTCTTGATAGCGGCAGTGCGCCGTACACAATCGATGCGTGGGTACTGATGAAAGCCCCAGCCGGGCTGCTCGGACATGAGAGTGGCGTCCAGCAGAAAACTGGCTGGACGCCACTGCGGTTGGAACAGAGAAGGTCAGCTTTCGTTCCTCGCGTGGAGGAGCGAAGCGAGCTTGTTTCGGTTGTCGGCGGACATGTAGGTGCGCAGTTGCTCGGCGAACCACACGGGGTCGTCCCATGGCAACGACCCAAGGTCGAGGCCTCGTGACTGATGAGGAAGCGGGGTAGAGGGACGCTTGCTGTTGTCCGCGGACAACGCGGGGGGCGTATCCGTCTCTAGGCCCGTCAAGGGTCCGCTTGTGTCATCTGCCGGCGGCCGAGGTGCTGACTTCGCTTCGATTGCGCCTCCGAGCCCGCTGCTGTTGTCCGCGGACAACGTGTGGAGCGTGTCCTGCCCGAGCTCGGACAAGCTGGCGCTTTTGTTGTCCGCGGACAACAACGAGCTGGCAGGGGCATCGTCCTGTGCTGTGGTCTCGCCCGCGAACGTCGAGGGTCCAGATGGCACTGTGTTGTCCGCGGACAACAACGGCCCGAGCTCGGACAAGCTGGCGCCTTTGTTGTCCGCGGACAACAACGAGCCGGTAGGGGCATCGTCCTGTGCTGTGGTCTCGCCCGCGAACGTCGAGGGTCCAGATGGCACTGTGTTGTCCGCGGACAACACGGATAGCGAGTCCGAGCCTGGCGCAGAGTTCTTCGCGGCTTTCAGTATCGCCTTGCGGGTCTCGCGTTCCTCGGCCTCACGCGCCTTGGTGTGCTTCAAGTACGCGATGAGTTCAGCTGCTCCGAGGCCGGAGTGGTCCTTGAGGTGGCGAGCCATGACGCGGCCGTCTCGCTCAGGCATGTCACCAGAGCTCAGCATGCGTTGGATCTCATCCGGAAGGAGAAGAAGTGCCAGCTGGTTGGTGACCCACGATCGGTCCTTGTTGAGTCGCTCAGCGGCGCGCGCCTGGGCTCCCTTTGCGGAGTCGCTGCTGCAGACCGTCACCATCTCCTGCACGCCGCGGGCGCGCTCGACAACGTCGAAGTCCTCCCGCTCAAGGTTCTCTTTGAGGAGGTGGTTGACGAACTCTTCCTTCGAGACGGCGAGGTCGTCGCGCACGACGAAGTCCAAGGCCTCAAGGCCCACGTGGTGAGCGCTTCGGAATCGGCGCTCCCCGTTGACCAGAACGTAGTTTGCTGACCCGATCCGAGACATGTGCTCCGGCCACAGGGCCAGGTATACGTCCCGGCTGACGGCGACGCACGCCGCGAGTTGCGCGGCGCGCAGCTCCTCGCCGAACCGTGTCTTCTCTTCGTCCGTGCCGAAGTTGCGACGCGGGTTGAGCGGCGTGGGCGAGACCTCGTCCAGGTGGAGACGGACAAGCTCGTATGCGGGCACATCTCCCTGGGTCACGGCCTTGGCTCGCCCCCGCGCGCTGCGGCCGCGAGGCACCCCGCCGAACGATGAACCGGTACCCAGTCGGTCGGCAACGCTCATCGGATGATCCTCCGTGCGAGATTCCGCATCACCTCGGCCTGATCGCATTCCGGCGCGTAGGTGAGCAGGGGTTGCTTGAGTCGTACGGCCTCCCGCTGTTCCTTCAGCTCGGGAAGGACGGCTACGACCGGGGGTTCACCGATCTCTTTCCACTGGTCCAGGGACGAGGTCGCGATGTAACCCTTACGACTGTCGTAAAGGTTCACGATGAAGCCGAGCAAGGCGATCTCGATGCTCATGTCCTCGACGAGGTCCAGGATCTGGTCATACAGCATGTCGTAGGCGTCAGCGGAGGAGTCTTCGGCCAGGACGGGGATGTAGATGCCGGAGGTGTCCGGCTCTTCACCCTCCCTGGTGCGTGAGTAGTACAGCGCGGTGTCCATGGTGTAGCCGAGGCTCGGCGGGCAGTCCACGACGATGAAGTCGAATTCCGCCTCCAGCGCTTCCATGGCCTTCTCCAGGGCGGTCTCCTTGATCCGCACGCTCCGGCTCGTGGCGAGCTTGGCGTCGAGGAGGAAAGCGTCCTTGCATGCCGGCAGCAGGAAGAGCCGGCCGCCGAAGCTGCCTTCCTCTATCGGGACGAGCAAGTTGCGCAGTTCGCCCTTCCCCTCCCCCAGCATGAACTTGGCAAGACTCGGGTCGTCGATGTCCAGCATCGGGTAGCCGAGTTGACGCGTCAGGTGGCCTTGGGGATCGAAGTCGACCAGGAGTACCCGCTGCCCTGCCTCGGCAAGGGCTTGCGCGGTCCCGGCTGAGGTGGAGGTCTTGCCCACGCCGCCCTTCTGGTTACCGAAGATGATGCGGCGGGCTCCGGTGGAGCGGGGCACGCGGCGAGGAGAGGGATGCGCGTCCAGCCACAGCCGGATCGACTGCGCGATCCCCTGGTTGAACGGGATGCCACGGTCCTTGCAGTCCGTCTTGAACTGCCCGTACAAACCTGTGGGCAGGTACGTGGAGAACGAACTGCCTCCCGATGTGTCGACAAGGGGCCGGGGAGTTGTCTCGGAGCGCCAGGCGTGGACGCCTTCAGTGACAGCATCCTTGATGTCCACGCCCAACTCGGCAGCGCGAACCTTGAGTTCCTGCCGTAGCGCGGCTGGTAGCTTGGCGACTACCTTTTCCCGATCTTCGGGATCGTATGGGGCGGTCATGTGGTTACCTTACTCACCAGCGAGCGTTGGGGTGTGCAAGCGGTGCGTGTCGTTGCGCGGCAACGATTCCGAACCAATGCGTCTCGTACCCTATGGGGCGCAATGGGGATAAAGCCTTCCCCCCTTGAGGGCCGTCCTGCCATCGTCGCGGAATGACCGCCCCGGTCGGGTTCGGGAGGAACACGTCCGTCGTCGACCTCCGCGAGATGCGATCGAGATTCCGTACCCGAGGTTGAGGGGCATGAGAGTGTGAAGATCATTCAGAAGCCATTGCAGGACATCGGACCAGAGCAACGGGGAGGGGAACGCGGGTGGCCGCGATGCAGCTGACACGCACCCACCGAATACTCATCGGGCTCGTGGTCGCCGGTGCGGTGCTCATCGCCGCGATCGGTTTCGCGGGCTCGTACGCGGCGGTGCGCGAGCTCGCGCTGCAGAAGGGCTTCGGGAACTTCTCGCTGGTCTTCCCGATCGGCATCGACGCGGGCATCTGTGTCCTGCTCGCCCTGGACCTGCTGCTGACCTGGATGCGCATCCCCTTCCCGCTGCTGCGCCAGACGGCCTGGCTGCTGACCGCAGCGACGATCGCCTTCAACGGCGCCGCAGCCTGGCCCGACCCGCTCGGCGTCGGCATGCACGCGGTCATCCCCGTGCTGTTCGTCGTCTCCGTCGAGGCCGCCCGGCACGCCGTGGGCCGGATCGCCGACATCACCGCCGACAAACACATGGAAGGCGTACGGCTCACCCGCTGGCTGCTCTCCCCCGTACCGACATTCAAGCTCTGGCGGCGCATGAAACTCTGGGAACTCCGGTCCTACGAACAGGTCATCAAACTCGAACAGGACCGGCTCATCTACCAGGCCCGCCTCCAAGCCCGCTTCGGCCGCAACTGGCGCCGCAAAGCACCCATCGAATCCCTGATGCCACTACGCCTGGCAAAGTACGGCGTCCCACTGGCCGACACCGGTCCGACCGGCCTCGCCGCCGCAGGCATCGAACCGGCCCTGCTACCCCCCGCCCCCACCCAGGCAGTCGTCGAAGCGGTCCATCCTCAGGTCGAGCTGGTGGGTGAGCACCAGCGTGCTCTGGACGGCGGCGAGATGGGGGCAGCTGGTGCACCTCATGCGGAGCCGACGCCCTCGCCTGAGTCCGCTGGTGCCGCACCCTTCGTAGCGGACGAGCCCGTTCTCCCTGATATCGACTACAGCGAGGCCGTCCAGGGATACCTGACCCAGTTCGGAGAACTGCCGAACGCCAGGCAGTTCGGACTGTTCCTAGCCCAGTACAGCGTCGTCGATCCCGTCACTGGCGGCGTGCTTACGGAGGGACAGCTCCGGCCCATCCTGCAGGACTTCAAGATGCAGGCTCCGCAGACGCCCGTGTCGGCGGATGAGCAAGAGGAGCCGGCCAAGGACATCGCGCTGAATGCCGTCAGGGACGAAAAAATCGGTGGCCGAGGCGCAGGTGCTGACGCTTCGGCGGGCCGCCGATCCTTCGCCTCGACAACCTTGGCCGAGCCGCCTGCTGCTTCGCAGCCCGACGCCATCGACCCGGTCCCGGTGCTGACCGCCTCGGTGGCGGGCGACCTCGGTACCGGCGGGAGAGTGCCGCAGCAGACCACTCTCAATGTCCCCTCGGCAAGGACGGCGGAAGCTCCCGTCAGTGAGCCGGCCGCATGGGAGGTCACGGTCACCGACACCGGAGCGGCCGCCGCGCGGGTGCCCGAGCAACAGACCGACGAGCCGGACGTGGCCCCGGTGCAGCAACAGATCGTGACCGTCGCCGAGTGGCTGGCCGAGGCCGAGGAAGCGGGGCAGAAGCTCTCCGGTGCCGAAGTGGCCCGCCGTCTCGGGCTGTCCCCGAAGACCGGCCAGCGGCGTGTGAACGCCGCTGCCGAATACCTCGAAGGGCAACGTCGGCAGCAGGGCCGGGCGCACCTCCGGTCGGTCAGCCACTGACCGACTCGCCTTCCACGCGTGGCCGACGACCGTGCCCGGTCGTCGGCCACCATCATGTCCGCCCCCGTCGGCCGGTGACCGATCCCCCGGTGACCGGTCATCGGTGACCGACCGGCCGACGGGCCTGGTGACCGATCCCGCCGATCGTGACCGATGACCGATCCGCGCCTCATCGGCTGGTCGGTCATGACCGACCAGCCGCACATCGGTCACCCCTCACCATGACCGGCCGCAGAGCTCGCGGATGGTTCCCGCTCGTCCAAGATGCGACACGAGCAGGGCAGCCGCTCTGGCAGCCAGACAGATGATCTTTCGCATACACCGCCAACGTCCCCCAGACATGGAGGTGAGGAGAAGCCCCGACTGGCCACTCGGACGTGTGTGGGCACGGCATCGTCTGACACACGTGCCCAGTCGGCAGTCCACGTCGGGCGCGGATCCGGCAGCGGGGGCGTGCGCGGTCAGGGAGCTGCCGCGGGCAGCACGGAGGCGGGCAGCACGGAGGCGGGGCGGATCGTCAGCCAGACCAGCGCCCGCCGCGCCGGCAAGCTGCCCTCGCCAGGAGGCGAGTAAGGGGGCGATGAACCGGATCACGCTGTGCCCCGCGTAGTAGCGGCACACGGGCTTGTCCAGGTCGAGGAGCCCAGGAGTCGGGGCGGCGGGCGCCGCCCCGACTCCTGGGCGGGCCGTTTTCGGGCGGGACTGAGCGAAGGCCCTGGTGGAATCCCGCCACAGGCACGGCCTCACGCGTACGACGACGTCCATGCCTGGTAGCGGCTTGTCACCGCGGCCCTCGTCGCCGCCACAGACCTGGGCTCCGGCGGCGTCCAGACCGGCGTTGTCAACCTGGACGCCGTTTCTCGGTGCCTCCGATGACCGACCCGCCGAAGGCGGTACACCAGTTCCCCGCAAGCCACGAAGCTACTCCCCGCACTCCCCCGCCCCAGGCGAAGACGGTCCGCGGAGTAGCGCCCTGCGGGAAGAGCATCTCGCCTGCCTCACCCCGGCGGCATCGTTTTCACTGCGCTGAGAAACAGGGCCTGCCTTCCCGGGCTCCCGTCTCCACGCTTCAGAGCTGTCTGTGCGGGGATCGGTCTCGTTGAGTCCCTGGTTCAGTCCCTGGTTCAGTCCCTCGACAAAAGCGCAGCTCAGAGGGATCTGCTCTGTGTAAGCAGGGGACTGAAGGGACTGAAGGGACCGAAAATCCTTGTTCCAGTCATCACGGGTGCGCGTATATGCGGACGCGTGAGACAGAGGTCTTCCATCGTGAGCAGTTCATAACTGCAACTTTCAGTCCCTTCAGTCCCTCAGTCGAGCCTCAAAACGCCTGTGACCTGCGGTTTTTCGTGAGGGACTGAACAGGGACCAAGATGTGTCCGAAACCTTCAGTCCCTGTCAGTCCCCCGCCCCCGCCCCCGCCAGGACACGACACGCCCGGCTGGCCGACCTGATCAGCTGCTTTGTCCAAGGAGTAGGCACTCCAAAACTTCCCAGGTGGCGAAGGGACTGAAGGGACCCAAGTTGGGAAACGGTCCCAGCCCAGCCCGGGCGGCTGATGTAGGCTCTGACCTCATTGGAAAACTCGGTCCCTTCGGTCCCTCGCCTGGCAGTAGCAATGCTGTTGACCTGGTCTTTTACCTGAGGGACTGAAACGGGCTACTGGCCCCTCGGCAAGGACGATCAGCGTGCCGCGTCACAGCGAGACCAGCGTTCCCCGCTCCTCAGGAACTGCGAGTCCCTACGACGTTGCCTGCTGGTGCGCCGGAAACGGCTGGCCAGTGCACCCACTGGCCCCGGGCCGCAAGACCCCGGCCGCCAACTGCCCGACGTGCCGTAACGAGCCTCACCGCCCTCAGGACTGTCCCTGCCGATCTGCAGGCCGGTGGTGCCACGGCTTTCACGCAGCGACCACGAACCTTGCTCTCCTGGACGCCTGGTGGGGCAGGCACCCCACGCTCGGAGTCGGAGTCTCCTGCGGCCCCGCAGGCCTTGTCGTCCTCGACATCGACGCTCACAGCGCTGAATTCCCCGACAGGAACCGGCTCCTGCCAGGCATCCCGATCCACGAGAGCGTCAACCTGGCAGGCCTTGCCTCTGGGTTCGACACCCTCGCTCTGCTGGCTGCGCTCCGCAGCCAGCAGAGCCCAGCAGACGACGACTCCACCCTGCGCGTGCGAACTCCGTCAGGCGGTTTGCACGTCTGGTACCGGACCCCCCCTGAAGGCCCGCGCTACCGCTCCTCGGTGGGCTCCAGCCCAAAAGTCGCCCTCGCTTGGCAAGTCGATGTCCGGTCCACTGGCGGCTACATCGTGGCCCCCTCCACCCGCACCTCCGCCGGCACATACAGCCCGGTCGGCGCAGCCCGGCTCCCCGCAATGCTGCCCGACTGGCTCGCCACCGAACTCCAGCGCACAGGCCACCCGGTCGACAATGAACCTGCCCCGGTTCCGCCACCACGCTCCGGCGCCCTTCGACCAGCCCATCAGCGTGCCAACCGGCTCCTGGAACCGCTGCTCGACCAGGTGAAGGACTGCGCTGCCGCCACTGAGGGCACCGCCTTCACCGAGAAACTCAACCGCGCCGCCTACACCGCCGGCGGCCTGATCGCCTCCGGTCACCTCACCGAAAGCCAGGCACGCGACCTGCTGACCGCGGCCGCCAATGCCGCTCGTCCGCATCGCGGACGTCACAGCCTCGCCGTCATCACTTCTGCCCTGGCCGCCGGCGCGAGCCGGCCGCTCCATTTCAAAGGACGCCCATGAGCAGCGCCGACAGCCCACGCTTCGACGCCACTGCTGCAGCGCAGCAGATGCTCGATCTCGAAGTCCAGGCGGCACACCCCAGCCTGCCCGCCCAACAGAGAACCGCCACCGCGGCCGTCTACGAGCCACCAACGCAGTCGGGCCAGCTTCCTGGACTGCTCACCGACCGCGGAAACGCCAAACTGTTCGCGGTGATGTTCGGCGACCAGTTCCGCCACGTCGAAGGCCTTGGCTGGTACCACTGGGACCAGTACCGCTGGAAGCGCACCGGAGGCGAGAAGGCCGCAGTATGGGCGGCAGGTGATCTGGCCGAGCAGATGCCCGCCACCGACCCGACCGGCCAGTTCACCGACCGCGACCTCGCTTCCCACCGCCGACGCTCCATGTCGACCCCGGGCATCAAGGCCATGCTCACCCAGGCCAAAGCCTCCCCGGCACTCGCTCTGGACCCCGACGTTCTGGACGGTGACCCTTACGCCCTGTGCACCCCGGCCGGCGTCGTCGACCTCCACACCGGCCATCTCCACAAGCCCGACCCCGAAGCCGACATGCACTCCCGGGCCACCAGCGTCGCCCCCGAGACGATGCCCACCCCTCGCTGGCACCGCTTCCTCCACGACACCTTCGGCGTCGACGCCAAGGGCGAGGAGACCATCCACTTTCTCCACCTGCTCCTCGGCTACTCCGTCACAGGCGACGTCGGCGCCCAGGTCCTGCCCTTCCTCTACGGCACCGGCGCCAACGGCAAGTCCGTCCTGCTTGATGTCATGACCCAGATCCTCGGCGACTACGCCCAGGCTGCCCCGCCCGGTTTCCTCATGGAGAAGGGCAAGTTCTCCGAGCACTCCACCGAACTCACCGAACTCCACGGCCGGCGCATCGTCGTGTGCTCCGAACTGAAGCCCAACGACAAGTTCGACGAGTCCCGGGTCAAGCTCCTGACCGGCGGCGACCGCATCATGGCCCGCCGCATGCGCCAGGACTTCTTCAGCTTCAACCCCACCCACAAACTCTGGCTGCTCGGCAACCACCGTCCTGAAGTCGGTACCGGCGGCCACGCCTTCTGGCGCCGGATCCGCCTGATCCCCTTCGAACGCGTCGTCCCCGCCGCCCGCAAGATCGACAACCTGGCCAAGGAACTCGTCCAGAGCGAAGGCCCCGGCATCCTGCAGTGGCTCATCGAAGGCGCCCAGCTCTACCTCGACACCCGCGACCCTCTCACTGGACCCGCGACCGTCCGCACCGCCACCGAGGCCTACGCCACCACTGAAGACCACATCGGCCGCTTCCTCACCGAATGCTGCACCACCGACAATGGCGACCGCGCCGCCGAACGCACGCCGGGCGACCTCCGCGTTGAACAGGGCCTGCTGTATGCCACCTACAGCAGCTGGTGCAGCGCCGGCGAAGGCATCCGCCCCGCCACCGCCCGCGCCTTCGCCACCCGCGTACGCCAGGAACTCTCCCTCGCCTCACCCGCCGACATGATGAAGTCGAGCGGCAAGAAGTACTACCCCGGCCTCGGACTTCTCACCGACGACGAACCCCAGGCCGACCATGCCTGACCAGAGCGCCCGACACACACCCGCCAACCCGGCTTACCATGGACACGGTGCCCCGGCCAAGGATCGTGCTCACCACATCCACCTCGGCCCGCAACTGGCCGTCGACAACGAAAAGGGGCTGCAGCCATGAGCTCGCTGCTGAACGAGAGCGATCTCCGTCACGAGAACGCCGTGGTGTGGCTGGAGAACCCCGACGACCTCGACTACGTACGCCAGGCCCTCGACAAGACCGCCCGCCGCCGCGGCAAGCCCCGCTACGAACGCGACGGCCGCATGGTCGGCTACACCGAACTCGACGCCCACGCAGAAGCCGACCCCGACAGCGGCCTTCAGCTCCGCCGCGTCTTCTTCCTCCTCCCGCACGACCGCGACGCCAACCCCGACGGGCCCTACCACGAAGGCGCCCCGGGCGAAGCCGTCGATCCCCGCACCATCGAACCCAAGCGCGTGGGCGATAAAACCCCCCGCTCCCAAGGCGGCCCCGCCGCAGCGATATCAGCCACCAGCACCTGAGCCTTAGCCAAGGCTGGCCAGGGGGGTGGACAGAAACGCCAGGGGCCACAGTCTGCTTGATCTTCTGGCTCCGGGTAAGTTGCCTTACCTGGAGCCAGAACCGTGCGAGGGAGCCGCCCGTGGAAACCGTGCCCACCACCGTGGAGACCGCCGTCTCCGCCGTCGTGCCGGCGAGCCGGACGGGCGGGCCGCGGGCCAACGAGATCCTGAAGGCCGCGGCAAGTTTCTTCGCGGCCGAGCTCGACCGGCCACACACACGCTCGTAGCGTTCATCGACGAGCACCGGGACCGCTTCGGCGGCGTCGAGCCGATCTGCAGGACGCTCACCGAGCACGACTGCAAGATTGCCCCTTCCACGTACTACGCCCACAAGAAACGCCTCGAGACTCCTTCCGCCCGTTCCCTGCGCGATGAGGAACTCAAGGAGCGGATCCAGGAGGTCTACACGTCCAACTACCGTGTCTACGGTGCCCGGAAGATCTGGCGCGAGCTGAACCGGCAGGGGCATGCCGTGGCTCGCTGCACTGTCGAGCGCCTCATGCGCGAGATCGGTATCACCGGCGCCGTCCGCGGCAGGAAGGTGATCACGACGATCGCCGATCCGGCCGCCGAGCGGGCCCCGGACCTCCTCGACCGCGACTTCGTCGCCAGTGCCCCCAACCGCTGCTGGGTCGCCGACTTCACGCACGTCGCCACCTGGAACGGGGTCGTCTACGTCGCCTTCGTCGTGGACACCTTCTCCCGGCGCATCGTCGGCTGGTCCGCCTCCACCTCCAAGGAGACCAGGCTCGTCCTGGACGCCCTGGAGATGGCGCTGTGGCAGCGCGACCGGGACGGATTCCCGCACTCACAAGGCGAGTTGATACATCACTCGGACGCGGGCTCGCAGCCCGGACTCAATCGGTTGTCGCAACACCGGCTTCTTGAGTCAAGAGTAGGTGTTCGTTGAGGGCTTCAGCGGGTGTCTTCCATCCGAGGGTTTTGCGGGGGCGGCTGTTGAGGGCGAGTGCAACGGCTGCGAGGTCGTCTGTCTGCCATCGGGACAGGTCCGTGCCCTTCGGAAAGTACTGCCGCAGCAACCCATTCGTATTCTCGTTCGTGCCGCGTTGCCACGGGCTGTGCGGGTCCGCGAAGTAAAAGCTTCAACACGCTGAACTTGACAGGGGCACGATCTGTCAACAGGACTCGGTGTCCAGGGAACAAAGAGTGCTCACCTGCTGGCGGCTACCAGGCACCGAGTCTGCCGGTTGGAGCCTCGGTAGGTCTTATTAGGGAATGGCCGGCACAAGGGCCTATCACTCGGCGGGCGGCTCAAGCCAAGGCCGGTCCGAGTGCCTGGTGACGCCCGAACGAACTGCCGAGCTCTTCCGGGCGCCGGTCTCACCCCGGTGATCCTCGACCGGTGCGCCCCGTTCTGCGTCCGTGCCCCACAAGGGAGTTACTCCCTTGTCGGGCTGGTGCGGACGATGCTGGTGAGGAAGCATGGGCATGCGCGGTACGAGTGCCGTCCGCGCAACCGATGTGTGACACGAAGAGGGCCGATGACTGACGAGCAAGGCATCCGGACGCCGGTGGACGGAATCGAAACGGGCACGCCGCATTCGGCGCGGGTGTGGAATTACTGGCTGGGTGGCAAGGACAACTACGAGGTGGACCGTCGGCTCGGGGCTACGATGGAGGAGCTGTACCCGCAGATCATCGAGATAGCGCGCGCCTCGCGGGCATTCCAGGCGCGAGCGGTGCGCTTTCTGGCCGGTGAGGCCGGGGTGCGCCAGTTCCTGGATCTCGGCACAGGTCTGCCGACCGCGAACGCGACGCACGAGGTCGCCCAGGACGTCGAGCCGACAGCACGCATCGTGTATGTGGACAACGACCCGATCGTCCTGGCTCACGCGCGTGCCCTGCTGACCAGCCGGCCTGAAGGGGCGACGGACTATGTGCACGCGGACCTGACGGACGCGAAGACAGTGTTGCGCGAGGCCGCCCGGACGCTGGACCTCGACCGGCCGGTGGCCGTAATGGTGCTCTCGACGCTGGGACACGTCGCCGACTCGGGCGAGGCCGCGGCGCTGCTCCGCAGCTACTTGGACGCGCTGCCCGCGGGCAGCTACTTGATGCTGTGCGACACCATCGAGACTCCGGAGACGCAGGCCGGGTCCGACGAGTACGCCAGTGGCGGCGCCATGCCGTACATCTCGCGTCCCAGGGAGGTCATGGGGACCTTCGCGGACGGACTCGAGCTGGTGGAGCCGGGCTTCGGCTCGATCAGCCTGTGGCGCCCTGAAGAGCCTGTCGTCGGCGAACCGGTCGACCAGTGGGGATTCGTGGCCGCCAAGCGGTAGCTGCCTCCGTTCCGCCGAGGCCGTGCGCAGCCAGCAAGGCCCCTGCCCCCTCGCCGCGGCGGCCTCCCGGACGTCCGCCTCCCTGTGCTGACGTTGCCCGGCAAGAAGGCCGACGCGGTACCGGCCGCCGCCCCGGTCCCGCCTGGGCGGTAGGTGCGCCACACGCCGTACATCGGACCGGTGAACGGGCCCTTGGAGTACGAGTGCGTCCGCGAGGGCACGGCAGGGTCCTGGCGGTGACGGGGCGACGGTCGCCTCGTCAGCGCCCGACCGGTCGCGGTCAGCAGCCCCGGCGGTCAGCAGCCCCCCGTGGCGGGAGATCAGGTCGGCGGCCCGCGCCCCGCGCGGCACGTACGGCATGCCGACCGATGTGCGCGTCCTGATTCAGGGCTGTGCCCCGGGCGCCGACTCCGGCGTCGAATCGTTCACCCAGGACGGCAGCACTCGGTAGAAGGAGCGCAGAGCTGTGTGCGATCTCTCGGTTTTGGGGTAGTGGTGTGAGAGACAGTGGGCCTGGGTGTGTTGATGCTGGTAGGTGGTGGTTTCGGGGTGTGGGGTCGCTGTCGTGGCGGTGAGAGATCGGTGTGGGATCGCTGTCGTGGGGGTTTATCGCATGTGGGGTGGTGCTGTCTCAGTTTCGTGAGTTCTGATCCACCGGCCGGCGGGTGGTTGGTGTGATCGACGGGTGGAACGAGAAGAGCAGGACCTGGCCTGGGAGGGGTCGGGTGGCGGGTCGGCTGCTTTGCCTGCTGTGGCGGTGCGGGCGTTGCGGGGGCCGGCGGTTCGCCGCCTGCTGGCTCTGCGTGGGGAGGGGAAGCTCACTACCCGGCATGTTCGGGTGGCGGCGGACGCTTTGGGTGTGCGGGAGACTCTGCTGCGCAATTCGTTCAGGCGGAGAGTCGGTAGCTGAGTCGTTCGAGCCTGCTGTGGCGGGGACGATCGAGGGGGTCTGTGGTCCAGTGCGCGTCGAGCCTGATCACGTTGAGTGCGGTGGCGGAGAAGGCGTGTTGGAGGCGGACTTTCGGTAGGCCGCGGTAGCGGGCCCGGCGAATGCCGGTGATGTCGAGGGCCTGGTTGATGGTGCCCTCGACGCCGGCGCGCAGGGCGTACTTGTTCTTCCAGGTGTCGGTCTTCTGCTCGGCGCGGGCCCGGGCGAGGTTCTCGTGGAGTTCCTCGGGTCGCAGGGTGAGCATGCGGCGCCCGGTCTTCGAGGTGGTGCACTGCTTCTGGAAGGGGCAGTCTCGGCAGGTCAGGACACTGAAGGTGATGACGATGGCGTCGGTGCCGTGCTGTTTCACCGGGTTCCAGTGGGAACTGGTCTTCCCGGCGGGGCAGCGGACCTGGCGGGTCTTCCAGTTGATGGTGAAGGCGTTCTTGTCGAAGCCCTCGGCGGCCTTGGCCTGCGCGGAGCGGTCCAGGAGAACGGGGGTCAGCACACCGGCTGGCCGGTATCCCAGCAGTGCTGATCCACGGCCGACTCGACCTCGGCAGCCCATTGAAGACCGCGTGGGAGTTGTCCAAAGCCTGGCCAGACGCGGAGCTGAAAGTGATCGACGACTCCGGACACACAGGCACTCCCGCGATGCAGGACGCGATCCTGGAGGCGATCGCGCGGTTCGGCAAGACCGGACGATGATTGGCACCGCTGCGCCGTGCCCCCTCGCCCCACGAGAGAGCCAGAGGACAGGAATAGCGCACGGTCGGAATAACCCCCTCCCGCCAGTAATCCAGGCGATCATCCGTGGCAGCGTGGTCGAGCACTACAACTCGCCCGCCATCGCCTCCACGCTGCAGAAGGACCATCCTGGCCTTCCCCGCAAGCACTGGTGGATCACCGAGCCGGTCGCCGAGGCCATCGCGGTCGCCGAGGCCATCTCCGCCCACACGGATCGAGTCTTCGGCCCCATCCGCCTCCACGACTTTTCTGTCCACGGCCCGCAGATGGTGGAGAAATTCATCAGCTTCGCCAACACCGGACGGACCTGGTCCGGGCTGGACGAGATCCCACCGGGCAAGGCCCGACCTCACATGTTCCGCCGCACCATGGCGATGCTGACCGATCAGTTCCCCGGCTCTGAGATCGCGCTGGGAATCCAGCTGAAACACATCGCCACGCGGGCCCTGGCCAACCGATCGACCCGCGGCTATGCCGCCTCCGATCCGGCCTGGGCCGACCACCTCCAGTCCGCCGTCGACGTCGCGAAGTTCCGGCGTATCAAGGACCTTTACGGCGATCACACCATGGGTAAGAACATCGGATACGGCCCCGGCGCCGAACGCATCAAGGAGACCTTCGACCACATCGAAGCCACGGTCGCCGCCCACGGCGGCGACGCGCGCGTCGAGGACAGCCTCCTGCACAAGGCCCGCATCACGATCCGCTTCGGCACGCTGAACCACTGCCTCTTCGACGAGGCGAACCCCGCCGGGGCCGTCTGCCTGGAGAACGCGATCGTCCCCGAGGGCCACACCGGCCCCCTGGAAAACCGCTGCCGACCCGACCGCTGTCACAACAGCATGATCGGCCCCGAGCACGTCCCGATCTACGACTCGCACCGGCGCACCCAGCTCAAGCTCCTGGACACCCCTGGCCTGCCCGCCGCTCGAAAGGCGCTGATCAGCCGCGAGCTGGAACGGACCGAAGCCGTCCTTGCGAAGATCCACGAGGAGACGCCGTGACCGCACCCCACAACCGCGCTCTCACAGAAGACGGTGTCTCCGCGAAGACCGCCGCGGCCCTGCGAGCCGCGATGCGCCGGCTGTTCGACGGCAAGCCCCAGCACACCGACGGGCGCCTCACCAAGGAGAATCTTCGGCGAGAAGCCCACGTCAGCCGGGCCACCATGAACCGGGCCACCCCCATCCTCGCCGAGTGGGACAATCACGTCGGCGAACACGGCGCCACCACGCCAGGCGAAGCCCGCCGCGACGACGAGATCACCCAGCTCCGCCGCAAACTCGCCGAGAAGACCCGCGAATCCATGATCACGAACCGACGTCTGGAAGCCGCCGCCATCGCCATCGCGGCCCTCCATCACGACAACACCCAGCTCCGCCAAGAACTCGCCGCCAACGGCGGCCGTGTCACCCCGCTCAAACGGCACACCACGCGGTGATGCCTCGCGGTTCAACCACTGCGGTGGCCTGGCACCCCGACGCGACTACGCCTCGTGCCCGAGTGGGTACCGTACAAACCGGTCCGACAGACCCACCCGAGTACCTCACGCCCAGGCATCCCTTTCCCAGCTCCGTTGCGGGGTCAGACGAAGCGTCCACGTGTCTTGTCCTTCCGGACGGTTGCGACGTCGAACACTGTTCCGTGCATGGCGACGTAGACGCCAGGTAGGAGTGTTCGGGCGGCGAGGACCGCGGAGCCGAGGTTGAAGGCGGCGTCGCTATGACTCATGGCCGCCGGCTGCACGGCTCCGGTGAGGACGACGGTCTTAGCGTCGGTGTGGCCGATGCGCTTGAGCAGATATCGGCCGGTCTCCGGCATGGTGTCGGTGCCGTGAGTGATGACGACGGCCGCTTTGGGCGGGCAGCCGTCGACCAGTTCGGCGAGGCGGTCTCGGTCCGCAGAGGTGAGGTCGAGGCTGTCCTTGGTCAGGACGGGGACGATCGAATGGCCGGTGACGCCTGCCCATTCGAGCAATGCACCGGCAGCGGGTGGCCCGATCTCCATTTCGCCCTGGAGGGTGTAGATCTTGTCGATGCTGCCACCGGTGGTCAGCACATAGACCTCCGGTCCGGCGGCGTCCGCCGCGTGCTCGGTCTTCCCTCGCTGCCTGTGTCCACGGCCGCGACGGCCTGGACCTCGATGGCGGCACCGTAGTGCAGGCTGCTCACGCCGGCGACCGCGCGGGCGGGCCGGTACGAGCCGAGCCATTCGGCATAGATCGTGTCGAATTCGGGCCACTGGGCGATGTCGGTGACGTAGACGGTCACGGAGATCAGGTGGCCGCGATCCGTACCGGCCGCGGCCAGGCAGTTGTCGAGGTTGCGCAGGACCATCCGCACCTGGGTGTCGAACGGCTCGTCCGCTGCGGGGGTGCCGTCCGCGTGGAGCGGTAGCTGACCGGACACGTGGGCGACGCCGTTGTGGACCGCGACGTGTGAATAGTGGCCGAGGGGGGCGATCAGGGCGGTGCTGTTGGCCAGGCGGATGCTGCCAGCGGTGGTCGTCCGGTGGGTCGGGGAGTTGGTCATGGATGCGCCCCTGGGGCATGGGGCATGTCGCGGCCGGTTGCAAGGGCGTTCATCGGTCTGGCTGCTTCGTGTAGTTGTAGACGGTCGCCCGGGAGACGCCGAGTTGGTCGGCGATGAGTTGTGCGGAGCTCCGGGTCTCGAAGAAGCCCTCGCTGTGCAGCCGACGTACCAGCTCGCGTTTCTGGTCACGGTTGAGGCCGCGCGGTGTGCTGGAGCGCTGCGCCGCGAAGGAGTCGATGGCCGAGCGGAGTTCGCGTCCGGTGCGGTCGCGCAGCGTATCCAGGGTCTCGCCTTGGTGTTCGGCATCGGGGGCGACGAGGTTGGCGAGGGTCAGGGCCAGCGGGGACAGCGTGCTGACGTCCAGGTTCAGGCACAGGGCCGCGACGTACCGTCCCTCGGCGTTCTTGATGCCGATCGAGGTGCTCTTGGCCGGGCGCCCGTCGGGGAACTGGTTGCTGTAGTTCTGGATGACGCTGGGATAGTCAGGGTCCGCGATGCGGCGCAGGCCCAGTTCGGTGGCGGAGTCGCCGACCTGCCGTCCGGACAGGTTGTTCTCGATGGTGCGGATGGCGTTGTCGGGGCGGCGCAGATCGTGCAGGACGACCTCGCACAGACCTGGAAACATGCGGCCGACGGCGACTGCGATGCGCTCGGCTTCACGCACGAGGTGCTCGTCTTCCGGTACGAAGCGCTCGTCTTCTGGTACGGCGGGCTGGTCAGTGCGTTCGTCATCCGGTCGCCCGGTGGAGTGGGTCATCGCGTGCTGCTCGATTCCTGGGCGTCGTCACCGGGTCCGGCGAACACCGCGGCCATCTTCTCGGCGGACTTCAGCCCCGCACCGGTGAGCACGACCACGGTCGTCTCGTCCGGAGCGATCTCCCCGGTCGCGATGAAGTGATCGAGGGTCGCCGCGGCGACGCTGCTGGTCGGCTCGGCGTACAAGCCGCGCGCGCTCAGGGCGCGGACCGCGGCGTGAATCTCCGCCTCGGGGACGGCGTAGGCGGCGCCGTCGGAGCGGCGGACGGCCTCCACCGCCTCGGGCAGCCGGACCGGGTGGGCGATGGACGCGCCCTCGGCGATCGTCGGCACCCGCTCGCCGCGGCCGGCCGGGTCGATGCCGTTGAACGTGTCGGCGATGGTCGCCCAGTGCTCGGGCTGCCCGACGAACAGGCGCGGGCGCCTGTCGATCTGTCCGGCGTCGAGCAGTTCACCGAACGCAAGGTCGCACCCGATGATGTTGCTGCCGGCCCCGGCCACGAGGACTACGTTGTCGGGCGCGGTGAAGCCGAGCGACTCCCACATTTCGTAGGCGATGGTCTTGGTGCCCTGGATGAACATGGGGTGCCAGTTGTGGCTGGCGTAGGGGATCTGCTCCGACTGCCGGATCGCCTCGTCCGAGACCTCGTCGCGGGTGCCGCCCACGAGCTCGATCTCGGCTCCGTAGGCGCGGGCCTGGAGGATCTTGGCCGCCGAGGTAGCGGCGGGAACGATGATCTTGGCGCGGATCCCGGCAGCGGCGGCGTAGGCGGCCACCGCGGAACCGCCGTTGCCCGAACTGTCCTCCAGTACGCGCTCGGCGCCGTGCGCCGCGAGGTGGGACATCATCACCGATACGCCCCGGTCCTTGAAGCTGGAGGTCGGGTTGAACCACTCCAGCTTGAAGTGGACGCGCCGGCCGGCCCAGTCGACCGGGACCATCGGCGTACACCCTTCCCCCAGGCTCACCCGGCGGACGGCCGGGACGGGCAGGGCCGCGTGGTAGCGCCACAGGGACCGTTCGGCGGTGTCGATCTGCTCGGGACGCAGGCCCGGCAGTGCACTGACGGCGAGGGGACTGCCGTCCTCGCCCCGCCAGCGGGGATCGTCCAGGGAGTAGCGCCTTCCGGACCGGTCGTACAGGTCAGGGAGGGCGACGGCTGAGTGCTGTGCGGCGTTCATGGGCGGTTCCGGCTTCTCACTCGCTCGACGTGCTGTCGTGTCGCTGGGTCTCGCGGCCCAGCAGGCACCCTTCCCTTCCATGTTAGACGTCTAATCCAGATGTGAACAGAGAGTCTAACTACTCGCGGGGAGCGACGCACTGCGCCGACCGTGAGCCGACCGAAGCCGACGAGGCCCAGCAGAGCAGTCCAGGCTGGGACCGTGAGCAGCTCCGACTGCGCTGACTGCGGGACTCCCGTTTGGAATCGGCCACCGGCAGCTCGGCCGGCAGCGTCAATGCACAGCCCGAGGACTTGAAGCAGATCGCCTAAGCCACCGTCGTCGGCAATCCGCGCTACCACCTCACCTGTAGCGCCTGCCAACTTCAACGAAACCGGCGCTTAGCTGCACGAAGACGAGCAGAGCGACCTCACGCCACAGCCGCTCTCCCAGAGAACTCCTGCCCGTCCGGCAAGATCACACGGACCTTCGAGGATGGCGGATCGGCGAACGCCATATCGGTCGCTCTAGGTCGCCTCGGACCGGGGCTCGCCGCCTGACTCCGCTTCGGCAAGCCGCCCCCGTACCCATGTCATCAGCACCCGCTCGGCTCCATCGACGTCCTCGCCAAGCTGGACCACGACCTTCTTGTCACTGCCGTACGGACCGACCCTGCCCCTCCAGCTCCCACGGGCGGTCGACTGGTCGGCCCACTCGCCGAGGACCGCCAATCCGCCGGCCGCGAACTCACTCGATTCAGTGACGCCGGCGAAGCCTTCTCGCGCGTCTCGTGAGACAGCCCCATCGCGAAGAACACCTCCACGGCCACCTCGTTCCCCGCGCCGCCGACGACGGCCTCACCCTCCCCTGGACCCACACCACCCACGAACAGGAGCTCACCCGATGAAGCGACCCTCCTTCTTCCGCCGCTGCGGCCACGCGCCCGGTGCCCTCACCCCCGAGGACCAGGCCGTCGTCGACGCGTTCCGCGCGATGCTCGCCGCCCTGCGCACCCCCGTACGAGGCCGACGTCGCCGCGCTCCTGGCCGCTGCCGTCGAAGGGGTGAGCGCGTGACCGGCCACCGGAGGGTGCCCGCAATCCGGACGCCCTGACCCACAGCTCTCCACCACCGAAGCCCTGTCCCCGGCACGCGCCGGGGACAGGGCTTTTTCTGTTTTGGGAGAATTCTGAGGTTCTGTCTGCCCGCCGTTTCCAATGGAAACGGCAGCCGGCTGGCGCAAGCGCTGCGCTCATGACCCTTCGTCAGATCGCAAACGGGGCCCAGCGTTTCCATTGAAAACGGCATTCCCCGCGCGAGGCAGGCCCCTGACTGCCCTTGCTCGGGCTGCGCGAGGGGACCAGCGTTTCCGTTGGAAACGGCTAGTCTCTGGCCGTACTTTCATGTCGTCCTGGAGAATCTATGGCTGCCAACCTTCCGAGGCCCAAGCGCACGAGCACCAAGCAGGCCCCCGAGGCTCCGTCCAAGGAAGCGGCGTTCTATCGGGGCGGCAAGGACCGCAGCGGTGACACCGTCGAACTTCACCCCAAGGACCTCTGCCCCAACCCGTTCAACCAGCGGGCCATGTCGGGCGTCGCGGAGCTCGCGGCCACGATCGAGGAAGTTGGCCTCCTCCAGAACATCGCCCACATTCCCGCGGACATCTGGCTCACGCGCTATCCGGAGACGGCGGAGAAGATCACCGCCGCGAACGTCATCCTTTTCGGAGAGCACCGCTGGCGCGCGGTCCAGTCCCTGGGCTGGGAGAAGATCCCCAGCGTCCTGATGGACGACAAGGTCGCGGACGCCCGGCTCATCACCCTCATCGAGAACCTCCGCCGCGCACAGCTCAGCCCGCTGGAGGAAGCCGAGCACTACGAGGCCCTGCGGAGCAGCGGGCTGTCGTACGAGCAGATCGCGCAGAAGGTCGGGGAGACCGCCAAGGGGGCCATCTCCAAGGGCACCGTGTGGAAGCGCGTGCAGCTGCTCGCGCTGGAGCCGGCAGTCCAGGCGGCGCTCAGGGACGGCACTCTGGCTGTCAGCACCGCGGAGAAGCTCCAGAAGATGAGCGCCGAAGACCAGCGGGAGGCGGTGACTTTGGTCCAAGGCGGCATGCGTCCGCTGGAGGCGCAGGCGCAGATCCTCGCGCGGCAACGGCAGGCCGAGGACGCGCCCGACTCCGACACGACCGGAAGTGATGACGCCGTTTCCACTGGAAACGGCACGGCCCCGAAGTCGACGGCCGTTTCCACTGGAAACGCTGCCCCCAAGTCCCGGACGGCGCCGAAGAAGGAGCAGCCCAAACCGTCGGCTGACCAATACGAACGAGACCGCAGCACCGCAGCCGCAGCCCGGGACGCCGCCTGCCAGCTCCTCGTTGAGACCGTCGACGTCGGCGACGCCGCCGACAGCGATCTCCTCCTCAAAGCCATGACCGGCGCCCTGCTCGCTCCGCAGCAGCAGTCCGCCGCGCAGCAGCGCGCCCTGGTCTGGCTCCGCCGAGCCGAACGCCACAGCATCGACGACCAGAACGCCGGCTCGTACTTCAACGCCGTCCAGGAGTCTGGTGACGGCGAACTCCAGCGCCTCGCCGCCTTCGCGAGCGCCCTAGCCGCCGCCGAACTCCGCACCGCCGCCCGTCGGCACTCGTGGGGCAGCCGAGAGGCCAGCTACCTCCACCTCCTCCAGGACCACGCGCAGTACGCCCCGGAGACCGCGTGGGAGAAGAAGGAACTTGGCTCGGACAGCACAGGAGAGACCAAGTGACGCGCACAGTCGAACCCCGTTTCCGCCCCAGGGGGCGGCGCCACCCCAAGATCTACGCATTCATCCTTGAGTGCGGAGGTTCCACCAAGACCACCAGCGCCACGTCCATGGCGACCGAAGCAGCGCTCCGTGGATACCAGGGCACCATCTTCGACTTCGACGCCAACCGGTCTACGACCACGATCCTCGGCTACGACGAAGAGGCGATGAAGGGACGGAAGACCGTCCTCGACCTCATCCACGGAACCGCGACCCTGGACGAGGTTGCGCTGCCAGCCCGCTACCGCATCGGTGACGGATACGACGACGACGCCTTCGCCTACATCCCGGGCCTGCGTGTCGTACCCAGCTGCAAGGAGATGTCCACCGCGGACACGGCCATCGCCGAGGACGCGGACAGGCAGGACTGGTTCGCTGAGATCCTGCTCGGATACGAAGGCGACGAGGACGACGTCTTCTGGCTCGACTTCCCCGCCAGCTACGGGAAGATGGTCTACTCCGTGATCCGCATGCTCGACGAGGACGACTCCGTCATCCCGTCGGTCCGGGCCGATCCGAAGGACGTCAAGCTGCTGGTCCCGCTGTTCGAAGAACTGGACCGCGTCCGGGAGAAGAACCGCCTCAGGCGGTCGGTACCCGGCCGCCCGACGGTCAACCACCTGATCCTCACCGGCACCCCGACCGCCAGCTACACCGAAGCATCGGCCAGGAAGGCAACGGCACTCGCAGAAGCCCTGTACGGCGACATCCTCACGCCCTACATCCGGTACTCCGCCGACGCCAAGAAGCTTTACGACGACTGCTGTCCTCTGCCCATCCTCCTGCCCAACTCGGTGCCGGCCGTCGACTACCGGAAGCTGATGACCAGCATCGGATTCCCCGACCGGACCTGACCGCCGTTTCCAATGGAAACGGTGCGCGGGCCCGACCACTCCTCTCTGGGTGGCCGGGCCCTTTGGCTATCCGCCGAGATCAACGCCCTGCGTCGATGCCCTTCCAGCCGTGCCCGAGCCCGCGGCGCCGTGGCCGCACCGGAGCAGCCGGGGCCGGGCGGGCGTTCAGCGCGTCGGTCACCTGCTGGGCAGCCGTCGGGGTGAGGCCAGCGGTGACTTGCCCGGAGGCGAGGACCCGGGCGTACGTCCCAGACCCGTAGGCAGACAGAGCCAGCGCGAGCGACGCCGCGGCCGTATCCGCCGGCCCCGCACCCCACCGAGGTTCGTCCTCAACGGCGGGCGCCTGGCGGGGGAGTTCACGACGGGCAGCGAGGAGTACGGCGAGGGCGAGGGCCTGGGCATGGGCCGCGTCCAGCGTGACGGTCAGCAGAGCAGGTCCGAGCTGGTGGACCCGATGCCCGGCGAGGTCGTGCACGGTGAGAGCCCGCCGCAGGCCGGTGCTCAGCACCGCCGGGTCTTCTGCGCGGTCGGCCTGACCGGATGGTGTGGCCACGGACGGTGCGTGCTCCACGCGTTCACGTAGCGCGGCGACGGCGGCCGGGATGACCTCCAGGAGCTCAGCGGCCTCCGGACTGAGCTCGGACAGAGCCCCGGCAAGCACCTCCAGCGCGGTGGCCGCATCCTCGACGGCTCCGCTACTCCACCGCTCAGGTCCGGCGGCGTCGGCGAGAGCACACACGGCGATCACCGCGCCCTCGGCCAGCGGGTCCAGGAGGGTGGTGGAGTTCTTCATGTCCCGCCCAACGATTACGGCCAGTCCGCGCGATGCTGGCAACCCATGATCGCTGCTGCACCGTCCCCTTCGACGGTCACGCTTGGCAGTCAGGGGCCGGTGAGGATGGAGTGGGTGTCGATGCGGCGCCAGATCACGTGCGGGGTGCCGGGGCGGCGCTCAGGCCCAAACTCCCAGGTGGCACGTCCGGCGGGGCCGGTGCCCATGGACCAGGTGAGTTCGTAGATTCCGGGGAACCCGCTGACGCGCTTGACGCGGAGGCCGGCGCGGAAGCGTCCTTCGGCGCGCAGGTCGTGGACGAAGGCTGTGACGGCCCGGCGGAAGCGGCGGCGCTGTTCTGTGGTGAGGCGGTCCAGGTCGGTGGTGAAGCGGGGCAGGGCTTCGTAGGTCGGCACGTCGGTCCTCCAGGAAGCACGAAGCCCCCGGTGTTGCCGGGGGCGGTGGGTGTCTCGCTCGGGTGTGGAGTCGGTGGTGACGAGTGCGGGTGGGACGCCCTTGGCTGTCGTCCGGGGGAGCGGTACGTGAAGGTGCGCTGGATACCGCTGGAGTCGGTTACTTGGCGCTTTTGAGGCGTGTGAGGTGGGTGGGGCTGGCTGTCGCGCAGCATTTGCCTGGCCCCAGGCGGTGTCCGCCGGGCGGGCATGACGTCGCCGCAGATGCCCGCCCGGCGGGATCGGCCGTGAAGTTCCGGTGAACCCTCCCGCCTCACGGGATCGGCCTTTTGCCCAGGTCAGAGCCGGTGTTCGCTGCCGGGATGCTGAGTGTTGCGAAAGTTCAGAGGCGAAATGCGTGGCGCTACTACGTGCGCGGGGTCGCGTTCGGGGACGGCCGTCGTCCGGTCGGCCAGTCCCTGAAGGGCGCCCTGGAGAAGGCCGGGCTTCCGCCCGGGGTGTGGATGGGGCGCGGCCTGGCCGCGCTCGGGCTCACCGCCGGGCAGACGGTGACCGAGCGGCAGATGGAGTTGGTCTTCGGGCAGCTCCGGCACCCGGACGCCGACCGGATCGAGCGCGAGCTCCTGGACGACGGCGCCGACCCGGAGACGGCCCGGCTGGCGACCGTCCTGGGGCAGCCGGTCGAAGAGATCGAGCGACGCAAGGCGACCCCCTTGTTCGCGCTGGACTACACCTTCCGGGCGCAGGCGTCCCTGATCGTGCTGTGGGCGCTGGGAGACGACCACACCCGGCGCGTCATCGAGCGGGCGCACGAGCGAGCCATCGCCACCGCGCTGCGCTGGCTCGAGGATGAGGTCGCAGAGACCCGTTGGTCGTCGGGCCGTCAGCGCGCGAAGGCACCGGCCCTGGTGATCGCGAAGTGGCGGCACTTCGACAACAGGGACGGCTTTCCCCTACTCCACGATCACTGTCTGGTCCTCAACCGGGCGCAGCGCCCGGACGGCTCCTGGTACGCGCTGGACACGGTCCGTCTCTACCAGCACGTGGTGGCGGCCGGAACGCTCTACACCCTCACGATGACGACGGAGGTGTGCGAGGAGCTCGGGCTGGCGACCGTGCCTCGGGAGGTGACGCCGGGCCTGCGCCCGGTCATGGAGATAGCCGGCGTCGACCAGGAGCTCATCGACTGGTCCTCCACCCGCCGCGAGCAGATGGCGCCGGTGCTGGAGCGCATCACCGACGAGTACGTCAAGGAGCACAAGCGGCTGCCCGGCGAGCGCGGCCGCAATGGCCTGGGCTGGTGGGCGGCGCAGGACACCCGACGGGCAAAGAAGATCCCCAAGCCCTTGGAGCAGCTGCGCGCGTGGTGGCGTGTGTCCGCGATCCTGCGGTTCGGCAAGGCGATGGTCGACGGGCTGCTGGAGCGGTGCCGTGCGGCCGGGAAGGCGATCCGGGCCCGGGTCGGCCCGAGGGTGGACACCGCGCTCGCCGCCGTCGACGTCGCCGCCATCGTCTTCACCGTGCGCAACTCCTTCCCTCGCCGCCACGTCCTGGCCGAAGCCCGCCGGCACCTGCTGGAGACCCTGCGCGGCCGTGCGTTCACACGCGGCCTGGACGACTACATCGCCGACGCGGCCCTGTCCCGGCACTCCCGTCAGCTCACCGTGCCGCAGAAGGGCCGCCGGGCCCCGGCGCCGGACCAGCTCACCTACACCGCCGACTTTGCCTGGCCCCACCGGTGGTGGATCGCCGGCACCGGCGGCAAGCCGCCGCGGGAGTCGAGCCGGTACGAGCGGGCCCGGGTCGCCAGCCTCGCCCTGCAGAACGCGATCCGCGACGCTCGGATCCTTTCCGCCGTGCGGGACGAAGCGCCGGCCGCGACGGCATCGGCTGCCGCGCGCGCTGACGACCAGAACCACGGCCAGGCGGCACCGCACACGGTCGACCACCCGGACCGGGACGCCGCTCTCACCCCGGCGCAGCGGGCCGCCGCCATCCAGGCCCATCAGCAGGCCGCGATGCCCGAGGAGTACCTGGAGGGCCGTACGACCGATCCCGCGACGTGGCTGCACACACCGAAGAACCTCGCCCGGCTGGCCGCCTTCACGCAGGCCGCCGAAGCCCGCAGCCGCATCGTCGCGGACGGACCGCAGCCGAAGCAGCCGGCCAAGGACGCGGCCGACCCCGCCCGCCAGCAGCAGCACCACACCACACAGCCCGATCAGGGCAGGGGAGCGGGCCGGGACCACTGACGGATGCCAACCGGCCAGCGCGTGGCCGATCTGTGACTTCACCCACGAGCCCCGCCGACCCCGGCTGAGAATCGGGACGTTGGCACCCGGCACGGGAGGATCCTTGACCGACCTGCACGAACCCCTCGACAGCTACCCCGACGAACTACCCCCGCCCCGCCAGCGCGGCGACGTGAACCTGGTGAGCCTGCTCAGCATGGCCGACGGCCTCGCCGAGAACATGTCGAACCTTCTCGTCCGGGCCAGGTGCTCCGATCCCGGAATCGCGATCATGCCCCGGGAGATGGTCCAGAAGAACTTGGAGAAGTACACCGCGGAGGTACTGAAGAAGGTCGTCTACCTCCAGCGCCACGCCCACGCCGCGATGCTCGGGCGGTGCGTGCTCGGTGCGGACTCCAAGGAGGACTGCTCCACCGAGGGCGCCAACCTCCAGCTCAACGTCTGGGACGAGCGCACCCGGCGGGACATCGTCGAAGACGGCACCACCGGCTGCGTCGCCCACACCATCGAAGCCGCCCGCCGGACCATGGCCGACCCCGCCAGCCGCAAGATCCTGCTCGCCTTCGTCCACGACGACGAAGGCACCGCCGTCTCCCGCGCCCTCGGACTCGGACCGGACGACACCGAGCAGTTCCTGAACCGCGGCCTGGCCCTGCGTCCCGAACACCGCGTCTCCTGACCCCGCCGCCCCAGCAGCCCGCAGCCCGCATTGGAGTGCCACGTTGACCTTCGAGCCCGTCGACCTGAACCTGACCGATCCGGAGAAGGGCTACCTGCACTTCGTCCTCTACACCGAGACCCGTCTCGGCATCGCCTCGTCGTCGCTGAACGCCGAGCTGGACATCGAGGCGTCCCAGACCGTGACACCTCACTTCCAGGAGTGGCTGAGCAGGCTGGTGCGCTGCGAGCCGAACGCGATGCACTGCACGCTGGTGGAGCCGACGAAGATCCCGTCCCTGTTCCACCTGTGCGTCACGGAGGACAAGGACAGCCCGTCGGCCATCTCCGGGTCGGGCTGCGTGTGCCGCCGGGCCTTCTACGACCCCGAGTTCGGACTGCCCGTCGTGGGCGAACACTTCAAGCACGTGGGCACCGGCGGCACGGACCAGTGGAGCTACCAGACGTACGCCCCGCTCGAACTGCGCCCTGACGACATCTTCAGCAGCTTCATCACCGGCCGCGGCCTGTTCTGGGCCCGGACGGACAAGGGGCTCCTGTCGATCCTGCCGCAGAAGAACGCCCACGGTTACAACATCGGCTACAGCGGCGGCGGCCCGCACGCCCTGGCCGCCTACCTCACCCAGGTCGCCAAAAACGACGGAGGGACCACGCCCGCCGGCACCCCGTACGAGGATGCGCACCCGGCGATCGTCGCCTGGACGCAAAGCAGTGCGGCGGACCGCGGCACGAACGAGCTGACGCTGAACGACCTTCAGGCCATGCTGGAGAGCTGACCGCCGTACGCACCGACGCCCACGGACCAGATGTCCGTGGGCGTCGGCGTGTGCGCAGACGATCGCCCCCGCGAACCGGCCGGGACCGGTCGGCGGGACGGACGGAGAAGTCACCGGGCCAGCTGTCGGGACGCGGCCCGAGCGCTCGCCTTGAAGGCGGCGGAGAACGGCGAGGGTGCGGGGAGCGACCCACATAAGCACGGAGGCCCCGATGGTCAAGCCGACCCCACCGCATCTTTCGCCGGAGCAACGCGAGCGCCTGGAGCAGCTCGCCGACGCGAGCGCCTGGAGCAGCTCGCCGACGCGAGCCGGCTGCGTGCGGCGCTGTTCCAGTCCCCGAAGCCGCCGCCGGTCCGGCGCCGCTCTCGGCAGTACCCCGGCGGCCGGCCGAACCCGTGGCGGGTTGCGCGTCTGCGCCGAAGCCCCCAGAGGTGAGTGGGGACGGTGGACTCCATCGCGCATCCGGTGCCCGGACCGACGATGTCCCGGGCCGGGAGTGGCGCCCACTCGGAGAGTGGAGCCCACTCGGAGAGTGGAGCCCACTGTGGCGAACAACCGGATGGGAGTGGAGTCCACCGCGGTGCCCATCGGATGGGAGTGGACTCCACTCCGGCGAGCACTGACCGATGGGGGAGTGCTCAACCTCCCGGCACCCGGTGCGGCACTCGCTTCGGTGGTTCGCACCGCGCGATGACGATGCACGGCATCGTGCGCACCGGTGCGCGCACCGACGATGTCGTGCACTCCCGGCTGCCGCACCGGTGCGCATCGTGGTGCACCGCACTCCCGGTCACCGCACCGTGGTGCGCGCACCGGTACGGCCTGGCGCGCGCACCACCACATCCTCGGTGCGCCCCACCCAGCGCACCGCCTGCCCGAGCAGCTGCGCACCGCCCGGCCGGGATGCGGCGCGCGCCCGCCGGACCCGCCCTCGCGCCAATTTCGTGTGACCTGCCGCACATTCGGGGCTCTCTGCCGCATATTCGGGGCTCGGTCCAGATGGCGGTCAAGACATCCGATGCAGTTTTCCGTCAAGCGGCCACGGCCATGACGGGGATCTGTGGGGGTGGGAAGGCGGTGGTCTCGTCGTAGGGGACGTTGTTGGTGAGGCAGTGGTGGAGGCAGCCGAGCAGGCGGTTGAACAGGTTGCGTTGGGCGGCGGTGTGCCGTTCTCCGGCTTCGCGTCGGCGGTCGTAGTGGGCTCGTGCGCCGGGTGATGAGAGGGCGGAGAAGGCCCAGAGGTAGCCGGCTGCGGCGAGTCGTTGGTTCTTGACCCGGCGGGCCATGACGGACAGGCTCTTGCCTGACGCCCGGGTGACTGGTGCGGCCCCGGCGAAGGCCTTGAGGCCCTTGGCGTCGGTGAAGCGGGATCGGTCGTCGCCGATCTCGGCGAGCACCCGGGCGCCGGTGAGAGATCCGAGCCCTGGGAAGCTGATGATGATCTCGGCGTCCGGGTGCGTCTCAAAAGACTCCACCGTCGCGGTGGTGAGTTCCTCGACGCTCTCGCAGGTAGCCGCGAGTTGCCGCAGCAGCGCGACGGTTCGCAGGCCCATCGCTTGCTCGACCTGGGGCAGGTGTCTCATCTGCGGGGTGCGGAAGGCTTCGCGGAGGCGGTCCGCTTCGGCGTCGATACCGCGCTTGCGGCCGGCCTTCTTCACCAGGGACCGCAGCTGGCTGCGGGTGAGTCTGGCGGCCTGGGCCGGGGTGGGTGCCGCGGTCAGGACGGTCCGGGCGAGCGGAAGGCATAGTCCTTCGCGGGCGTTTGCGAAGGCGGCGAGGAATCCGGGGAAGTACTCCCGCAGGTGTGAGCGGAGCTTGTTGGCGGCCTGGATCCGGTCCCAGACCGCGTCCTGCTGGGCGCGGGCGAGGATGGCGATGGACTGGACGAGTTCGCTGTCGGCGGGCAGCGGCCGGTGGGCGGCCTTGTCCGTGCGCAGGATGTTCGCCAGGACCATGGCGTCGAGGTGGTCGGACTTCTTGCGGGCGACCGCGTAACGTTCTCGATACCGTGCTGCGGCCATCGGGTTGATGGCGTAGACGGGCCGTCCGGTTGCCCGGAGGCAGGAGACCAGCAGCCCGCGGGAGGTCTCGATGGCCACCGGGATCGGTGTTTCCGCGGTGTCGCCGTGTGTGGTGAGCAGGTCGAGGAGCTGTTGCAGGCCCGTGGCATCGTCGTCGATTCGGGCCCGGCCTAACAGGGTTCCTTCGTGGTCGACCAAGGCGACGTCGTGGTGGTCGCTGGCCCAGTCGATGCCGCAGAACACTTTCATCGTGTGGTTGAGGTCCTCTCGGTCGGGGCGGGTTGCTGCTGGTCGCAGCCGTGCGGGGGCACGCGTCTCCCTAATGGAAGGGCTCGATGGCCCTGCATCCGATTAGCCGTTCGTGACCCCAGCGATCCACAGGGCCCTCGGTCTGTGAGGGAGCTCGTACGGCTCCTGGCTCTTTGAGAGGTGACCCCTGCGAACGGCTCGGACCAAGAACTTCAACGATCCGATCATCGGACTGGATGCGGCGTGGTCGCCGTGGTGGCAGCGGACGGGACCGGAGGCCGGCTCTTGACCAAGGGATCGGATCCCGGGGGTGCCTGACGACTTCCCCGGCACCGACCGCCACCACCACCACGAACACGAGGTGAAGCCGGAGGTCGCACTCTTTTTGTAGACCTCATGGGCCGGGTAACGGGTAGCGATCCACCGGCTTCACCGCCCATTAGGTAGTGCTCGGCGGGCTTCACCTCGCGCTCGGCGAGGTTCTTCTGGATCGGCGCGGTCGCCTTCACATCGGGCACGGTCGCGTCGGTGGTGTACACGTCGGTGATCAGATTCGGCATCACCCCTGCCCCTGCTACGGCGTCGACGCCGGGGAGTGTGGTGCAGGTCTCCGTGAGGTGGATCTTGTAGCCCATCCAGAACAGGTCATCGTCCTTGGCCGCCCACCGTGCGTCACGGTCGTAGGGGGAGGCCAGGCGGAGTTGACCGGGCGGGACACCGTCGTCGGCGTCCCGCTTCCTGATCACCTGCCGTCCCCGCGTGTCGCTGCGGATGATGTAGGTCTGCACGAGGACCTGCCGCAGCAGGTGCACGGCCTCGATCTCCCGGATCCAGCCCGGGGCGTCCTCGGCCCAGGCCGCCCGGCACAAGGCGAGGGCATCCTGCCCGAAGACCTGGGCGAGACGGTCACGTCTGGTCTGCGAGGGCGGCATGCGCCAGCCGTCGACCCGCGGGCCGTACCGCTCGGCGAACTCAGTGACGTCGATCTGCCCGGCCAGCCAGACCGGGGCCGCGACCGCCAGGGACTCCAGGGCCGCCCGCACGCTCTCCCCGGCCAGCTCCAGGCGGTTCAAGTCCCGCACCGCACTGATCACATGGGTGGAATCGGTACGCTGCTTGCCTCCGGCCGCCACCAGACCGGCCTCCTTGCAGTGCTCTAAGAGCCGGTCGAAGACCACCCGCTCCATACCATTGTCCGCGAGCCGGGTCCGGAACCTGGACAGCACACTGGCGTCGAATCCGGTGTCCGTCAGCTCCGCACCGAGCGCGTACTTCCAGTCGATCGCCCGCACCGCCATCGCCGCGGCCTGCCGATCCGTCAGATCCTCGGCGAACTGCAACACCGTCACCAGCGACAACACCCCAGGTGACAGGCCCGGTGCCCCACGCACCCCGAACGCGGCGGAGAACGGCTCATCAGTGAAGACCTCCGCCAGGCGGTCCCGCACCCGTATCGCCAGACTCCCCTTCGGGAACGCCGCCCGAGCCACCATCACGGTCTGCGCCGGGATCTCCGGCAGCCCCACCGGGCGCATCGACATCCGTACCGCCTCCACGGCCGCAAGACAGAGAAGCGACCTCAGGAACGATCATCGCGGACCCGCCCCACCCCCGCAGCGAATTGCGCAGCAGAGTCCATGTCTGGGCCAAAACCGGCAACGAGAACGACACCGCCTCCTCGGTTCGCTGCAACAAGTAGCGGTCAGGACGGTCACGGCCGGACTTACGGCCGAACCGGCCGCCCGCTCGGTTGAGCGGGCGGCCGCCGCCGTGCCGGCCCCATAGAACCGAATCGCTGCGCTGGCGTGGGGGGTTGAGATCAAATACAGGTATGCCTCCCACGCCTGCCCGCCGCCCCCGGTTACGCCGTACCACCCGCCTCACTGCCCGGACGTCCACCCGCCGGGGAGCAGGCTCCACCCGGCCACCGAACACTCCCACTCCCCCTGACCCGGCCCCTGCCACTCCCCCTGACCCCGACCCGGCCCCCGCTCCTGCTTCCGATCCTGCTCCTGCTCCTGCTCCCGATCCCGATCCCGATCCGGGGGGACGTCCGGAGGCCCTGGACTGGGCGCGCCGGATCGAGTTGTTCACAGTGGTGGTCGCTGCTGTCGTGGCGGTGGTGGGTCTCTGGTACTCGAACGTTCAGACCAGACAGGCCAATGAGCAGGCCCAGCAGGCCAACACTCAGGCGCGGGATGACCGGGCGCTGGCCAAGGAGGGGCAGATCACCGACCGGTACACGGCGGCGGTGGGAAACCTCGGTGAGGACCAGGTGGACGTGCGGCTGGGCGGCATCTACGCCTTGCAGCGGATCATGCAGGACTCCCGCCGCGACCAGCCCACCATCGCCGACGTCCTCGCCGCCTACATCCGCACTCACGCCGCCAAACGCCCCGCGAAGGACCAGGGCATCCCGGCCGACGTCCACGCCGCCCTCACCGTCCTCGCCAACCGCGATACAAGCCGGGATGACACCTTCCTCCTGGATCTCCACGACGCCAAGCTCCCCAACATCAACCTCGCAACCACAACCAAATCAAGGGCGGCTTTGGGCGGTGCGCATCTGGGCGGCGTGTACCTGCGCGGCGCGGACCTGCGCAGCGCGGACCTGAGCGACGCGTTCCTGTACGGCGCGAACCTGAGCGGCGCGGACCTGAGCGACGCGTTCCTGTACGGCGCGAACCTGCGCAGCGCGGACCTGAGCAACGTGGACCTGAGCAACCACGCGGACCTGAGCAACGCGAACCTGGACGGCGCGAACCTGGACGGCGCGAACCTGAGCGGCGCGAACCTGAGCAACGCGGACCTGGACGGCGCGAACCTGAGCAACGCGATCCTGAGCATCGCGGACCTGAGCGGCGCGGACCTGAGCGACGTGAGGCACCTGACGAGGAAGCAGGTTGACTCAGCCCTTACTGACAGCGATACGCAGCTGCCTGCCTCGCGCCGGTAGCCCTGGCGGCTTCCCGCCCGCGGTACGGCGCCCGACTCTCCCCCGGCGAGCGATCCGAGTGAGGTTCCCCCGAGATGCGGAGTGTGGTGACAGAGGGTCAGATGGTTCTCATGAGAGGAACATCGACCATGGCTGCCCCCAGGAAATACTCGCTCGAGTTGCGTGAGCGTGCGGTACGGATGTACCGCACCGCCGATCCGAAGCCGCAGATCAAGAAACTGGCCGTCGATCTCGGCGTGCATCCGGAGGCCCTGCGCGGTTGGATCCGGCAGGCCGAGGCCGACGCCGGCGAGCGCGATGACCGGCTGACCACCGACGAACGCGCCGAGCTCACCGCGCTGCGTGCGATGTGTCGGTTTGGTGTCAGTGGGTTGGTGTCAGTGACGGTATGTCAGTTCGGGGTGTTTTCGCTGGTCAGGCGTTGAGGAAGGGCGAGGTCACTGACGTGGGGCGGTGTTTGCTGCCGTTGTGGCTGTCACAGGGCGGTACACCCCGCCCCGTGCCGCTGTCTCGGGAACGGCACTTCTGATCCTTCGATGGCTGCGCGGCGGCACGGTGGTCGGTGTCGGTGTCCGCCGGGGGAAGGGCGTGGGGTGGGGGAGTCGGGCGTGTGGGGTGAGGTTACGGCGGGGTTGAGGGTGTCCAGGCCGGTGCTGGTGGCGCGGTTGCTGGAGCTCGATGCGGCCGGGGCGTTGACCACGGCGCACGTGCGTGCGGGCGCCCAGGTCGGTGGGGTGACTGTGCGGACGGTGTGGCGCTGGCTGGTGGCGGCGCGGTCGGAGGGCCGTGTGGGGCGGCGGCCGCGGGCGCGGCTGGAGTTGTCCGACCAGGCGTGGGAGGTGCTGGCGCAGGCGGGCGGGAATGTGTCGGTGCTGCACCGGCACCTGAAGGATGCCGGGGGAGAGGTGCCCTCGCTGGCGTCGTTGCACCGGGTGGTGCGCCGGGACCTGGAGGCCGGCCGGGTGCTGCCGGATCGCGTGGTGGTGCGGCGGGAGCGGGAGGAGCAGCAAACGCGGCAGGCACTGGCTGACCTCGCCCTGGCCGGGCCGCGTGAGGATGACGTGGCGAAGGCTGCCGCGCTCCGGCTGCCGCGCTCCGTGCCGACGGCGGCGTCCGCAGTCCTGCCGTCGGGGGAGAGCGGTGCGGTGGCGGGGGTGGCGTTGCCGGCGGGAGCGCAACTGGTGTGGACGTCGGCGGTGCGGGCGGTGGCCGAGGCGGTCGGGCAGGCGATGGCGGCCGAGGGCGCGGTGTGTGTGTTCGGCGACCCGGGCCGGGGCAAGACCGCAGCCGTGCGGATGGCGCTCCACGAAGTGCCCGCGGGCTGGAAGGTGACGTGGGTGCCGGTGCCGGTGCGCCCGTCGGTGGCCGGCATGCGGCGGGCGGTGTTCGACGCTCTGGCGCTGCCGGGCCGCTTCCCGCACACGTCTGCGCTGGCCGACACCGCGGTCGCAGGGGCTCTGGGTGAGGCACGGGTGCTGGTGGTAGATGAGGCGCAGCGCCTGCCCGTGCCGTGCCTGGAGTACCTGCAGAGCCTGTGGGACCACCCGGGCACGCGGATCACGCTGGTGCTGTGCGGGGCGGGCACCGAGCGGGCGGTGTCCCGGCTGCCGCAGCTGGCATCGCGCATCGGCGCGTGGCAGGAGGTTCCGCGCTTGGCCGCAGCGGAAGTGACGGCCGTGGTGACCGGCTTCCATCCGCTGTGGCGCACCGTCCCGGCCCCGGATCTGACGTGGATCGACCAGTCGTGCGCGCACGGCACGTTCCGCACGTGGGCCGCATTGACGTCCCACCTGCAGAACGCGCTGCTCACCGCCGCTGACCCGGTCGTTGACCGGGTCTTGCTGCGGCGGCTGTTCCAGCGGGTCGCGCCACCGCTGTGAACGGAGCGCTCCTGCACAGGGCAGGAGGGCGATCGCACGCTCCCGGCACCCGGCATGAAAACGACGTCCCACCCGCGCGAGGGGAATTGACATGGAGGACAGCGATGCCGTCCGCGCAGGCGGCGGATTGCCTGCGGCATCGAGGACGGCACTGCGCGGTCCGACGGTGCGGCGGCTGCTCGCACTGCGGGCGGGGGGAAAGCTGACAGCAGGCCATGTACGGGTCGCCGCGGACGCGCTGGGGGTGTCCGAGCGCACGGTGTGGCGGTGGCTGGCCGCCGCTGAGAGCGATGAGGCCGCGGCCGCCAGCCCTGGCGCTCCGCCCCGGGCCGGTGCGAGGTTCACGATCACGCCTGAAGTCCGTGGGCTGTTGGCGCTGTGGAAGGGGAACGTGCGGGCGGTCCATCGCGAGCTGGTCCTCCGCGCTGCTCGGAAGTCTCCGCCTGCAGACGCACCGTCGTTGACGACGCTGCACCGCGCGATCCGTCGGGATCTGACGCCGGGGGAGCGGTCCGGGCTTGCGGGAGGGGAGCGGGCGGCGCGCAAGCATGATGTGTTCCTGGCCCGGCCGCGGGGCTGGCGTAACCAGGTGTGGGAGAGCGACCACATGCAGGCCCCGGTGCTGGTCGAGGTCGACGGCACTGCCCGCAGGCCGTGGATCACCTGGTTCACCGACTGCGCCACCAACGCGATCACCGGCGTCGCCGTCACCCCGGTGCACCCGTCGCGGGAGTCGGTGCTGGCCGCGCTGCGCTCCGCGGTCCTGCGCGAGGACCCCTACGGCCCCTTCGGCGGCCTGCCGGAGAAGGTACGGGTGGACCGCGGCAAGGACTTCCTGTCCAGGACGGTGACGGCCGCGTTCGATCTCCTGGACGTGACGGTTCAGGACCTGCCCGCCTACACCCCTCATCTCAAGGGCACGGTCGAAGGGCTGAACCGTGCGGTGGAGGCGATGCTGCCGGCTGCCCTGCCCGGCTACGTCCACCAGCCGCGCCCCGGCAAGCGGCCTTCCCGTCCGAAGGACGAGGTGCTGCTCGGCTTCGAGGACTTCACCGCCCGGCTGCTGGCCTGGACGCTGTGGTGGAACACCGAGCATCGCCCCGAGCCGCTGCGGGGCAGGACCCCACTGCAGGCGTGGCAGGACGATCCCACCCCGCTGCGGGACGTGCCGGCCGCGGATCTGTGGACGTTTACCCTGGAAGACGCGGGCACCCGCACGCTGACAACCCGCGGAGTCCGCTTCCGCAGACGCGACTATGTGGGCGCGTGGATGACCGGCCAGGCCGGCATCCAGGTCAGGGTCCGCTTCATGCCCCACCACGACCACCGCATCGAGGTCTACCACGCGGCCACCGGCCGCTACCTCGGCCCCGCGGATCTGGCCGACCAGGCCACCAAGGAACAGGTCAGCGCCGTACGGCGGGCACGGGCCGCCCGCAGCCGCCGCCTGAAAAAGGACCTGGAGGCTTCCCAGCGCGAGCGCTACGCCGCTGTGAACCAGCCGGAGGCACCCCGGCTACTCGGCGCGCTGACCACCGGGCAGGCTGAGGCCGAACTCGCCCGGGCCACCGACACCGAGCTGTCGCAGTTGTCGCTGCCGGACCTCATCCCGCCCGCCGCGCCTCCGGCCGGGTGGCGTACCCCTGCTTCCCTGGCTGCGCTGACCACGCCAGGCCAGCCCGCCCCGGTCCCGGCCGGGAGCGATGGCGTTTCCGCCCCGGACGGCCTGGACGGGCGGGTCGCACGTCCCACCACCGACGAAGACGGAGACGCCTCGTGACCGCGGCCACCTACCAGTACGTCGACCTGCCGGACGCGTCCGTGGTCACCACCCGTGCCCTGCTCACAGCTCGGGAGAACATCGGCGACACGGTCGCGGCGAGAGCGATGATGTGCATCCACGGCGGCGCCGGCTTCGGCAAGACCCTTGCGGTCAATACATGCCTGCGCGAACTCGAACCCGGCGAGGACGTCCGCAAGATCACATTTCGTGCCCGGCCCACGGCCCGCGCGGTGCGATACGAACTGTTCACCGCGCTCGATCTGGCCGGCGAACCACCGCGCCACCCCAGCGAGTTCGACCGCCTGCTGAAAACCGCCCTGGCCGAACGCCCCCGCACCTTCCTCGTCGACGAAGCCCAGTGGCTCAACGGCGAGGCCTTTGAATACTTCCGCTACCTGTGGGACGAACCCTCAACCCAGCTCGCTATCATCTTCGTCGGTGGCGAGGGCTGCCACACCGTGCTGCGCCGCGAACCGATGCTCTCCTCCCGCGTCTTCATCTGGCAGCACTTCACCCGCCTCACCCCCGCCGAGGTCCTCGAGGTCATCCCGCTGTTCCACCCCCTCTGGGCCGACGCCGACCCCGACGACATCGCCTTTGCCGACCAGCACTCCGCGCACGGCAACTTCCGCGCCTGGGCCCAGCTGACAGCCCATGCCCGTACTGCCCTGGCCCGCACGGGACGCTCCGTGGTGGATCAGGAACTGCTGCGCTGGACTTTCAGCCGCCTCGCATGACCGCCACCCGCCGCACCCCGCCGCCTGTCGCGCTGGTTATGGACCGGTACGACGACGTCGCCTACACCCACACTGCCCTGGCAGCCCACGATCCCGCCGCCGGCCGGATCACCCTGCACCCGGGGCCGGGAACCACCAGCGACACCGCTCTCGCCCATGACCTTCTCGTGGCCCTGGGCAAACCGCCGTTGCTGCCGGGCCGCTTCCACGCGGGCCGACAGCCCGCGTGGCAGGCTGCCACAGCCTGGATCGACGCCTTGCCCGCCGCCCGGCTCACCGTCCTGCGCGCCCACCGGCTCACAGTCCGCCGCCTCGGGCGCCTCCTGCGCCTGCGCGACACCACCGGCATCCCCCTGACCCTGGTCTGCCACCGTCCCCACCTGACCACCGCGCTCCACCAGGCCCTGCACCCCGTGCCCCACACCGTCACCAGCAACCTGGACACCGCCCGCAGCCACTACTACGAAGGCACACCCGCAGCAGCCAGCCCCCAGCCCTCCGCGCAGATCCCGCCCGCGTCCCCAGTCCGATGGATGACCATCCCCGCCCTGGACCGCCTCGTCTCCTACGACAGCACCCAGCCCTGCACAGGCCCGTGCACGCCGGCACCGATCGACTGGCGGCACCGGCCGCCGCCACGCCCCCTCACCGAAACAGCCGTACGCGAGATCACCCGCAGAATCCACCAGGCAACCGCGCATCCCCGGTTGGCCGCCGCCTTGGCTACCACGCTGCTCACCCGCGCGTCGTTCCAGCAACTCCTCACCGTCCGTGCCGAAGACCTCGGCCCCGACGCGGCCACCCTCGCCTTCCACGACCCCGCCCGCTACACCGACGGCTGCGCCTCCCACCCGATCCAGGCATGGGCCCGCCCCTTCCTGCGCGCCGCGGCATCCTTCGCCGCCCTCACTGACAGCCGGGAACTGCTGGCCCGTCAAGACGAACGCCCCCACATCCTGCGCCTCGCCGAGAACGCCAGACTGCGCCCACCCCAGCCCCAGCCTCCGCTCCCGCAGCCGGCCGGCACCGGCGGCGTCGTGTGGGACTGGGCGGAACGCGGGCAAGCCGAGCGCTACGAGACCCTGCTGTCCCGACCCCAGAAAGCCGTCCCGACCGCGCCGGTAGACCGGTACATCCGCACACCGCCTGCGGCGGACCCGATCTCCTCGACCACCGACCCGGTCAACCGATGGTGAAGTCGGCGAACTCGACATCCGAGAAGGCCACCTGGAGCCCGTGGGCGCGCCCTCCTCCGTCACGGAAGTAGGCATGCCCCAGCGAGCGGGCCAGGATGACCATCTGCTGCGCCTCGCCGGCACCGGCGTCCCGGGCGGCGAACAGCTCCCGCGCGACCGCGCCCGACAGCCGCTGGGTGATCAGCCGCCGACGGGGGTCATCGGAGGAGCCGACCGCGGACGCGAACCCGAACCGCGCCCGGGTGTGCAGGGAGAAGCCGCGGGCCTCGGCATCCGCTCGTAACCGCTCGCGAATCCGGGGCTGCCACCGTGCTCGGACGGCATCCTCGATTACCTGCGCCTGCACAGGGCCCGGCTGGCGCATCCCGGGGCCGGAGGTGACCCACCGCTGCACGGTCCGCTGCGAGACTCCCAAAGCAGCCGCCAGCCTCTTCGTGGACCCCTTCTCGGCCCTGAACAGGAAGCCCAGACGGGCACGGACACTGACCGGCACAGGCCGGGTACGCAAGGCCCGCTCTAATCCTTCGTTGATCTCGCCCAAGACCCCGTCCGCTCGCCGCGCCGACTACCTACCGCTCCAGAAATCCCACATTCTCGTCCCCGCGCCGATCTGTTTCCGCGTACTGGTGACTGCGGTAGCCGACTTCAGCTACCGCCCTCAATCTGAGGTTCTGTTGCCCAGCCCGGGGCCACAGGCCGGCCGGGCTGGGCAACAGCGAGCACCTTGTTCACGATGTGTTCTGGTGCCGGCGCAGCCAGTCAGGGTCCCGCACTGGTGTGGCTACTGGCTCAGGCTCGGCTGAGTCCGCGTCTGATACCTGCATCATCCTGTCGAACAGCCAGATGAGGCGGAAGAAGCGTAGTGCCGCGAAGGTCATGGCGAATTCGAAGATGAACCGTGCGGATGCGGGGTCCTTGTCTCTGTCGAGTGCGAGTGCGCTCAGCAGCAGGGCGCATACCAGCGCGGTGCCGCGCAGCAGGCTGCGCCAGCTTCTGCGGAGGCCGACTTGATGGTGGCGGCGGACAGCGCGTAGGCGTTCCCCGTTCGCCGCGGTGTAGATGGAGATCGCGATGGCACTCAGTCCGCCGATTGCTGACACCACACCAGCAGCGGCGGCGTACAGGTCAGTTCGCTGCGATGAGTCGATCCACGACAGCCAGTCTCCTGATTCGGTCGTGCGGATCGCCAGAATGTGAGCGCAGAGTACGAGCGCTGCTACGAGGTAGTCGATCCAAAGATGTTCTGCCCACCGATCCGCGATGGTGTCGCGTACCTCCACAGGCCCCCCTCGTCTATGCCCAGGTCATGAACCCCCGGCATCCACTGCGAGTCGCAAAACGTCCTCGTGTTCGGCCGCTGCTCCCAGGATGGCATCCACCGCTGACATGATCCGGATTGACCTACCTTCTCCATCTGTGGCCGGTACGCGTTTTTTAGCCGTAATGCTGTGTTCTACTAGCTCGACGAGCCGAGTCTGCTCCGGCCCGCCCGGCTCGGAGAAGACCAGCCGGGCCCGGGCCCGCTCGGCACCTGTGACCACATCGGAGATCTCCTCCAGGTCAGCCAGGAGATGTTCGCGGTGCTCCCTGAGCTCCTTCTTCTTAGGCACAGAGATGATCATGGTCACGCTGATCTCCCCGTACGATTCCCCGGCTACACGGAGAGTCCGGGCCAGCCCACCGCGACGCTTGCTCAGAGCACCCATCTTGTTGGCCATGATCTTCACTTCTACCCGGCTCGCGCCAGAGGCGGTCTTGAGTTTCTCCACCTCTGCATGCGTTACCACCGGGCGGATCTGCAGCTGCCTGCCAGGGAAGATCTGGATCCCGTTGAGCCACGTCTCCAGCGCCTTATGCGACGGCGCAGACACACCTCCCTGCATGATCCCCACAACGTTGCCGAAGGGCAGGAAGCAGATCACCGACGTGTCCAGGTAGCCCTCCTGCGCCGACTGTTCCAGCTCGCGCAAAGATCCTGTGTCGAAGTTCATGACAGACAACCACTCGCCGGCGTCCTTCACACGATGCAAGAGAAGATGGTCCTGCATGTCGTAGGTGGCGATGGTGCCCACCATCTGTGAATCAGCTTCGAAAGTTCGGGCTGCGACGGGTGCCTGTGAGAGATCCGAGAGTGTGCCGTCCCAGTCCATCAGCTCGGGGATGCGTCGGGCTTCGCCATCCTTGAGGACGACCACCTCGTAAAAGCCGACCGTGCGTTCCTTCATGTGGCCCAGCGTTGCCAAGGCGCCCCCTCACTCGTGCCGACAGCAGCAAGCCATGCTTATACGTCCGACCAACAGTCGGTCACGGTCTGCTGCACAGATCGTAAACCTGCGCAGTAGGCCAAAAGGGTGCGAACCAGCGAACCGGAATCGGATCCATGTCGGCTCGGCACGCCCGCCGTCGGCCTTCGCCCTCGTAGCTCACGACACGTCAGGAGACGCTGCGGTTGCAGGCTGCCGGCAATGTCACTCCGAGGAGACCTTGTACCGCCCGTCGCTACGCCGCCGCCCACTCCAGCCCGAGGTCGGCGAGCGCCTGGAGCTTGTCGGCGGTGAGCTTCCCGCGCCTGCTCTTGCTGTTACTGAGAAATACCCCGAGCTTGACCTCCGTGCCGTCCTCCAGCTGCTCTACGTGGGCCCTCGGGACCGTCACAGAGCCAGTGCGGGCCTTGTACTGCGCCAGGGCCGCAACACCCCGATCGAACGCCCCAGAGCCGCCCTTGGACGCCTTCGTGGGCGCTTTCTGCTCCGGGGGCAGTGGTACGACACCGAGCTGCTCCAGGCGCTCACGCTGCCCGTCCATCAGCCCCTGCCAGACGGTGTGCTGACGCTGCTTCTGGAGCCATCGGCCGATGTCCATGCCGTGCACGGTGACGCCGGGTTCGACGTAGGCGAGCGCGCTCTCCTCCACGAGCATCTCCCGCACGGCGGCGTAGTGGCGCTGCCAGTCCGCCGGCCACTGCGGGTTCCAGTCCTCGTCGACCTCCCGCAGCGCCGCCTCCCATTCGGGGTGTTCGTCCAGGGCGCCGGGGCGGCGGAGGTTGGACAGCCATTGCCCGAGTGGCCGGTCCAAAGCGGTCGCTGTCCGGGGCGCGCACAGCGTCCAGTGCTGGTCGTAGTACGCCTTCGCGGCCTCCAGGTTCTCCTGGAACCGCTCATCCACGAGGCTCCAGACCATGCCCAGCTTCTCCAGCCGCTTCGCCCGAAGCCCGGTCATCTGCCCCGCCCCGTAGGCCCGTCGCTGCTCGGCAACCCACTGTCCAAGGGGGTACGCGCCCTCCTTGTGCCCATATGGGACTCTGGCGTGAAGCTCGCGCTCGGTGAACTTCTTGAGCGACGCCCAGCCGCGCGCCCAGTCCTGCTTCTCCGTGTCGATCACGTTGAAGGACACCCAGTCCGCGACCATCACCGGATCCCTGGGAGCCGCAAAACGAAGCAACAGGCGGGATTCTTCCTCACCGTCCTCGGGCGCTGCACCAATGTTCTCGGACGGCTGCGCGACGTCCTTCTGCGGCTCCTGCGGAATAGCCAGCAACTCGACGGCCTCTTCATCGTGAGCCCGCAGACCTTCCAAAACCTTCACCAAAGGCCGATACGACCCCGAAGTGAACATGTCCTCCGGCTTCTCTCCCGGCTGGAGAAATACCGGCACGACCAGAGAGGCGAGCTTGCCTTGTCCAGGCTTCTGGCGAAGCGCCCGACCGATGGCCTGGACGATGTCGTGCGGCGCGCCCTTCGGGTCCAGCAGGGCGACGCTGTCCACGGCCCTGATGTCCACACCCTCACCCAGGACACGACAGTTCGAAAGCACAGCCCGCTGCGCCGTGGACCCGAACCCGCCCAGGACCTCCCGCCGGCGCTCCGGGACGTGCTCGCCGCACAGCCAGTCCGCCCAGATGTGCTCGGGGTACTTCTCCGGCTGGTCGGCGTGCAGCTTCGCCGCCACCCGCTCCAGACCCTCCGCGTACGCCTGCGCCTCTATCGTCCGGTGGTGGAAGGTAATGCACGTCTGGAGGCTGTGCTGGCTCATGGTGTGCAGGAGCGCGGCCTGGAGCGCCCCGAGCCGCTGTCCGCGGACTTCCTCGCTGCGCCGCTCCTCGCCCATCAGCCGCTCAGGGGTGACGACCGGGTCCTGGAGCTCCAGGACGATGATCTGGTAGCGCGCAAGCAAGCCGCGGGAGACAGCCGACGCCAAGCTGAGCTTGTAGAGAACGGGCCCGAAGACTCGTTCGTCGTCCATGCTCGCCGCCATCTCCTTCGGCAGCGGATCGCGGACCCCTTCGGCGACCTCCCAGTTGGGCCGCTCCTGCCAGATCCGCGGCGTGGCCGTCAGGTACAGGCGGCGGTGCGCCGGGATGACGGCCTGGTCGTGGATGTCCGCCCACGCCTTGCCCATCGAGCCACTTGTCCTGTGGGCCTCATCGACCACGGCGAGGTCTACCGGGGCCAGCTGCTGGCCGTAGGCGCCCTTGAACGCCTCCGCCAGGACGCCGAGGCTGGCGTACGTCGCGTAGATGGTGACCGGCCCCGTGCCGTGCCACAGCGCCAGCTGCACGGGGTTCGTCGTGGAGCGCACCTTCAGGCTCCACAGCTCCGGGTCGTCCTGGAGGCTGCACACCGTAACCGCCGGCCCCTTGTGCCCGACCCGGTGCCACTCCTTGACCGTCTGCGCCAGAAGATCCAGGGTCGGCACCAGCACCAGGATGCGCCCCTTCGGCAGCATCTCGCGAGCAGCGAAAGCGGCAGTGATGGTCTTCCCGGTGCCGCATGCGGAAATCACCTGACCACGCAGGCCGTTCACCGGAATTCCTCCGGGAGGGATATCGAGGCCGCGCTTAATGGCGTCAACAGTTTCAATCTGGTGAGCGTGCAGATCGCTTTTCATCATGACCACGGGGAAATGCTCCTTCTTTCGGAATGTGGCGCGCAATCAGAAAGGGAATCCCGACGCGATGGTATGGCCCGGGGGATGTGGTGTCTGGTCCCATACGGTACACAGTCATGACACGTGATGCATCACTCGTGCCCCAACTTTCACCATCAGAGTGATACATGGCCGAATCTTACCCCGAAACAACCGGTTGTCCTGTATGCTGACGAGGTGTTGGTGAACGTGAGCGGCCGGTTTCGAGGGTGGGGGAGTGGTTCGGGTGGAGCGCAAGCGGAGCCCGTCACTACGGTGGGCCGGCACTCGATCAGACCGACGGTCCGTCACCCTCGTTGCGGGGGACAGCTGGGATTCCCAGTCGCTACACAGGCCCGCACGTGATGCACCCTCACCCCGTAGCCAGCCCAAGGAGTCTCGCTTGCGAGACTCCCTGAATCGCGCTTGCGCGAATTGACGCCCTTTCAGAATTCCGTTTACGGAATTCATTCCCCCGCTTGCGGGGAATTCGAAGTGCGCTTGCGCAATTCGCACTCTATGCAGCGGCTTGCCGC